>JAGAMY010000036.1 GCA_017624495.1 Lachnospiraceae bacterium | reverse complement strand
TAACGTCCGTTACCGAATCTGACACGGCGTCCATGCCGTGGCAGATTCTTGCGCAAACGTCCATGTTTGCGCATAACTATGTCATTTAGAAAATGTAAGAAACACTACTTTTCACTACCAATTCCACCAAACTACCCCCTGCGTCTGTTCTACTAATTTACATTGTGATACCGGACTGGAGAGCGTGGGACGTGTCTGCCTGTATTACGAAGGATTTCGAGATAACATACATGAAAACCTCCATAGAGTAGAGTTGTAGCCGTAAGTGTTCTAGCATCATCTACCTGTGGAGGTTTTGATGTAGATTATCCCGAAATCCTTTCGTAACCCAGGCAGACGTACCACAGCCGGTATCCCAGTCCGGTTTCAAAATGTAAATCTGGTAAAAAGAGCCGGGAACTATGCAGCGGCAGACTTGGGAGTGGAATTAGTATTTCTTATTATTTTCGGCAATAACACAGCCATGCGCCGACAGGACGTCGGCGCAAGTTTGAACCATGACAGGGATGTCATGTTGAAAACGGTGGCGTCCGTTGCCACAGTCTATATGAAAATAATTAGAAATACTTATTTCACGGACACTCTGCCACTGCATAGTCCCCGGCTCTTTTTGCCAGCTTTCAATATCGCTTATACCGGACGGAAACTTAGCCACACAATGCACGTCTGCCGTCCGTTCCCTCCGGCATTCCGGGATATACTGCATCGCCAAACCGTAATTTTCTAAAACCTTTACGTCTTAAAACACCCAAACCTCCACTACTCATTTATAAAGTTTCAAAAAACTCTTGCATAATATTAAAATAAAATGTATAATTATGCAAAACTTACATAATAAAACAAAATCATTACCGTGAAAGTCTTTACGAATCACTATTTTTGTACTAATATATAAAATAGTGTGCAGTTTTAGACTGCGTGAATGAGAAGAAGCACATAAAATGAGAGAAAAGAAAGAGTGATGAATATGATTAAAGCAGGAATTATTGGAGCAACCGGATATGCAGGAGGCGAACTTGTACGTCTTTTGATGGGACATAAGAACGTGGAAATTAAATGGTTTGGTTCCAGAAGTTACATAGATAAGAAATACGCAGAAGTTTACCAGAATATGTTTGAAATCGTAGAGGATACATGCTTAGATGATAATATAGAAGAGCTTGCAAAACAGGTGGACGTAATTTTTACAGCTACTCCACAGGGATATTTAGCTTCTATATTAACAGAAGAGATTTTAAGTCAGGTAAAAATCGTGGATTTAAGTGCAGATTACCGTATTAAAGATGTAAGTATTTATGAAGAATGGTACAAAATCGAGCATAAATCTCCACAGTTTATAGAAGAAGCTGTTTACGGACTTTGCGAGATTAACAGAGATAAAGTAAAGGGTGCAAGATTAGTAGCAAATCCGGGCTGCTATACCACATGTTCTATTTTGACAGCCTATCCTTTGGTAAAAGAAGGCATGATTGATGTAGATACATTGATTATCGATGCAAAGTCAGGAACTTCCGGAGCAGGAAGAGGGGCAAAAGTGCCAAATCTTTACTGTGAAGTAAATGAAAATATCAAAGCCTATGGTGTGGCAAGTCACAGACATACACCGGAAATTGAGGAACAGTTAGGTTATGCGGCAGAAAAAGAAATTAAATTGAATTTTACACCGCATCTTGTACCAATGAACCGTGGTATTTTAGCAACTGAATATGCCACATTAAAGAAAATTCCACAGGCAGATGGCACACTTGGCTATCCTACATATGAGCAGGTAAAAGCTGTGTATGATAAATACTATGCGAATGAGAAATTTGTCCGTGTGCTGGAAAAAGGTGTTTGTCCGGAAACTAAATGGGTAGAAGGCAGTAATTATGTAGATGTGAATTTTGTGATTGATGAAAGAACCGGACGTATCATTATGATGGGTGCATTAGACAATCTTGTAAAAGGTGCAGCCGGTCAGGCGGTTCAGAATATGAATTTACTGTTTGGGGAGAAGGAATCTGAGGGGCTTGAGTTAGTTCCTATGTTCCCATAATAGTGAGTCAAAGAAATGAGGAAATATGCAGTATACAATTCGAGAAATGGTTATAGAAGATTATCCAAAGGTATATGACCTGTGGATGAGCATAAAAGGTTTTGGAATCCGTAGTATTGATGATTCAAAAGAAGGTGTAGAGCGTTTTATCCGCAGAAATCCTACCACAAGTATTGTGGCAGAAGCAGATGGCAAAGTGGTAGGTGCGATTCTTTGCGGACATGACGGCAGAAGAGGGTGTTTTTATCATGTGTGCGTTCATGAAGATTACCGCAAACATGGCATTGGCAAAGAGATGGCAGTGGCAGCCATGCGGGCTTTACAGGCAGAACAGATTAATAAAGTATGTCTGATTGCATTTACGGATAATGAAGTGGGTAATCATTTCTGGCGAAAAGTAGGCTGGACTTTCCGTGAAGATTTAAACTATTATGATTTTACATTAAATGATAAAAATATAACGAAGTTCAATGAAAAGTAGAGGGTGAAGCGTATGAAAAAGATTGAAGGCGGTGTAACCGCAGCAAAAGGATTTTTTGCAGCATCCACAGCAGCAGGAATTAAATACAAAGACAGAACAGATATGGCGATGATTTTTAGTAAAACGCCATGTAAAGCAGCCGGAACTTTTACTACCAATGTAGTTAAAGCAGCACCGGTAAAATGGGATAAGGAAGTTGTGACAAACAGTGCCTGTGCACAGGCGGTTGTCGTAAATGCCGGAATTGCCAATGCCTGTACAGGAGAAGAGGGCTATTCTTATTGTAAACAGACAGCAGATAAAGCAGCAGAGCTTTTAAATATATCATCCGATGCTGTTTTAGTGGCATCCACAGGTGTTATCGGTATGCAGCTGCCAATCGATAGAATTTGTAATGGTATGGCAGCAATGGTGCCGGAATTAAAAGACACAAAAGAAGCCGGACATGATGCAGCACTTGCCATTATGACTACGGATACCCATGAAAAAGAAGTTGCTGTGCAATTTGAAGTGAACGGTGTAACGGTAACCATGGGTGGTATGAGTAAGGGCTCCGGTATGATTCATCCAAATATGTGTACCATGCTTGGCTTTTTAACAACTGACCTTGCGATTGAAAAAAGCCTGCTTCAGGAAGCATTAAGTGAGGTGGTAAAGGATACCTTCAATATGATTACTGTAGATGGGGACACCTCCACCAATGATACACTTTTAATCATGGCAAACGGACTTGCTGAAAATGAAGTGATTACAACAAAGGGAAAAGCGTACGATACCTTTGTGGAGGCGTTATACTTTGTATGTGAATTTTTGGCAAAGAAAATGGCAGCGGACGGAGAAGGTGCAAGTAAGCTCTTTGAAGCGAAAGTTGTAAATGCAAAGAGCAAGGAAGATGCAAGAACTTTATCCCGTGCAATTGTGGCAAGTAATTTATCAAAGGCTGCTATCTATGGCTGTGATGCTAACTTCGGTCGTTTCTTATGTGCTATGGGATATTCGGGAGCACAGTTTGATGAGAAGGATGTAGAATTGTTCTTTGAGAGTAAAGAAGGTCGTTTACAGGTATTTGACAAGGGAACGCCGATTGTATTTGATGAAGATACAGCAGCTAAGATTTTAGGTGCCGATGAGGTGACTATTTTTGTAGATATGCATGAGGGTAGTGAAGCAGCTACAGCATGGGGCTGTGATTTGACCTACGATTATGTGAAAATTAATGCAGATTATCGTTCATAAAATGATACAGAAGATAGAAGAGGAGAATAGAAATGGAAGAAAAAATCATGCATGAGATTATGGGCAAAGCAGAGGTTTTGATTGAAGCATTACCATATATCCAGAGATTTAATCGTAAAATTATTGTAGTAAAATATGGCGGAAGTGCCATGGTAGACGAAGAGTTAAAACGTCAGGTGATTCAGGATGTTACCCTGTTAAAATTAGTAGGTTTCAAACCGATTATTGTACATGGTGGCGGTAAGGAAATCAGCAAATGGGTAGCTAAAGCCGGTATGGAGCCTGTTTTTGTCAATGGTCTTCGTAAAACCGATGAAGCCACTATGGAAATCGCAGAAATGGTTCTTGGCAGAGTAAACAAATCCTTAGTACAGATGGTACAGGAGTTAGGTGTCAATGCCATTGGTATCAGTGGTAAAGACGGTGGCATGTTAAAGGTAGAAAAGAAATATTCCAACGGAGAAGATATTGGATTTGTAGGAGAAATTACAGAAGTAAATCCTAAGATTTTATATGATTTATTAGAAAAAGATTTTCTTCCAATTGTCTGCCCAATCGGCTTGGATGATGAATTTAATACATATAACATTAATGCAGATGATGCGGCCTGTGCAATTGCAAGAGCAGTTGAAGCAGAAAAATTAGCATTCTTAACAGATATTGAAGGTGTGTACAAAGATCCTTCGGATAAGAGTACATTAATTTCCGAGCTTCCAATTGAAGAAGCAAGAGAATTGATTAGTGGCGGAAATATCGGTGGAGGTATGCTGCCAAAATTAAATAACTGTATTGATGCGATTGAAAATGGTGTTTCAAGAGTACATATTTTAGACGGACGTATTGCACATTGTCTGTTATTGGAAATCTTTACAAACAAAGGAATCGGAACAGCCATTTTAGGAGAAAAGGAGACGAAATATTATCATGAATAGTATGACATATATGGAAGAGGCGGAAAAAGCCCTCCTTCACACATATAACCGTTATGGTGTTGTTTTAGAATCAGGAAAAGATGTTTATCTGTATGATACAGAGGGCAAAAAATATCTGGATTTTGCAGCGGGAATTGCTGTATGCGCATTAGGATATGGCAATGAAGAATACGAAAATGCGCTAAAAGAGCAGGTGGGAAAATTATTACATACATCGAACCTCTATTACAATCCACCAATTATTAAAGCAGCAGAATTGGTGAAAAAAGCCAGTGGTATGGACAGAGTATTTTTTACAAACAGTGGAACAGAGGCAATTGAAGGTGCGATAAAGGCTGCTAAAAAATATGCATATACAAGAGATGGTCATGCAGACCATGAAATTATTGCCATGCACCATTCATTCCACGGCAGAAGTCTTGGTGCGTTATCCGTAACGGGAAATAAACATTATCAGGAGCCGTTTGAACCATTATTAGGCGGTATTCGTTTTGCAGAATTTAATAATTTAGAAAGTGTAAAAGCACTTGTGAATGAAAAAACCTGTGCCATTCTTTTTGAAACCGTGCAGGGTGAAGGCGGTATTTATCCGGCAGAGAAGGAATTTATCGAAGGTGTGGCAGCACTTTGCAAAGAAAAGGATATTTTACTGATATTAGATGAGATTCAGTGTGGTATGGGCAGAACCGGTGAAATGTTTGCATGGCAGAATTATGGTGTGAAACCGGATATTATGACTGTGGCAAAGGCATTAGGCTGTGGTGTACCGGTAGGTGCTTTCTTAATGACAGAGCGTGTGGCAGAGAAATCCTTAGTGCCGGGGGATCATGGAACTACTTACGGTGGCAATCCTTTCGTTGGCGCAGCAGTAAGTAAAGTTTTTGAGATTATGGAACGTGAGAATATCACAGAGCATGTAAAAGAGATTTCTGCATATTTATGGAAAAAATTAGAAGAATTAAAAGATAAATATGCGCATGTTGTGGAGCATCGTGGAATAGGATTGATGCAGGGATTACAGGTATCTGTTCCGGTTGGTGAAATATCCAAAAAGGCATTGGAAAAGGGCTTGATTGTGATTACAGCAGGTTCTGATGTACTTCGTTTTGTGCCGCCACTTGTGATTAAAGAAGAGCATGTGGATGAAATGTGCGAAATATTAGATGGTATTTTAGCTGAGTATGAAAGATAATTTGGCTATCAAAAGGTAGTGTCGAATTGGCAGAAATAGCAGGAGTGCTGTGGCAGCGTGCTTGTTATTTCTGCCAATTTGTATTTGGATAACGGAATTTTATATAATTAGGAAATACTCTTGTAATAATTGTAAAAATTCGTTAAAATGTGGGTATCGGCATTGAGGAACTCCGGCAAAGGAGTTATGCGGATGAAGAAATTATTGAAAATAGTTATATGTGGAATGATATTCTTATGCTTAGGCTGCGGAAATGATACAAAAGTATATCTGGAAAATACCACAGAAGAAGTGGTATCTACCGAGGAAGATACGATGCAGTCGGCTGCTGTACCACAAAGTATGTGTTATGTGCATGTCTGTGGTGCGGTAAAAGAACCGGGTGTATATGCGTTAAAAGAAGGAAGCCGCATTTTTGAAGCGATTGAAGCCGCAGGAGGCTTGAAAAAGTATGCTTGTGCGGAAAGTGTTAATCAGGCGGAAGCAGTTGCAGATGGACAGATGGTAAAAGTACTCACCTATGCAGAGATGGAAGAACAACAGACAACAGAAGCGGCAGCAGCGGATGGAAGGGTGAATATCAATCAGGCAGGAGTCGAAGAATTGATGACACTGCCCGGCATCGGAGAATCGAAGGCAAACAGCATTATAGCTTACCGGAACGTGCATGGTGCATTTTCTTCTGTTGAAGAACTAAAGAATATTGCGGGCATCAAAGAGGGTGTCTATTCCAAAATAAAAGATTCTATAACTATTGATTGAGGTGTTTTAGCATGGCAAAAAAAGTTCTTGTAGTGGATGATGAAAAGTTAATCGTGAAAGGAATCCGTTTCAGTTTGGAACAGGATGGCATGGAAGTGGATTGTGCATACGATGGTGAAGAGGCTCTTCGTATGGCTACGGATAATGCGTATGATATGATATTATTAGATATTATGCTGCCAAAAATGAATGGATTTGAGGTATGTCAGCAGATTCGTGAATTTTCTACAGTTCCGATTGTGATGCTGACAGCTAAGGGCGATGATATGGATAAAATTCTTGGTCTTGAGTATGGTGCGGATGATTATATTACAAAACCATTTAATATTCTGGAAGTAAAAGCAAGAATTAAAGCGATTATGCGCCGTACAGCGGCAAGTCAGCCAAAGAAAGAAGAGGCATCCATAATTGAAAATGGTGATTTGCGTATGGACTGCGAAAGCAGACGGTTATTTGTAAAAGGAAAGGAAATCAATCTTACTGCAAAAGAATTTGATTTGTTAGAGCTTTTGGTGACACATCCAAACAAGGTTTACAGTAGAGAAAGTCTGTTGAATCTGGTATGGGGATATGAATATCCGGGAGATGTGCGTACAGTAGATGTGCATGTTCGACGAATGCGTGAAAAAATCGAAAGTAACCCAAGTGAGCCAAAATATGTGCATACCAAGTGGGGTGTAGGATATTATTATCAGGGTTAAGTGACAGATAGGTGTAATGATGGCAGGTAAAAGAAAGATTCAAAGTTTTTTTAAAAGTCTGAAAGTAAGACTGGTTCTGTTATTTCTTATCATCGGAATTTTGCCAAGCGCAGTGCTTCAGGTAGGAATACTGCATTCCTATGAAACAAAGGCGGTTTCCAACCGAAGCATTGATATTTTAAATCAGGCAAAGATTCTGGTAAATCAGATTGTGTTTAATCACTATTTAGAAGATACATCATCAGAAATTATCAATTCCCAGTTAGAACAGTTATCGAATATTTATGATGGCCGTGTTATGGTTATTGATGGAAACTTTAAAATTATCAAGGATTCCTACGGTCTTGATGAAGGCAAGAGTATTGTATCGGAAGAGGTTATCCGCAGTTTTCGTGGAGAAGAGATTTCAAAATATGATTCTGAAAACTGTTATATTGAAATGACACTACCTTTAACAGAAAAAGAAAGTAAAGAGGTTTTGGGTGTACTTTTAGTAAGTGTATCCACGGACAGTATTTTGCTGAATAAAGACTATTTGCAAAACAGTGCATTGATTTTAGAAGTGTCCTGTGCGTTGGTGGTTGCATTGATAGCCGTATTTCTGGCAAAGAAGATGACTTCTCCATTCTATAAAATGGCAAAGGGAATTGTGGAAGTTCAAAATGGCTATGCAAGTGAATTAAATGAAAACACATATACAGAAACAGATCTGATATCCTATCGGTTTAATCAATTGTTTGGGCGAATGAAGGTGTTGGATGAATCGAGAGAAGAGTTTGTATCGAACGTGTCTCATGAGTTGAAAACACCGTTGACATCTATGAAGGTGTTAGCGGATTCCTTAAACAGTATGGAAAATGTTCCGTTAGAATTATATCAGGAATTTATGAATGATATTGGAAATGAAATCGACAGGGAAACAAAGATTATCAATGACCTGTTATCGTTAGTAAAGATGGATCGCTCTGCAGGAGATTTGAATATTTCCAGTGTGAATATAAATGAGCTTATGGATTTGATATTGAAGCGTTTACGTCCGATTGCAGAAAGGCAGAATATTGAGCTGGTACTCGAAAGCTTCCGTCCGGTCAGTGCAGAAGTGGATGAAGTGAAGCTGACCCTTGCAATAACGAATCTGGTGGAAAATGCCATTAAATATAACAAGCCGGAGGGATGGGTGCATGTTTCATTAAATGCCGACCATCAGTATTTCTATGTAAAAGTAGAAGATAGTGGAATGGGTATACCGGAGGAATCCTTAGAGCATATTTACGAGAGATTTTATCGGGTAGATAAGTCACATTCAAGAGAAATTGGTGGAACAGGACTTGGACTTGCGATTACCAGAAATGCCATTTTGATGCATCGTGGAGCAATAAAAGTATTTAGCACAGAGGGTGAAGGTACGACTTTTAATGTTCGTATTCCATTAAATTATATTGCATCCTAAAAGGAAAGGGTGGACAAATATGAAATCAGGCTGTCGGTATCTGATATTTTTACTGTTGCTGGTATTTTTGACAGGCTGCAGCAGTGAAAGAGAGACAGAAAGTGAATATTGTATATATTATTTGAATAAAGAAAGTACGAAAATTATTGAAAAAGCCTATGAACCGCAGGCAGATGCGGCGGATACACTGGCTTTGGTGGGAGAGTTTTTGGAACAGCTTAAGGCAGATGCAGAGGATGTGGAATGTAAAAAAACGATTCCGACGGATGTGGGAATTGCTGGATATACCTTAGAAGAATCTGTATTGACAATCTATTTTGATAATAATTACAGTACCGTGGAAAAGATTGAGGAGGTATTGATGCGGGCGGCGATTGTGCGTACATTAACACAGATTGATGGCGTGGATTGTCTGAATTTTTTTGTGGGTGATGCCGCATTGGTAGACAGCAGTGGAAATCCGGTTGGTGTAATGACAAATGACAGTTTTATCGAAAATCCGGGTGAACAGATTAATTCTATTCAGGAGGCAACATTAGTACTGTATTTTGCCAGTGAAGATGGAAAGGGTCTGGTGAAAGAAACACAGGAAATCCATTATAGCAGTAATATTTCTATGGAAAAACTGATTATGGAGCGTCTGTTAAAAGGACCAAAAAGTGAAAATGCAGTAGCTGCCATTCCTTCCGGTACAAAATTAGTGAATGTTTCCGTGGTGGAAGGGGTTTGCTATGTCAGTCTTGATGAAGGCTTTATCAATCAGGATTATAGTATTGAAGAGCCTGTGGTGATTTATTCTATTGTAAATTCATTAACGGAAATATCGACAATCAGTAAAGTGCAGATTTCGGTAAATGGTGATACGGGAAGAGTCTACCGTGATAGTTTCGATTTAGATGAATTGTATGTGCGGAATTTAGAGTATGTGAATATCACAGAAGATACACAAAAATACACAGAGGAGGGTTCAGAAGTTAGTGAATAAACGCAAGCTTTTGACCCTGCTTACGGCATTTTTGTTTGGAGCGGCTGCAATGGAGTATCATTGCAGCTGGCTGTATCTGGCAGGAGGTATAGCTTCTGTTCTATATGTTTGCTGTTATCGAAAAAAGGTCGCCCGAAAAAGCTGTATGGTTGTCATGGTTTTGGGGATTATTTTTGGCATGGCATTGGGAAGTGTGCGAAGTTTTAAACAGGCACAACCTAGGGAGTTTTATATGAACCTGTTAACAGATGGGGAAAAATGTCTTTTGCAGGGAGAAATCTTCCGAAAGGAAGAAAAAGAAGAAAATTATCTTTTTTATCTGAAAAACTGCATTTTGCAGTATCAAAATCAACATTATAATTGTAATCAAATCTTAGTATATTTAGAAACCGATACTTGTTCTATCGGAAAAATCCTATGTGTTCAGGGAAAAATAAAAAAGTTTTCATTGCCGATGAATGAAGGCAATTATAATGAAATGCAGTATTACCATAGCTTAAATATTGAATTTGCAGTTGAAAATGCAGAAGTGACAGGTCTTTATGGGCAGGAAAAAGTATTTCGTGAATATTTATATAAAATAAAAAAGGAAATCAAAGAAAGTTTTTCTGTTTGTATGCATGCTGCCGATGCAGGTGTGATGACGGCAATGGTTTTAGGGGATAAAAGTGGTTTGGATATGGAGATAAAATCCATGTACCAAACGGCTGGAATTAGCCATTTTTATAGTATTTCCGGTCTGCACATATCTATGCTTGGAATGGTGTTTTATAAGCTTTTGCGAAAGTGGAAATGCTCGTATGGTGTGTCTGGTCTGTTAGCCGGCATATGGATATGGTGTTATGGGATATTATCCGGGTTTGGAATATCATCCACTAGGGCAATCGGTATGTTTCTGCTGCTTTTATATGCAAAATACAGAGGGCGAACCTATGACCGCCCGACAGCACTGGCGTTATTGGCAGCGGTTATGGTCTGGAACAATACAGATGTACTGCATAATATAGGATTTTTGTTGTCCTTTGGTGCGGTTATTGGTGTGTGTCTGGCGCAGTTTTTTATGGAAGAAAAAAGCAAAATTCTAAAAGAACGGCTGAAAGAGAATTTTCTGGTTAGTTTATATATACAGCTTGTAACGATACCGATTTTGTGTTGCAGCTTTTATGAAATATCGGTATATTCCATATGTATAAATTTATTTATTTTGCCATGCATGAGTGTATTGTTTGGGTGTGGGATTTTTGGCGGTATCTGTGGCTGTTTTTCAGTATTTTGGGGAAAATTTCTGTTGCTGCCATGCCATTTTATTTTAGATATATTTGAAAAGGTATGTAGTATCTTTCTGCAATTGCCAAATGCGGTATGGATAACAGGGACATTTGATGAAAAGAAGATTGTCTGCTGGTATTGTTTATTAGGAATACTTGTATTTTTGCAATGGCAGAAGAAAAGAGAAAAATCTGTTGCAAAAGGATGTATTCCGGGAATATGTTACATGCTGCTGGCTTTTTGTCTTGTGATTGCACCGAAGAAAATGGCGGAGGTAAATTTTTTAGATGTGGGACAGGGAGATGGGATTTTTATTGCCAATGGTGATGGTACACATCTGTTTATTGATGGGGGAAGCAGTGATATTTCTAAAGTAGGTACATATCGGATACTGCCATGTCTGAAATATAACGGTGTGCGGCAGATTGATTATTGGTTTGTCAGTCATTGTGACAGTGATCATATGAGTGGTTTGCTGGAAGTGTTAGAAGCTGGTTATAAAGTAAAGTATCTTGTGGTAGCAGAGTATCTGCCACAGGATGAGGTATGGCAGAAATTGAAGGACTTAACAGAAAAAAAGCAGATTCCAATTTTATATATGAGAAAAGGGCAAAGCCTGTATAGCAAAAGTGCAAAAGGAAAAATGCAGTGGAAAATGGAGTGTCTTTATCCGGGAGAAGAAAACTATTCTGAAGATAAAAATGCAATGTCATTGGCGTTAGTATATGAAAATGCAGATTTTAAAGCATTATTTGCCGGAGATTTGGCAGAAGAACAGGAAAAAATTTTGGCAGACGAAAATATATTGTCTACAGTAGATGTTTTTAAGGCAAATCATCATGGCTCTAAGTATTCAAATTCTATGGCATTATTGGAAGAGATACAACCACAAGTGACAGTGGTTTCCTGTGGAAAAAATAACAGCTATGGACATCCCCATGCAGCAGCTATAGAGCGTTTAGAGAAGACTGGCAGCAGGGTGTTTTATACTATGGAGACTGGGCAGATTACAGTTGACATTAAGAAATGTATAAAACTTTTTTTGCAACCTTGAATCATGATTACTATCTATGCTAAAATACCCACATGAAAACAATAGATACAGATATTAAAAACGGACAATTCAGACAATGTTATCTTCTCTATGGAGAAGAGGTATATTTAAAAAAACAGTACAAGGATAAGCTGGTACGGGCAACAACAGTAGAGGGAGATACCATGAATTTTTCTTCCTATGCCGGAAAGGATATAAATCCCGGTGAGCTGGTGGATTTGGCAGAAACGTTGCCATTTTTCGCAGACCGCCGGGTAATTTTGGTGGAGGATAGCGGATTTTTTAAGAATTCCTGTGATATTTTAGCGGAGTATCTTTCACAAATAAATGCAAGTACCTGCTTTATTTTTGTGGAATCAGAAGTGGATAAGCGTTCTAAAATGTATAAGGCAATGAAAAAAGCTGGAGCAATTATAGAGTTTGCCACCCAGAATGAAGCGTTGCTTACCCGATGGATATTAGGCAGAATCGGAAAGGAAAATAAAAAAATTACACAGGCAGTATTGCAGCTTTTTTTGAGCCGTACAGGTCTGGATATGAGCAATATTGACAGGGAGTTAGAAAAGCTTTTAAGCTATACGCTAAAAAAAGAGGTGATTGAGGCTTCGGATGTGGAAGCGGTTGTGACAGAACAAATGGAAAACCGCATTTTTGATATGGTAGATGCCCTTTCCGGGCACAACCAGAAAAGGGCATTGGAATTGTATTATGATTTATTGACATTAAAAGAGGCTCCAATGCGTATTCTATTTCTCATCACCAGACAGTTTCGTATTCTCGCAGAAGTAAAAGAACTGACAGGTAAAGGATATGGCAGTTTTGACATCAGTAAAAAAGTAGGTGTTCCTGAATTTGCTGTTCGTAAATATCAGGGACAGGCAAAGAATTTTACAAAAATGCAGTTAATAGAAGCATTGCGGGATGGCGCACAGGTAGAGGAAGATGTTAAAACGGGACGTCTCAATGAAAAGATTGCGGTAGAAATATTTATTGTTAAATATAGTAAAACAGGAAATTAGAGAGGAAATCTTTATGAATAAGACAATGGAAAAGGGAAGCATCGCTGGATTGATTCCCATCGGTGTGTTTTTAGTACTCTTTATAGGAAGTGGTCTGCTGACCGGTGATTTTTATGCCATGCCTGCAATTGCAGCTTTTCTTGCGGCATTGGTGGTGGCATTTTTGCAGAATCCGAAAAGAAGTTTTGAGGAAAAATTATCTTCTGTGACAAAAAGCATGGGTGATGAAAATGTAATGGTGATGTGTCTGATTTTCATTCTTGCGGGGGCATTTTCCGGTTCAGTGCAGGCTGCGGGCGGCGTGGAAAGTACAGTAAATTTTGGCTTATCTATTTTGCCGCCACAGGTGGTAGTGGCAGGTTTGTTTCTCATCGCCTGTTTTATTTCCGTGGCTATGGGAACCTCAGTGGGAACGATTGCGGCATTGACTCCTATTGCAGCCGGAATTAGTGAAAAAACAGATTTTGCCGGAGCGTTATGTATTGCAGCAGTGATTTGTGGGGCAATGTTTGGGGATAATCTTTCCATGATATCCGATACAACCATTGCGGCGGCAAGGACACAAGGTTGTGAAATGGATGATAAATTTAAAGAAAATTTTAAAATTGTTATTCCGGCTGCAGTGATTACCTGTGTTTTATTTTTACTTGCAGGCAGAAATGCCTCCTATGTGGCAGAGGAGAACTTAGAATACAGTTTTGTCAAAATTTTACCCTATTTGGTGGTTTTAGTTGGGGCACTTCTGGGTGGGAATGTGTTTCTTGTGCTGACAGCCGGGATTATTTTATCACTGGTTGTGGGCGTTGTGTCGGGAAGTATTGCACCTATGGATGTGTTTCAGGTGATGGCAACCGGTGCCGATGGCAGCGGCGGTATACTGAATATGTATGATATTACAGTGATTTCCCTTGTGGTGGCAGGTATCATTGGTCTGGTGAAGGCGAATGGCGGGATAGATTTTGTTTTGTATCAGATAAAGAAACGTGTCCGGGGCAAAAAAGGTGCACAGGCAGGGATTGCCTTGTTAGCTTCACTTGTGGATATATCTACGGCAAATAATACGGTGGCAATTGTTATGGCAGGACCGATAGCAAAGAATATCGCAAAGGAGTATGCGCTTACACCAAAAAGAACAGCATCTTTATTGGATATATTTACTTCTGCATGGCAGGGGCTGATTCCCTATGGGGCACAATTACTTTACGCTAGTGCCGGAGCAGCAGCGGCAGGAATCGTTATCAATCCTGTGGAATTTTGGAGATACTTGTATTATCCGGTTTTGATGATGATATCTGCAATGCTGTTTATTTTCTTAGGGCGTGAAAAAAGTTGTTAGTGGAGGGAATGTATAATGGAATATAAGCAAAAGTCAGAAGAAAAGATTTTACAATACAGATATTTTGCTGTGGAGGGTAAGAGAGAACTGCCGCTTTTTGTTTATCCGCTTTTGGAAAATACTAAGCTGGTAAAGCATGCCTTTACGACAAGGTTAGGCGGTTGCAGCAGCGAACATCTGTCTTTTTTAAATTTAAGTTTTACCCGTGGGGATAAGAAAGAAGCGGTGGAAGAAAATTATAAAAGATTAGCATCGGCTTTGGATGTGGAATATGGCAGTTTTGTATTTTCCCATCAGACTCATACTACAAATGTTCTTCGGGTAGGAAAAGAGGATGCCGGTAATGGTCTGCTTTTTGAACAGAAATATATGGATGTTGACGGATTGATTACCAATGAACCGGGTATTACATTGACGACTTTTTATGCAGACTGTGTACCATTATATTTTGTTGACCCTGTGCGCAAGGCGATTGGCTTAAGTCATTCCGGTTGGCGTGGAACTGTAGGCAGAATGGGAAAAGTGACCTTAGAAGCCATGCATAGGGAATTTGGAACAAAGCCGGAAGATGTGATTTGTGCCATTGGACCATCTATCTGTCAGGATTGTTATGAAATCAGTGAAGATGTGGCAATAGCGTTTAAAAAGGAATTTGCAGGAAGAGAGGCAGAAATTTTAATTGACAAAAAGAATGGCAAGTATCAGTTAGATTTGTGGAAGGCAAATGAGATTGTACTGTTAGAAGCCGGTGTGCAAAAGCAGCATCTTGCAGTAACGAATATATGTACCTGCTGCAATGCGAATTTACTGTTTTCCCATAGGGCAACGCAAGGGAAAAGAGGGAATCTTGCGGCAGTTCTGGCATTGAAATAAAGTGAAAAGAGCAGAAAATGCTGCATAAAAGCTTGTTTAAAGCTTTTGAGCAGCATTTTTTGTACATTAAGAAAATCTTAAAAAAATCCTCCATAGTTCTTTATTGTAGTTTCTGTATTCTAATGCTAGACTAACTGTATCAAATGTATTAGTACACTATAGACAGGAGGTTATACATGTGCTGCAATTAAATTATCGAGATGCAAAACCGATTTATGAGCAGATAAAAGAAGGAATCCGAAAACTTCTGATTACCAAAGTGATTGCACCGGATGAAAAACTACCATCCGTGCGGGAATTAGCATCCAATCTTGCCATAAATCCGAATACGATTCAAAGAGCGTATAAAGAACTTGAAGCAGAAGGCTATCTGTATTCCAGACAGGGAAAAGGCACTTTCGCAGCCGCAACAGCAGTGGTGCAGAAATCCAGAGCAAATGAATTGTTTGTTACTTTTGATGAAGTGGTGACAGAGCTTTTTGTACTGGATGTGACAAAAGAAGAGCTTGGACTGCGTATGGAAAATCTCGAAAAGGGGAGGATGAGGGAAAATGATTGAAGTAAGTAACTTAGTAAAAGAATTTGATGGATTTCGTGCATTAGATGGTATGGATATGCATGTGAAAAAAGGAGCTATTTATGGTCTGGTGGGACCTAATGGTGCAGGAAAATCCACACTAATCAGACATTTAACCGGTGTATACCGTCAGGATGCCGGAATTGTAAAAGTTGCTGGAGAAAATGTATATGAAAATCCGGCAGTTAAAGCTAAATTTGCCTATATACCGGATGATTTATTTTATTTCATGCAGGCAGATACTCTGGAAATGAAAAGATTCTATAAAGGAATCTACCCAAATTTCGATGAAAAGATGTTTTATCGTCTGATGGAATATTTTCCAACCATAGACCCGAAAAAAGCTATCCGCAGTCTTTCTAAGGGTATGCAGAAACAGGTGGCATTTTGGCTGGCAGTATGCTGCAGACCTGAGCTTTTGATTTTGGATGAGCCGGTGGATGGCTTAGACCCGGTTATGCGCCGCCAGATATGGAGTATTATTATGGCAGATGTAGCAGAACATGATACGACAGTACTGGTTTCTTCCCATAACCTTAGGGAGTTAGAAGATGTGTGTGACCATGTGGGCATCATGCATAAAGGAAAGATTATGATTGAGCGATCCTTATCAGATTTACAGGGAAGCGTATGTAAAATACAGGTGGCTTTTCAGGCGGAAATGCCAAAGCTTCCAGAGGATTTTGAGGTATTGCATATGTCGAATACCGGAAGAGTGTACACGTTAATTGTCAAGGGAAATCCGACAGAAGCAAAAGCCCAGCTTGAAAAAATGCATCCAATGTTAATTGATATCTTACCATTGACACTGGAAGAAATTTTTATCTATGAATTGGGAGGAGTAGATTATGAAGTCAAAGACATCCTGTTTTAACAAAACAATTTTTAAGAAAAATATGAGTCGTTTCTGGGCAATCTGGTTAATTATTCTGCTTTGGAATCTGTTTGTATTGCCTTGTAATATTTTTATCAATTATCTGCACAGAACAGAATGGATTGAAGTGAATGCTACAGAGGCAGAAATTGCTGCCCAGAAAGTCAATGAAATAGCAGGACTTGTTGGTGTATATATGAACCCGACGATATTATTTATCTTTTCTTTAGCAGCAGCAATGGCGGTATTTTCCTATTTATATACCTTTCGGGCAGCAAACACCATACATGCGTTGCCGGTTACCAGAAAAGAATTGTTTATTACCAATTATTTGTCTGGTTTGACGTTTTTGGTTGTTCCTATTTTGGTAGGTTTTTTAATAGGAATAATTGTCGGTGCAGCTTGTGGGTATACTTGCCTTGACTATATATTTAAGGGAATGCTTTATGCTCTTGGCATGTCATTCTTCTTTTATAATTTTGCAGTATTTGTGGCAATGGTAGCAGGAACACTTGCAGCAGTACCGGTATTTACTTTTATTTTGAATTATTTGTATGTGGGCTGTAAGCTGCTCGTTGGGCTTGTGCAGCAGAGCATTTCTTATGGTGTTTCCATACAGTTTCATGAGGGAATTCTGGATGTTCTTTCTCCGCTGTACTATATACAAAATAAAGTAGATGTTCGCTATGATTACACAGGAAAATATCCTGTGTGTGAAGGAATATTTGGTGGAAATGTAGTTATTGGTTATGCAATTGCAGCAATTCCATTTATCATTGCAGCATATATGATTTACAAAAAGAGAGATGTGGAAACCGCAGGAAATCTGATATCTGTATCCTGGATTGCGCCGGTATTCCGCTGGGGCTGTGCTTTTTGCAGTGCACTGCTTTTAGGTGTATTTGCCTGCCAGTTGATTTCCAGCAAATCTGCAACGGCAGAATTTGTGGTACTGCTGATATCTGCGCTGATTTTCGGTAGTGTGATTTTCTTCTGTGTGCAGATGATGTTAGAAAAAGGGTTCCGTGTATTTAAGAAAAAACGTTTTGCGGAACTGGGAGCGTTTTTGATTGTACTATGTGCAAGTTTATTTGCTGTTGAAAATGACTGGTTTGGCATAGAAAAGAAAATGCCGGATACAGAAAATATTGCACGGGCATATATTTATTGCGGATACCCGATTGGTGGCGATGCGCAGGAAGATATTTCGGCTGTTTTAGAAATTCATAAACAATGTATTGAAAATAAAGAACTATATGAAAATGCGATTGCAAACGTAAGTCAGGAAGATAAACTGACAAGTTTTACCGTAAAATATATCTTAAAAGACGGAAATGCTTTTGAACGCAGTTACACAGTGCCGGAAAATGCAGAGGAATCCGCATACCAGTATGTAAAATCCTATACGCTGTCTCCGGAAGGGTATCTGAAAAATCAGTTTGGTATTCAGCATGAAGGTCTTACTATGGAAGCTGGAGGTATTGACCTGTATAATACAAAAGATGATTACCAGTACCATGATTTTACAAGAGAAGAAGCGCAGCAGGTTTATGAAGCTGTAATAGCAGATTTGGAAGCCGGAAATATGGATGAAGTCATTGAACATTATCAATGGTATGATGAAGAATATGAAAGCATGGTATATTACAATTCTATTGGATTAGAATATGCAAGTGAAGAAAAAATTCGTAATGTCGTGGATGAATATTATGGGGAAGATGAGGAATTT
This sequence comes from Lachnospiraceae bacterium, assembly GCA_017624495.1. GTDB lineage: Bacteria > Bacillota > Clostridia > Lachnospirales > Lachnospiraceae > Roseburia_B. The sequence continues at coordinate 5,464 of JAGAMY010000036.1, read as the reverse complement.
GTATATGGTGTACGCTATGGAAACGGCAGTTATAGTGGGAGCACAAACGTAGAATTTACAGCAAATTGTAAAAATATTATTCAGACATTAATCGATATTGGTGCTATCAATAGCGAAGAAGATTTGCTTACGATTGAAGAGCAGCGTAAATTGGAAGAAGAGTAAGTATAAAGTACGAAGAATAACGATACGCAGAAAGCGAGGTTGTTATTCTTCGTTTTTTGTTGTACACTAAGAATTGAGTAAGTTTTATTTTGAATAGAAAATACAGGAGTGTAACATGGCAAAAGAACATAGTATAGACAAAGTCCTTCCGGGAAGTATTGCAGAAGAATTAGAGATTGCACCGGGAGATGTGCTGATTTCCATTAATGGACAAAGAATCGAGGATGTATTCGACTATCATTATCTGGTAAATGATGAATTTCTTACGGTAATTGTGCGAAAAGCAGATGGTGAAGAATGGGAATTGGAAATAGAGAAAGATTATACAGAGGATTTGGGTATTGAATTTTGTAACGGGCTGATGGATGATTACAAATCCTGTCAGAATAAATGCATGTTTTGCTTTATTGACCAGATGCCAAAGGGGATGCGTGATACCTTATATTTTAAAGATGATGATTCACGACTTTCTTTTTTACAAGGGAATTATGTAACCCTTACCAATATGAAAGAAAAGGATATTGAAAGAATCATTCATTATCATTTAGAGCCGATTAATGTGTCTGTGCATACGATGAATCCCGAGCTTCGCTGTAAAATGCTAAATAACCGTTTTGCTGGAGAAGCCTTGCAGAAAATGGCACGTTTAAAAGAGGCCGGCGTTGAAATGAATGGTCAGATTGTTCTTTGTAAAGGTGTCAATGACGGAGAAGAATTAGATTACAGCATAGAGAAGCTGACAGAATATCTTCCTTATATGCGAAGTTTGTCCGTTGTACCGGTGGGATTGACAAAGTATCGTGAGGGCTTGTATCCTTTAGAACCCTTTGAAAAGGAGGATGCTATAGAAGTTTTAAATATTATCCATAAATGGCAGAAGTATTGCATGGATAAATATGATACACATTTTGTACATGCAAGTGATGAGTGGTATCTATTAGCAGATGAGAAAATCCCGGAAGAAGAAAGCTACGATGGTTATCTTCAGTTAGAAAATGGTGTAGGTATGATGCGGCTGTTAGAAAATGAATTTATGGAAAGTTTAGCTAGCGTATCTGCGGAGAATTATGCGAAAAAAGAAAAGACTATAACCTTAGTAACCGGGCGTTTAGCAGCACCATTACTTGAAGCCCTTGCCACACGTTTTATGGAAAAGTTTTCATGGATAAACGTACAGGTAATAGCTATTCGAAATGATTTTTTTGGCGAGCGCATTACAGTTTCCGGACTTTTGACCGGACAGGATATTCTTGCACAGTTAAAGGAAAAGAATTTAGGCGAAAAACTTCTTTTACCCTGCAATTTGTTAAGGAGTGGGGAAGAAGTGTTATTGGATGATTTGACACTTGCCGATTTGAAAAATGCTTTACAAGTAAAAATAGATATTGTAAAATCAAGCGGACAAGATTTACTGAACGAACTATTAAGTGATTAGAAAAGGAGTTATATATATGAGTAAGCCGGTTGTAGCAGTTGTAGGCCGTCCGAATGTAGGGAAGTCTACATTATTTAATGTACTGGCAGGAGAGCGTATTTCTATTGTAAAGGATACCCCTGGTGTAACAAGGGATCGTATTTATGCGGACGCTTCCTGGTTAGATAAAAATTTTACCTTGGTGGATACCGGAGGAATTGAGCCGGATACTAAGGATATTATTTTAGCGCAGATGCGTGAACAGGCAGAAATAGCCATTGCCACAGCAGACGTGATTATCTTTATTACGGATGTCAGACAGGGACTTGTGGATGCGGATGCAAAGGTAGCAGACATGCTCCGCCGTTCGAAAAAGCCGATTGTTTTAGTGGTAAATAAGGTGGACAGCTTTGAGAAATTTATGCCGGATGTGTATGAATTTTATAATTTAGGCTTAGGTGATCCGCAGCCGATTTCCGCAGCTTCACAGCTTGGTATCGGGGATATGTTAGACGAAGTGGTAAAACATTTTCCACAGCAGAATACACAAGAGGATGAGGATGAGAGACCAAGAGTGGCGATTATTGGTAAGCCAAACGTAGGAAAATCTTCACTGATTAATCGTCTTGTGGGTGAAAATCGTGTCATTGTATCCGATATTGCAGGAACTACAAGAGATGCCATTGATACAGCCATTAAATTTAATGGACAGGAATATGTCTTTATTGATACCGCAGGATTGCGTCGTAAAAATAAAATAAAAGAAGAGTTAGAGCGTTACAGTATTATTCGTGCGGTTACGGCAGTAGAACGTGCCGATGTGGTGCTGTTAGTGATTGATGCGACAGAAGGCGTTACGGAACAGGATGCAAAAATTGCCGGAATTGCCCATGACAGGGGAAAAGGTATTATTATCGTGGTAAATAAGTGGGATGCCATCGAAAAGGATGACAAGACCATGTATAAGCATACCGACAAAATTCGTCAGATTTTAAGTTTTATGCCCTATGCAGAAATCATGTTTATTTCAGCAAAAACCGGTCAGAGAACAGGTAAATTGTATGAAATGATTGATATGGTGATTGAAAATAATTCCATGCGTATTGCCACAGGTGTGTTAAATGAAATTGTGACAGAAGCAGTTGCCATGCAGCAGCCGCCTTCCGATAAGGGAAAACGCTTAAAGATATACTACACTACGCAGGTAGCGGTAAAACCGCCAACCTTTGTTATTTTTGTAAACGACAAAGAGCTGATGCATTTTTCGTATGTAAGATATTTGGAAAACCGGATTCGTGATGCATTTGGCTTTAAAGGAACATCATTGAAATTTATCATACGGGAGAGAAAGGAAGATAAATAATATGATACTGAATCGTATTCTTGCATTACTCATTGGTTATTGTTTTGGACTGATTTTGTTTGGTTATGCATACAGTAAAGCAAAAAAAGAAGATATTACCACTAAAGGAAGCGGAAATGTAGGTACGACAAATACATTTCGTGTGTATGGATGGAAAGCCGGCGTTTTTACGATGATTGGTGATTTGTCTAAACCTATGCTTGCCATTTTGCTTACATGGCTGATTTTTAAAGAGAGACAGTCAGCAGATGCCCTTCGCCTGCTTATGATATATGCAGGGTTTGGTGCAATTTTGGGTCACAATTTTCCGTTTTATAAGAAATTTAAAGGGGGAAAAGGGATTGCCTGTACAGCAGGATTTGTTATAGTACTGTTTCCATTGGAAGTGCCAATAGGACTGCTGGCACTTGGCGGTGCATTTCTTTTGACAGGCTATGTGTCCTTAGGTTCCATTCTAGGTGTAATCAGTGTATTTTTACAGACGATTATTTTTGGAGAAATGGGCATGGTGAATGTTACCGAAACATATAAAATGGAAGTATACGGTATCATATTTGTGATGATGGCGATGGCAATTATCAGACATCGTGCAAATATTAAACGTTTGTTAAATGGAACAGAGAATAAATTTAATATAGGAAAGAAAAAATCCTAATAGATTGGAGTATAGAATGGCTAGAGTAGGAATTGTGGGAGCCGGAAGCTGGGGAACAGCATTGGCGACCGTGTTGGATAAAAATGGACATCAGGTAACCTTGTGGTCAATTGTTGAAGCAGAAATTGCCATGCTTAAGGAAAAGCATGAACAGACAGAGAAACTTCCGGGGGTTATTTTATCCGATAATATTGTATTTACCTGTGATATAGAGGAAACCGTAACCGGTATGGATGCAGTAATTTTAGCTGTACCATCTCCATTTACCAGAAGTACGGCAAAAATGATGGCACCACATATTCGCCAGAATCAGATTATTGTCAGTGTGGCAAAGGGAATTGAAGAAGATACATTGATGCCATTGTCGGATATTATTGAAGAAGAGATTCCTGCAGCGGATGTGGCAGTACTTTGCGGTCCAAGTCATGCGGAAGAGGTTGGCAGAGGTGTGCCGACAGCCGTAGTAGCAGGGGCAAAGACGAAAAAAACGGCTGAATACATTCAGAGTATATTTATGAATAACGAATTTTTCCGTGTATATACCAGTCCGGATGTACTTGGCATGGAGTTAGGCGGAGCATTAAAAAATGTGATTGCCCTTGCAGCCGGAATGGCGGATGGCTTAGGCTATGGAGACAATTCAAAAGCGGCTTTAATTACCCGTGGTATAGCGGAAGTGACAAGACTTGCTCTTGTTATGGGGGCAAAAATGGAAACTATCAGCGGTCTGACCGGAATTGGTGATTTAATCGTAACCTGTGCCAGCAAACACTCCAGAAATCGTAAAGCTGGAATGTTAATGGGGCAGGGATATACCATGCAGCAGGCTATGGATGAAGTAAAAATGGTGGTGGAAGGTGTTTATTCTGCCAAAGCAGCCATAGGTCTGGCAAAAAAATATCAGGTATCCATGCCTTTGATTGAACAGGTAAATGAAGTGCTTTTTGCCAATAAACCTGCCATGGAGGCAGTTGCTGAACTAATGCTTCGTGATAAAAAAGTAGAACATGCAGATTTAGAATGGGAGTAGAAAATGGAAACTATTAGGATAAAATATTTTTCCGATGATGTGGAAAGACTTCGGTATATTGACGGCAAATCCGACTGGATTGACTTGCGTGCGTCAGAGAGGGTTGAATTAAAGGCGGGCGAGTTTAAACTGATTCCTTTAGGAGTTGCCATGCAGCTTCCGAAAGGATATGAAGGACATTTAGTGCCAAGAAGCTCAACCTTTAAAAATTATGGCATTTTACAGACCAATAGCTGCGGTATTATTGACTGTTCGTATTGTGGTGATGAGGATATGTGGCGTATGCCGGTATATGCCACAAGGGATACCATAATTGAGAAAAATGACCGTATCTGTCAGTTTCGTATTGTGGAAAATCAGCCAAAGATTGTATTTGAAGAATGTGAAAAATTAGAAAATACGAATCGTGGGGGCTTTGGAAGTACCGGTGTTCGTTAGTTTGTACAAATATAAAAGCCTTTTTCGTTAAAATGACGAAGGGTGAATAATTTATACAAGAAATTCGTCGAATCAACAAGAAACAAAATTTTATTTTGTGTACTTCTTGAATAGCCGAAAGCGCAGTTATCTGTTAAAGTATAGGAAGTAAAGACGAACACAATTTTTTAGGAGGATTTTAAATCATGGCAAGTTTATCATTAAAAAATATTTGCAAAGTTTATCCAAACGGATTCGAAGCAGTTAAAGATTTCAACCTTGAAGTTGAAGACAAAGAGTTCATCATTTTCGTAGGACCTTCAGGATGTGGTAAATCTACTACATTAAGAATGATCGCAGGTCTTGAAGAAATTTCTTCTGGTGAGTTCTCCATCGACGGAAAAGTTATGAACGACGTAG
>JAGAMY010000035.1 GCA_017624495.1 Lachnospiraceae bacterium | reverse complement strand
TTAGAAGAGGCATTACAGAAAGCTTATTTAAAGCAGAAAAATAAAATCAGCCTTCCAGGTTTCCGTAAAGGTAAAGTGCCAAGAAATATGATTGAAAAAATGTATGGACCTGAAATCTTCTTTGAAGATGCAGCAAATATGCTGATTCAGGAAAACTACGGACCAGCAGTAGACGAAAGCGGTGCAGACATCGTTTCCCGTCCTACTATCGAAGTAACACAGATTGAAAAAGGCAAACCATTTATCTTTACAGCAGAAGTAGCAGTAAGACCGGAAGTTACCCTTGGCAAATATATGGGTGTAACAGTTACAAAGATTGATACAACTGTAATAGACGAAGAAGTTGATGCAGAAGTAGAAAGAGAAAGAAATAACAACGCAAGAACAATCACAGTAGAAGACCGTGCAATCGTTGATGGCGATACAGCAGTTATCGACTACGAAGGATTTGTAGATGGTGTTGCATTTGAAGGTGGAAAAGGTGAGAACCACTCCTTAGTTATCGGTTCCCATTCCTTCATCGATACATTTGAAGAGCAGTTAGTAGGAAAGAACACTGGTGATGAAGTAGAAGTAAACGTTACTTTCCCAGAAGAATACCATGCACCTGAATTAGCAGGAAAAGCAGCAGTATTCAAAGTAAAAGTAAATGAAATCAAAGCAAAAGAACTTCCTGAGTTAGATGATGAATTTGCACAGGATGTTTCTGAATTTGATACATTAGCAGAGTACAAAGAAGACGTTAAAGCAAAATTAGCAGAAAGAAAAGAAGCTGATGCGAAACGTACAAAAGAAGATGAAGCAATTAGAAAAATTGTTGATAAATCTTCCATGGAAATTCCTGATGCAATGTTAGATACACAGGTAGAAACCATGATTGAAGAATTTGCACAGAGAATTGCTCAGCAGGGCTTAAGCTTTGAACAGTATATGCAGTTCTCAGGTGTGACAATGGATAAGATGAAAGAGCAGGTAAAACCGGAAGCATTATATCGTATCCAGAGCAGTCTTGTATTAGAACAGATTGCAAAAGACGAAAACATTGAAGTTTCCGAAGAAGACGTAATGGCAGAAATCGAAAAGATGGCAGCTATGTACGGTATGGAAGCTGACAAGTTAAAAGAGCTTGTTGGTGACGCTGAGAAAGAATCTATGAAGAAAGATATTGCTATCCAGAAAGCAGTTGAATTAATCATGGACAACATCAAAGAGCGCGCAAAAGCTAAATCCAAAAAAGAAAAAGAAGAAGATGCTGAATAAGCACTAGAACAGGCAGGTTATTTGCGGCAGGCCGGCTCAGGTTCGAGCCGGTCTGTTTTAAATCATGGGAATAAAGTAAGGAGGCAAAAACAATGAGTTTAGTACCTTATGTCGTTGAACAGACCAGCAGGGGAGAACGTAATTACGATATTTATTCAAGATTATTAAAGGATAGAATTATCTTTTTGGGTGAAGAAGTAAATGAAACGACAGCAAGTCTTGTTGTAGCACAGTTATTATTCTTAGAATCCGAAGATCCGGGAAAGGATATTCAGTTATATATCAACTCTCCGGGTGGTATGGTAACAGCAGGTATGGCAATTTATGATACCATGCAATACATTAAATGTGATGTGTCTACGATTTGTATCGGTCTTGCAGCCAGCATGGGAGCATTTTTATTAGCCGGTGGTGCTAAGGGCAAGAGAATGGCACTTCCAAATGCAGAAGTCATGATTCATCAGCCATCCGGTGGTGCAAAAGGTCAGGCAACTGAAATTGAAATCGCTGCTGAAAATATCTTAAAGACCAAAAAGAAATTAAATCAGATTTTAGCAGAAAATACAGGTCAGTCCTATGAAAAGGTTGCTGCGGATACAGAAAGAGATTATTATCTTTCCGCTGAAGAAGCAAAGGAATATGGACTTATTGATTATGTAATTAAAAATCGGGAATAGTAGAAAGCTATTTAGCCGACGTGTACCCTAAAAGGTCTCGTCGGCTTAAATAGGGTTATGGAGTGAAGTTATGGCAGGAAGAAATAACCTTGGTGGTGAGGGTAGAGTACGCTGTTCATTTTGTGGAAAATCCCAGCTGCAGGTCAGAAAAATGATAGCTGGACCAAATGCAAATGGCGTATATATTTGTGATGAATGTGTAGACATCTGCGCAGAAATTATTGAAGAGGAATTAGAAGCAGAAGAAGGATTTATTTCGGAAGAACCGGAGATTAATCTGTTAAAACCGGAAGAAATGAAAGCTTTTCTGGATGAATATGTTATCGGACAGGATGATGCAAAAAAAGTATTATCCGTGGCTGTTTATAACCATTATAAAAGAATCCTTGCAGGCAGGGATTTGGATGTGGAATTGCAGAAGAGTAATATTCTAATGCTTGGACCTACCGGTTCAGGTAAGACGTATCTGGCGCAGACATTAGCGCGTATTTTAAATGTGCCTTTTGCAATTGCGGATGCGACCACATTAACAGAAGCCGGTTATGTAGGCGAAGATGTGGAAAATATTCTTTTGAAAATTATTCAGGCTGCGGATTACGATATAGAACGTGCCCAGCATGGAATTATTTATATTGATGAAATAGATAAAATTACCAAAAAATCCGAAAATGTATCCATCACCAGAGATGTATCCGGTGAAGGTGTACAGCAGGCATTATTAAAAATCTTAGAGGGCACGGTCGCATCAGTTCCGCCACAGGGCGGCAGAAAGCATCCACAGCAGGAGCTTATCCAGATTGATACGACAAACATTCTCTTTATCTGTGGCGGAGCCTTTGATGGTTTGGAAAAAATTATCGAAAGACGTATGGACAAAAAAGCTATCGGATTCAATGCAGAGGTTAAGGATAAAAAAGAAGTCAATGTGGGAGAAGCATTCAAACGAGCTATGCCACAGGATTTCATTAAATTTGGTCTGATACCGGAATTTATCGGTCGTGTACCCATGACAGTGTCCTTAGATTCTCTGGATAAAGAGGCGTTGGTTCGTATTTTAACAGAGCCTAGAAACTCATTGGTAAAACAGTACGAAAAACTGTTCGAGTTAGACGGCGTAGAATTGAAGTTTGAAAAAGAGGCATTAGAAGCTGTTGCGGAAAAATCTGTAGACAGACAGACGGGAGCAAGAGGCTTACGGGCAATTATGGAAAGTGTCATGATGGACTTAATGTATAAAGTACCATCGGATGAATCCATTGTAGAATGTGTGATTACCAGAGAAATGGTAGAAGAAGAAAATGCATTAATAGAATCCAAAAGTGCATAAGCTGTGAAGGCTGTCACAGTAACGACTAGTTCTTACTGCTGACAGCTTTTGTATATAGAAATTTTGAGATAGGAGATAAAAACTTGAGTGATATGATTCGGACAATTCCGGCTGTGGCATTACGGGGGCTGACCATTCTTCCGGGTATGGTGGCACACTTTGACGTCAGTCGAAAGAAATCCATAAAAGCAATAGAAGAAGCCATGATGGGCGACCAGAAGATTTTTTTGGTTACCCAGAAGGATGTAGAGGTAGGCGAACCGCAGATTGAAGATTTGTTTCACATTGGTATTGTGGCTGAAATTAAACAGGTCATCAAAATGCAGAATAATATTATCCGCATTTTAGCAGAAGGTGTAGAAAGAGCAGAATTATCTGCAATTGTGGAAAGTGAACCATTTTTACAAACGGAAATTATATATTTTGAACAAAATCTTGAGGAAGAATTTTCCGAAGAAGCAAAAGAAGGCATGCTTCGTGCCATTCAGGAGGCATATGGCAGATATGCAGTATTAAATCCGAAATTAGGTAAAGAATTCATTCGTCAGGTTTCAGAGGCTACGGATGTGGAAAAACTCATGGACTTAGTAGCCAATAATATGCCGGTATATTATGAAGAAAAACAGCGGTACTTAGAGGCTGTAACCTTAGAAGAACGCTATGAAGTGTTGATGGAAATGCTGCTGCATGAGGTCAATGTCATTTCCATCAAAAATGAATTTCAGAAAAAAGTAAAAGAACGTGTGGATAAAAACCAAAAAGAATACCTGCTTCGTGAACAAATGAAGGTCATCCGTGAAGAATTAGGAGATGGGAATACAGAATCCGATGCAGAACAGTTTTTGGCAGCTTTGAAAAAGCTGAAAGCCAAAAAAGATGTAAAAGAGAAAATCCGCAAAGAAATCGAGCGTTTTAAAAATATTTCCAGTAATTCATCGGAAAGTACTGTGGCAAGAGGGTATATTGAAACCTTATTAGAGCTGCCATGGGACAAAGTATCCAAGGATAACAAGGATTTAAAACATGCCGCTAAGGTATTAGACAATGACCACTATGGATTAGAGAAGGTCAAAGAGCGTATGTTAGAATTTTTAGCGGTACGCAATTTAACCAGCAAGGGAGAAAGCCCGATTATCTGTTTAGTGGGACCGCCAGGAACCGGTAAGACAAGTATTGCCCGTTCTGTGGCAAAGGCATTAGATAAAGAATATGTGCGTATCTGTTTAGGTGGTGTCCGGGATGAGGCAGAAATCCGTGGACATAGAAGAACCTATATAGGTGCCATGCCGGGACGTTTAGTTTCCGGGCTTCGCAGTGCAGGTGTGAAAAATCCGCTGATGCTTTTAGATGAAATTGATAAGGTCAGCAGTGATTATAAAGGCGATACTTCTTCCGCATTATTAGAGGTATTAGATTCTGAGCAGAATAGCAAATTCAGAGACCACTATGTGGAGATTCCGGTGGATTTATCCGAAGTATTGTTTATTGCAACAGCAAACTCCGTACAGGATATTCCAAGACCGCTGCTTGACAGAATGGAGTTAATCGAAGTCAGCAGTTATACGGAAAATGAAAAAATGCACATTGCCAAAGAACATCTGATTCGTAAACAGATGAAGAAAAATGGTCTGAAAAAAGACCAGTTAACCATCAGTGAAGAAGCATTAGCCATGGTTATCCGCAGTTATACCAGAGAAGCCGGTGTGCGAAGCTTAGAGAGAAAAATCGGTGAAATCTGCCGTAAGGCAGCAAGAGCTGTGTATGAAGGGGATAAGAAAAAAGTTTCTGTAACCAAAAAGAATTTAGAGCAGTTTTTAGGTAAAGAAAAATACACCTTTGACAAGGCAGGAAAAACGGATGAGGTAGGTATTGTCAGAGGACTTGCATGGACAAGTGTAGGCGGAGATACCCTTGAAATTGAGGTTAATGTCATGCCGGGAAAAGGAGAGTTTAAGCTCACCGGACAGTTAGGGGATGTCATGAAGGAATCTGCGCAGGCAGGTATCAGCTATATTCGTTCTGTCAGTGAAGAATATAAAATTCCAAAGGAATTTTTTAAGGAAAATGATATTCATATTCATATTCCGGAGGGGGCTGTTCCAAAGGATGGACCATCTGCCGGAATCACCATGGCAACCGCTATGCTATCTGCGATTACCAATCATGCGGTAAAAGCGGATGTGGCAATGACCGGAGAAATTACCCTTCGTGGTAGAGTTCTTCCGATTGGTGGTTTGAAGGAAAAGACCTTAGCTGCCAAAAATGCCGGAATCAAGACCATCTGTGTACCAAAGAAAAATGAAAAAGACATGGATGAAGTGGCGGAAGAAATCAAAAAAGGTTTAAACATTGTTTATGTGGAAACTATGCAGGATGTATTAACTGTTGCCTTTGTATAATGCGAAAATAAGGAGAACTTATGGTAATTAAAAGTGTTGAATTAGAAACCGTATGCGGCGTAACAAGTACGCTCCCGGAAAATACCCTTCCGGAGGTGGCTTTTGCCGGAAAATCCAATGTGGGAAAATCCTCATTGATTAATGCGCTGATGAACCGGAAATCTTTAGCCAGAACCTCGGCTCAGCCGGGAAAGACCCAGACTATTAATTTTTATAATATCAATCAGGAGATGTATTTGGTAGATTTGCCGGGGTACGGTTATGCAAAGGTTTCTGAAGCAGAGAAAAAGAAATGGGGTGTCATGATAGAAAATTATCTGCACAGCTCTAAGCAGCTTCGGGCAGTGTTTTTGTTGATTGATATCCGTCATGACCCTTCGGCAAATGATAAAATGATGTATGACTGGATGGTATATCAGGGCTTTGAGCCGATTATTATTGCCACGAAGTTAGATAAAATCAAAAGAAGTCAGGTACAGAAAAATGTAAAGGCTATCCGTGTGGGCTTAAATGTCAGACCGGGAACACAGATTTTCCCATTTTCCGCAGAAACCAAGCAGGGAAGGGATGAAATCTGGGAATATATGGATGCTTTAGTGTACGCGCAGGAAGATGGAGAGGAAGAGGCATAAATGAGAAATAAATACCGTTTTACGGCAGTGCTGTTGCTTGCCATTGCTGTGTGTGCGTATTTGCTGACCGGTATCTATGTAAAAAGTGAAAAAACAGATACAGATGGGCAGTTTTTGGTAGTGACATCCTTTTATCCTATGTATATAGCAGCGTTGAATGTGGCAGGGGATTGTGAGAATATCCGGTTAGAAAATTTAAGTGAGCCCCAGACCGGATGTCTGCATGATTTTCAGATGACACCGGAGGATATGAAGCTGTTATCCACAGCAGACGTATTTGTTGTGAATGGCGGTGGGATGGAAAGTTTTCTTACGGATGTAGCTAAACAGTATCCGAATCTTTTGATTGTGGAATCCATGACAGGTGAACATGCCGAGGAAGAGCATGTGCACGAAGAGGAGCATGCAGCCGAGGAAGAGCATGTGCATGAAGAAGCGCATGCAGCCGAGGAAGAACATGTGCACGAAGAAGAGCATGCAGCCGAGGAAGAGCATGTGCACGAAGAAGCACATGTACATGCAGATGGCAGTGTGCACACCCATAGTCATGAAAATACCCATGTCTGGATGAGTGTAGCACATCATCGTGAGCAGATAGCTGCCATTACCCATGGTCTTTGTGAAGCAATTCCTGCATATGCAGAAGAATTTGAAGCAAATGCAGCAGAATATGATGCAAAACTTGCAGATTTGCAGAAGCAGCAGGAAGAACTTGTAAGTCTTTCCACCGGAAAAGAAATCATTGCATTTCATGAAGCTTATGAATATTTAGCAGAAGATTATGGTATGGAAATTGCCTATACCATGAACTTAGATGAAGAACGCCAAATTAGTGCCGGAGAAGTGGCAGATGTGCTTGCAGCGGTGAAAGAGCATGGCATAGATTTGATTTTTGCAGAAGAATTATATGGCAGAGGTCTGGCAGAAACTGTACAAAAAGAAGCAGATGTAACCGTCTGCTATTTAGACACCTTAGTGCGTGGAGAATATGAAGCAGACAGCTATATTAAGGGAATGCAGAAAAATATAGACATTGTAAAATCAGCATTAGGAATGGAGGCACCATGAAAAAAATCATAGAGCCCTGTGGGCTGCATTGCATAAAAGTCAATCACTTAGGTGTCCGCTTTGGTGAACAGGTGATTTTAGAGGATGTCAATCTCCATATCCACTGTGGCAGTATCAATGCTATTATTGGAAAAAACGGAGCCGGAAAATCTACGCTGATTCGTGCCATGTTAGATGATGTGCCCCATGAGGGACAGATTGAATTTCGTGACCAGCAGAATGGACGTATGCAGAAATTAAAAATCGGTTACGTTCCACAGAGTATTAATATTGAAAAAAATACACCGGTAAGTGTATATGATTTGATTGCCGGTTATCAGTACCGTACACCGGTATGCTTCTTGAAAAAGAAAAGCATTGCAAAGGAAATTTCCGAAGCATTAAAAGTGTTTGAGGTGGAGGATTTGCTAGATAAACAGGTTTGCAATCTTTCCGGTGGACAGTTACAGCGTGTACTGCTTGCCATGGCAATTATGGACGAGCCAAATCTGTTGATGTTAGACGAGCCGGTATCCGGTGTAGACCAGAATGGTATGGAGTTATTTTACCGTACAATGGTATATTTGAAGGAAAATTTTGATTTGTCCATTATATTAATCTCTCACGATTTAGATTATGTGGCAAAATATGCAGATAAAGTGATATTGTTAGATAAAAGTATTTTAAAAGAGGGAACACCAAAGGAAGTGTTTGCCAGCGAAGAATTTAAGACCGTTTTTGGTGCAGAAGAGCTTCCTGCATATGTGACAGAGAAAAAATGCAGTCAATGCAAAACGGCAAAGACGGAAAGGAGTCAGTCATGGTATTAGAAGGTTTTACTGCATTTTTGGAATATGGCTTTATGCGGAATGCTTTTCTGGCGATACTGATTATTACCCCGCTTTTTGGGATGTTAGGCACTATGATTGTCAGCCGGAAAATGGCATTTTTTTCTGATGCATTAGGACATTCGGCGCTGACGGGAATTGCCATTGGTGTGATACTTGGTGTGACAGATACCAATGTGACTATGATTGTTTTTGGTATAGCTTTTGCGTTACTTTTAAACTACATAGGCAGTAAAAGTGGGATTTCAACGGATACAATTATTTCCGTATTTTCCTCCTGCAGTGTAGCCATTGGTCTGGTAATATTGTCAAAAGGCGGCAACTTCAGCAAGTATTCCAGTCTTTTGGTGGGGGATATTTTAAGTATTACACCAAAAGAAATTTTTTACCTGCTGTTGATTTTTGTGGTGTCCGTTTTGTTTTATGTATTGTGTTTTAACTACCTGCATGCCGCAAGTATTCACCGTACATTAGCCATCAGCCGTCATGTGCCGGTGCGCTTAATGGAGAATATTTTTGCCGTAATGATAGCTGTAATTGTTATGCTTTCCATTAAATGGGTGGGGATTTTAATTATTAATGCCCTGCTGATTTTACCGGCAGCATCCAGTAGAAATTTAGCGGAAAATATGCGGGAATACCATTTCTTTTCCGTGCTGTTTTCCTTATTTTCCGGTCTTGTGGGATTGTTTGTTTCCTATTATACCAATGTAGCAACAGGACCTGTAATTGTGATTATTGCATCTATTTTGTATTTTGCAACATACCTCTATGCAAGGGTTTTGCGTGGAGAATAAAAGTAAATTTGCGCCACAAGGCGTATGTATAAAAAGAAGAAAAAAAGGAGTATACTAACTATGAGCGAAAGAGTATTAGCTGTGTCCGCAGGACATGAAATTACAGAGAAAGAATTAAACGAATTAATTGCTAATTATCCGCCGGAACAGCAGATTTATTTATCTTCTCCACAGGCAAAGGATGAATTATTAGAGCAGTTAATCGGTTTTCACCTTTTCTCTAAAATGGCAGAAGTAGAAAAAATCAAAGAAACAGACGAGTACAAAAAGACACTTGCCAAAATGGAAAATGAATTAGCAAGCCATATGGCAGCTACAAGTGTTATCGAAAAAGTAACCTTAGAAGATGCAGAAGTAAAAGCTTACTATGAAGAAAATGCAGACCAGTTTGTGACAGATGCACAGGTAAAAGCAAAACACATTTTAGTGGATGATGAAAAAACAGCAGAAGATATCGCAAAGGAAATTGCAGATGGTAAATCCTTTGAAGATGCTGCAAAAGAATATTCTACCTGTCCTTCCAAAGAAAAAGGCGGAGATTTAGGCTTTTTTGGCAAAGGTCAGATGGTGCCTGAATTTGAAAAAGCCGCTTTTGAAGGTGAAATCGGAAAAGTGATTGGACCTGTAAAAACACAGTTTGGTGCACATCTGATTTTGGTAGAAGAGAAAAAAGAAGAACAGAAAATGCCATTTGAACAGATTGAGGCACAGCTTTACAATCAGCTTTTACAGCAGAAAAAACAGACTGCATATGCAGATACTGTAAAAGAATTAGAAGCTAAATTTGGAGTTGAGAGAAAAAATGGAGTATAATTTGCCAAAAGATCCGGTAATATTATTAAGCTATGTGAATACACAGTTAAGAGACCATTACACTTCCTTTGAGGATATGTGTGTGGCATTAAATGTATCGGGTGATGAAATTACAGAAAAAATAGCCGGATTAAATTATGCGTATGATGCCGGGGTAAACCAGTTTATCTGACGGAAATAAGCGTCTGTGCAGTATTTTGTGCAGACGTTTGTTGTAACTGTATGCTGCATGCATGGTTACAGTAAAAAAATAGAGGGAGGATATGTATATGTGGGCATATGAAAGTGTTTTTTATCAGATTTATCCATTGGGATTTTGCGGGGCACCTTTTGAGAATGATGGTGTGTTAGAGCATCGGATTTTAAAGGTAAAAGATTGGATACCCCATATGAAGGATTTAGGAATTAATGCGATATATTTTTCACCGGTATTTGAATCCGACACCCATGGATACAACACCAGAGATTATACAAAAATTGACTGTAGATTAGGAACAAATGCAGACTTTAAAGAGGTTTGCGATGCACTGCATGAAAATGGTATTAAAGTGGTATTAGATGGTGTATTTAATCATGCCGGAAGAGGCTTTTTTGCCTTTGAAGATGTAAAGAAAAACCGTGAAAGTTCTCCATATAAGGACTGGTTTAACATCAATTTTGGTGGAAATTCCAACTATAATGATGGTCTTTGGTATGAAGGATGGGAAGGCAATTATGATTTGGTAAAGTTAAATCTTTACAATCCGGCAGTGGTGGAATATCTTTTTTCTGCGATTAAAGGCTGGGTAGAAGAGTTTGACATTGACGGACTTCGTCTGGATGTAGCATACTGCCTGACACCGGATTTCTTAAAGCAGTTACGCACATTTACCGGTGGTTTAAAGGAGGATTTCTTCTTAGTGGGAGAAACCTTACACGGGGATTATAACCAGTGGATGAACCCGGAAATGTTACATTCCGTTACCAATTACGAGTGTTATAAGGGATTGTATTCAAGCTTTAATTGCATGAATATGTTTGAGATTAATCATTCCCTGCTTCGCCAGTTTGGACCGGAAAACTGGACATTATATAAGGGAAAACATCTGTTGACCTTTGTGGATAATCATGATGTGACCAGAGTGGCATCCATTTTGACGAATGAAAAGCATTTGCCACTAATTTATGCCTTAAATTTTGGTATGCCGGGTATTCCATGTGTGTACTATGGCAGTGAATGGGGCACAAAGGCAAAAAAAGAAGAGGGAGATCCTGCACTTCGGGCATGTTTTGAAAAACCGGAGTTTAACGAATTATCTGCATGGATTGGAAAGCTTGCCAAGGCAAAGAAAAATTCTAATGCATTAAATTATGGTGCTTTTCGTTCCGTTCTGCTTACAAATAAACAGTGTATTTTTGAGCGCAAAACGGATGAAGAGCGGGTGCTTGTGGCAATTAATGCGGATGCCGAAACCTTCTATGCACACTTTGATGCAGGCTGTGGAACGGCAGTGGATTTGATTACCGGAGAAGTACATGATTTTGGCGGCGGAAGTGAGCTGCCTCCATATAGTGCATATTTTTGGAAAATGGAAAAATAAATGCAATATGTCCGGTGTTTTTCGAAAGCACCGGACATATTGTATTTTTAGCTATTTCTTTTTCTTTCAATGAAATCCACCCAGTCATCTCTGTGCATAAGTGCAAACATATAGCGGACATCTTTATTCTTTTTGCTGTCTGTGATGGTAAGTTCAAATCCCGGCATTAAACCAACTTTACAAAGAGCGACTTCTTTTATATCTTTGTAAGGGATAGATACGTTGTTGATACCAAATGTGCTGCAAAATACGAAGCGTTCTCTGGTAAATAAAATATTACCTTTTACCTGATTTTTGAAAATAAATAATTTCTCATAGTAATTAGCCATTACCTGTTCTTCGACTTCATCATTTTCGTCTGCTAGCTTTAATTCTTTTAATGTTTTTTCCCAATCTGCTTTTGCTTTTTCTGTTAATGCCATTTTAAACTCTCCTTATATAAAATTTTTTAAGCATTATTCAGTATAAAAGTTAGGAAAAATAATGTCAATAAATGTCAACAATATCATTAGAATTGTTCTTTTACAAATCTTGAAAAATAAAATACAAAGTGTTAGAATGTTACAGTTAAATGTAACCGTAAAGTTTTTTGAGCAGGAAGAGGCATGTAAAATGGATAAAATTGGATTTGATAATGAATTGTACATGAAAAAGCAAAAGGAACATATCCTAGAGCGGATTGAGAAAGCACAGGGCAAATTGTACTTAGAGTTTGGCGGAAAACTGTTTGATGACTATCATGCAGCGCGTGTGCTTCCGGGATTTGATGTGAATGCAAAGATTAAGCTGCTTCATGAATTAAAGGAAATGGCTGAGATTATTTTTGTTATTTCTGCCGGAGATATTGAAAAGACCAAAATGCGTGCCGATTTAGGCATTACCTACGATATGGACGTGCTTCGGTTAATTGATAACATTACACATTTAGGTATCGAAGTAAACAGTGTAGTCATTACCCGTTATACAGGACAGCCGGCAGCAGATGCATTTATGGCAAAATTATCTATGCGTGGTGTTAAAAATTATGCACATAAACCAATTAAAGGTTATCCGACAGAGATAGATTTTATCTGCAGTGAAGAAGGCTTTGGTGCAAATCCGTACATTGAAACCACAAAGCCATTAGTTGTTGTGACGGCACCGGGACCCGGAAGCGGAAAGCTTGCGACCTGTTTATCCCAGTTATATCATGAAAATGTCCGTGGTATATCTGCAGGATATGCTAAATTTGAAACCTTCCCTATCTGGAATTTACCATTAAAGCATCCGGTAAATCTTGCCTATGAGGCAGCTACAGCAGATTTGAATGATGTTAATATGATTGACCCGTTCCATTTAGAGGCGTATGGAGAAACAACTGTCAATTATAACCGTGATGTGGAAGCTTTTCCGATTGTACAGAGTACTCTTGCAAGTATAAGTGGAAGTGCCTTTGATTATAAGAGCCCGACAGATATGGGTGTAAACATGGCAGGATATGCGATATTTGATGATGCGGCAGTAAGTGCAGCAAGCTGTCAGGAGATTATTCGTCGTTTCTTTGCAGCAAAATGCGCATATCGTCAGGGAAAAGGTGAACAGGAAGCTGTGGATAAGATTAAGCTGATTATGCGTCAGCTCAATATCACACCGGACATTCGTGATGTGGTAAAAGCTGCATTAGATAAAGCAGAAGCAGCGGAAAGTCCGGCAGCAGCCATTGAATTACCGGATGGCAGAATTGTAACCGGAAAAGCCAGTGAACTGATGACGGCAAGTTCTTCGGTTGTTTTAAATGCGATTAAGGCATTGACAAATATTGATGATGATTTGACACTGCTTAGTCCATTGATTTTAAAACCGATTGTAGAGCTGAAAACCAAGTATTTAAACAGCCATCTTACATTGCTGAATTTAGAGGATGTGCTTACGGCTCTTTCCATATCAGCAGCAACGAATACATTAACAGCCCGTGCTATTTGTGCATTACAGCAGCTTCGTGACTGCGAATACCATTCTACACAGATGTTAGAAGCCGGGGATGAAGATACGCTTCGTAAATTAGGGCTTCGTGTGAGCTGTGAACCGATTTATCCAAGTAAAGAATTATATTTTTAAGCGGAAAAGGAATCCTCGAAATGGGGATTTCTTTTTTTGGTAAAAAATTATAAAGAAATGTGAAAAATAAGTGCAAGAATATACGAAATGTGCTAAAATAAATCTATGCTTGTACGCAGGAAGAATTTTTTGCTATAAGAGAAAATAATTGGATGTACATACGAGGAGGAAAGGTATGGAGTACAATGAAAAAGAGTTTCAATGTTACGCAAACAAACTGGCACTAAGAGTATGGGTGATTATTGTTGCCATTTTGACTGTTGCATATGCCATTGAAGTGGCAGGTGGCAAGAAGGGGATGCCATTTTATATGATGTTTCTGTTTCTGGCGTGGGTACCGATTATACTAGATGTTATTCTGCTCAAAGTCAGAGGCATGCATACGAAAGTGTTTAAAGAAGTGCTGATTATTGGTTATGGTATATTTTTTGCCTTTGTCATGTTTACTGCGGAAACAGCTATTACGTTTAGTTATGCATTTCCCGTTGCAGGTATGCTGATTTTGTATAAAAACAAAAAGTTGCTGCTTAGAACAGCGACAGCGAATATTTTAGTAATCATTGGTGTATTTGCAAAGACCATGATTACCGGGCAGCAGACAGCCCGTACAATGCCGGATTTTGAAGTGCAGTTAGCGTGTACGATTTTATGCTACATGAGTTATGTGTTAGCACAGAATTATCTGATGAAGGCTGAAAATTCTTTATTATATTCCGTAGAAGGAAATTTACAGAAGGTAGTCAGTACCGTAGAAAAAGTAAAAGTAGCCAGCAATGCGGTTGTGGATGGTGTAACCGTAGTTCGTGAATTGGCAGAAGAGAATAAAGAGAGTGCTGATGGAGTGGCAGAAAGTATGTCACAGTTAGCTTCAAATAATGAAATACTTCAGGATAGAACAAATTCTTCACTGGAAATGACCCAGACCATCAATGCACAGGTAGAAAATACAGCAGCATTGATTCAGGAAATGGTAGGACTTATGCAGCAGTCTGTAGCAAAAGCGAAATTAAGCTCCAGCCAGTTAGAAGAAGTTGTTGAATCCACAAAGGAAATGTCTGACTTGTCAACGGAAGTGGAAAAGATATTACAGGATTTCCGTGCAGAATTTGATTTGGTTAAAACAGAAACCGGTACAATTGAAGAAATTTCCAGTCAGACGAACCTGTTGGCTTTAAATGCATCCATTGAAGCAGCAAGAGCCGGTGAAGTCGGAAAGGGTTTTGCCGTTGTAGCAGATGAAATCCGTAATTTAAGTACGGGTACTAAGGATTCTTCCATCAGTATTATGGAGGCTCTTACCCACTTAGAAGAAACTTCCAATAAGATGATGGCATCCATTGCAAAGACCATAGAATTAATAGGTGTGACCTTAGATCATGTGATGGATGTGAATGAAAGTGTTACCGGCATTACAGAGGATTCCATCAAGCTTGGAGATAATATTCAGGTGGTAGATACAGCTATGCAGGAGGTTGAAAAATCCAACCGCAGCATGGTAGAAAATATGCAGCAGGTAACAGAGGTTATGAATATCATGACAGATAGTATTATTGGTGCTGAAAATGATACAAGAGTCATGAGAAGCAAATATGCAGAAACTTCATTAAATGTAGAGACTATTGAAGATGTTGTAGGCAAGTTGATAGAAGAGCTTGGTGAAGGCGGATTCATGGGTATTCAGGATCTCGAAGCAGGTATGTATTTTACCATTATTGCCAAAGGCTCCGGTACGAAGGAAGAGTCGAAAGGTCGTATTACAGGAATGACAGAAGATGTCATTGAAGCGGATGTCTTTGAAAAATTCGTGGTATCACCAAAGGTAGAATACTCCTTGCGTGTAATTGTTGAAAATGAAGTATATCTGTGGAAGGATATTTTGATTACAGCAGACAGTGACCGTAAGGTACGGTTGTATGTGGAAGGCAATCCAAAGGTATTTAACCGTAGAAAACACCCGCGTATGTTATTAAATAAATCCTGTACACTAAAAATGCATGGACAGGAAATGCAGGGTGAGATGGTCAATATCAGCGCAGGCGGATTTGCGATTACTTCCCATGCAGAAGCATTAAAAGATGCTAAGGGTGAGAATGTTCTGCTTAAGATTTCGAATTTTGAGCTTACTTCAGCTAAAGAGATTGAAGGACGAATTATCCGTGTTTCTGATAACAGTGGACAGTATATTGTTGGCTGTCGTATGTTAGAGGAAAGAGATGATATTTTAGATTATGTAGAAAAGCATGTCGGATAAATAAAAAAAGAACCAGAATGGGAAAAAATCTATTCTGGTTCTTGTTTCTTTTTTACGCTTCGATGAAATACCTTCTGCGGAATCGCCAGAGCAAAAATAATGCCAAGGGCAATAGCACCCGCAATTTTAAAGGTTTCCATTCCTTTTACAGCAAACATTTCCATATCATTCATAATAAAATAGTAAGATGTATAATAAATCCCGGACCCCGGTACTAAGGGAAAAATACCGCCTACCAGATAAAGGGTGACCGGACTTTTCCGCACCGCAGCGAAAATCCGCGACAGTACCGTTAAGAAAAGTGTGGCGAAAAGACAAGCCCAGACTGCGCCGACCGCAGGCTCTAACACCAAATAGGCAATCCAGCTTAGCGCACCTGTCAATGCGCAGAGCAGACATTCCTTTTTTGGTGCAGAAAATAAAACGGCAAAGGATAAGCATGCTAACATACAGACAAAAAACTGCGTAATCATCGAAGTATGACACCTCCTGGAATAGTACGGTATAATATAATCATAGAACCTACGCCTACCGCAATACACATAGCTGTAAGCAGGGCATCTATCAAATGAATTGCACCGGATAAATAATCTCCATTAAATAAATCTCGTATGGAAGTTGTTAGAGCAATTCCCGGTACAAGGGGCATGATACCGCCAATGACAATTTTGTCCTGTAACACAGGAAGTCCGAGATTTAATAAAATAAGACTTCCCGCAGTGACAAAGGCACTGCCAAGAATGTTGGTAATAAATTTGGAACTTTTTTTCTTTTCCATAGTAAGTAAAAGTGCTTTTAAAATCATGCCAAAAAGAAAGGTAAAACCGGCATCCCAAAGTGTTCCGCCAAAAATATAGCAAAAGCATGCACAGCCAACACCACAGAAAAAACAGGCTGTTTTTGGGCTGGCGGAAGGAATATTCCGACATGCTTCTAAACGTTTCCATGCGGTTTCTACATCACATGTCTGCGCTACGATTTCTCTGGAAAGCTGATTGATGGCAGCAATTTTTCCTAAATGTACGTTTCCTAAAGGCACATGCCGTACAATACTGCAGCCATCTTCTTTATCCTCATTGGCACTGGCAAATATTCCATTTGAAAGCACATAAATATCATAATTTTCTATACCATAAGCATTTAAAATATGCATAATTGTATCTTCAACACGATAAATTTCACCGCCGCTTCTAAGCAGTGTATCGCCAATCTCAACCGCTAAAGTCAGAATTTCTTTGCTATCAGACATAGGTTTTACTCCTGAATCATGTTTTTGAATAGGTATTAGTGTTCCTATTATAAATTGAAAATATGTTTTTTTCTACCGCTTTTGCATAACTTTTCAAAAAAGAAACATACTAATTCCAAAAAAGGGAAGTGAAAATAGTGAATAAAAAAGTATACAGATTATGTCTGGTAACGCTAATCTTAGTCGCCACAGTAAGCGGATTTTTTTATTATAAATATTGCGAGAGACAGGAATTTGCACCGGAAAAAGGAACTTTTGTGTGGCAGGCTATAGACGGGAGAACAGAGGTGGAGGTATGAGTGCAAACGATGAAACCGTATATTTAAAAATAGGACAGTGTGTGGTCGTACAGAATAAAAATGTTACCTTAGGTGATATTGCTTCCATTACCTGTGCTAATAAAGCAATGATTCATCAGCTAAAACAAAAAGAGGTTTATCAGTTTAAAGATACACCGGATACACAAAGGGAAATGTTTTCCATTTTAAAAATTATTGACTTAATTCAGGAAGATTTTCCTAATGCGGAAATTGATAATGAGGGAGAATCGGATTTTATTATCGAATACACCAAAAACCCCAAAAAAAGCAAAGCTGTTACAGGTTTAAAAACAGCGCTAGTAAGTGTATTGATTTTCTTTGGTGCAGCCTTTACCATTATGAGTTTTAATAATGATATTTCTGTTACAGAGTTATTTGAGAGATTTTATTATCAGGTGATGGGCAGTGAATCGGATGGCATGACAGAATTGGAGGCAAGCTACTGTATTGGTGTTGCGGTAGGTATATTGGTGTTTTTTAATCATTTTGGTAAAAAGAAATTATCCGATGACCCTACGCCATTGCAGGTGCAGATGCGAAAATTTGAACAGGATTTGGATATGACCTATATTCAGAATGCAGATAGAGGAGGAAAAGAAATCGATGTTTCTTAAACATCTTTTGCTGGGAATTACGGGATTTACCGGTGGACTTGCTGTGGCAGGAGGTGCATTTGCCGTAATTGTGGTATTAAGCATCGTACCACGAATGATAGGAAAGACCAGTACAGCCAGCCGGATACTGCATTATGAAAGTATGATTGCAGCAGGGGGAATAATAGGAACGATACTATCTGTTTATCCGGGCATACGTCTGCCCTTTGGTGTGCCATTATTGATTTTATATGGGCTGTGCAGTGGTATACAGGTAGGTTGTCTGATTATGGCATTATCGGAAATTATGAATGTGTATCCACTCATTTTTCGCAGACTAAAGCTAAAAAATGGAATGTCTGTGGTAATTACGGTGCTTGCTATAGGGAAGGTGTGCGGAGGATTCTGGTATTTTTATCAGCGGATGGGAAGCTGATATATATTTGACGAGGCAATGTACAAGGAGTAAAATAGGATACAAATGAAAAACGAGAGGAAAAACAGATGATAACGTCCATTACCAGACAAAGTATAATTATAAAATGTAACATGCAGGCATCTGTAATGCTTGGAAATTATGAATTTTATTATGCAGCAGGGCTATTTTGCAAATTGCAGAATATTACAGTGGAAGAGGAGATTGCTCCTATGGAATTGTGGGAAAAAATCTTACCCTATTTGCAAAATTTTATTGGCGAAGATGCAAAAGAAAAGTATCTGGTGAAATTATTAAGCAATTACAAGGTTTTAGAAGATTACGATGAACAAATGAAGGAACTGCTGCAGATGGGGCTGAATGAAGAGCATATGTGGCAGGTAAATATCTGACATTTAAAATCGAAAGTGAGGACAATGATTTGGCAAAAAATACAACAATCAGTCAGCAAAAGGCAGAGGAACAAAAGGCATATAATGAGTATGTAAAACAGGTGACACCGACACATTCCCTGCCAAAAAACATGGCAAAAGCATTTCTTACCGGAGGGATTATCTGTGTAATCGGACAGGGAATTTTGGAATATTGTACAAGGCTTGGTCTGGATAAGGAAACTGCGGGAAGCTGGTGCAGTATTTTGCTGGTATTGCTTAGTGTTTTACTGACCGGGTTTAATTTGTATCCGAAAATAGCAACCTTTGGTGGTGCCGGCGCATTAGTGCCTATCACCGGATTTGCAAATTCCGTGGCAGCTCCCTGTATTGAGTTTAAAAAAGAAGGCCAGGTGTTTGGTATTGGCTGTAAGATTTTTACCATTGCCGGACCGGTGATTTTGTATGGGATTTTTACAAGCTGGGTGCTTGGGTTGATTTACTGGATTTTGAAAATGTTTGTAATAATGTAAGTTTATAAGATTTATAATTTTAGGGAACTATTAAGTGTAATACAACACGAAATATTCCCTAATTTTTTTAAATGAAATCTATCTTGAAAAAAATGAGATTTTGAGTAAAATAAAAGTGAAAAGAAAGATTTCAAAAATGTGAAAAATGGGGGATTTATATGCTTTATGACTATATTATTACAAATTATCAAAAGGATGAACCGATATTTCTTGCAGAACTTCCGGGTAAATCCAGAGAGTCTGTTAGACAAGAGATGAAGAAGCTTACAGATGAAGGAAAAATAGAACGTTTATATAATGGAGTGTATTATTTGGCATACACAACTATTTTGGGTACAAAGGGAAAAGTATCTATTGATAAATATATACAGAAGAGATATTTGGAAGCTAATGGAGAAATATCTGGATATATTACAGGTATTCAGCTTGCAAATATGTATGGATTTACAACACAAAATCCTTCTTGTTATGAAGTTTGTTCGAATGAAGCATCTACTAAACAACGTAAGCTGAATATTGATGGAAGACAAATTATTGTGTATAAGCCAGTAGCAAATATATCAAAGGAAAATAAAGGCGCATTACAGTTTTTAGATTTTATGAGTACGATTGATAAGTATAGTGAAATTACTGGTGAAGAATTTGTAAAAAAAATAAAAGCATTTATTACTATGATTGAAGTGGATTTTGAACAGGTAAAGAAATATTTGTCATTATTTCCAGATAGAGTATATCGAAATATTTATCATGGAGGTTTGATGAATGAATTGGTATAGCAAACATTATCAAGAGTGGAAAGAAATAATAGAAACAGTAGCCAGAGAACTAGGAAGAGACGAGAAAATGATTGAAAAAGATATGATTCAGTCAATGTTTCTGCATGAGTTAGCAAAGTCTGAATTGCCATTTGTATTTAAAGGAGGTACTTCGCTTTCTAAGGCATATAGTTTGATTGACCGTTTTTCTGAAGATATTGATTTGTCTATGAATCGAAGACCAAGACAATCAGAGAGAATAAAGTCAAAAGAGTTAATAATCAATATTGCGGAAAAATTAGGGTTGATATTGATGAATCCGGAGGAAATCAAATCACGCTATGATTATAATTTATATGTATTCAAATATAAATCCATGTTTATGGAAATTCCTTTAGAAATTATCATTGAGACTAGCTATTATCAGGCAGTGTATCCGGTTGAAAAGTATCCTGTAGGCAGTTTAATAGGAAGATTTTGTACAGAAAAAGGGATTGTATTACCTATCCCATATGATGTTGCAGAAGTAGTAATGAATGTTCAGTCTATGGAAAGGACTTTGGTAGATAAGGTGTTTGCTGTATGCGATTATAAAATACAAAATAAGCCAGACAGACATTCCAGGCATTTATATGATATTTGTAAATTGCTTGGAAAGGTAGAATTAAATCAACAACTGGATGAACTGATTGATATAGTTAGAGTTGATAGAATGAAGTCTAAGAATAATCCATCTGCACAGCTTCAAATTAATATTCCGCAGATGCTTAAAGAAATAATCTGTAGCAGATTTTATGAATCGGATTATAAAAATGTAACACAAAAATTGTTGTATGAGGATATTTCGTATGATTATGCTGTTGAAAATGGAATTGCAATAATAGCAGAAACGGACATATTCTGTTTTTAAAAAGTTAGAAAAAATTCTCCTATTTTTCCTAAAAATTATTCTCAAGGATATACTAAGATTTGTGATACATTAATTTAAACAACATTAAAAAAAACGAAAAAAGATATATCACAAAACTTAGGAGGTACAAATCATGCGTGAAATTTTAAATTTTAACACAAAGTGGGCATTTCGAAAGGGTGTAACAGAGGTTCCACAGACAATGCCTACAGACTGGTGTCTGGTAAATCTTCCACATTCATGGAATGATATTGACGGACAGGACGGTGGTTCAGATTATTATCGTGGAACTGCTTACTATGTAAAAGAAATTAAAAAAATGGATTTGCCGGAAAACAAACAGTACTATTTAGAGATTCAGGGAGCAAATTCCTCTGCGGATGTTTATGTAAATGGCAAAAAATTAGCACATCATGATGGTGGATATTCCACATGGAGAGTAAATATAACAGATGCCTTAGATACCAATAATTTATTTGTAATTGCTGTAGATAACAGTGAAAATGATTATGTATATCCACAGCATGCAGACTTTACATTCTATGGCGGACTTTACAGAAACGTAAATATTATTGCAGTGGATGATGCACACTTTGACTTAGAGTATTATGGAGGCCCCGGTATTCAGGTAACACCACAGATTTTGGGTAAAGATGCCAAAATTGAGGTGGAGGTATTTGTAAGTAATGCAAAAGAAGGACAAAAGCTTTGCTATGTCATCAAAGATGCGGATGGTAAAGTAGTTGCAGAAGGCACACAGCCGGCAAGTGAAACAAAAACAGCCTTTGAAATAAAGGATGTGCATGTATGGAATGGAAAAAAAGACCCATATTTATATACAGCAGAAGTGACATTGTCAGATGGAAAAGAAGAAGTTGACAAGGTGTCAACAAGATTTGGCTGTCGCAGTTTTGAAATCGACCCGGAGAAAGGCTTTATCTTAAATGGAGAAAGTTATCCGCTTCGTGGTGTGTCCCGTCATCAGGATAGATGGGGATTTGGTAATGCATTATTACCGGAGCACCATGAAGAGGATATGGATTTGATTTGTGAAATGGGTGCGACAACCATACGTTTAGCACACTACCAGCATGACCAGTATTTTTATGATTTGTGTGATGAGAGAGGACTTGTTATCTGGGCAGAAATTCCTTATATTTCGACCCATTTGCCAAAGGGAAGAGAAAATACCATTTCCCAGATGAAGGAATTAATCGTGCAGAACTACAATCACCCAAGTATTGTGGTTTGGGGATTGTCCAATGAGATTACCATGGGCTGTGGTGGAAAAGCAGATGAGGATTTATTAGAGAATCATAGAATTTTAAATGACCTTTGTCATGAAATGGATAAAACAAGACTTACCACGATAGCAGCAGTTACCATGAGTGATATCCATGACCCATATATACAGATTCCGGATGTGGTATCCTATAATCATTACTTTGGATGGTATGGCGGTGATACCTCCATGAATGGACCATGGTTTGATAACTTCCATAAGGAATTTCCAAATATTCCGATTGGCTGCAGTGAATACGGCTGCGAAGCCTTAAACTGGCATACATCAGAGCCAAAACAGGGAGATTACACGGAAGAATATCAGGCATATTATCATGAAGAATTAATTAAACAGCTTTTCTCAAGGGAATACATCTGGGCAACCCATGTATGGAATATGTTTGATTTTGGTGCAGATGCCAGAAACGAAGGTGGCGAAAATGGACAGAACCACAAAGGTCTTATCACCTTTGACCGTAAATATAAAAAGGATTCCTTCTATGCATACAAAGCATGGCTGTCTGATGAACCGTTTGTACACATCTGTGGAAAACGTTATGTAGACCGTGTGGAAGATGTGACAAAGGTAACCGTATATTCCAATTTACCGGAAGTGGAACTCTTTGCAAATGGTAAGAGTCTTGGCAAGCAGACAAGTAAAGAGCATTTCTTCTACTTTGATGTGCCAAATGAAGGTGAAACAGTGTTAAAAGCAGTGGCAGGAGAACAGGAGGATACAAGCTTTATCCGTAAAGTGGCAGAGTTTAATAATGACTACCGTTTGAAAGAAAAAGGTGCTGTATTAAACTGGTTTGATATTACAGAGGTAGAAGGACACTTATCCTTAAATGATACCATTGCAGATATTATGGCAACAGAAGGTGGAAATGCTCTATTTATGAATATGATGAAAGCCATGAGTGAAGGGGCAGAAGGCACCATTGCAGCCGCAATGAAACCCGAAAATATGGGAGCAATGATGCAGATGATGGGAAGCTTTACCATGATTCGTATGCTCAACACCTTTGGGGCAATGGGACCGTCAATGACAAAGGAACAGTTACTTGGCTTAAATGCACAGTTAAATCAGATTCCAAAAGCATAAATATTTAACCAAAAAACAGTTGTGGAAAATTAAATTTCCACAACTGTTTTTAAACGTTTTCGAAAGATATTATTCACGAATTACGATTTTGGCGTTTGGACTGATACCATGGTCGTTCTGTACCATCGGTCTTGGTTCTTTTTCTTCAATCTTAAAATCTTCCACACCACGCATTTTGGCAAGGGCATCTTCTTTTGCCTGTGTATCCAAACCGTATAAGGTGTCAGATTTGATTTCAGATTCTAAAACATTTGCATCCTGTGTATTTTTTTGTACTACATTTTCCTGAATCCGTGCCTGTTGGATGGCCATATTTGCAGCTAGAATCTGCCTTGTATCTGCAGCAGAAGTTTTCATGGTTTCCATGCGTTCGTTGTAATCTTTGGAAGTTTCTTCTTTTGTTTCTTCCTTAGAAGAGGTTTCTTTTGTCATTTCTTCTTTAAGGGTGTCTAGTTGTTCCTGTTTTTTAGCTGCTTCCTTTGCTTCTTCCTGCTCCTGCATACGCTGAAGTTCTAATTTGCGGTTTAGCTCAGCAATTTGCTTCTGAATCTCCTGTCGTTCTTTTGCTTTTTCTTCGGCACTCATTTTGTCATCAGAAGAAAGACTGTTTAGACGCTGTTGTTTATTCATTAGCTGATTTTCAAGTGTTTTCGTCTCTGTGTTTGCAGTTGAAGCAGATACCTGTGGTGTATAGGCATTACTATTGTGTGTATTGACACTGTTAATAGCCATAGAAAAATCCTCCCTTCGTAAAAAGTCCGTTCAATATAGATACCTTTATTTTATCCCATTGCGTTTGGAAACGCAACATTAATGTATGGAATCCCGATATTCTTTTGGAGTTTTTCCCACCATTTTTTTAAAAATTTTTGTAAAATAATTCACATCCGGAATACCGCAGTAGGTAGCGGCGGTCTGAATCTGCATATTTGTGGTATTTAAAAGGAAAATGGCATGTTCAATTCGTTTGCGGTTTACATATTCTGTTAAGGTAAGTCCTGTTTCTTTTTTAAATAAGGTAGACAGATAGCTGGAGTTGACATTTAAAAGTTCGGATTGTGCTTTTAAGCTTAAATCAGCAGTTAAATCCAAATCAATCTGCGTAATTACCTTTCGAATCAGAAGAGAATAGCCTTTTAGGGAATGATTTTTAACTAACATACAATATTTGCGAATCATTTCTTTTATCAGTGCATAACAGGCATTTTCGGAAGTGACCAGTTCAATTTTTTTTGCAAAATTGGAGGAAATCCGGTCGATATGCAGAGGATGCACAGCACCGTTTTCAGCGGCAAGCCTAAGAATCGTATTCATAACAAATAAATAGTTTTTTGTATTCCGCAGAGGATTCGGCGTACGTTTTTCAAATTGCTGTGTTGTAAAATTGGAAAAAATCATTTCTGCCTTGTGCACTTTTCCGGAAGAAACTGCCTGCATAAGCTCATGCTCAATTTCGTAGCGTTCTTCTAATAAACGCATACTAAGAGAGGGTTCGTCGGTATTATTTTGCAAAGGTTCAACAGGTTCAAAGGCGGAATATTCATCGACCTGTTCTTCAGTGATTTTCTCCATGGAAAAAGCATCTAAACTGCCCCAGAGTCTTGTCCCTAAAGTATATACAATATTTAAAATAATACTATCATCCGCAATAAAGGGCATATCCTGGTAAAACTGTTCAATTTGCGACAGGATATCCGGTGTTATGTGATATTTTTCTGCAAGTGTCAGGATATCCGGTTTCGTAGCCGGATTTGTGGTATAAGGTCCAATATAAGCATAGACGATAGTATTATCTGCGGTATCCGGTAACTGAAAAATCAGATAGTTACACAGCAGAAAGTCACAAATTTTGTAAATGGTATTAGGCTTGCAGTAAGTATTTAATAATGGATAGACATTTTCATTATCAAAACGTCTGTTTAACAGCCGGCGAAACCATGTATCCGTACCGGAAAAATCAGAAGGCAGCATATTTTCTTTGAGATAGCGGATATCTAAGCGGAAACTGCGCAGCAAATCTTTGGTAAATTCTAATACAGCATCATATCTCATATAGCATCACCTCAATAAAAAACCGTAATACATCTAAAAAAATTACCAAAAAGCCCAAAAATTATACTCATGAGCTAAAAAAAGAGTATGTTAAAATTTTGTCAATAAAACAGGAGGTCATTAGGATGAAACAAAATTATAAGAATAAGGAGGATTTATTATGGCAACAATAACAAAAGTGAAACCATTTGGTATAAGAGACAAAGTGGGATATATGTTTGGTGATTTTGGTAATGACTTTACATTTATTCTCTCAAGTATGATGTTGATGAAATTCTACTCTGATGTTATGGGTGTTGGTGTAGGATTAGTTGGTACAATGATGATGCTTGCCCGTTTCGTAGATGCCTTCACAGATGTGGCGATGGGTCAGCTTGTAGACAGAAGTAAACCGGGTAAAAAGGGTAAATTTATTCAGTGGATTCGCAGAATGTGTGGTCCTGTAGCTGTAGCATCTTTTCTGATGTATGCAAGCTGGTTTGCCAATATGCCGATGGGCTTTAAGATTTTCTGGATGTTCTTTACTTATCTCCTTTGGGGAAGTGTATTTTACACCAGTATCAACATCCCTTATGGTTCTATGGCATCCGCAGTATCCGGTGAACCAAAAGACCGTGCTTCATTATCAAACTGGCGAACCATTGGTGCAACACTTGCAGGTACATTTATCGGTGTAATTTTACCGTTAATCGTGTACTATACGGATGAAAATGGCAATAAAGTACTTTCCGGTACAAGAATGTCCATTGCAGCATTGATTTGCTCTATTGGAGCGGTGGTATGTTATATGCTTTGCTACACAATGGTAACAGAGCGTGTAAAAGTAGAGCAGAAGACAGAAAAGTTTGACTTAAAAGAACTGTTGACAAGCCTTGCAAAAAATAATGCATTAATTGGTATTGTTATAGCATCTGTTTGTATGCTTTTAGTACAGCTCACATTATCTTCCATGACCACTTATGTATTCCCGAATTACTTTAAAAATACAGCAGCACAGTCTGCAGCCGGTCTTGTGGGAATGGTAATTACCTTTATCTGTGCAGCTTTTACGGTTAAGCTTTCACAGAAATTTGGTAGAAAAGAGTTATCTATTGCGGCATCCTTATTTGGAGCAATTGTATTTATTATTGCATTCTTTATGCATACAACAAATGCATGGGTATTCGTAGGAATTTATGCAATTTCTTATATTGGACTTGCTGTATTCAGCTTGATTTGCTGGGCGATGATTACAGACGTTATTGATGATACACAAGTGCAGACCGGAGAGCGTTCCGATGGAACAATTTATGCAATTTATTCTTTTGCAAGAAAATTAGGACAGGCGGCTTCTTCCGGTGTAACAGGTGCATTACTTACAGCAATTGGATATTCACAGGCAACAGCGTATGACACAGATGTAGTAAATGGTATATACAACATGACATGTCTTGTACCAGCAGTCGGCTATATCCTCTTAGCACTTGTATTAATGTTCTTATACCCATTAAATAAAGCAAGAGTAGATGAAAATGCAAGAATCTTAGCAGAGAAACGTGATAAGGCAGCAAAATAACAGATAATATATGGAGAATAGCACATGGGTACAAATCTTAAAGATTTTCAGAAAACAAAGGAGTATTTGATTTGTGTAGATTCGGATGGCTGTGCCATGGATACCATGGATATCAAACATTTTAGATGTTTCGGCCCGTGTATGATAGAAGAATGGGGGCTTTTCAAATGGGAAGCCCCTATTTTGAAACGGTGGAATGAAATTAACCTTTATACCATGACAAGAGGTGTAAATCGTTTCAAAGGGCTTTCTATGATGTTGCGGGAAATCAATGATACTTACTGTGGCATCGAAGGTATTGACGTATTGGAGAAATGGACTAAGGAAAGCGATGAACTTTCTAATCAGGCATTACAGCGGGCGATTGATGCGGATGGCAGCATTAGTCTGAAAAAAGCGTTATCCTGGTCAAATAAAGTAAACGAAAGTATAAACGCTCTTTCCTTTGCGGAAAAGAAACCATTTGAGGGGGCAAAGGAAGCATTGGCGTATGCTCATGCTTATGCGGATATCGTGATAGTATCTTCTGCTAATTTACAGGCAGTGGAAGAAGAATGGGAATTGTATGGTCTGCTTGACCATGTAGACCTGCTTTTAGCACAGGATACAGGAAGTAAAGCGTATTGTATTGGTGAGTTGTTAAAGAAGGGCTATGAAAAAGACAAAGTATTGATGGTAGGAGATGCACCGGGAGATTATGATGCGGCAAAGAAAAATAGTGTATTTTACTACCCAATCTTAGTGAAAAAAGAAAAGATTTCCTGGGAAGAATTGAAAATAAAAGGTGTAGAAAAATTGTTGAACGGAGATTATGCAGGGGAATATCAGGAACAGAAAATAGAAGCATTTTTGAATAATTTGAATTAAAGTTTAAGGAGAAGAAAAGTTATGGTAGATTTAAAAGCAAAACCATATGTATTATCAGATGAAGACTGCAAATGGGTAGAAGATACCATTGCTTCCATGAGTGATGAAGAAAAGGTAGGACAGTTATTTTTCCAGTTGACTTCTTCTCATGAGGAAGAACATTTAAAAGAACTGATGGAAAAATACCATCTTGGCGGCTGCCGCTATAATCCTGCACCGGGAGCAGCAATTTTAGAGCAAAACCGTAAATTACAGAAATATGCAAAAGTTCCGGTATTTATTGCCTGCAATACAGAAGCTGGCGGTGATGGAGCCTGTGCAGATGGTACATTTATTGGTTCCGGTGTAAAAATTGGTGCGACGGATAATGCAGATTATGCTTATGCGCTTGGAAAAATGTCCAATGAAGAAGCAGAAGCCATCGGTTGTAATATGGCATTTGCTCCGGTATGTGACATTGCATATAACTGGCAGAACACCGAAGTAATCGGGCGTGCTTTCGGTAATGACCCAGAGCGTGTAGCAAAAATGAGCGTGGAATATTTAAAGGGTGCACATACTATTCCCGGTTTTGCCTGCGCAGCCAAGCATTTCCCGGGAAACGGACAGGATTTTCGTGATGCCCATATTGCCAATAATGTCAATTATTTTGATGTGGAAAAATGGGATGCTACCTATGGAAAAGTGTATAAAGAATTGATTGACAATGGCTTGGATGCCATTATGGGCGGTCACATTATGCTGCCGGAGTATGCAAAAGCGATAAATCCAAATTTAAAAGATGAGGATATGATGCCGGCTACATTAAGTAAAGAAATCATGACTACACTTCTGCGTGACAAATTAGGCTTTAACGGAATGGTGGTTACGGATGCTTCTCACATGGTAGCCATGACTGACCGTATGACGAGAAAAGAGATGCTGCCATTGTCTATCAATGCAGGCTGTGATATGTTCCTGTTCTTTAATGATCCTAAAGAAGATTTTGCCACCATGTTAGAAGCCTATAAGACCGGAGGTATCAGCGAAGAGCGAATGACAGAGGCACTTATGCGTATCCTTGGTTTAAAGGCGCATATGGGACTGCATAAAAAAGAAAAAGAAGATTTAGTTCCGGCAGCAGATGCATTAAAAGAAGTATTAGGACGAGATGCATACAAGGAAATGCAGCAGGCAATTAGCAAAGATGCCATTACCCTTGTAAAATATAAAGACAAAGATGTACTTCCAATTACCCCGGAGCGTTATAAACGTATCATGATTGTGCATGTAAAGGGCGCAGGTGGTGCAATGGGTGAATTGATGAAGATGATGGGGTATGGCGGTGAAAATCCGGCAGAGCTTTTACGGGACAAGCTTTGTGAAAAAGGATTTGATGCCTTCATTTACGAAAGTCCTCTTGACCGTATGAAAAAACAGATTGCAGCAGGAGAAAAACCGGATATCAATATCTATTTTGCAGGCAAAAATGCCATTGCCGATTTTGTAAAAGATATGGATTTAGTAATTACGCTTTGTGACGTATCCAATGGCAGACCAAGCTTTGGAATGTCCAAAGGCGGCGGAGAAATCCCGTGGTATGTATTTGAACTTCCGGTGGTGGTGGTAGGCTGTGGACAGCCGACCATGCTTGCAGATATTCCACAGGCAAGAACCTATATCAATACTTATGATGGAAAAACAGGTACGTTGGATGCCTTAGTGGAGAAAATTATGCAGGGTGAGACTGCATTTACCGGAATTGACCCAATCGACAGTTATTGTGGCTTATTTGATGCGAGATTGTAACAGGAAAACTTAAAAGGATTGACAGAATAGGAAAAAATGGTATACAATTAAGTAAATATATCAAAAGAGCCAGACGCTTAGGACGCAGAGCCAGTAGATTACAGAAATGTAGTTTACTGGCTTTTTCTGTTGCATGGCAGAAGGGAAGGGAGAGACTTATGATAGAGAATGGAGTTTTAGCGGAAAATGAAATACAGGCAGATAAAATTGCTGCTAAGGTTATGCGTGTGACGGCATTGATATTTGCACTTGTTCTTATGTTGGATATTGTGGGAATATTTACCGTAGATTTGAAGATTATGATTAATTCCTATATTTTAGGCTCAATTTGTCTTTGGTTGCCAACGATACTGGTAAATGCACTAAAAAGGCAGGATGCATGGATAAAATATGCCATTGTTCTTTGTGCAGTGATGTTTGTTATGATACTGACAATTACATTAACATTTCATGTGGTTGTACTCTATGTATATGCCATTGCCATCGCCAGTTTATATTTTTCAAAAAAGTTGAATATTATTGCTACAGTAATGACAGTTATTGGTGTTTCTATCGGGCAGATATTAGCTTTTAATATGCAAATTCTACCGGATGATAACTTTACAGATATGAAAGGGGTTGTGATTTTTGGTATAGTGCCAAGAGCATTAGTATTAATTGCCATAGCAGCCATTTTTACCATGCTGACCCAAAGAACTGCAAATATGCTTTCGAGTCTGATGGGAGCCGAGGAACAGAAAGCCATGTTAGATAGTATGAACAGGATGCGTGAAAATGCAGCAGAAACTTCTGAAACCTTATTGGACATGGTGACAGAATTAGCCGCTATTACAGACGGTTCTTTACAGGCAAACCAGAAAATTACAGTAGAAACGGAGCGTTTATTGCAGGGTTCCATGGAAAATACCAACGCTGTAGAATTAGCGGATGAAAGTATGGAGGATATCAGTGCACAGTTATCCGGGCTAAGCACCATGAATCACAGAACAGCAGCATTAGCCGAAGAGATTGGTGAAAATACACAAGAAAACCAGAAAAGAATGGATGACGCCACCAGCAATATGGAGCAGATATACCAGAGTACAGATAACTGTAAGCAGATTATCACTACATTAGGTGAAGAATCCAAAGAAATTATTGGAATTGTACAGACAATTACAGGAATTTCCAGCAAGACCAATATCCTTGCATTAAATGCAACCATCGAGGCAGCAAGAGCAGGAGAGCAGGGGAAAGGCTTTGCTGTGGTAGCAGAGGAAATTCAAAAGTTGGCAGAACAGACGAAGAATGCTGTGGAAGATATTGGCACGATTGTGCATCAGGTAGTAAGAAATACGGAAGAGGCAGTGAATGCCATGGAACAAAATGTAATCTTTACACAGACCGGTATGGACAGTATTCAAAAAGCCAATGAATCCTCTGTTTTGATTACCTCTTCAAATGAAGAAATGGTAGGACAGATTCATGCTATTGATGAAGTGGCAGAAGTCATTAAAAGTAAGAGTGGTGAGATACTAGATGGCATGAAGCAGATTAGCAGCAATACACAGGAAAACTGTCATGCAGTTGAATTAGTAACCGCTGCAACTCAGGAAAACAGTGCCGGAACAGAGAGTCTGGCAGAGATTGTAGAACAGATAAAAGGTTTGTCAGAAAAGTTAAATGCAATTGTAGAGTAAAAAGCAATGACGGAAAAGAGTAATATAGGAAGAGCATACAGAGAGAGCATTATCTGGTGAAAGATGCTTATGCAGATACTATGTGAAAACCATTCCCAAGCTGTAATGCCCAAGGTTGAGTAAGCATTATCGTATACCTGCGTTAAAGGTTAGGATTTGTTAGAATCTAAAGTGAAAAGTTAAGGTGGAACCGTGCATGAAAGCACCCTTAGTGATACAGGAATTGTGTCATTAGAGGTGCTTTTTTAAATTTTTAAGATAAAAAAGAAAGAAGGTTGAAGAAAATGAAAATAATTGAAAAGAATGGAAACAAAACAGAAGTAATATTTGCAGAGGAAATGGGAAAAAAGGCGTTTTGGCATACAAGTGCCCATATTTTGGCACAGGCAGTCAAACGACTGTATCCTGATACAAAATGTGCCATTGGTCCGGCAATTGCAGAGGGATTTTACTATGATTTTGAATTTGGTTTTGAGTTCTCCGCAGACAGATTTATGGAAATTGAAAAGGAGATGCGAAAAATCGTAAAAGAAAATTTACCTGTAGTGTATAGTACCATGCCAAAAGAAGAGGCATTAAAGTACATGGAAGAAAAAGGAGAAGTCTATAAAACAGAACTGATACTGGAATTGCCGGAAAATGAAGAATTGAGCTTTTTTTCGCAGGGAGAGTATACGGAAGTTTGTGCAGGCCCGCATGTGACAAGCACCGGTGCTATAAAAGCATTGAAACTGCTTTCCGTTGCAGGGGCTTACTGGCGTGGCAATGAGAAAAATAAGATGCTGACAAGAATTTATGGTATTTCTTTTCCAAATGCAGAATTGTTAGAGGAATATGTAAACCGTATGGAAGAAGCCAAAAAGAGAGACCACCGGAAATTGGGAAAAGAATTAGGCTTGTTTACGCTATTGGATGAAGGTCCGGGATTTCCATTTTTTCTGCCAAAGGGAATGGTGCTAAAGAATCTTTTGATTGAATATTGGAGAAAACTGCATACAAGGGAAGGCTATGTGGAAGTGGCAACACCTATGATGTTGAATCGGACACTTTGGGAAACTTCCGGTCATTGGGAACATTATAAGGAAAATATGTACACAACTACGATTGATGAAGCAGATTTTGCCATAAAGCCCATGAATTGTCCGGGTGGTATGCTGGTATATAAAATGGAGCCTCATTCTTACCGTGATTTGCCTCTGCGTATAGGTGAGCTTGGACTTGTGCACAGACATGAAAAATCCGGTCAGCTCCATGGATTGATGCGTGTTCGCTGTTTTACACAGGATGATGCCCATATTTTTATGACAAAAGAGCAGATTGAAGAGGAAATTAAGGGCGTTGTCCGGTTGATTGATGAGGTGTATACAAAATTTGGATTTACTTATCATGTGGAATTGTCCACCAGACCGGAGAATTCCATTGGCAGTGATAAGGATTGGGAAGTAGCAACAGAAGGACTTAGAAGTGCTTTAAATGAATTGGGGCTATCCTATGTGGTGAATGAAGGTGACGGGGCATTTTATGGTCCGAAAATTGATTTTCATTTAGAAGATTCCATAGGCAGGACATGGCAGTGTGGCACGATTCAATTGGATTTTCAGTTGCCACAGCGTTTTGATGCAGAGTATACAGGAGCAGATGGAAAAAAACATCGTCCAATCATGATTCATCGTGTGGTATTTGGCTCTATTGAGCGATTCATCGGTATATTAACGGAACATTTTGCAGGAAAGTTTCCGTTCTGGCTGTCACCGGTGCAGATAAAAATACTGCCGATTTCCGATAAATTCTGCAGCTATGCAAAAGAGGTAGAGAGGGAGCTGCAGCAGCAGGGACTTCGCTGTGAAACAGATGTGCGGGATGAGAAAATTGGCTATAAAATCCGCTGTGCCAGAACAGAACGAGTACCATACATTTTTGTGGTTGGGGAAAAAGAAGAAAGTGCTAAAATGGTGGCTGTTCGAGGCAGAGAAGAAGGGGATTTAGGTTGTATGGAGATACGGGAGTTTGTGAAAAGTATCGTTTGTGATGTTGTATAATGAAAATTGTACAGGAAATAGGTGGGAACAAAGCAGCTCTCGAATTAGGAATACAAATAATGCATTACCCATTAATCAACAGTTTGCCTTTATAAAATGTAAGTAGAATAAAAGGGGACTGCATGGTATAATAGAGAGAAAAATTGAAGTTTCTGTTGAGATGAAGGCGGATAATTATCCGTCTTTTTCTATTGACAAGAATTAGGTAATGTATTACCTTATAAAAGGTAATATATTACACAGTGGAGGAAACAATGAATATAAAGGAACTAATTAAAAGCGATAAGGTAGATTTTACGGGAATCGAATTATCCTATTTTTTACTTGGATTATTAAGTGCATTTGAGAACCGATTTCAGACAGTGGCGGATGATGCGATAAAAGAGATTAGTTGGAAACAGTTTTTTGCAATTATATGCATTGATTTATGTAAAAGTAGTCCAACAGTAGGGGAACTTGCAGAGATAATGGGAAGTTCTCATCAGAATGTAAAACAGATTTTGTTAAAATTGGAAAAGAAAGGATTTGTCAATATAACTGTTGATGAGAAAGATAGAAGAAAGCAGCGGATTGAACTTACTGAATATAGCAGGGAGTTTTCTGCGAAAAACGATGAAATAAGTGCAAATATTATGAAAAAAATGTTTGAAAGTATTTCTGACGAGCAGTTACAGACCACAATACAGACCATTATACAGATTGAAGATAATTTGAAATTGATTTAAGGAGACAATAGAATGAAAAGAATTGTAGTGTATCAGAGTAGCACAGGTTTTACTGCGAAATATGCAAGCTGGATTGCTGAGGAATTAGGTTGTGAAATTAAAGAATATAAAAAGATGAAGACGGACGAGCTGATAAGTTATGACATGGTTATCTATGGTGGCTGGATTATGGGCAACATGGTATACGGCTATGATAAGATAAAAGCGTTGAATCTGAAAAATTTAGTTGTTTTTGGTGTTGGAATGTCTGTATCAAATGAGGAGATAGAAAAAAGAATTGCAGAGCAGAATAAAATTTCGACAGAACGTCTTTTCTATTTTGAGGGTGGATATAATCCAAAGAAGGTAGGATTTTTAAAAAAAATGATGATGAATATGATTAAGAAGTCTATTGAACAGAAAGTAGAGAAGACCTCAGAAGACATTCATATGTTAGAAACTTTTCAGGGTGCTGATAATACAAAGCGGGAATATATTAAGCCGTTGGTACAATATGTAGATGAAAGAAAGAGATATAGGGAAATTGGTTGTGAAAAGGAGTTGTAAGAAGATGGTGGTTTTGGGTATTTTCTTAATAATAGTAGGTCTGTTTTTTGTATATTGGAATATATCCTACTCGCCGTATAAAAGTAAATTTGACCAAGACATGAGAAAACGTGTAGAAAAGGCAAAGAGTGTAGAGGGATGGTGCACCAAAGAAGATATAGAGAAGTTACCTGAACCGTTACAAAGATATTGCGATTATATAGGTATTGAAGGCTTTACAATGTATCAGGTTGCGAGAATATATTTTAAGAATACAGATTTTGTTTTTGATGATAATAGTGGAAAAATACTAGATATGGATTATGATTTGTGGCATTTCTATGATGAATGGTTTCGGTCAGCATATTGTCAATCCTCTATGTATGGTATACCATTTGATGGAATGGATTATTGTACGGAGGATTTTGAAGGCGGTATGAAAGGTATTCTTGGTAAATTGTTTCAAATATTTGATGTACATACAAAACAAGGATATCAAGCAGGGATTATAACACTGTTTGCAGAAGCAGTTACATTGAATCCTGGAATTTTGTTCTCAGAATATGTAACTTATGAGACTGTAGATGCCAATACAGTAAATGTAGAAATAAAATGTAATGGAATAACTGGGAAGGGCACCATATATGTCAATGATGAAGGGGCTATTACTTCGTTTTATAGTGATGAAAGACAGGTAGAGAAAATAGATGGTGTCGAAACCGCCATAGGCTGGAGATGCGAATATGAGGATTATAGAGAGCAAAACGGTATATTACAGGCAAAATCCGTACGAAGTATAAAAGTATATCCTGACAGGGAAGTAGTATATTTTAGTGCAGATAATTATGTGATTGATTATATGAAATAGCCCAAATCCGGTCGGCCAATTTTCATTGTGTTTATGAGATATGGGGAGTAAAATAGCACGTAAAATGTTGACACAAAGTAATGTACTGTTACATTAGGGGGTATATTACCAAATTCAAAGGAGGGCAATTAGTATGAAAGTAGGAAGAATTGGATTATTAGATATTTTAGTTGTTTTTCTTATAGGAATATATGTGGGATTGCTGTTATTATGTGAGAATACGTGTGTGGGTCGGATGGTTGCAGGAATCAGTATTGTTGGGTATCTTAGTATAAGATGCGGATTTGTGAAATGCTTTTGTGAGAACTCAAAGCATAAAAAATGGGTTTGTCTGTTGCTTGTTGGTTTAAATATATTTATAGGATTAACAACTACACAGGTGAGTTTTCAGGGGGCAATTATTTCGAAGATTGTAGTGCCAATTATGACACCGGAATTTGCAAAGCCAATGCTTCTCAATAAAGAGGATTCAAATGCAGCAAATGAGGTGATTTTCAATGAAATTTGGGAAAAGGAAGATTATGTTCATGAGAAATTTACAAAAGAGAATGTTAAGATAGAAAAGATATATGCGCAAAATAGTAGTAATAAAAAAGTTGTTATGGAAATTCATGGAGGAGCATTTGTTGTAGGGTTAAAGAGCAGTTATAGAGATATGGCTGTAAAAATCTGTGATATATACGAGGATACCATGGTTGTCTTGCCAGATTATACAACATCAGAGGATGCGCCATATCCAGCGGCATTAAATGATTGTGTTGCTACATATGAGTGGATTTTAGAGCAGGGATATGAATCAGAAGATATAATTATTATTGGAGATTCTGCAGGAGGCAACCTTGCATTGGCTCTTGGTTTATATCTAAGAGATAATAATAGACCGCAGCCAGCGGGGATTATTACTATTTCCGCTTTTGCAAATCATAAATGTGATACTGAAAGCTATTATAAAAATGCAGATAAGTGTATATTGGGCAATTGGTTTGGGGCTGGAAGATTTAATGCTGACGAATTTTTTTACTTGGAAGGACATATTGATGAGTTAGATAATCCATATATTTCACCGGTATATGGTTCTTATGAAAATTTCCCAAAGCTCCTTATGCAGGTTGGAAGTAGAGAAATTGTCTTAGATGATTCAGTAACGATAACAGATAAAGTAAATAAGGCTGGGGGAGAAGCGACAGTAACTGTTTATCGTGGTATGTGGCATGTTTTTCAAGTGATAGGTATTGATTTCCCGGAAGCAATTGCAGCGTGGGAGGAAATAGGGGACTTTATAATGGAGGTTTGGAAATAGAACATAAATTCTGGTGCGAACTGCACCATTGGGAGTGATATGTGTTGATAATTTATATAAGAGATTATTAGACAAACGGTAACGTGCAAATTTCAGTAATACGCTCTGTTGATGTGATGATTTTTCTACGATATACTCCTTCAAAAAGGAGTGTGCTCTTATGGGTAGAGAAATTTACAACATCATCAATGATATGGCAGAAGTGTTAAATGCATTGCAGATGCAAAGATTACAAGAGGTT
>JAGAMY010000034.1 GCA_017624495.1 Lachnospiraceae bacterium | reverse complement strand
GCCACGGCATGGACGCCGTGTCAGATTCGGTAACGGACGTTGTCACTATCTAAATGAAAATGTATAGAAACCCTCTTTTCACGGACTTCCACCGAACTACTCCCTGCGTCTGTTTTACTGACATCACAGTCTACAAATACCGGACGGAAACCAGCCACACAACGCACGTCTGCCGGAAGCTTCGCACCGACATTTCGGGATAGCATGCATCGCCAAACCGGAATTTTATTAATTCTAAAGATATCTAAACTTCTTCAATCCCTGTAATATCCGGCTGAATAGTAAGAGAGTAATTCGTATAATACACCACAAATCCCGGTGCACTTTTATTTGGTTTTTTTACATTCTTCTTCTGCAAATAATCAATTTCAACCTTTTCACTATCTCTGCCCTTAGAATAAAATCCAGCCAGTTTTCCGGCTTCTTCAAATGTACGGTCAGGAAGCTCTTCGCCTTCGGTTTTTACGATTACATGAGAACCCGGCATACCCTTCGCATGAAACCACCAGTCATTTCCTGTGGCAAATTTAAAAGTAAGCTCATCATTCTGATAATTATTCTTACCCACATACATATGAAAACCATCCGAAGAAATATAATGGAATGGTTTACTCTTGATTTTTGCCTTTTTATCTCCACGTTTTTTGCGAATATAGCCAAATTCCACTAATTCTTCACGAATCTGCACTAAATCATCCTCAGAAACCGCAATATCTAAAGCAGTAGAGATGCTTTCTAAATGCTCAATTTCATCCTTAGTTTCTTCAATAAGGGTAGTCAAAGCTTCAAACGTACGTTTCAACTTTCCATAACGGTCAAAATATTTTTTTGCATTTTCAGAAGCAGACAACTGTTCATCTAATGGAATGGTAATCATTTCATTGGTATAATAGTTTAAGGCTTCTAATTTCTTTGCTCCTTCTTCTAAACCATATCCATAGGTATTTAACAATTCCCCATAAATACGATATTTTTCTTTTTTATCCGTATCCTTTAACTGTTTCTGCTGCAGAATATATTTTTTGCGGTTACGTTCTAATGCAGTAGACACAATTCTTCGCAAATCTGAAGATTTCTGACGGATTCTTGTATAAGAATTTCGGCTGGCGTAATACGTTTCTAATACCTCAGAAACAGAAGTATACTCTTTACAGGTATAATTATCATATACCGTACATTTCAGAGCAGAAAAATCAATCGGCTCTTTTTCTTTATATACAATGTTTGGCACAAATGCTGCCTCTTTAATATCATTTACAAACCAGTCAAAATGATGATACAAATGCAGTTTTGCATCCTCATTTAGTGAACTGATAGAAAAATCCCCATCCACACCGGCACGATAGCAGATTTCATTGGCAATTATAGGGCTGATTCCGGTATATGTACCATAAATTGCCTTGCTTATAGATTCCGGTTTATTACAGACATTCCGGAAGAATTCGTCCTGTGTCGTTTCTAAAGGATTTAACTTATGTGTTGTATCCGGAATAAAATAAGTTCTTCCCGGAAGAACTTCACGAACAGAACTAATCTGTGCGCCAACATGCTTAATACTGTCAATAATCGTACCATCTTCTTTACAGAAAATAATGTTACTGTGCTTACCCATCAATTCCACAATCAATGTTTTATGACACAAATCCCCTAATTCATCCAAATGTTCCACTTCAAAATAAATGATACGTTCCAATCCAGGCTGATATATCTTTGTAATTCGTCCATTTGCAATATGTTTACGCAAAACCATACAAAAATTAGGCGCAGTTAAAGGACTTGGTTTATTCTGCTTTGTCAGATACAAAAACGGAAGAGAAGCACTGGCTGACATTGCCAGACGAAACTGTCCGTTTGCACTTTTTAACGTAAAAAGCAGCTCATCGTTTTCCGGC
Organism: Lachnospiraceae bacterium; assembly: GCA_017624495.1. Taxonomy (GTDB): domain Bacteria; phylum Bacillota; class Clostridia; order Lachnospirales; family Lachnospiraceae; genus Roseburia_B. Next base: position 29,722 of record JAGAMY010000034.1, on the reverse strand, counting down.
TGTGCGATTTTACTGATTCTGCTGTTTAATATATTCTGATTTAATTCGTAGACAAGATTGGCTACGACAATTCCATCAAATGACATGGTTTACCTCCAATATGCTAAATTCTATTTATTATAACGAATATCCGAAATTAGGTCAAATTTTTTGTAGAGGTTCAGCTTTTTTTCGTATCATGGATGTGGTAAACTAAAAGAGTATTTTTCAGAAAATAAAACATTGCATGGAGATATAGGAAATGAAAAACGAAAGAACATTACACGGACGAACAAATCTGCTTTATGAAGAGGATGCCTATCTGAATAATTTTACAGCTAAAGTTTTAGATTGTATACCTTTTTCTGCCTTGACACGAAAAGCAGACGAAAATTTAAAAAAAGAATCGTTATTTGCCATAGAGCTTGACCAGACAGCTTTTTTCCCGGAAGGTGGCGGACAAAGCTGTGATACCGGTACGCTGAATGGAAAACAGGTGTTGGATGTATTTAAAGAAGACGGTAAAATATGGCATGTAACAGATACACCATTTTCCATTCATGAAAATCTGCAGGGAGAAATTGATTTTACCACTCGCTTTCAAAAAATGCAGAATCATTCCGGCGAGCATATTGTATCCGGGCTGATTGCCTCTTTATATGGCTATGAAAATGTCGGTTTTCATATGTCACAGGATGTCATGAGTGTAGATGTCAGTGGTGTTTTGTCGCAGGAGGATATTGAAAAAATCGAATTACTGGCAAATGAAGCTGTCTATAAAAATAAAAAAATCTATACTGTTTACCCGGATTCACCGGATGAAATGGATTACCGCAGTAAATTAGACCTGTGCGAAGACATCCGTGTGGTGATTATTGAAGACATTGATGCCTGTGCCTGCTGCGCTCCCCATGTAAAAAATACTGGCGAAATCGGTATGATTAAAATTGTAGATTTTATGCATTACAAAGGCGGTACACGGCTTTTTATGAAATGCGGACACTGGGCATATTTAGAACTCAAACAAATTTTCGACCAGAACAAAGAAATTATGAAACAGCTTTCAGCCAAGCGTGAAAACTGTGCGGAAGCAGTAAACAAATTAGTGGAGTTAAACCAGAAAAAGAAAGAAGAAGAGAATGCACTGAAAAATCAGATTGTTGACTTATATTTAGAAAAATTACAATCTGAAAACCTCTTTTTTGCAGATAAATTAGACGAAATACAGCTAAGACGTATTATTAATGAAAGTGTCAAAACTTCATCCGGTATAGTAGCAGGTTTTGTCGGCAGTGACACAGACGGTTACAGATACATTGTCAGCAAAAATGAACAGGCAGCAGATATTGACCTTAAACAGCTTGCAAAAACCATGAACGAAGCCTTAAACGGTCGTGGTGGCGGTTCAGATAAAATGATTCAGGGCAGTATAGGTGCATTAAAAACAGAAATATGTGCCTTTTTCAAAAAATATTAAAAACCCAGTGGCTATGATTTGACGAATTATAATTTTTCCTATATAATAGAAATAATTATGCATACAAGTCAAAGAACAAAAGTGATGCATAAGAATCATTTTGCCGCTATGGCAGTCAGGAGGCTCAAATGATAAAGAGCATGACAGGATTTGGTCGTTGTGAAATCATGGAAAACAACCGTAAGTTCACAGTAGAGTTAAAATCCGTAAATCACAGATATTTAGATGTAAATATCAAAATGCCAAAGAAATTCGGTTTCTTTGAAAGCAATATCCGTACAGTATTAAAAGAATATGCACAACGAGGAAAAGTTGACGTATTTATTACCTATGAAGATTATACAGAGGAAAATTTTGCATTAAAATATAACGAAGATGTAGCAGCCGCATATTTAAAACATTTAAAACAAATGGCAGAAACCTTCGGATTAGAAAATGACATTCGTGTAAGTACCTTATCCCGTTATCCGGAGGTATTTACTATGGAAGAGCAGAGTTTAGACGAAAAAGAACTCTGGAGTATTTTAGAAAAAGCACTTCGTGGTGCATGCACACAATTTGTAGATAGCCGTATTGCAGAGGGTGAACGTCTTGCCGCTGATTTGACAGAAAAATTAGATGGCATGCTTGGCTATGTGGATTTTATCGAAGAACGCTCACCGATTATTTTACAGGAATATCGAAAACGTTTAGAAGATAAAGTCAAAGAACTTTTAGAAAATACACAGATTGACGAAGCAAGAATTGCCACTGAGGTGACACTTTTTGCAGATAAAATTTGTGTAGACGAGGAAACCGTTCGTCTTCGCAGCCATATCAAATCCACAAGGGATGCCCTTTTTGAAGGTGGCAGTATTGGTAGAAAATTAGACTTTATTGCACAGGAAATGAATCGTGAAGCGAATACGATTTTATCTAAAACTACAGATTTAACACTTTCTGATGTAGGTATCAATTTAAAAACCGATATCGAAAAAGTCAGAGAACAGATTCAAAATATAGAATAGGACAATACTATGGCAGAACTTATGAATATCGGTTTTGGAAATCTTGTACATACAGATAAAATATATGCCATTGTGACACCTGACTCTGCACCTGCTAAGCGTCTGGTGCAAAGAGCCAAGCAGGAAGAGCGCATTGTGGATGCCACACAGGGACGAAAAACCCGCAGCATCATTGTCATGGAGCAGAATATCATTGTTTTATCCGCTTTAGGTACAGATACCTTAGCCGGACGTTTTCATGAATTATTACACAAAGGGGATGAATAGCATGGATACTCCAAAAGGAATATTAATCGTATTTTCCGGCTTTTCCGGTTCCGGCAAAGGCACGGTCATGAAAGAACTGATTAACCGTTATGCAAATCAGTACGCTTTATCCATTTCAGCCACCACAAGAGCACCAAGAGAAGGCGAAGAAAATGGCAGGGAATATTTTTTCAAAACCAGAGAAGAATTTGAAAAAATGATTGAAAAAAATGAACTGATAGAGTATGCTTTGTACGTTGAAAATTATTATGATACACCAAAAGCCTATGTGGATGAGCAGTTAGCCGCAGGAAAAGATGTGATTTTAGAAATCGAAATTCAAGGGGCATTAAAAATCAAAGAAATGTTCCCGGAAACCCTGTTAATGTTTGTCACACCGCCAGATGCGCAGACTTTAAAGGAGCGTTTAGTCGGCAGAGGTACAGAAACCGCAGAGGTTATTGAAGCAAGACTTTCCCGTGCATTTGAAGAATCACAGGGTATGGAAGCTTATGACTATCTGATTGTTAATGACACTTTAGACGCCTGTGTAGAGCAGGTACATTCCATTATTTCAAATGAACATGCTAAAATGTCCCGCAATCAGGAGTTTATAAATAGAATAAGAGATGAGCTTAAAGGCTTTTCGAAAGGAGAATAAAATATGATACATCCATCTTATGTAGAATTAATGAAAGTTGTAAACAATGACGTTGCAATCGGTGAAGAACCAGTCGTTAACAGCCGTTACTCCATTGTAATCGCTGCAGCAAAAAGAGCTCGTCAGATTATTGGCGGAGCAGAACCGATGGTTGCAGGTGCAGGAAATAAAAAACCATTATCTATCGCAGTAGAAGAAATTTATAATGGTGATGTTAAAATCTTAAGCGAAGATGACGACGCAGAGGAAGAATAGATTTTATGATTAAGAAGGGAAGGTTCACTGGACCTTCCTGTAGTTATATTTATGCATCTTGGAGGTATACATGAAATTACTTTTTATCTCACTCGGTTGTGACAAAAATCTGGTAGATTCTGAATATATGCTTGGTATGTTAGAAGCAGACGGCATAAGTATTACGGATGACGAAACAGAAGCAGATATTATTGTTGTCAATACCTGCTGCTTTATTAACGATGCGAAAGAAGAAAGTATTAATACCATTTTAGAAATGGCAGAGTACAAAAAATCCGGCAGTTTAAAAGGACTGATTGTTACCGGCTGCTTAGCCCAGCGGTATCAGCAGGAAATCCGTGAAGAAATCCCTGAAGTAGATGCCATCTTAGGCACAAATTCCTATGATGCCATTGTGGATGCACTGCACGATGTTCTAAACGGAAAAGGATATACCAATTTCAAAACCTTAGAAGGACTCCCTGCTTTATCCAATAAACGAACACTCACAACAGGCGGACATTATGCGCATCTAAAAATTGCAGAAGGCTGTAATAAGCATTGTACCTATTGCATTATTCCAAGTATTCGTGGCGAATACAGAAGTGTTCCTATCGAAACTCTTGTAGAACAGGCAAAAGCCCTTGCTGCTTCGGGTGTTAAGGAGCTGATTTTAGTTGCTCAGGAAACCACTTTATATGGTATTGATTTATACGGTAAAAAATCCTTAGGCAAACTCTTAGATGCCTTAAATGAAATTTCCGGTATTTATTGGATTCGTATTTTATATTGTTATCCGGAGGAAATTGATGATGAATTAATCGATGCCATTCTTCGAAACAACAAAGTCTGTCATTATCTGGATATGCCGATTCAGCATGCTTCAGATGCCATCTTAAAGCGGATGGGCAGAAAAACCAGTCATGACGATATTGTTTCCATTGTGCAAAAACTTCGGACAAGAATCCCGGATATATGTTTAAGAACCACTTTAATTTGCGGTTTTCCGGGTGAAACAGAAGAAATGCATGAGGAACTTATGCAGTTTGTAAACGATATGGAATTTGACCGTTTAGGTGCTTTTGCCTATTCACCGGAAGAAGGTACTCCGGCAGAAAAATTCCCCGACCAGGTGGATGAAGAATTAAAACTTGACTGGCAGGAAGATGTCATGGAATTGCAGCAGGAAGTTTCCTTTGATATTAACGAAGAATTAAAAGGTCGTGAAATGTGGGCATTTATCGAAGGAAAAGTAGCTGATGAAAACGCTTATATTGGCAGAACTTATAGAGATGCACCGGGCATTGACGGTTATGTCTTTATCCATACAGATGAAACTCTTGTAACCGGTGATTTTGTAAAAGTAAAAATTACCGGTGCATACGAATACGATTTGATAGGAGAGATGATACCATGAAAATGAATTTACCAAACAAATTAACAATATTTCGTGTAATTTTAATCCCATTTTTTGTTTTCTTTTTATTGTATCCGGGATTTGAAGGCTATGGCAATTATATTGCTACAGCAATTTTTATTGTTGCCTGCCTGACCGATTTAGCAGATGGAAAAATTGCCAGAAAATACAATCTTGTTACAAACTTCGGGAAGTTTATGGACCCATTGGCAGACAAACTGCTTGTATGTGCTGCTTTAATCTGTCTGGTAGAAACCGGACAGCTTTCTTCATGGATTGTTGTTATTATTATCAGCCGTGAATTTATTATCAGCGGATTCCGTCTGATTGCCTCTGACAACGGTATTGTCATTGCTGCAAGCTACTGGGGCAAGTTTAAAACCACTTTCCAGATGCTCATGATAATAGCTTTAATTTTAAAATTGCCATTTGCATTTTGGGATATTTTATGTACAATATTAATTTTTATCGCAACTGCTCTTACAGTAATTTCACTTATTGACTACATTGCAAAGAATAAAGAAGTTTTAAAAGAGCAAAAATAGTTATAAAAATCGTTTATAAGGAAGTACACACATGACAGAAATAAAACAATCACAGGAAGAAATTGTTGCAGCTTTATTAAAAAAATATACACTTACCATTACAACAGCCGAATCCTGTACCGGGGGACTTATTGCAGGTACACTTATTAATGTGCCCGGTATATCCGATTATTTTCAGGAAGGATATATCACATATGCAAATGAAGCAAAAGAAAAACTGCTGCATGTATCCCATGAAACATTAACAAACTTTGGTGCAGTCAGTAGTGAAACAGCCAAAGAAATGGCATTAGGCGCAAAAGCTGCCGCTGGCAGTAATATTTCTGTAATCTCAACAGGTATTGCCGGTCCGGATGGCGGAACGGATGAAAAACCGGTTGGACTGGTATATTTAGCCTGCTGCCTGAATGATGACATAGAAGTAGAAAAGCATATTTTTTCCGGAAACCGTAAAGAAGTCCGGGAAGCTTCTGTATTGTCAGCATTACAATTAGTAGAGCGTATGATAAAAAAACATATGGATAAGAGGATTGAATCATGAGAATTATTGCCGGAAGTAAAAGAAGTCTTCCCTTAAAAACCATTGAGGGAAAAGATACAAGACCAACAACTGACCGAATCAAAGAAACCTTATTTAATATGCTGCAAAACGATGTTCCTGGCAGTTATTTTCTGGACTTATTTGCAGGCAGCGGTCAGATAGGTTTAGAAGCCATAAGCCGTGGTGCTTTATATGCTGTTTTTGTAGAAAATAATAAAAAAGCTGCTGCATGCATTGCAGATAATATTCATTTTACAAAATCAGAAAAAGAAAGCCAGTTATTACAGATGGATGTTATCCCGGCAATGCGTTCCATGGAAGGAAAATACAAATTTGATATTATTTTTATGGACCCGCCATATGGAAATCTTTTAGAAAAAGAAGTTTTAGAATATTTACAGACCTCCTCTATTTTAAAAGAAAATCCTTTGATTATCGTAGAACTGGCATTAGGTACTGATTATTCCTATGTAACAGATCTTGGCTATCGTATTTTAAAAGAAAAATGTTACAAAACAAATATGCATTTATTTTTAACAAAAGAGTAGGACAATGGAGGCACAACGATGAAAAAAGCAATTTATCCGGGAAGCTTTGATCCGGTGACCTTTGGTCATCAGGATATGATTATTCGTTCCGCAGCAATTGTAGACGAATTAATTGTAGGTGTATTAAATAACAGCGCAAAAAATTCGTTGTTTTCTGTAGACGAACGTGTTAGTATGTTAAAAGAACTAACAAAAGATATTCCAAATGTAACCGTAGATTCTTTTGACGGCTTATTAGTAGATTATATGCGTGAACGTGGTGCTACACTGATTGTCCGTGGACTTCGTGCTGTAACCGATTTTGAATATGAATTACAGATTGCACAGACAAATCATGTTGAAAATCCGGCAGTAGAAACGATCTTTTTAACCACCAACTTACAATATTCCTATTTAAGTTCTTCTGTGGTTAGAGAATTTGCTGCATATGGAGGCGATATTTCTAAGTTTGTTCCTCCACAATTTATTGACAGAATCTACGCAAAATATAACATCAAAAAATAAGGAGTGATGACTTTGAACAGCAAAATGGAACAGATTATCGATGAAATCGAAGAATACATAGACAGTTGTAAGGTTCAGCCATTATCGAATGGTGCCAGAATCATCGTAAACAGAGAGGAAATTGATGAATTATTAACAGAACTCCGTACGAAAACTCCGGAAGAAATCCGTACTTATCAGAAAATGATTCGTAATAAAGAGGCTATCTTAGCCGATGCCAGAACCAAAGCCGATGAAATTATTTCACAGGCACAGGTACAGACACATGAGCTTATCAGCGAACATGAAATTATGCAGCAGGCATATGCACAGGCAAACGAAGTTGTCATGATTGCGACAAAACAGGCGCAGGAAATTTTAGATAATGCTACCAATGATGCAAATGCCATACGCATGAGTGCAATCGCATATACTGACGATATGTTAAAAAATATGGAGGATATTATTTCACACTCCATCGAAACCTCTAAGTCTCGAACAGAAGGACTTGTAAACTCCCTTCAGGGATATTTAGATGTAATTTCTGCAAATCGTGCAGAATTGGTGCCACAGGATACAGAAGCAGAAGAATTAAAGACATCCGAAACAGACCTCGATACATCGGCTGCTTCAGATGCAAATACCAATTCACCAGAATAGAATGTATCCCAGTACACTGCTGATAACTGCAAAGCATAAACGGCAGATAAGATAACGACTTTTTGAAAAATTGCATTTGCCTGTCATCGAACAAGTTTGTGCAAAACCACAGAATCCGCCGAATGAGGCAAAGAATAGAGCCAGGGGATAAAGTACTTCCACGCTTAGACCGGAATCCCTCAAATAGGAAAAACCGGTTGTCACCTCAATAAGCCCTGTGCAAAGATAATTAATCATAGGATATTGATGATTATATGTATGCAGCATGGATGCAAAAATTGAGAACAGTATAATATATCCTCCGAGCTTTGTCAGTGTTTCAAAGCCGTTCATAATTCCGGCATCAATGATTCTAAAATTCAAATGAGAATCTGATGCCGTGTTTTTTTTATTTGATGTATGCTCTACAAGATGCAGTTTTCTTAATCGAACAGCAGCATAACTTAAAGGTGGCAAATATAGTACAATATAACTTTGAACGATATACTCCGGCATCTGTAGTATGGAAGTCATCAGATACCCACTTAAAAATATTGGGCTAAGCTGATTACAGCATATAGAAAGAATTTCTCCTTCCTTAGGCAGAATTTTTTTCTCTGTGACTAAATCTGCGCTGATTTTACTTCCCATAGGAAAACCAAAGAATATACCGCCTAAAAAGGCAAAACACCCATTTGCACTGGTAGGTATAATATGCTTTGTAACCGGATATAAATATTTTGTCAATAGCTGCATATAATTGGAATACACCATTAGATTTGACAATATTGCCAATGGCAGTAATGCCGGTAAAATCTGCTCATACCACAAAAGCAGACCATCTGCCGCAGCCGCCATCGAAGCAGCCGGATGTGTTAAAATATACAATATAAACAATACAAAAACTAAAAGAATTAAATAATTTTTTTTCATACTATATTATATTAAAAACTGGAGGTATCTATGAGTATTTTAAAAAATTTGCAGCCGGAAAATGTTTTTCGCTATTTTGAAGAAATCAGTCAGATTCCACATGGCTCCTATAATACAAAGGGCATTAGTGATTATCTGGTAGATTTTGCAAAATCCCATAATTTAGAATACTATCAGGACGAAATCAATAACGTAATTATCATTAAAAAAGCAACAGCAGGATATGAAAATGCAGAACCTGTAATTATTCAGGGGCACATGGATATGGTTTGTGAAAAAGAAGCCGACGTGGAAATTGATTTTGAAAAAGATGGTTTAGACCTGTATGTTGATGGTGATTTCTTAAAAGCAAGAGGTACAACATTAGGTGGGGATGATGGTATTGCCATCGCCTATGCACTTGCAATTTTAGACGATGATGCTTTAGAACATCCAAGACTTGAAGTTGTAATCACTGTAGATGAAGAGGTAGGTCTTTTAGGCGCAAAGGATATTGACCTTTCTATGTTAAAAGGACACATTTTATTAAATATCGATTCTGATGTGGAAGGTCATTTCTTAACCAGTTGTGCCGGAGGACTTTCTACACATATTAAACTGCCTGTAACCTGGCAGAAAATTACCGGTACAGGTGTTTGCTTACGCTTACATGAGCTTGAAGGCGGTCACTCCGGTATTGAAATTGACAAAGAACATGCCAATGCCATTATTGAAATGGGAAGAATTTTAAAATATTTAGAAGAGCGTATTTCTATTGGTATCCGTGGTTTAGAAGGCGGTTTAAAAGATAATGCCATTCCAAGAGATGTAACCGCACAGATTGTAATTCCAACAGAAGCCGTAGAAGAGTGCAAAAAATATATAGAGGAAATTACAGCCATTCTCAAAAAAGAATATGCCATTCAGGAACCAAACCTTACTGTTTCCTATGAAATGGAAGAAGAAAAAGAGTACGATATCCTTGATTTTTCTGCAATGCAGAAGATTTTATTCTATCTTCGCAATGTGCCAAACGGTGTGACACATATGAGCATGAATATCAAAGGATTGGTGGAAACTTCCTTAAATGCAGGTATTATGAAGCTTAATGAAGAAGAATTTTACATTAGTACTTCTGTCAGAAGCTCTGTGGGCAGCCGAAAAGAAGAGTTATCGGATAAACTGGTTTATCTGGTAGAATTTTTAGGCGGTACTATCGAATTTGAAGGAGATTATCCTGCATGGGAATACTGTACAGACTCAAAAATTCGTGATTCCGTTGCTGCTGTATACAAAGATGTCTTTGGTAATGAGCCGATATTTGAAGCTGTTCATGCCGGATTAGAATGTGGTCTGATATCCGATAAAATACCGGGATTAGATGCAGTATCCTTTGGACCGGATAACTATGACATTCACACACCTAAGGAACGATTGAGCATTTCCTCTACAGAGCGTGTTTACCGTTTCCTTGTAGCATTATTAAAAAGTATGAAAGCATAGACGGTGAAAATCCAGAAAAGAATTCTGTACTTTTTACTATTTATAACACTTGTAATTGCCGACTGCCTGTTGTTTGCCACGTTGTATGACACAGGCAGTCGTTATGACGAAGAAAATACAGACGCTATCCAAAAAGATATCGTCTATTTTCCTGTGCCGGAATCCTCCTATGATAAGGAACGATACAGTGTAACCTATGTAGACAGCTTTTTGCAGAGCCGAAGCTATGGCGGTGACCGTGTACATGAGGGCACAGATATTATGGCAGGAGATAACCTGCGTGGACATTATCCGGTTATCAGTATTTCCGATGGTGTAGTAGAACAAAAAGGCTGGCTAAAATTAGGCGGCTACCGTATTGGTATACGAAGTCCAAATGGTGTCTATTTCTATTATGCACATTTAAGCGACTATGCCGATGATTTAGAAGTCGGAGATTCCGTAAAAGCCGGAGAATTGCTTGGATTTATGGGTGATACAGGATACAGTGAAATAGAAGGCACTACCGGAAATTTTCCGGTTCACCTGCATTTAGGTATCTACTTAAATACTTCCTCCGGTGAAGAAAAAAGCTACAATCCCTATCCCTATTTACTTGAGTTAGAAGACAATAAACTGACATTTTGTTATGAATAAGGAGGCTTTCTTATGCGTCTGGATAAACTTTTGGTAGAAATGCAAATCGGCAGCAGAAGTGAAGTAAAAAAATATATCAAAAACGGTCTGGTAACTGTCGATGGCACAAATAAAGTAAAACCGGAGCAGCAGATTGACCCTTTTGAACAAAAAATAACCTTTAAGGGAAAAGAAATCACTTATCAGGAATATGAATATTATATGCTCTATAAACCAGCAGACTGTGTAACTGCCAGAACAGATGCTTTACATAAAACGGTCATGGAATATATAGAAAGTAAACGAAAAGACCTGTCACCTGTCGGCAGACTGGATATAGATACGGAAGGTCTTCTGCTTATTACAAACGATGGCAAATTATCCCATAATCTGCTTAGTCCCACAAAGCATGTAAAAAAAGTCTATGAAGCAGATATTGAAGGCTGTGTTACTAAAGAAGACTGTTTTGCTTTTGCAAACGGTCTTGATATTGGGGATGACACATTGACAAAACCGGCAGAACTTGAAATTATAGAAAGCGGTGAATTTTCCAAAATACGCATAACCATTACCGAAGGACGATACCATCAGGTAAAACGGATGTTTCAGGCGGTTGGAAAAAAAGTGGTTTTCTTAAAGCGTCTGGAAATGGGGTCTTTGTGCTTAGATAAAGACTTAAAACCGGGAGAATACAGAAGCTTGACCAAACAGGAAATTATGAATTTGCAGGAGGACGATTATGCTTACGAACATAAACGCCGTAATTTTTGATTTGGACGGCACACTGGTGGATTCCATGGGAATCTGGCGTGATATTGACATTGAATTTTTATCCCAGAGAAACATCGCCTTTGAAGAAGATTTACAGGAAAATATTGAGGGCATGAGTTTTACGGAAACGGCTGTTTACTTTAAAGAACATTTCAAATTAACAGAAAGTATCGAAGAACTAAAAACTATCTGGAATCAGATGGCAGAGCATAAGTACCGTTATGAAATCCAGCCTAAGCCCGGTGCACTGCAGTACTTAGCCTATTTAAAGAAAAAAGGCATAAAAATGGGAATTGCCAGCAGCAACTCACCTGAATTAATTGCAGCAGTAAATGACGCTTATCACTTAGATACATATATCTCCTGTATTGTAACTGCCTGTTCTGTAAATAAAGGCAAACCTGCACCGGATGTTTATTTAGAAGCGGCAAGACAGTTAGAGGTATTGCCGGAAAACTGTCTGGTATTTGAAGATATTGTAAAAGGTATTGAAGCCGGAAAAAATGCCGGTATGAAGGTATGCGCCATCGAAGACAGTTATTCAGCCCACCAGCGAGACGAAAAACGCAAAATCAGCGATTATTATATACAATCCTATGAAGAATTATTAGCAATGGAGGAACACGGATGAAAAAAGGATTTTTACCCATTACAAAAGAAGAAATGACAGCCGCTGGTATCAGCCAGCCGGATTTTGTCTATGTAATCGGGGATGCCTATGTGGATCATCCCTCCTTTGGACATGCCATAATTTCCAGAATTTTAGAATCCCACGGATTTTCCGTTGGTATCATTTCCCAGCCGGATTGGAAAAATGAAGACAGCATTGATGTCTTTGGTGAACCTCGTCTTGGCTTTTTGGTTTCTGCCGGAAATATGGATTCCATGGTAAACCATTATTCTGTATCGAAAAAGAAACGTGCAAATGATGCCTTTACACCGGGAGGTGTTATGGGCAAACGCCCGGATTATGCCACTGTGGTATACTGCAATCTGATTCGTAAAAAATACAAGAAAACCCCAATTATTATTGGTGGAATCGAAGCAAGTCTGCGCAGACTTGCCCATTATGATTATTGGTCAAATAAGCTGAAACGCTCTATTTTATTAGATTCCGGTGCGGATTTAATTTCTTACGGTATGGGCGAACGCAGTATCGTAGAAATTGCAGAAGCCTTAGACAGCGGACTTGCTGTATCCGACATTACCTTTATTGATGGTACAGTGTATAAGACTCGAAACAAAGAAAATATTTATGATGCCATAGAGCTTCCGCATTTTGAAGAAATAAAAAATAAAAAAGAAGCCTATGCACGCAGTTTTTATACACAATATTGCAATACAGACCCCTTCAGCGGAAAACGTTTATTTGAAACCTATGATGAAAAACTTTTTGTAGTGCAAAATCCTGCCGCAAAACCCCTAAGCCAGAGCGAAATGGATGCAGTTTACGCCTTACCCTACATGCGTACTTACCATCCGTCCTATGAAGCAGCCGGAGGTGTCCCTGCCATTGAAGAAATTAAATTCAGTTTAGTAAGTAATCGTGGCTGTTATGGCGGATGCAGCTTCTGTGCCCTCACATTTCATCAGGGAAGAATTATACAGACCAGAAGTCATGAATCCATTATAAATGAAGCAAAGAAAATCATTTGGGAACCGGATTTTAAAGGATACATTCATGATGTAGGCGGTCCAACAGCTAATTTCCGTGCTCCGGCCTGTAAAAAGCAGTTGACAAAAGGTGCATGTCCAAATCGTCAGTGTCTTTTTCCTACACCGTGTAAAAACCTAGAAATTGACCACAAGGATTATCTTTCCTTACTCAAGAAGCTTCGTGTGCTTCCTAATGTCAAGAAGGTCTTTATTCGCTCCGGTATCCGTTATGATTATCTGATTCATGATAAAGACCAGACTTTTTTACGGGAACTTTGTGAGCATCATGTCAGCGGGCAGTTAAAGGTTGCCCCGGAACATATCAGTAATGTGGTTCTTGAGAAATTAGGCAAGCCTTCCGTGGAAGTCTATAAACGCTTTGTGGATGCCTATAAAAAGACAAATGAAAAATTAGGCAAAAAACAGTACTTAGTTCCTTATCTGATGTCTTCCCATCCGGGTTCTACCCTAAAGGAAGCCATCGAGCTTGCAGAATTTTTAAGGGATTTAGGCTATATGCCGGAACAGGTGCAGGATTTTTATCCGACACCGTCTACCATATCCACCTGTATGTATTATACAGGCTTAGACCCTCGTACCATGACTCCGGTATATGTAGCAGACAACCCACATGAAAAAGCCATGCAGAGGGCTTTGATACAATATCGCAATCCAAAGAATTACGATTTAGTCAAAGAAGCCCTGCTTAAAGCCGGAAGAGAAGATTTAATCGGTTTTGACAAAAAATGTCTGATACGTCCTAGAAACGGAGAATATGGCAAAAAGAACAGCAAGGGTAAAAATACTGCATCTGCAAAAACTGCAAAGAAAAAGACCATTCGAAATGTACACAAGAAAAAAGCAGGAAGGTAACAGGCATGCGTGAATTTTCCATACAAAAAAATGAAGCCGGACAACGTTTTGACAAGTATTTAAAAAAGCCTTTATGCAATGCGCCCGGAAGCTTTATTTACAAAATGCTCCGTAAAAAAAACATTGTACTGAATGATAAAAAAGCAGACGGCACAGAAAAACTGCAATTAAATGATAATGTCAAACTATACCTGTCTGAAGAAACCTATTTGAAATTTGCATCAGAAACTGTGGAAACTACTTTTAGTGAAAACTTACCGGATATTGATATAGAACATCTTCCCTTTGAAATTCTGCATGAGGATGAAGATATTCTAATGATAAATAAGCCTTCCGGTATGTTATCCCAAAAAGCCAGACCGGAAGATATTTCAGCCAATGAATACATTTTAGCGTATCTGCTGGCTTCAAAAGCTATCTCTGCTGCCGAGTTAAGTACCTTCCGACCATCCATCTGCAATCGCCTTGACCGCAACACTTCCGGTATTTTAATTGCCGGAAAGACATTGAAGGGATTGCAGGAAATGGCAGAAAAATTAAAAAGCAGGAAAATAAAAAAATATTACCGCTGTATTGTGGAAGGAAAAATTACTGCCCCTAAGCATATCAAAGGCTATCTACGCAAAGACGAGGCGAAAAATAAAGTTACCATTTCAGAACATGCACAGAGTAAGGAAGATAAGCAAATTGAAACAGAGTACATTCCCATCCAGCAGCTAAATAATGCAACTTTATTGGAGGTACATCTGATTACCGGACGGACACACCAGATTCGTGCGCATTTAGCTTCCACCGGACATCCGATTATGGGAGATTTAAAATATGGTGCACAAAAGCATAACGGGGTACATTCACAGCTTTTACATGCTTACCGCCTTGTGTTAGAAACAGAAAAAGAAATCATCGCACCCTTGCCAAAGGAATTCACAAGAATCCTAAAAGCAATGACGATAAAGGAGCAGTAAAATGGCAACATGGAATTCCAGAGGACTGCGTGGTTCTGCCTTAGAAGAATTTATTAATCGTACAAACGAAAAATATTTAGAAAACGGCTTGGCACTAATACAAAAAATACCAACCCCCATTACTCCGATGAAAATTGATAAGGAAAGCCGCCATATCACCTTAGCATATTTTGATCAGAAGAGTACCATTGACTACATTGGTGCGGTACAGGGAATTCCTGTATGCTTTGATGCAAAAGAGTGTAATACAGATACCTTTCCCCTTGCAAATATTCATGAACACCAGATGACCTTTATGGAAAACTTTGAAAAACAGGGCGGTATTTCTTTTATTTTAATTTCCTTTACCAAAAGAGAGGAATTTTACTATTTACAGTTTTCCCTTTTAAAAAAATTCTGGCAGCGTAAAATGGAGGGCGGAAGAAAAAGTTTCCGTTATGATGAATTAGATGCGGAATTTATACTCAAAACCAAGAGCGGAATCCTTGTCCCCTACCTAGAAGGACTGCAAAAAGATTTAGACAGCAGGGCTATGGGGATTGACAATACATAGAATATCACATATAATGAAGAAAATTTATTGTAGTAGCATGGTAGCACACTAAAGTGTTCCATGAGAGATGGAGACAGATTATGAAAAAAAAATTATTACATACACCAGAAGGTGTACGGGATATTTATAATGAAGAATGTGAGAAAAAACAGGTTTTACAGGAAAAGTTAAAAAAGGCAATGGAGTGTTATGGTTATCATATTATTCAGACACCAACCTTTGAATTTTTTGATATTTTTGGAAAAGAAATTGGTACAACCTCTTCTAAGGATTTATATAAATTCTTTGACAGAGAAGGAAATACTCTCGTATTAAGACCGGATATTACACCATCAGTAGCAAGAGCTGCAGCAAAATATTTCAGCGAAGAAGATATGCCTATCCGATTGTATTATATGGGCAACACCTTTATTAATAATTCCAGCTATCAGGGAAGATTAAAAGAGAGTACACAGCTTGGTGCTGAATTAATCGGGGATAATTCTGTAGAGGCTGATGCTGAAATCATTTCCATGGCAGTAGAATGTTTATTAGCCGCAGGTTTAAAAGAATTTCAGTTAAGCGTTGGTCATTCGGATTTCTTCATGGGATTAATTGAAGCAGCAGGCTTAGATGAAGATACTGAGGATGAATTAAGAGAGTTGATTGCCAACAAAAACTATTTTGGTGTAGAAGAAGTGGTTTCAAACTGGGAAATGGATGAAAACTTACGCAAGCTCTTCCATATGTTAGGACGTTTTTATTTCTCCGTAGAAGAGATGGCAAAAGCAAGAGCATTAGCTTCTGATTATCCAACCATATCATCAGCCATCAGCCGCTTAGAAGAACTTCATAAAGTACTTGAAGTCTATGGCATTGATAAATATGTTTCCTATGAACTTGGCATGGTCAGTGATTACCATTATTATACCGGTATCATTATTGCAGGCTACACATTTGGAAGCGGTGAACCAATCTTAAAGGGTGGACGTTATGACAAGCTTTTATCCTATTTTGGAAAAAAAGCAGCTTCCATTGGTTTTGCTATTGTCGTAGATCAGGTAATGGCTGCTTTAAGCAGACAGAAAATCTCGATTGAAGTAGAATATAATGGTGAATTAATCGTATATGCAAAAGCACATTTAAAAGAAGCAGTAGAAACCGCCATGCGTATTCGTAAATCCGGCGGAAATGTGGAATTGCTCTGCATGGACACAGACCATACAAAAGCAGACTATGAAGCTTATGCAAAGAGAACCCACAGAGAAAAAATAACATTCATGGATGGAGAATAGAGCAATGAGTGAAAACAGATATTTAACCTTTGCCTTAGGAAAAGGCAGACTTGCAAAACAGACTTTAGCAACCTTTGAAAAAATTGGTATTACCTGTGAAGAAATGAAGGATAAAACCACCAGAAAACTGATTTTTGTCAACGAAGAATTAAAATTAAAATTTTTCCTTGCCAAAGGACCGGATGTACCAACCTATGTAGAATATGGTGCGGCAGATATCGGTATTGTTGGTAAAGATACCATTTTAGAAGAGGGCAGAAACATTTACGAAGTATTAGATTTAGGCTTTGGAAAATGCCGTATGTGTGTCTGCGGACCGGAAAGTGCAAGAGATTTATTACAGCATCATGAATTGATTCGTGTAGCCACAAAATACCCAAGAATTGCCAAAGACTATTTTTACAATAAAAAACATCAGACCGTAGAAATTATCAAATTAAACGGTTCTATCGAATTAGCACCAATTGTCGGCTTATCTGAAGTCATTGTAGATATTGTAGAAACAGGCTCTACCTTAAGAGAAAACGGACTTGGTGTATTAGAAGAAGTCTGCCCATTATCTGCGAGAATGGTTGTCAATCAGGTCAGCATGAAAATGGAAAATGAACGTATCACAAAATTAATTACCGATTTAAAATCTGTACTTGAACAGTAACCGGAGGAAATATGAGAACATTAAAGTTAAACAGCGAAACGAAAAATAACATCTTAAATGATCTCTTAAAGAGAAGTCCAAATAACTATGGCGAATTTGAAAGCCGTGTAAATGAAATCATTACAAACGTCAGAGAAAATGGCGATGCTGCAATCTTTGATTATACAAAAAAATTTGACGGAGCAGATATCAATGCCTCTAATATCAAAGTAACGGAAGAAGAAATTAAAGAAGCCTACACACAGGTAGATGAAAAATTACTGGAGGTTATCCGTAAAGCCAAAGTAAACATTCGTGATTATCATGCTATGCAGAAACAGCATAGCTGGTTTGACAGTCAGGAAAATGGTATTATTTTAGGTCAGAAAATAACTCCATTAAAAATTGCCGGTGTCTATGTTCCGGGCGGAAAAGCTGTCTATCCTTCCTCTGTACTTATGAATGTAATGCCTGCAAAAGTAGCCGGTGTAGATAAAATTATCATGACAACCCCTTGCGGTGCAGACGGCAAAGTATATCCGTCTACATTAGTAGCTGCAAAGGAAGCCGGCGTAGACGAAATTTATAAGGTCGGTGGTGCACAGGCAATCGCAGCCATGGCATTTGGTACAGAAAGTGTTCCAAAGGTAGACAAGATTGTAGGACCGGGAAACATCTATGTTGCCCTTGCAAAAAAAGCTGTATTTGGTTATGTAAGCATTGATTCCATTGCAGGACCAAGTGAAATCTTAGTATTAGCGGATGAAACCGCCAATCCAAAATTTGTAGCGGCTGATTTATTATCTCAGGCAGAACATGACGAAATGGCTTCTGCAATTTTAATCACAACCAGTGAAGAAGTCGCAGAAAAAGTTTCTGTAGAAGTTGACAAATTTGTAGCAAAATTATCAAGAAAAGATATTATTCAGAAATCTTTAGACAATTATGGATACATATTAATTGCAGACACTATGGAAGATGCCATCGAAGCTGCAAACGACATTGCATCCGAGCACTTAGAACTGGTTACAAAAAATCCGTTCGAAGTCATGACAAAAATTCGTAATGCAGGTGCTATCTTTATCGGTGAATACAGCTCTGAACCGTTAGGAGACTATTTTGCAGGACCAAACCATGTACTTCCTACAAACGGAACAGCAAAATTCTTTTCTCCTTTAAGTGTTGACGATTTTATCAAAAAATCCAGCATAATTTCTTATTCCAGAGAAGCATTACAGCCTGTATATAAAGACATTGTACAGTTTGCAGAGTGTGAGAAATTAACAGCACATGCAAATTCTATCCGTGTAAGATTTGAAGAGGAGTAAAGCTTATGTCAAGAGAAGCAAATGTCAACAGAACCACAAAGGAAACGGATATTTCTTTAAAACTCGGAATTGATGGAAAAGGAACTTCACATATTGATACCGGCATTGGTTTCTTTGACCATATGTTAGAAGGCTTTTCCAAACATGGTTTTTTTGACTTAAACGTGAAGGTAAACGGTGATTTACATGTAGATTGTCATCATACCGTTGAAGATACAGGCATTGTCTTAGGTGATGCCATCAAAAAAGCCATTGGGGATAAAAAAGGCATCCGCCGTTATGGAAGCTGTATTCTGCCCATGGATGAAACTTTAGTACTTTGTGCCATTGATTTATCCGGCAGACCATACCTTGTATTTGATGGTGAATTTACCACAGACCGTGTCGGTTATCTGGATACGGAAATGATAAAAGAATTTTTCTATGCAATTTCTTATAGTGCAGGGATGAATCTTCACATAAAGGTCTTGTCAGGAACAAATAATCATCATATAATTGAAGGGATGTTCAAAGCTTTTGCAAGAGCTTTGGATGAAGCTACCGGTTATGATGAACGCATTACCGGTATTTTATCAACGAAAGGTAGTTTATAGGAGAAGCAAATGGAATTTAAAAATATTGTAGCAACAATTTATTTAAAAGACGGTATGGCAGTAAGGAGTCCAAAAGACCTTACCCCTATCGGAAATATTTTTGAAAAAGCAAAAATTTATAATGATTGTGGTATCGATAAAATTTTTATCGTGGACTTATCCGATGATGATGATGAACATGAAAAGAATTTAGAAGTCATTAAAAATCTGACCCGCAATCTTGAAATTAAAGTTTGTGCCGGGGGGAACATTAATCGTTTTGAAGATATTAAAAAAATTTTTTATGCCGGTTGTTTACAGGTGCTTTTAAACGGTTCAAAGCCGGAAAGTATCGAGCTTGCCAAGGAAGCCAGCAAACGTTTTGGCAAAGACCGCATTTTAGTTTCTGTAAAAAACGTAGACTTTATCTTCAAAAACAAAGAAGCCATGGAAGAGAATTTCCATGAAATGCTCGTATATGATAAGAATCTGCTAGATGCAGTAGAAAATATCACCACGATTCCTGCAGTTGTTGTGGTGGACGAATATAATATTAAAGAATTAGTAAGTATTTTGAAACGTGATTCTGTCCGTGGTATTACCGGCAGATTTATCTCTGATTTAGATCAGGACATCATGTTATTAAAAACTGAGCTTTCCAGCTATGACTTACATATGGTGAACTTTACCTCATCCTTAAAATGGTCTGATTTTAAAGTAAATTCTGATGGTATGGTTCCTGTTATTGTCCAGGATTACAGAACCGATGAAGTGCTGATGTTAGCGTATATGAACGAAGAGGCCTTTTTATGCACAATTAACTCCGGTAAAATGACCTACTTTAGCAGAAGCCGTCAGGAAATCTGGATGAAGGGAGAAACCTCCGGTCACATCCAGTATGTGAAATCTTTAACAGCCGATTGTGATTTTGATACAATTTTAGCAAAAGTATCCCAGATTGGTGTAGCCTGCCATACAGGCAACCCGACCTGTTTCTTTAATCCAATTGTAAAAAAAGAATACATCGAAAGGAATCCATTAAAGGTATTTGAAGATGTATATGACGTTATTTTAGACAGAAAGCTGAATCCAAGGGAAGGTTCTTATACCAATTACCTGTTTGAAAAAGGCATTGATAAGATTCTCAAAAAAGTAGGAGAGGAAAACACAGAAATTATTATTGCTGCCAAAAATCCAAATCCGGAAGAGATTAAATATGAAATTTCTGATTATCTCTATCATCTGATGGTACTTATGGCAGAAAAAGGTGTAACCTGGGAAGATGTTACACAAGAATTATCCCAAAGATAAGTCGGCATATTAAAGGACATTCTATCATATAGTGTATCATCCCAAAAACAGGAGTGAGATAGTATGCGAATAGAAGATGCTTATGCCAGAAAAGCCTATATCCAGAATGTCCGCAGGTCCTTTGATGACCCGCAGCGAAAATATGAATGGGAATATAATACAGATACAAAAGGAGAAGCAGATACTGACAGCTTCTCCTTTTTTAAAGTCCGTCTGCTGATTGCTGTATGTATTTTTGCCGCTTATGTGCTTTGTGATAAAACCAATACCTTGTTTTATCAGTATTCCACAAAAGAAGTGGCAGAAAAAATTGCAGAAAATTACGACTACACACAAATCAAAGACGAAGTGGAACAGGTTCTTGGCTATACAATTGTAATGGAATAAGTTTCCAGCCAGTAATTTACCTGTAACATATATGCCAGCATCTGCGGACCAGCCATCAACTGTCCGTACCATGGTCTGCCATAATTTGACGGACTGTTCAAAAAACGCTGAACCTTTCTTGTATCTAGCAAGGTGCGAATCGGTGCATTAGGATTTGCTAATACTTCCTTTAACTGTCTGCCTAACATACGCTCGTATGTCGGGTCATAGGTCTTTGGATAAGGGCTCTTTTTACGCCATAAAATCTCTTTTGGCAGGTACTTTTCACCTGCATGGCGTAAGAGTCCCTTTACTACACCATCCGGGCACTTCATTTCCCAAGGCACATTAAATACATATTCTACAATTCTATGGTCTGCAAAAGGCACCCTTGCCTCTAAACCATTATACATACTTGTGCGGTCCATTCTGTCCAATAACGTTGTCATAAACCATTTCAAATTCAAATAGGCAATTTCACGCCGCCTTTTTTCTGTCGGTGAATCCTCCGGAAGAATCGGTGTCTCACGAATCGTCTTTTCATAAGCCGACTTGGCATATTCCTCCATACGCAGCTCACGAATCAATGCATTATCTAAAAGTATTTGTCGTGGCCGCATATCTGCTGACCATGGAAATGCATGGGTTTTAAATGCCTCTTGACTGTGAAACCACGGATAACCGCCAAAAATCTCATCTGCACATTCCCCTGTCAAGGTTACTTTATGAAAAGGCACTACCTGCGAGCAGAAATAGAGCATAGAAGACTCCACATCTGCCATACAAGGCAAATCTCTGGCATCTACAGCTTTATAGAGGCACTCTATCTGATTTGTATTGCTACATTCCAAAAAATGATGATTTGTGCCACAATGTTCAACCATTTTTTCTACAAAAGGTCTATCCTGACTGGGTTGAAATTTGTTGGACTTAAAATATTTCTGATTATCCACAAAGTCAAAGGAGTAGGTGTTTAACTCCTTTCCCTGTGCATGCAGCTCCTTCGCACAAATAGCGGTTACTAAACTGCTGTCAATACCACCGGATAAAAACGTACTGATAGGAATATCGGAAAGCATCTGTTTTTTCACCGCATCCTCTAAAAGCCATGCGGTTTTTTCTATTGTTTTTTCCGGTGAATCTTCATGAGGACGGCTTTCTAATGTCCAGTAAGCCTCATCGGAAAAAGAACAGTGGGTAAGTGTAATACAATGACCGGGAAGTACTTCAAACACATCCTTAAATACGCCTTTTCCATAAGATTTTGCAGGTCCTAATGCAAAGATTTCACATAAACCCTCCCTGTCTAATTTTGGCTTAACACCGGGATATGCAAACAAACCCTTGATTTCTGAAGCAAATACAAACGTATCTTCCTGTTTGGTATAAAACAGCGGTTTTACCCCTAATCGGTCACGGAAAAGCAGCAGCTTCTCCTCATAAGAATCCCACAGTGCAACAGAAAAAATACCATTTAACTGTTTAATAAAATCTTTTCCATAATACATATAGCCTAAAAGAATGACTTCTGTATCACTTGTAGTTTCAAATTTTGCTCCCTTTGCTAAAAGCTCCTGTTTTAACTCGTGCATATTATAAATTTCACCATTAAAAACAATCGCACATTCCCGTCCGTTTGACCGCTTTATCATCGGCTGTTTTCCGGTAATTAAATCAATGATGGTTAGCCGCACATGTGCAAGACCACAGGCATTTGATAAAAATATACCTTCATCATCCGGACCACGATGTCTTTGCACTTCATTCATTTTCTCTAAAATTTTTGTCCATTTTTCCTTTTCTGTCGTAAAATCCCTTTCGGGATGAAAAAATCCGGCAATTGCGCACATATTTTATTCTCCTACAGAATATAATTTCAATGACTATCGGGCTAGCAGATAACAGGCTGGTACTGTGTGCCCAAAAGAGCAGATTCGATGGAAGGAATCAATAAACTCGTATGTGCAATCATGGAGTTTGGCTTTTTCACCGGATCATCCTGACCGAAAGGAATGAAATAGATATTTTTCGTATTTAAAAGCAGACCAATGTTTTTCATATTCATTCCTAAGGCATCGTTAGTGGATATTGAAATCAGCAGTGGCTTATTATTCCGAAGATGGGCTTTTGCAGCCATCAGTACCGGTGTATCTGTAATACCATTGGCAAGTTTTGCAATGGTATTTCCGGTACATGGAAAAATCACCAGAATATCCAATAATCCTTTCGGTCCAATCGGCTCTGCCTGCGGAATCGTCAACATCGGTTTTTGACCTGTCAATTCTTCTGCTTTTTGGATAAAATTTTCCGCTTTTCCAAAACGACTGTCTATCGTCTGGGAAGCATTCGAAAAAATCGTCTGCACAATTGCACCTTCATGCACAAGTTTTTCTAATTCCCCAAAGACTTTTTCATAAGTGCAAAATGAGCCGGTAAAGGCAATCCCTACTTTTTTTCCCTTTAATGACATTTTACTCCCTTTCTAAACTCTTTTTTGCTTTATAAACAGATTCTTTTATGGCTTTTGCAGAAGAATGTGGCGCATATTTTCCCGGAAGTCCCGGTGCAAAGACGGCTTTAATTCCCATTTCCTTTGCAGCTTCAAAATCCACGCCTCCGGGTGCAGAAGCAATATCCAAAATAAGTGCAGATGATTTTACTCCGGCTAAAAGCTTCTCTGTGAGCAACACCTGTGGAATCGTATTAAAGATAAAATCAAATTCCCCGATTTCCTTAGAAAATGCTGCAAAATCCATGGCATTATCCATCATCACAGCCCCTTCTGCCAACTTTCTTTCCGAACGCATAACCACTGTCACATGACAGAACATTCCCTTTAAATAATTGGCTAAAGTCTTACCACATTTGCCATAGCCAAGAACGGCACATTTACTGCGGCGCAGATTTACATGACTATTTTTAATTGCTTCACAGATAATTCCCTCCGCAGTAGCAATACTGTTAAAATACGCCAGTGCATCATCCTTCATGTAATCATACAAAAAAACTCCCTTTTTTGATGCCGCTTTAGAAAAACTATCCGGTATACAGCCTGCACAAAACAATTGTCCCGGTTTTAACAATCTAAGTAATTCCTGTAAAGAAATTTCTTCTTTTTCACCATTTTGATTTAAAGACACGCCATCCCTGCTTAAAGGAATCGGACCAAGCACCGTATCTGTATTTTCTATAACATCCTCCAAAGAGTCTTTAAGACTTCCCCATGCCAAATCACAGGAAACAGGAAGGGCATAATGACACACTTTCTTTTGTTCCGCTGCCAGTTCTTTCACCAGATAAACCTGCCGCAAATCACCGCCAAGCACTGCATACGAATACTTATTTAACTGCATTTATGCTCCTGATAAAAACATTTTTAATTATATTATGCAAAGATAGGAAAAAGTGTGTTATACTTATCTGTGATTTTATGTGCAAAAAGACTGCGTGTTTTTTGCATAAAGAATAAAAAGAAAAAAGGAAAAGAAAAGCATGAGAAAATTAGCTTTAAGTGATGAAATATTACTTGGCATTGACAAACCTGCCCGTTACATCGGCAATGAAGTTAATTCCATCGTAAAAGACAAGACAAAGGCAGATATTCGTTTTGCCATGTGTTTCCCGGATGTCTATGAAATTGGCATGTCCCATTTAGGTATTCAGATTTTATATGATATGTTCAACAAAAGAGAAGATGTCTGTTGTGAACGTGTATATTCCCCATGGCCGGATTTACACAAAATTATGAAAGAGCAGAATCTGCCTCTTTTTGCCTTAGAATCCCAAGAGCCGGTAAAAGATTTTGATTTCTTAGGCATCACCATCCAGTATGAAATGTGTTATACTAATATTTTGCAGGTAATTGACTTAGCACAGATACCTATGTTTGCAAAAGACCGTAAAAATGGCGACCCATTTATTATCGGTGGCGGTCCTTGTGCATACAATCCTGAACCATTAGCGGATTTCTTTGACATGTTCTATATTGGCGAGGGCGAAATCAGCTACAACGCACTGTTTGATTTGTACAAAGACTGGAAAAACTCCGGTAAAAGCAGAGAAGATTTTCTAAAACAGGCTGCACAGATTCCGGGCATCTATGTTCCATCCCTGTATAAAGTTACTTACCATGAAGACGGTACGATTCAGTCATTTACACCAATTGAAGAGGGAATTCCGGCTAAAGTAGAAAAACAGGTGGTTATGGACATGACAGCCTCCACCTATCCGGAAAAACCTTTAGTCCCATTTATCAAAGCCACACAGGATAGAGTTGTATTAGAAATCCAGCGTGGATGTATTCGTGGCTGCCGTTTCTGTCAGGCAGGTATGATTTACCGCCCGACCAGAGAAAAAGACGTCGAAGTATTAAAGCAGTATGCTTACAATATGCTCAAAAATACCGGACATGAAGAGATTTCCCTAAGTTCTTTAAGTTCTTCCGACTATTCTTCTTTAAAGGAATTAGTCACCTATTTAATTGATGAATTTAAAGGAAAAGGTGTAAATATCTCCCTTCCTTCTTTGCGTATTGATGCATTCTCTTTAGATGTCATGAGTAAAGTACAGGATATCCGCAAAAGCAGCTTAACCTTTGCACCGGAAGCCGGTTCCCAGAGACTGCGTGATGTTATCAATAAGGGACTGACAGAAGAAGTGATTTTAGAAGGTGCAGGAGAAGCCTTCGAAGGCGGCTGGCAGAAGGTGAAGCTTTACTTCATGTTAGGTCTGCCTACAGAGACCAAAGAAGACCAGGAGGCTATTGCAGACCTTGCCAATAAGATTGCTGTGCGTTATTACGAAATTCCAAAGGAGCATCGCAAAGGCAAATGCCAGATTACCATTAGTACCTCTTTCTTTGTTCCAAAGCCATTTACCCCATTCCAGTGGGCAAAAATGTACCCAAAGGAACACTACTTAGAGTGTGCAAGAACCGTCAATGAAGCCGTTAAAAATCAGTTAAACAAGAAGAGTATCAAGTATAACTGGCATGAAGCTGACGTTACCGTTTTAGAGGGTATTTTAGCCAGAGGTGACAGAAGATTAGGTGCTGCCATTTTAGCTGCTTATGAAAACGGCTGCTTATTTGATGCATGGAGTGATTTCTTTAACAATGAAAAATGGATGGAAGCCTTTGAAAAAACAGGCATTGACCCGGATTTCTATACCTTAAGAGAACGTTCCTTAGATGAAATTTTCCCATGGGATTTTATCGATGCAGGTGTCACCAAGGACTTCTTAAAACGGGAATATGCAAACGCATTAGACGAAAAAGTAACACCAAACTGCCGTATGCAGTGTAACGGCTGTGGTGTAGGCAAATATAAAGGAGGTGTGTGCGTTGAGAATAAGAATTAAATTTCGTAAATATGGTGTCATGAAATTCATCGGACACTTAGACATCATGCGCTATTTCCAGAAATGCATGCGCAGAGGTAATATTGACATCGCTTACTCTGAAGGGTTCAGCCCACACCAGATTATGTCCTTTGCAGCGCCACTTGGTGTAGGCATTACCAGCGATGGCGAATATTTAGATATTGAAGTAAATTCTACCAAAAGCTCCGAAGAATCCTTAAAGGACTTAAACAACGTTATGGTTGAAGGGATTGAGATTACTTCTTACCGTAAATTAGGCGATTCTGACAAAAAAGCAATGTCTTTAGTGGCAGCAGCAGATTATGAACTTCATATTAAAGAAAATTATGAAGTACCTGAGGTGGATTTTGAAGCAGCTTTGGAAGAATTTTACCATAAACCATCCGAAATCTTAATCACAAAGCAGACCAAAAAAAGTGAAAAAGTCATGGATTTAAAGAAATTAGTCTATGATTTTAAAATCCGCCGAGATGAAAAAAATCGTCCTGTATTTTACCTTCATGTCTGTACAGGAAGTACCGATAACTTAAAACCGGAGTTAGTATTAACTTCACTTTATGAGTATTTAGGCTTAGAATTCAATCCTTTATCCATTCAGATTCATCGTCTGGATGTATATGGTGATATAAAAGGAAAATTTGTGTCCTTAGGTGAGATGGGAGAAATCATTGAGTAACCGCATTATTATTACAAAAGAAACTATACAGGAAAAAGACTTTCTGGTAACTGCTCTGTTCGAGGAAAACCGACTGGCAGAAGTGAGTTGTGATAACCTGCAGAACATTTCAATTTTAGGAAATATTTATGTAGGAAAAATCAAGCAGATTGTCCCTAAAATTGGTGCTGCTTTTATTGAAATTACACCGGGACAAATGACCTATCTGCCTTTAAATGATGTTAAAGAGCCTCACATGGTCAGACAACAGCGTCCGGGCAAATTAACAGAAAATGACGAAATCGTCGTACAGATAGCAAAAGAAGCAGTAAAAACAAAATTCCCTACGGTCAGTACCAATCTGACCTTTCAGGGAAATGCTATTGTGCTCACCACGGAAAATAAAAAGCTGGGCATATCAAAGAAGCTGGATAAAGAAAAACGGAAGCATTATCAAAAAGTTTTTGCAGATAAAAAAGATGACCGATTTGGTTTGATAATTCGTACAATTGCAGGAAATTATGCAGACGAAGAAATTTTTGCAGAGTTCGAGCGCATTTATGCAGTTTATCAGAAATTAGAAAGCCAGTATATGCACAGAACCTGTTATAGCTGCTTATACCACGCACCTTCCCCCTACATATCTGCGGTAAAAGAAAAATTATCCCAGCAGATAGAAAAGATTGTGACGGATGACAGAGTGATTTTTAACGAACTGACAGAGGAATTTATACCAGAAGCGAAGGGGTCTGCCCTAACAGCTTCGGCCGACTATCCTTTAAACAAGAGTATAAAAACACCACCAGTTTCCTTCTATGAAGATTCCATGCTTCCTTTATCGGCACTCTATGGCTTAAAGGCAAAGCTGCAGGATGCATTACAAGAGCGTGTATGGCTAAAATCCGGTGCTTATCTGGTTATTCAGCCCACAGAAGCTTTAACTGTTATTGACGTAAACAGCGGCAAATGCATCAAAGGCAATCCGAATGATTTTTACCTTAAGATAAACCTAGAAGCAGCAGAGGAGATAGCAAGACAGCTTCGGCTTCGAAACATTTCCGGGATATGTGTTGTGGATTTTATCAATATGGATACGAAAGAAGCGGAAATCGAGCTTGTGCAGGCAATAAAAAAGGCTTTGGCTAAGGATACCGTTCCGGCGATGTTTGTGGATTTTACGAAGCTTGGATTGGCGGAGATTACACGGAAAAAGGTGAAGAAGCCGTTGTGGGAACAGATAGAAATGTAAAAAATGCTGTTGCACAGATTTATGAGAAACAGTATAGGAAAGAATTGCATATAGAAGACTAATAAAAAATAACTGTCAAAAGAATCCAGTATACAGTCAATATGGCTTAACACTGGATTCTTTATTATCCCAAAATCCTATCAAATGAATGAAAAAAATCATTGCGCTCCTATAAATCTCATGATACAATAGCTTCATCAGAAGTTAAGTATCAATATACATAATATTTATATCCATTTGACAAATCGTCAATTATTTCATTACAATAAAACTGAATAGAAATTGTTCCGCTTGTAAATGAACGTGCTAATATGTATACTAATAAAAGACGTATATTCCATGACAATTCATTTACTTATATATAGAACACACTCTCTAAACAGCAATAACATTTATTTTCGATTTGCAGATAAATATTCCGAATATAGAAAAGATACTCAACCTGTATACTTTAACCTATTTACCAATCAATTACTAGCAAGGAGATGTTTAGTATGCGTAGCAACGAAAAATTAGACTTAATTTTATCAGAAATGAAAGAAATGCGTTCGGAAATCAATGGGATGCATTCAGAAATCAACGACATGCATTCGGAAATCAACGACATGCGTTCGGAAATTAACGGAATTCATTTGGAAATTAACGACATGCATTCAGAAATCAACGACATGCATTCGGTAATCAACGACATGCATTCGGAAATCAACGACATGCGTTCGGAAATTAACGGAATTCATTTGGAAATTAACGACATACATTCAGAAATCAACGACATGCATTCAGAAATCAATGACATGCGTTCAAAAATCAACGGAATTCATTCAGAAATCAACGACATGCGTTCGGAAATCAACGGAATTCATTTGGAAATCAACGACATGCGTTCGGAAATCAACGACATGCGTTCGGAAATCAACGGAATTCATTTGGAAATCAACGACATGCGTTCAGAAATCAACGACATGCGTTCAGATTTAAGAAATTTACAGCTACATGTCGAAAATGTAACCAACAAAAACATCCAATTATTAGCTGAAAATCATGTTGAATTGATTAAAAAGTTAAATCAGGCAATTCCTGTAGCTGATAAAAACTTAGCTTATGAAGTAAAAGTAAACTATCTGATTGAAGAAGTAGAACTATTAAAAAAAGAAAAAACAGCTTAAAACTCTTGACAACTCCCAATCTATCATTTATTATATATGAGTATGCCGCACAGTGAGGTCTAAGTCTGCAATTTGCAGCACCACAACTGGCGAGTAATGATAAATAGGAGGTGCCATATGTACGCAATTATAGCAACAGGTGGTAAACAGTACAAAGTAGCCG
>JAGAMY010000033.1 GCA_017624495.1 Lachnospiraceae bacterium | reverse complement strand
TGGACGCCGTGTCAGATTCGGTAACGGACGTTGTCACTATCTAAATGAAAATGTATAGAAACCCTCTTTTCACGGACTTCCACCGAACTACTCCCTACGTCTGTTTTACTGACTTCACAGTCTACAAATACCGGACGAAAATCAGCCACACAGTGTATGTCTGCTGTCCGTTCCTAGTGTTGGTGAATTTACTCCGCAGTGCCGACTTCGATTCCGCTTCGCTGCATCTCAGTCGCGGCATTCGCCGAATCAAGCTAAAAGCAGACAATCTTAGGCAAATGAATTTGCCACAATTGTCTGCTTTCATCTTGGCACTGCTCATTGCAAAACGTAAATTTTCCAAAAGAAAATACAATTATCCGTTGAAAACCCAGTCCAAGTCATTTATAATAGATACATTGAGACTGTATACTACTACAGTGCAAAATTGCGAAAAAGAAAATCAAACACATGGAGGAAAAAGAATGTACACATTAGAAGATATTCAGGCAGTAGACCGTGAAGTTGCTGATGCGATTACCGCAGAGTTTGAAAGACAGAGCAGCCATATCGAATTAATTGCATCTGAAAACTGGGTAAGCCCTGCAGTTATGTCTGCAATGGGAAGCGTAATGACCAATAAATATGCAGAAGGTTATCCTGCAAAACGTTATTACGGCGGATGTGAATGTGTAGACGTTGTAGAAGAATTAGCCCGTGAACGTGCAAAAAAATTATTCGGTTGTGATTATGTAAATGTACAGCCACATTCCGGTGCACAGGCAAATATGGCAGTTCAGTTTGCTATTTTAAAACCGGGTGACACCGTTATGGGTATGAACTTAGATCATGGCGGACATTTAACACATGGAAGCCCTGTAAACTTCTCCGGTACATATTTTAATATCGTACCTTATGGAGTAAATGACGACGGATTCATTGATTATGATGAAGTAATGAAAATTGCCATGGACTGCAAACCAAAAATGATTATTGCAGGAGCAAGTGCTTATGCAAGAACAATTGATTTCAAGAAATTCCGTGAAATCGCAGATGCATGTGGTGCAGTATTAATGGTAGATATGGCACATATCGCAGGTCTTGTAGCGGCTGGTGAGCATCCAAGCCCAATTCCATATGCGGATGTAGTGACTACAACTACCCACAAAACACTTCGCGGACCAAGAGGCGGTATGATTTTATGTAATCAGGAAGCTGCGGATAAATATAACTTTAATAAAGCAATCTTCCCAGGTATTCAGGGTGGTCCTTTGATGCATGTCATCGCTGCAAAAGCAGTTTGTTTTGAAGAAGCATTACAGCCGGCATTTAAAGAATACGCAAAAAATGTTGTAGCAAATGCACAGGCATTATGCAAAGGCTTACAGGACAGAGGAATCAAGATTGTATCGGATGGTACAGACAACCACTTAATGTTAGTTGACCTTACACCATTTGATTTGACAGGTAAAGAAGTAGAGAAATTATTAGATTCTGTAAATATTACCTGTAACAAGAATACGATTCCAAATGATCCAAAATCTCCATTTGTAACCAGCGGTATCCGTATTGGTACACCAGCCATTACTTCTAGAGGTTTAAATGCAGAAGATATGGACAAGATTGCAGAAGCAATTGCCATGATGATTAAAGAAGGCGAAGCAAAAGCAGAGGAAGCAAAAGCAATTGTTAAGAGCTTAACAGAGAAATATCCTCTGAAATAATGAAGATTTCATGAATTATTAGAAAATACCTTTGTATTTATAAAGAGTTAATGTTAAGATGGTTACGGTATTGTGTATCGTAGCCATCTTTTCATTTTGTTTTAAGAAAAGAGGTATAAAATATTGGACAAATAGCAGGAAATCAGGAGGCATTAGATGAGTAAGAAACGCGTAGGCATAATTCTCGGTGCAATATTGTTAGCAGCTGCAGCGGCAACAGGCATCTGGTTTTATATGGGAAATGGAATGAAGGACAGCAATGACAGGGTATATGTAGAAAAGATTTCTACAATTATGGGGTCGACCACAGGTGTCTGGAATCGTTATGCCGGAGTTGTTGAACCACAAAAATCGGTTGAGGTAAATGCGGATGCGGAACGTGAAGTCAGTGAAGTTTTAGTTAAAGTTGGAGATAAGGTAAAAAAAGGTCAGCCATTATTTCATTATGATGCAGAAGAACAGGGCTTAGAGTGGGAACAGGCAAAATTAGAGGTTGAAAATTTTGATATAGAAATCAGTGGATTAAAAAAGCAGATTTCAGAGTTAGAAACAGAAAAAAAGACAGCCAGTGAAGCGGAAAAATTTGAATATACGACACAGATTCAAAAGTTGGAAATGGAAGTAAAACAGGCAGAATATGATAAAGCCAGTAAGCAGTTAGAAGTAGAAAAAATCCAAAAGAAAGTAGAAGCTTCGGAGGTATTAAGTCCGGCTTCAGGTATTGTAAAGACGATTAATAATGGGGAAAGTTATGAAGATATGGGTAGTTCCTCTGCTTTTATGACGATACTTTCCACCGGTGAATATAAAATAAAAGGAACTGTAAACGAGCAGAATATAGAAATGATTTATGCAGATGCTCCTGTAATTATTCGTTCAAGAGTAGATGAAACACAGACATGGGAGGGCGTCATTGAAAAGATTGATACCGGTTCACCGGAGGAATCTTCAGAGGATGAATATATGGACTATGGTGAAGAAAGTGCAGCGTCTTCTAGTAGTTATCCTTTTTATGTAAAATTAGACGATGCAGATGGTCTGATGTTAGGTCAGCATGTGCTGATAGAGTTAGATGAAGGTCAGAATGAAGAAAAAGAAGGTATCTGGCTATATAGCAGCTATATTGTGACGGAAGATAATGAGCCTTTAGGTATGTCACCGGAAGGCTTTATCACAGCGGATATTATTACGGCAGATACCATCCGTGCTGAAAGTGCACCACGCATTGATGAGATAGAAGCTGTTGAAAGTACAGAAAGTATGGAAACTACAGAAACAGGTGAAAAATACTATGTATGGGCTGATGATGGCAATGGCAGATTAGAAAAGCGTGAGGTAACATTAGGTACATATGATGCAGGTCTGGACCAATATGAGATAACTTCAGGGCTTACAGAGGATGATAAAATTGCATGGCCGATGGAAGGGCTTTATGAAGGTATCATCACGGTAACAAATATGGAGGATATTGATTATTCTTCTGATTTATATAATATAGGCAGCACAGAATATTTAGGCGATACAGAGTATATGGATGGCGAGTATTTTGAGGACGAATACTATGAGGATGAGTATTTAGACGAAGAGTACTGGGAGGATACCGAGTATTTTGAAGAGGATGAATATTGGGATGAAGAATACTGGGAAGATACCGAAGAAGAAACTGAATCTGAAACCGAAACAGAATCGGAAACAGAGTCCGAATCCGATGAAGTAGAACTAAATCTGGATGAGCCGTATGAAGTCCATTATGTACTGGATGCGGAGGTGTCTGAATGATACTGGATTTGAAACATATATTTAAGGACTATCAGCAGGACAAGCTGGTAGTACCTGTGTTAAAGGATATTAATTTGCAGGTGGAAGAGGGAGAATATGTGGCAATTATGGGTCCCTCCGGTTCAGGAAAAACCACATTAATGAATATCATCGGCTGTTTGGATAAGCCGACCACAGGTGAATTTTATTTAGAAGGTAATGATATATTAAAGCTAAAAGACAGGGAGCTTTCCGGTGTACGTTTAAATTCCATTGGCTTTGTGTTTCAGAGTTTTCACTTAATGCCAAGGGAATCTGCACTGGAAAATGTTGCGCTGCCTTTAAGTTATGCCGGAGTAAAGAAAAAAGAAAGAAAAGAGCGGGCGTTAAGAGCGTTAGAAAGAGTCGGTTTAGGTGAACGTGCCACATTTATGCCTACACAGCTTTCCGGTGGACAAAAGCAGAGGGTTGCCATTGCAAGGGCTATGGTAAACAATCCCAAAATCCTGTTGGCAGACGAGCCTACAGGTGCCCTAGATTCAAAGTCCGGTGCGCAGATTATGGAATTATTCCAGCGATTAAATGAAGAAGGGGTAACGATTGTTATGATTACCCATGATGCGAATATCGCAAATCATGCAAAACGTATTTATCATATTATTGATGGTGAAATCTCCGAGGAAACAAGGGAGGAGGAGCATCATGAAGAAGTTTAAAAAATTTCTGCTTGTGTTTCTGGTGTTAGGAATTATTGGCGGTGCTATAGCAGGTGGGATTTATGCGTACCAAAAGCATCAGGAAGACAGTTTAGAGGCAAAAGTCGTCTACGTTTCCGATTTGAATTATGGTTTTTATGAAGATGAAATGACAAGTTCGGGATATGTTTCGAATGATTTGATTCAGAATATTTATGTAGAAGATAGGAAAATTGCAGAAGTAAAGGTAAAAGAAGGTTCAAAGGTCAAAAAAGGAGATGTACTTTTGGTCTACGATACTTCGGAACAACAGATGCAGATTGAATTAAAGGAATTAGAGTTAAAGGGTGTAGAAACAGATATAACTCAGGCAAAGAATGAAATTGCCCGCTTAAAGAAAATCACACCTGTTTCTGAAACAGCAGAAAAAGAAGAGGAAGAAAAGGAAACAGAAAAAGAGGAAGAGGAAACCGAAGAAGAGGATAATGACACGGTTATACTCATGCAGCCACAGCGAAAGACCAATAATGCCTATAATTACATAGATAAAAAAGCAGAGCCATATGCCTGTGAAGGTACGATGGCAAAGCCTTTCCGTTTTGTCTGCAATCAGGGATGTTATGTGTTAGGTGAGTATCTCAATCAGTTAATTGAAAAAGAGCAGATAGCTGCCTTTGAAATCTGGACAGGAAACAGTGTCAAAGAAGGTACATTGTTAAATTACTGGACCTTTGATGGAACTGCGGAATCAAAGGTAGAGGCTGATTCTAAATGGCTGGTGATTACCAAAGAACAGATAGAAGAGGAAGAAGTTATCGAGGAAGATACCGAAGAAGAGGAGGAAGAGGAGGAAGAAACGGAAGAGGAAGATACGGAAGAAGAATCCGACGAAGAAACTTACACAAAGGAAGAATTAAATGATGCTATAGCAGAGGAAGAGGATAGCCTGACAGAGTTAGAAATGACAAAGCGTGAGTTAGAAGTAGAGTTAGAAAGCTTGAAAAAGACACAGGAAAAGGCAAATGTTACAGCAAACATTGATGGTGTGGTAAAATCCGTTGGAGATCCGGAAAGTCCATCCTTAGAAGGTACACCATTTATTGAAATTACAGATGCAGAAGGTCTATATGTAACCGGAGAGATTAGTGAACTAAGATTAGACCAGATAGCTGTCGGACAGGAAATCTATGTGAATTCATGGAGTAATGGCGAAGTATATACGGCTGAAATTACAGAAATTTCAAAATATCCTTCTGAAAATAGTGAAGGGTATTATGGTGAGGGAAATATGAATGTTTCCTTTTATCCGTTTACTGCATATATTGAAGATTCGGATGGGCTTACGAATGGTGATTATGTGGATATATCGATAACACCAATGTCCATGGAAGAAGATATGAATGGAATCTATATAGAAAAAGCCTATGTAAGAGAAGAAAATGGACAGGCGTATGTATATAAGGCAGATGAAAATGAAAAACTGGTAAAACAATATGTGCAGACAGGTAGAACCATCTACGGCTCTGCAATTGAAATTAAAGCTGGTCTTAGCGAAGATGACAGAATTGCTTTTCCATATGGAAAAACAGCGAAAGAAGGAGTTAAAGTGGTGGAATCCACAGATTTAGAATTTTATTAACAGAGGGAGGCATGGTATGTTAGAGAATATACGTTTATCGTTTAAAGGTATCTGGTCACATAAAATGCGTTCCTTTCTGACGATGCTGGGTATTATTATTGGTATTGCAGCAATTATTGCGATTGTATCTACAATTAAAGGAACAAATGAACAGATTAAAGAAAACATTGTTGGTTCAGGGGATAATACGGTAGATATTGCTTTATATCAGGGTGACTGGATGTATGAGATGGGATATGAAGGAATCCCTGCCGGTGTGCCGGTAATTAATGACGATATTGTAGAAGAACTAAAAGATATTCCGAATGTAAAGAATGTTTCGTTATACTTATCCAGACAGGATTATGCAGTGTATTATCTGAATACCGCATTATCCGGTGGATATGTTATGGGTGTGGATGAAAACTATTTTTCTACCTGCAATTTCATTATACAAAAGGGAAGAGGCTTTACAAAGGAAGATTATACGAAATATCATAAGGTGGCATTATTAGATCCGGATTCTGAAGAAGCTCTTTTTCAGGGAGAAGATGCTATCGGTAAGACAATTGAAATAAAAAGTGAACCCTACATTGTCATAGGTATTGTAGACAAAGCGCAGGAATTTGAACCGGTGATTAACAGTCTGGAGGATTATTATACATATGCGGAGGACTCTACCGGAAAAGTCTATATACCGGATAGTACATGGCCGATTGTTTATCAGTTTGATGAACCGCAGAATGTGGTACTGCAGGTAGAAAGTACGGATGACATGACAAATGCAGGAAAAGATGGCGCAGCAATTTTGAACGCATATCTGCAGGTAAGCGATGAAACCATAAAATACAGGGCAGAGGACTTGTTAGAACAGGCAAAGAAAATTCAGCAGTTAAGTGAATCCACGAACAGTATGTTAATCTGGATTGCCGGAATTTCATTGATTGTTGGTGGTATTGGTGTTATGAATATTATGCTTGTATCTGTTACGGAGCGTACACAGGAAATTGGTTTGAAAAAAGCGATTGGTGCACGAAAATCCAATATCTTAGGACAGTTTTTAACAGAGGCGGCTGTGCTTACCAGCC
Source organism: Lachnospiraceae bacterium (assembly GCA_017624495.1). GTDB lineage: Bacteria > Bacillota > Clostridia > Lachnospirales > Lachnospiraceae > Roseburia_B. The sequence goes on along the minus strand of JAGAMY010000033.1, from coordinate 52,123 downwards.
TTGGGGGCATTTTTGGTGTGCTCACAGGAATTGGTCTGGCAGAGATTATATCGAAGGTAACGGATATGCCGGTGGCAATCAGTGTTCCGGCAGCGGTGGCTTCGGTGGCATTTTCCATGATTATAGGTGTGGTATTTGGTATGCTGCCATCCTATAAAGCAGCAAATTTAGACCCGATTGAAGCATTAAGACGTGAATAAAATGTGATAGAGGTAAATTATGCGGATACTTGTAGTAGAAGATGAAAAGGACATGAACAGAGTTATCGTAAAATCTCTGGAAGCAGAAGGGTATTGTGTGGATTTTTGTTTTGATGGCGAAGCGGCATTAGATTATCTGCATATGGCAGAATATGATGCTGTGATTTTAGATGTTATGATTCCTAAAATGGACGGCTTTACTGTGCTAAAAAAAGCCAGAAATCAAGGGATTTCCACGCCAATACTGTTGCTTACGGCAAAGGCGGATGTGAATAATATTGTACATGGACTGGATTTGGGTGCTGATGATTACATGACAAAACCCTTCGAATTTAAAGAACTGTTTGCAAGAATCCGCCTGATTACCCGCAAAAAATTAGATGTCCATGAAAATGTGTATACCTGTGGAAACCTTCTGGTAGACTGTAATGAATGTACGGTGAAACGGGAAGGAAAGTTGATTGAGCTTTCGCCTAAGGAATATTCGGTTCTGCTCTATCTGATACGCAACCAAAATATTGTAGTGACAAGAGAACAGATTGAAGCGAATATATGGGATATTGACCGTAATGGCAGTTCAAATCTTGTGGATGTATATATCCGTTATTTGCGGAAGAAAATTGATGATGGGTTTGCATTTAAAATGATTCAAACCATACGAGGGGTGGGATACATATTAAAAGCCGAAGAATAAAACGGGTTTCCATAAAAAAATATGTGGTAGTTCTGCCGACAGTTGCGCTGGTGATTATGATGCTTTTGATGCTGATTATGATCCGGCTTTTGTCAAATGCGGCCGTAGAATATGATATCCGGCAGGATTTGAAATACAGTGTATTTCGAAATGCACGAAATGTGTCCGTAGACAATCGGAAAATCCTTGTGGATGAAAATTTTATTTATAAAGAAGATAATATTTATTATTTGGTAATCAAAAAGAAGGGAAAAGTTCTGTATGGAAATTATCCAAGTGAAGTAGAAGAAGAAATGAAAATGTTTCCTATTCGCAGAAATTCCACCAGAACATTAGTTGTGTCAGGTGAAAAATGGTTTGTTCGGGATGTGCGTATAGGTATTCCGGGTGAGAAAAAAGTCTTTGTGCGTGGAATTATACGAAAAGCAGATGCGGATAGTCAATATCGAACAATAGAGCTTTGGGCATATCTTTGTGTGATAGGTGTGTCATTCGTTATTTTGGCATGTGAGTGGATATTTGCAAGACATATTTCCGGAGAACTAAAGGGCATGTGCGACACAGCGGAAGGAATAGGCAAGAATTTAGACATGTCCCGTCGTATGACATATGAAGGTCGTTTTGAAGAAATTGCAGTATTAGCAGAAGCGAATAACCGGATGTTAGACAGAATGGAAGAAACATTTTTGCAGCAGGAACAGTTTACATCGGATGTTGCCCATGAACTTCGGACCCCGGTAGCGGTTATGTTAGCCGAGTGCCAATATGCAGAAAATAAGCGCAATCCGGAGGAATACGAAGAAGTTTTAGAGGTAGTTCACAGGCAGTCAAAAAAAATCAATACGATTATCAGCCAGCTATTAAATTTTTCCCGACTGGATCAGAATAGGGAACAGATTGTAATGGAAAAAATAGATTTGGCAGATATTGTGGAAGTAATTTGCGAAGAACAGCAGGAAAAGAACGAAAAAGAGATTTCTTTGGAATTGCAGACGAAAGAGGCTGTTGCAATGGGAGATATCAATCTTATTTCCATTGTTATTCAAAATCTGATTTCTAATGCTATAAAATTCAGTCATGAAAAGGGAACGATAGAGATAAGAACCGGAGAAGAGGCTGGCTGGCTCTATGTATCTGTAACTGACCATGGAATAGGAATAGAACAGGAAAATTTAGAGCGTATTTTCCGACGATTTTATAAGTGTGATGAATCCAGAAATGCAGAGGGCTTTGGGCTGGGATTGCCGCTTTCTGTGAAGATTGCAGAAAAGCATGGTGGAAATATTTCCGTTACCAGCACAATAGGAAAAGGCAGTACTTTTATTTTACATCTTCCCAAATTTTAAAAATGTGATAAGATAAGAAGGATCTTTAATTAAATTTTAATGTTTTGCAAGTAAAATATAAAAGTTAGAAGTTTAAAATTTTTGTGCCGTTCAGACAGGCAATAATAAATAAGAACAGACAGGAGAGAAATCATATGGATCATTTAGATGCACTTGAGGCGGAAGCCATATACATCATGCGGGAAGTAGCAGCAGAATGTGAAAAACCGGTTATGTTATATTCTATCGGAAAAGATTCATCAGTCATGCTGCATCTGGCAATGAAAGCTTTTTATCCGGAGAAGCCACCATTTCCTTTTTTACATGTAAATACTACATGGAAATTTAAGGAAATGATTGAATTTAGAGAGAAAATGGCAAAAGAACTTGGGATTGAGATGTTAGAATATATCAATCCGGAAGGTGTTGAACAGGGAATCAATCCATTTGACCATGGTTCTGCCTATACAGATATTATGAAAACTCAGGCATTAAAACAGGCATTGGATAAGTATGGATTTACCGCAGCTTTTGGCGGTGGCAGACGTGATGAAGAAAAATCCAGAGCGAAAGAGCGTATCTTTTCCTTCCGTGATGAACATCATGCATGGGACCCTAAGAACCAGCGGCCGGAAATGTGGAAATTATTCAATACAAAGATTAAACAGGGTGAAAGTATCCGTGTATTCCCGCTTTCTAACTGGACAGAAAAAGATATCTGGCAGTATATTAAGAGAGAGAATATTCCGATTGTATCTTTATATTTTGCAAAGGAAAGACCTGTGGTATACCGCAATGGAAACATTATCATGGTAGATGATGACAGAATCCCGTTAGAACCGGGTGAGAAGCCGGAAATGAAGAAAGTACGTTTCCGTACATTAGGTTGTTATCCGTTAACGGGTGGTGTAGAGTCCGATGCCGTAACTTTGGATGAGATTATTGATGAAACATTAGGTGCTGTGGAATCAGAGCGTACAAGCCGTGTCATTGATTCCGATGGCGGAGCAGCCAGCATGGAGAAAAGAAAGCGTGAGGGGTATTTCTAAATGAGAAACGATTTGTTAAAATTTATTACCTGTGGCAGCGTTGATGATGGAAAGTCTACATTGATTGGACATATGCTTTATGATGCAAAATTATTGTTTGCAGACCAGAAAAAAGCATTGGAATTAGATTCAAAAGTCGGTTCAGCAGATGGTGAAATTGATTATTCTCTTTTGTTAGACGGATTGATGGCAGAAAGAGAACAGGGTATCACCATTGACGTTGCATACCGTTATTTTACAACAGACAATAGAAGCTTTATTGTGGCAGATACACCGGGACATGAAGAATATACCAGAAATATGGCGGTAGGGGCATCCTTTGCATCCTTAAGTGTTATTTTGGTAGATGCCAGTCAGGGTGTTTTAGTACAGACAAGACGTCATGCAAGAATCTGTAATCTTATGGGTATCGAGCATTTTGTATTTGCTGTAAACAAAATGGATTTAGTAAACTACAGCGAAGAGCAGTTTAAGAAAATTAAAAAAGATATTAAAATTTTGATGGCTGAGTTTGATTATAAGAGTATGACAATTATTCCATTGTCTGCAACCAAAGGTGACAATGTTACCGTAAAATCCGAGCATATGCCATGGTATAAAAAAGAAACTTTATTAGAGTATTTAGAAAATGTAGATGTATCAGAAGAAGAGAGCAATGAGAATTTCTCAATGCCTGTACAGCGTGTTTGCCGTCCAAACCATGAATTTAGAGGATTTCAGGGTCAGATTTCTTCCGGCAGCATTTCTGTAGGTGATACAATTACTGTGCTGCCAAGCAAAGAAACAGCAAAAGTAACAGAAATTTTACAAGGAGATAAAAATGTAGAGACAAGTGGCAAAGGCAGGGCAGTTACGATTTGTCTGGACACAGAAATTGATATCTCCCGTGGCTGTGTATTAGAAAAAGATTATCCGCTTAGAACAGGCTCTCTATTTGCAGCATCTATTTTATGGATGGATGATAAAAGTCTTGTGGCAGGAAGAAACTTTATGCTAAAAATCGGAACACAGCAGGTTCCGGCTACAATTATGAATATCAAATACAAGATTGATGTAAATTCCGGTGAAGAAGTTTATGCAGAAGCGATTTATAAAAATGAAATTGCATTCTGTGAAATTTCTGTAGGAAGTAAAATTGTATTTGACCAGTTTAAGAATAACAGAGAATTAGGCTCATTGTTGCTGATTGACCGTATTACAAATATGACTTCTGCCTGCGGTGTGGTAGAGCATGAACTGGCAAGAGATAACAATCTTCTCTGGCATGATATGGATATTACCAAAGAATTAAGAGAAAAACAGTTAAACCAGAAAGCATGCACCTTATGGCTGACAGGTTTATCCGGGGCAGGTAAGTCCACTATTGCAAACGAATTGGAAAAACGCCTTTTTGCCATGGGCAAACATACCATGCTTCTTGATGGCGACAATGTCCGCATGGGATTAAATAAAAACCTTGGATTTGGTGAAAAGGACCGAATTGAAAATATCCGTAGAATTGCAGAAGTTTCTAAATTAATGAATGATGCAGGACTTATTGTACTGACTTCTTTTATTTCACCATATCGCCTAGACCGCAGAAATGCAAAGGATATTATTGGTGAAGGTTTTGTTGAAATATATGTAAGTACGCCAATTGAAGAATGTGAAAGAAGAGATGTCAAGGGTCTTTATAAGGCAGCAAGAGCTGGTAAGCTTGCTGATTTTACAGGTGTATCCAGTCCTTATGAAGCACCGGAAAATCCATATATTGTAGTGGATACCAGTGTAAATAGTGTTGAAGAATGTGTTGATATTATTTTAAGTGAAATAAAAACGTTTTTGGAGTAAAATTACCGAGACAGGGATGGGTGAGCAGAGGTTCACCCATTCCTGTGATTTATGGAGGATTTGAATGAAAAAAGCAGGACGATTTTATAAGTCCATGTGTAAAGTAGGCTGTATAGGTTTTGGTGGTGGAAGTGCACTGATTCCTGTTATTGAGCAGGAGGTTATCCGGGAGCAGAAGATGGATTCCCACAAAAATTATGATAAAGATGTCATGATTGCCAGTATTACGCCGGGGTCTTTAACGGTAAAACTGGCTTCTTCCTTAGGGGGAAGAAATTTTAAGATTCCGGGGATGATGTCAGGCGCATTTTTAATGGCTGCACCGGGAGCTGTATTTGCAATACTTTGTTTAACGATTCTGACGTTTGCGCAGGAACGCATATTATCCACAGTACAGAAACTTTCGATTGGTGTATCTGCATTTATTGTGGCACTTTTGTTAGAGTATATTATGCAGACCTTAAAAAGCTGTAAAAAAGAAGGAACAGAGAGAGTACAAAAAGCATCCTTTCTTATGCTGGCAGTTTTTGTGCTTACCTGTGGAAAAAATATATATCAGCTTTTAGGATTGGAAAGAATGCCGATATTTGCAGTTTCCACTGTATACATATTATTGTCTGCATTTTTTCTTGTTTTTGCCTTACAGGGTGAGATTCGGGGAAAAATGCTTGTTCCGGTGTTTGTATTAATACTATTGTTTTATCTGATACATGGAAAAGCGCATATTATCAGCAGCCACTATGCAATATGGACAGTGCATACACTTATGATTGCCTTAGCAATTCGTGGATTGTGGAAGGAATTTCATAGTGATAAGAAGAAAAAGTCATATAAAAAGATTCGCTTTCATGAGGTAAAAGCCTGGCTGATTCTTTTAGCCATTGCTTTGGTAATTTCAGTTATGGCAGAGCCGGAAATATTTTCCTTTGCCTGTCAGAGTATTGTATCCGCCATGTTTTCTTTTGGAGGCGGAAGTGCATATCTGACCGTGGCAGATGGCTTTTTTGTGGATGGCGGCTGGATTACGGCAGAGCAGTTTTATGGTCAGATTGTTAATGTAGTAAATATTCTGCCGGGCTCAGTTCTCAACAAGACACTTGTGGCAGTAGGTTTTTATGCCGGTGTAAATAGTGGAGAAGGATGGCAGATAATTGCAGTATATGTGTTGGTGGCATTTGTGATTAGTGTGGCGGTTTCCTGTGCAGTATTTCATTTGTTGTACACATTATATGACCGTTTTGAAATCATGCAGGTGTTTAAAATGATTCATCGCTGGATTCGTCCCATTGTGGCAGGAATGTTGATGAATATTATACTAACCATGGTAAATCAGTGTATAAGTACGGCAACAGAAATTGGAACTTCGATAATTGGAGTTGTGGTGTATCTTTTGGTGTTTAGTGTGGTAAATTTGAAGCTGATGAAGAAGGTGAGACCATATTTTCTGATAATTGGAGATGTTGTATGTATATTTGTATTACTAGGAATATTAGGTTAAAAATTAAAGCATAAAATCATTGAATCTGCAAATATTTCATAGTATAATAAACAAAGACAGGCAATGACAAAAGCTACGATTTGAAAGCAGTCCAGAGAGCCGGTGGCAGGTGTGAACCGGTCTGTATTAGAATCTTTCCACTTTTCGAGCCGGTGATGAAAGTCACAGCTTCGTACCCTTTAAAGTACGCAATGAAGAGGTCGGCACAGCCGGCAATATGGGTGGCAACGCGGAAGTAACCTTTCGTCCCATGCAGTAAAATGCGTGGGATGGAAGGATTTTTTTTGCCAAAGAATAAGAAAGGAAAAGAAAAATGATTGATTTAAGATTTTTAAGAGAAAACCCGGATGTAGTAAAAGAGAATATCAAAAAGAAATTTCAGGATCACAAACTGCCATTAGTAGATGAAGTAATCGATTTGGATGAGCAGTCCAGAAAAGCAAAACAGGAAGCAGATGCTCTTAGAGCAAACCGTAATGTAATTTCCAAACAGATTGGTGCATTAATGGGACAGGGGAAAAAAGACGAAGCTATGGCATTAAAAGAGCAGGTACAAAAAGATGCCGAGCGTTTAACCGAATTAGAAGCACAGGAAAAAGAATTACAGGAAAAGGTTACAAAAATCATGATGACTATTCCAAACATCATTGACCCATCTGTACCAATTGGTGAGGATGACAGTTGTAACGTGGAAATTCAGAAATATGGTGAGCCTGTAGTTCCTGAGTTTGAAGTACCATACCATACAGAAATTATGGAAAAATTTAATGGAATTGACTTAGATGCAGCCGGAAAAGTTGCCGGAAACGGATTCTATTATTTGATGGGAGATATTGCAAGATTACATTCCGCAGTAATTTCCTATGCAAGAGATTTCATGATTGACAGAGGATTTACTTACTGTATTCCGCCTTATATGATTCGAAGCAACGTTGTAACAGGCGTTATGAGCTTTGATGAAATGGAAGCAATGATGTACAAAATTGAAGGTGAAGATTTATATTTAATCGGAACTTCTGAACATTCTATGATTGGTAAATTTATCGATACTATCAATGAAGAAGAAAAGCTTCCATATACATTGACAAGTTATTCTCCATGCTTCCGTAAAGAAAAGGGTGCTCACGGTATTGAAGAACGTGGAGTTTATCGTATTCACCAGTTTGAAAAACAGGAAATGATTGTAGTATGTAAACCGGAAGAATCTATGGAATGGTATGATAAATTATGGCAGAATACCGTGGACTTATTCCGTAGCTTAGATATTCCGGTTCGTACATTAGAATGTTGTTCCGGTGACCTTGCAGACTTAAAGGTAAAATCCTGTGACGTAGAAGCATGGTCTCCAAGACAGAAAAAATACTTTGAAGTAGGAAGTTGTTCTAACTTAGGTGATGCACAGGCAAGAAGATTAAAAATCCGTGTAAAAGGCAAAGATGGCAATAAATACTTTGCACATACATTAAATAATACTGTAGTTGCACCGCCTCGTATGATAATTGCGTTTTTAGAGAATAACTTAAATGCAGATGGAAGCGTAAATATTCCTAAGGCATTACAGCCATATATGGGTGGAAAGACAATTATTAAATAAAAGCATTTTGGGTAGACGAATTGAAAGAATTTTATCGACATTTAGAAGAATAGATTGACGATAAAAAGATGGAATGGTAATATAGTACTATGAACAGAGGCGTGGCAGGACGTCGCTGTTTATAGTATTTTTTACATTATAGGAAACTTTTCTAAGTTGCAGATAGGAGGAGATGCAAATGAGTAAAGGGATTAAAAGGTTAATTTCAGTTGTTTCAGTTTTTTTTCTAGTCATTTCAGGGATATATTTTGTTCCGACAGAGGCGCAGGCAGCTACAGGAAAGATAGTACTTACCCAAAAGAAGGCGACTTTATATGCCGGTGAATATACCAATATAAAGGTGAAAAAAGTAAAAAATCTGAAAAATACAGAAGTAAAGTTCAGTAGTAATAATAAAAAAGTTGCAACGGTTTCATCAAAAGGATATGTTTCTGCAAAAAAGAAGGGCAAAGCAGTAATTACAGTAACTTCAAAAGCCAACAAGAAGGTTAAAGCTAGATTTAATCTTACTGTAAAAAGTAAACCAAAGAAGGTGCAGCTGACGTTAAGTGAGACAAGTGCGACGATTAAATCGGGCGAAACTTATGCTATTAAGATAAAAAAAGCACTGGGATTAAGTAGCAAGGCAGTTGTGTGTTCGTCTAAAAATGAAAACATAGCGACAGTAACAGCGGATGGGAAAATTACAGGTGTATCCGTAGGCAATACAGATATTGTTGTTTGTTCTGCGGTAAACAAAAAGGCAAAGGCAGTTTTTAAAGTAGTTGTCAAAGCGGATGATACAAATGTAGTTACACCACAACCGGAAGTAACACCGGAAGTAACACCGGAAGTAACACCGGAAGTGACACCGGAAACAACACCGGAAACAACACCAGAGGTGACACCGGAAGTGACACCGGAAACAACGCCGGAAACAACACCGGAAGTGACGCCGGAGACAACAATAGAGCCGGGATTGTATGATGCAACTACGAATGAACTCAAAATAAAATGGGCAGATTTAGTGGCAAATGGTACTATAAAAATAGATATTGGAGAGATAAGTACAAACTGGGATGACGAAACAAATACAAATGCAAGTAGTGATATATTAGATGGAAAATTAGTGATTCCGGAGAATTATATAAGTTTTTCCAGTTATGCTTTTGCAGAATGTAATAAACTCACGGAAGTAAATATTCCGGTGATGTATATGGGAAACTTTGTATTTTGGGGCTGTGACAGTTTGGAAAAAGCAGATGTTTCAGTAAATGTAACCGAACTTTCTCCGGGAACATTTCAGGATTGTACAAATCTGAAAACGGTTTCTATTGAAAGGTATGTAACTACCATTGGTCAGTCCGTATTTAGAAACTGTACCAGCCTGGAAACTGTTGAATTACCGGAAAACTTAAAGGAAATAGCCGGACATGCTTTTAGTGGATGTACTAAGCTGAATAGCATTAATTTGCCAAAGAATATGACAAAAATAGGTGTTGCAGTATTTGATAATTGTAGCAGTTTGACAAGTATTACAGTGCCGGATAGTGTAACCTCTATTGGTGAGGCTGCTTTTAGAGATTGCACGAAACTTACACAGATTACACTTCCAAAACAATTAGATATGCTTTCCGGTAAACTGTTTCAGCGTTGTACAAGTCTGACAAGCATCAATATACCGGAGACAGTAACTACGATTGGATATGAAGCATTTTCTGAATGTTCCGGTCTGACAGCGATTACGATTCCAAATGTTGTAACAGTCATTGAACAGAGTGCATTCTATTACTGTACAGGAATTACAGAAATTACGATACCGGATGGCGTGACAGAGATTGGAGATCATGCTTTTGATGGTTGTGAGAAATTAGCAGTTATTCATTATAATGGAACGGCAGAAGGATATCCATGGGCAGCACCATTATTAGCAGAATAGGAAAATAAGTTGGAAGTATCACAAAAAAGTGGTACTTCCTTTTGTTTGCGCGCCATGGGCGCGCTCTAACGGGTGCAAGTCCCGAACACGCCTAGGCAACGAGGAAGTGTATAGCTGAACGGCATTAAAGATGGAGATGTCATATCCATCGTAAGAAAGTATCTTGTCAGCGGAATCATGATTGATGATGAGTATGAGGAATCCATTGTGGGAACACCACAAGGAGGAAATCTTTCGCCACTACTGGCGAATATCATGTTAAATGAATTGGATAAAGAAATGGAGAAAAGAGGGCTTAAGGTAAATGTAACCAAAAGCAAAGTGGATAAGCCGCAAGGACTTAAATACCTCGGATTTGGGTTTTACTTCGACAGAATTGCACACCAATACAAGGCAAAACCACATGCAAAGTCAGTACAGAAGTTCAAGAAAAGAATGAGAGAACTTACTTGCCGCAGCTGGGGAGTGAAAAACAGCTACAAAGTGGAAAAACTCAATCAGTTAATCGTAGGTGGAAAAACTTCTTCAAGATAGGAAGTATGAAAACTATGTGCAGAAGATTAGATGAAAATATCCGCTATCGGTTACCGAACGGTACGCACGGTGGTGTGAGAGGACGAAATTTCTCAACAAAGAGAAATTTCTCCTACTCGATTATGTTACCATGTATCAGAGGTAGCTGCCAGTGGCAGGTGTTGTAGGTATCAATCATGTATACATTTTCCCTAAACCGCCAAATATTTACATCTATTTTGTTCAGATTTACAGTTGCAAAATAAAAAACAATGTGATAAACTCTTAACAATTTGAATACACATCCAACGAAGGAAAAAAGATTACTCTTTTTTTTTTGCCAAAACAGAACATATATTCGGAAAATAGTAAAGTAAAAACATACGAAAGGACAGGGCAAAATCATGAAAGCATTTTTAATCCTTGAAGACGGCAATGTATTTGAGGGAACAAGCATTGGTTCTACAAAAGAAGTCATCAGTGAAATTGTATTTAATACATCAATGACAGGCTATTTAGAGGTTCTTACCGACCCATCCTATGCAGGACAGGCAGTCGTTATGACCTATCCGCTAATTGGCAACTATGGTATTACACCGGATATGGAATCGGCAAAACCATGGCCGGACGGATACATTGTGCGTGAATTATCCAGAATGCCAAGTAATTTCCGTTGCGAAGGTACGATTCAGGATTTCCTCAAAAAGCATGACATTCCAGGAATTGCAGGTATTGATACCAGAGCCCTTACCAAAATCCTGCGTGAAAAAGGCACTATGAATGGTATGATTACCACCAATGAAAATTATACTATGGAAGAAGTTATTCCAAAGCTAAAAGCCTATACCACAGGAAATGTCGTAGACAAAGTGACCTGTAGTGAAAAAAGAATATTAGAAGGAAAAGGAAAGAAAGTAGCACTCCTTGATTTTGGTGCTAAAAATAATATAGCCCAGTCATTAAATAGCAGAGGCTGTGAAGTGACGATTTATCCTGCCCACACAACGGCAGAAGAGATTTTAGCCGAAAATCCCGATGGCATCATGTTAAGCAATGGTCCTGGAGACCCAAAGGAATGTACTGCCATTATAGAAGAAGTGAAAAAGCTCTATGCTTCAGATACACCGATTTTTGCCATTTGTCTTGGACATCAGTTGATGGCACTTGCCACAGGAGCAAATACCCATAAAATGAAATATGGACATCGTGGCGGCAATCATCCGGTAAAGGATTTGCAGACGGGAAGAGTCTATATTTCTTCCCAGAACCATGGCTATGTGGTAGATACAGATACTTTAGATTCTAAGATTGCAAAACCTGCATTTATCAATGTTAATGATGGTACAAATGAAGGGCTAGAATACATTGGAAAGAAGATATTTACCGTACAGTTTCATCCGGAGGCATGTCCCGGACCACAGGACAGTGCGTATCTGTTTGACAGATTTATCGAAATGATGGGAGGAGAAGAATAATGCCAAAGAATCCGAATATAAAAAAAGTATTAGTAATTGGCTCAGGTCCAATCGTCATTGGACAGGCAGCAGAGTTTGATTATGCAGGTACACAGGCATGCCGTTCTTTAAAAGAAGAAGGTGTGGAAGTGGTTCTTGTAAATTCCAATCCTGCCACAATCATGACGGATAAAGAAATTGCAGATCAGGTATATATTGAGCCGTTGACGGTTCCGGTTTTAGAGCAGATTATTTTAAAAGAAAAACCGGACAGTGTACTGCCTACATTAGGTGGACAGGCAGGTTTAAATCTTGGTATGGAATTGGCAGAATCCGGTTTTTTGGATAAGCATGGTGTAAAACTGATTGGTACAACCGCAGAAACCATTTTCAAAGCCGAAGACCGTCAGGCATTTAAAGATACGATGGAAAAAATCGGTGAGCCTTGTGCGGCATCATTGGTGGTACACAATGTAGAAGATGGTATCAAATTTACCAACACCATTGGTTATCCCGTGGTGCTTCGTCCTGCCTATACCTTAGGCGGCAGTGGTGGCGGAATTGCGCACAACGAACAGGAATTAATCGATATTTTAACCAACGGGCTGCGTTTAAGCCGTGTAGGTGAAGTTTTGGTTGAGCGTTGTATTGCAGGTTGGAAAGAAATTGAATATGAAGTGATGCGTGATGCCAACGGCAACTGTATCACCGTATGTAATATGGAAAATATCGACCCGGTAGGTGTACACACCGGAGACAGTATTGTAGTAGCACCTTCCCAGACCTTAGGAGATAAGGAATACCAGATGCTGCGAACATCTGCCTTAAATATTATTTCTGAATTAAACATTACCGGTGGCTGTAATGTGCAGTATGCATTAAAACCGGACAGCTTTGAATACTGTGTCATCGAGGTAAATCCCCGTGTATCCCGTTCCTCCGCATTAGCCTCCAAAGCAACCGGCTATCCGATTGCAAAGGTAGCAGCAAAAATTGCCTTGGGCTACACTTTGGATGAAATCAAAAATGCCATTACCGGAAAGACCTATGCCAGCTTTGAACCCATGTTAGACTATTGTGTGGTAAAGATTCCAAGACTGCCATTTGATAAATTTATCACAGCAAAAAGAACCTTAACCACTCAGATGAAAGCCACCGGAGAGGTTATGAGTATTTGTAATAACTTTGAAGGTGCATTGATGAAAGCTATTCGCTCCTTAGAACAGCATGTGGATAGTTTGATGGCATACGATTTTGACAAATTATCCGATAAGGAATTGGAAAAAGAATTAAAAATTGTGGATGACCGTCGTATTTTCTGTATTGCGGAAGCATTGCGCAGAGGTGTAAGCTATGAACATATCCATGAAATTACACAGATTGACCCATGGTTTATTGATAAATTAGCAATTATCGTGGAGATGGAGCAGGCATTAAAGAACGAAGAGCTTACAGTAGAACTGCTAAAGGAAGCAAAGCGTATCGAATTCCCGGATAAAGTCATCGCAGAACTGACAGGAAAAACCGAGGATGAGATTAAACAGATGCGTTATGCTAACGGTATTACCGCAGTGTATAAGATGGTAGATACCTGTGCAGCAGAGTTTGAAGCAGCTACACCATACTATTATTCTGTATATGGTGGCGAAAATGAAGCTGCGGAAACAAAGCCGTTAAAGAAGGTTTTAGTTCTAGGCTCAGGTCCAATCCGTATCGGACAGGGTATCGAATTTGACTACTGCTCCGTGCATAGCACATGGGCATTCAAAAAGGAAGGCTTTGAGACCATTATTATCAACAACAACCCGGAGACTGTGTCTACAGACTTTGATATTGCAGATAAACTCTATTTTGAACCGTTGACACCGGAGGATGTGGAGAGCATTGTGAATATCGAAAAGCCGGATGGCGCAGTGGTACAGTTTGGTGGACAGACAGCCATTAAGCTTACAGAAAGCCTAATGAAAATGGGCGTGAAAATTTATGGAACAAAAGCTGAAGATGTGGATGCCGCCGAAGACCGTGAGTTATTTGACCGGATTTTAGAAAAAACAAAAATTCCAAGAGCAGCCGGCGGAACTGTATTTACCGCAGAAGAAGCAAAAGAAGTAGCCAGCCGATTAGGCTATCCCGTACTTGTCCGTCCATCCTATGTACTTGGCGGACAGGGCATGAAGATTGCCTATAGTGATGAAGAAATTGAAGAATTTATGGATATCATCAATCGGATTGCGCAGGACCATCCGATTTTAGTAGATAAATATTTGCAGGGAAAAGAAATTGAAGTGGATGCAGTATGTGATGGTACGGACATTCTGATTCCGGGTATTATGGAGCACATTGAACGTACCGGTGTACATTCCGGGGACAGTATTTCCGTGTACCCTGCACCAACGATTAGTGAAGAAATTAAAGCAACGTTAGTGGAGTATACCAGACGTTTAGCACAGGCATTGCATGTGGTTGGTCTTATCAATATTCAGTTTATTGTGATGGATGGGCAGGTATATGTGATTGAGGTAAATCCACGTTCATCCAGAACTGTACCATATATCAGTAAAGTAACAGGTATTCCAATCGTAGATTTAGCCACAAAAGTTATGATTGGAAATACTTTAAAAGGCTTGGGTTATCCAACGGGACTTGCACCGGAGGCAGACTATATTGCCATTAAAATGCCTGTATTTTCTTTTGAAAAGCTTCGTGGTGCTGAAATCAGCCTTGGACCGGAAATGAAATCCACCGGGGAATGTCTTGGTATAGCCAAAAACTTCGATGAGGCACTCTATAAAGCATTTCTTGGTGCAGGTGTGACATTGCCAAAATATAAACGAATGATTATGACGGTAAAGGATGCAGATAAACCGGAAGCTGTGGATGTGGCAAAGCGTTTTGTGGCATTGGGATATAAGATTTATGCTACCAGAAGTACGGCAAAATATTTACAGGCTCATGGAGTGGACGCATTGCGTATTAATAAAATCACACAGGAATCTCCAAATGTTATGGACTTGATTTTAGGTCACAAAATTGACCTTGTTATTGATACGCCAACCCAAGGAAATGGTGATAAGACCAGAGATGGATTCTTAATAAGAAGAAATGCCATTGAAACCGGGGTATATTGTATCACTGCCATGGATACGGCAAATGCTTTGGCACGAAGCTTAGAAACCGCAAATAAGACATTGACTCCGGTTGATATAGCCAAAGTGAAAAATATTTAGAATTTTATAAATATAATAAAAAATTTTGATTATTTTTAAACATTTTCATTGGATATATGTAAATTTTGTGTTATAATTTACAAAAGAAACGGGAGGAAGAAGGATGGCTAAGATACTAATTGCAGATGATGCGTTATTTATGAGGGTTACCCTTGGGGATATATTAAGAGGCGATGGGCATGAAGTATGTGAAGCGAAGAATGGTTCTGAGCTGTTAAAGGTATACGAAGAAGAGATGCCGGATTTAGTCATGCTGGATATTACAATGCCAGAGATGGATGGGTTACAGGCGTTAAAGGCATTAAAGCAGATTCATCCAAAGGTAAAAGTAGTTATGTGCTCTGCCATGGGACAAAAGGCAATGGTTATGGATGCGATATCCCATGGAGCATATGATTTTATTGTAAAACCCTTTGAGCGGTCAAAGGTTTTAGAGTCAGTCAGAAGGGTACTGGCGATGAATTTTTAAAGAGTGAAAAAGAGCCATTGATGTGGAATTTCTGCATGGATGGCTCTTTTTTTGTGTAAAAAATTTTTAGGAAATTAGTCCTAAAAGTGTAAAATATTTAAGGTAGTTTAAAATAATGCTATTGTTGGTAAACGTATCATCCTGCATACTTTAATCATTACGAGGTATACATATGTATATAGGGAAAGGAGGATGCGTATATGAAAAAACATATACAAAAAGCAATAACAGCATGGGGATTAACTACGGCAATGATAGCTACATCAATTTTGCCGGCAATGCCTGTTCTTGCAGAAGAAAATGATGAGAATGAACCGATTGTCATAGGTGATGAAGTGACCGGAAATGAAGATGGGGGTGACACAGAAGAATTAGGAAGTAATCTTGCCTTAGCAGCGACAGCTGCAGCAGGATATACAAATGTGTGGGTTGAAGGTCCACAAGGTATGAATGATGGATATCTTGCAACAGATGATGCTTCGAAAACATGGAATAGTTATGGGGCTGCGGAAGAAGACTATCCGATGGAAGTAACACTTACATGGGAAGAAGCACAGACGATAGCTTCTACACGGGTTATGTGGTGGTCTGACGGAGGTGGTGTAGGCTTTCCAAGTGGTGCCGATATGGAATACTTAACAGCGGAAGGTACATGGGAAGCGTTGCCGGATATGGGAGTAGAATGTGGAGATAAAAATGCTGTAGGACCATGGAATATTGTAAATTTCAGTGAGCCGGTATCTACCACAAGCCTTCGTATGATGATTACACGAAATGGCTATAGTCCTGTGGGAATTAATGAGTGGGAAGTATATGCAAAAGAACTGCCGGTAGATTTTACAGGTGCAAGCATTGCCGGAAGCACAAAAGTAAATGTAGGCAGTACAGAAACTTTGACAGGAAGTGCTAAACCGGATCAGTTATCCGATGAAGTGACCTATGCATGGGAGATTGTTGAAGGTGAAGAATATCTTTCTATCGTAGGTGATACAGATAAAAGAGATGTTACTATTCGTGGTGTGGCAAAAGGAACAGCTACAGTACAAGTTTCTGTAACAAAGGATGATGTTACACATACAGCAGAAACAGAAGTTCGTGTAATGGATGAAGCCATCGAAAGTATTGATACCTATGTAACATCTACAGCGGCAGGAAAAGCACCAATTCTTCCAACAACCGTTGTGGCAAATGGTATTGAATTTGATGACCCTACACCAAGTAAGATAGGTGCAACAGGATATGATTTCGCAGAAAACTTCAATTCCAAACTTGTACCTGTAACATGGGATGCAGTAGATGCAGCTTCTTATGCTGCAGATAAAGTGGGAACAACCTTTACCGTAACAGGTACAGTGGAATATGACGGTGAAGAATTTGAGGCAGAAGCAGAAGTAACGGTAAAAGAGCCGGCAGTTGTTGGAGCATCCAATAGTAGTGTTACATTTGAAAATGTTACATTAGAGGATGATTTCTGGCTGCCAAAACAGGAAACAAATGCAACAACATCTTTAAGTAAGGCAATTTACCAGATTGAACAGGGCTCTGGTGGAGAACCAAACTTTGATAATGCCATTAAAAAATTAAATGGAGAATCCTATGAACCGTTCAGCGGATTTGTATTCCAGGATTCTGATATTTATAAGAGCTTAGAAGCAATTTCTTATACACTTTCTGCAACAAAAAATGAAACAGGTGAAGAAATTGCAGCACAGAGAAAAGTATTAGAAGATAAAATTGAAAGCTGGATTCAGAAGATTGAAGCCGTGCAGTATGCAGATGGATATATTGATACGTTTTTTACCTTAAGAAGTACAAGTATTAATGGTGGTGGTGCAGCAGGTACACACCGTTGGCTTAATATGTCCAATCATGAAATGTATAATGCAGGACATTTCCTTGAGGCTGTAGTGGCATATACCCGTTACCGCGAAGGAATCGGAGAACCTGATTACAGATTATATATTGCAGGTAAACGTATTTCTGAACATATTGTAGATACTTTTGGGCCAAATGGAAAACGTAATGAAGTGCCGGGACATGAAGAAATTGAGCTTGCCATGGTTAAATTTGGTAAACTTGTAGAAGAATACGAAGGAAAAGATTCCGCACAGCACTACTATGATACAGTAAAACTGTTAATTGATAAACGTGGTAATACAGCAAACCGTGAATCCGGATATGTTGGTGGAGAATATTCACAGGATGCAACACCATTTGTAAATGAAACAGAAGCTGTAGGACATTCTGTAAGAGCAAATTATTTCTATACAGGTGTTACAGATATCGCAACCATGCTTCCGGAAGATAATGCAGACAGAGCAGCGTATATCAACAGCTTAGATACTATTTGGAATACAGTAACTGAAAGCAAAACTTACATTACCGGTGGTATTGGTACAACTACCGCAGGCAGTAGTGCAGAGGGATATGGTAATCCATATGATTTGCCACCAAACCAGTCCTATTGTGAGATTTGTGCAGGTATTGGCTCTGCAAACTGGAATCTTAGAATGAACCTTTTACATGAAGATGGAAAATATGCAGATATGGTAGAAACCAACCTGTATAACTCTGTTCTTGTAGGTACAAACTTAGACGGAAACCGTTTCTTCTATAGTACATTACTGGAAGTAAATAATGGAAATGCACGTTCTGAATGGTTTGGCTGTGCGTGCTGCCCTCCAAACTTAATGCGAACCATCGCATCCTTAGGCGGATATATGTACAACGTACATAATGATGATTTATTTGTAAATATGTATTCTGCAAGCAGCAGTGATATTAATATTAATGGTACAGATGTAGCTATTAAACAAGAAACCAATTATCCATGGGATGGCGACATCAAAATGACAGTAAATCCTGCAGCAGAAAAAGAATTTGCAATGAAGCTGCGTATTCCGGGCTGGGTAAAAGAGCAGATTAACAAAACCGTTGTCATTAAAGTAAATGGTGAAGCTGTGGATACAACAGAAGAAAAAGGCTATGTAACCATTAATAGAACATGGAAAGCCGGCGATGTGGTTGACATGGAAATTCCAATGGAAATCAGATTAACAGAATCCCATGAATTAGTAGAAGCTACACAGGATCAGGTTGCCATCGAAAGAGGACCAATCGTATACTGTATGGAAAAAGCAGGAAATACACAGTTAAATGAAAACATTGCAAACTTTGATCCAATGAACTTTGTAATTCCTCGTGATGCCAAATTAACAGCAACTTATAAAGAAGATTTATTAAGAGGTGTTGTAGAAATTACCGGTGATGTAAAATATGCAACCGGTAATGGAACAGAAATGATTGATGCAAAATTACAGGCAATTCCTTACTATGCATGGAACAACCGTGGTGACAGTGCAACATATGAAGAGGGAAATATTAAAAATAATTCGTCTAAGATGTTAATCTGGACAATGGCTGATGAACCGACAATACCGAAGACAAGTATGCGTGAAAATGCGACTCCGTCCGTAAGCTTTGTAGGCTGGAGTCAGGGAGCAGACCGTTTTGCGGACGGTGATAAAGGAACCTTCTGGAATGGTCACAGTGATACAAATATTGCTACATCTCCACAGTGGATGATGTATGACTTTGGTGCACAGAAAGCAGAGATCAGTGGTTCTAAGATTATGTTCTATGATGATGGTGGTGTAGTGCTTCCAAATGCAATTAAGATTGAATATACAAATGATGCAGGAGAATGGGAAGAAGTTACTCCGGTAGGTACATGGACATATGCCAAAAATGAATATCGTACCTATATGTTTGAAACGGTTACCACATCAAAGATTCGTGTAACCATGGTACATAACAATAATAATCCGGTAGCAGTAAATGAATGGTATTTATTAGATACTTCTGCTGCATCCGATGAAGAAATTGCAAAGTGGGCAGAAGAAGTAACTGCTGTAGAAACAACTTATGCAGAAGCTGATTATGAAGCAGAGAGCTATAAGGCATATCTTGTGGCATTAAAAGCAGTAAAGAAAGTTGCAAAAGATCCTATTGCTACGATGGATGAAATCGCGGAAGCAAAAGCAGCTTTAGGTGTTGCAATTGAAAATCTGGAATACATAGGAAGTGAAGAAAAACCGGCTGCACCAATCACTGTATATACGGAAGCGTTAGATACAGTAATTACAACAGCAAATGCTAAAGTAGAAAAAGAGTATACAGCAGATTCATGGAAGGTATTTGCAGATGCTCTAGATGCAGCAAAAGCAGTTGTTGAGAATACAGAGGCAACACAGAGTGATGTCAATACAGCAAAAGCAGCATTAGCTGCAGCCGTTGCAAACTTAGTACCGGTTGAGGGTAAAGATGACCCGGTTACACCTGTAGTTGTAGATAAAACAGCCTTAAATACAGCAATCACAACCGCAGAAAGTAAAGCTGAAAAAGATTATACAGCAGATACATGGAAGGTATTAGCAGATGCACTTACAGCAGCAAAAGAAATTGCAGCAAATACAGAGGCAACACAGGAAGCAGTAGATAATGCAGCAAAAGCATTAACAGATGCAATCAGTGGATTAAAAGAAGCTGATAAGACAACACCGGGCGGCGGTTCTGATACAGGTAGCATAACAGATCCGAATGCATCTAAAGACCCGAATGCATCTAAAGACCCGAATGCATCTAAAGATCCGAATGTATCAACAGACCCGGGTACAACAACAGAAACATTAGCAAAGGGCGATGTAATTACTGTTAAGGGTGTAAAATATGTTGTAACAAATGCAGAAAAGAAAGAAGCAGAAGCAGTTGCTCCTGAAAAGAAAAAAGCAAAGAAAATCACAATCAGCAACACAGTAACTGTAAAGGGTGTTTCCTGTAAAGTGGTATCCATTAAAGCAAATGCATTTGCAAAAATGAGTAAATTAACATCTGTTACAATTCCAAAGAATGTAAAAACCATTGGAAAGAAAGCATTCTACAATTGTAAGAAATTAAAGAGTGTAAAAATGAGTTGTACATCTCCAAAATCCATTGGAAAATATGCGTTCAAAGGAATTGCGAAAAAAGCAAAAATTGATGTACCAAACAAACAGATTAAGAAATACAAACAGTTGTTGAAAAAAGCAAAAACAGCAAGTTCCGTTAAGGTAAAATAATTAAGAAAATAGGGACGAAAGGATTCTTTCGTCCCTATACTCATAAGGGGGACTTTAATTCATGAAAGTAAAAAATATAAAAAAGAAGTTGTTAGGCATGCTGTTAGCAGGTGCAATGGCATTAACCGCTATTCCTATGACGGCAGCAGCAGAATCCTATGAAGATGTGGAAGGTGACCCGACACTTCGAAATTATGCAGAGGCATCCGTAAGCTTCTTTAACTACGGTATGGGCGCAGATAATTTTTCTGACAGCAATACAGAAAGTTTCTGGAATGCACATGATGACAAAAGTCTGACAGATAATACTTATAGTCAGTGGATGATGTATGATTTAAGTACATACGGAGAAGCAGAAATTACAGGTTCTACAATTATATTTTATGATGATGGCAGCGGTGTAATGACACCAACAGATATTACCATTGAATATGCCACAGAAGATGACACATGGGCAGAAGTAACACCGACAGGTACATGGACGTATACGGGAAATACAGCCGTAACTTATGAACATGAGCCGGTGACAACATCTAAAGTGCGTGTGACTATGGAGCATGCGGTAAGTGGAACAACCAGAGTAGCGGTAGCAGTAAAGGATTGGATGCTTCTTGGTGATGTGCCGGAAACTTTTCCAAAACCGGAAGCAGTAGAGCCGGAGGCGCCAAGTGCAGACTTGACTCTGCCGGATGTGGCTGTTTATGCAACACCCAGTGCACATTATACGTCTCCATGGGAAAACTTAAATGGTATCAATAATGCAGAGTTTGAACCTACAGGCTCGGATATTGGTACGAATCTTGGCTGGGGAAACTGGCAGCAGGCAACAGGTGCAAAGGCATGGGTACAGTACGATTGGGATGAAGCTATTACTACAAAAACCTTTCAGGTATACTGGTATGGTACAGAGGCAGGTATGAAAGTGCCAAAAGATGTAGGGTTTCAGTATAAAGACGAAAATGGTACATGGCAGAATGCTGTATTAGTATCCAACCCAAAGAATTTCTCGAAATTTAACCGTTATAACCAGATTACCATTGAGGAAATCACTACAAAATCCATCCGTATGAATATGACTGTGGCAGGCGATTCCTG
Source organism: Lachnospiraceae bacterium (assembly GCA_017624495.1). Lineage (GTDB taxonomy): Bacteria > Bacillota > Clostridia > Lachnospirales > Lachnospiraceae > Roseburia_B. Next base: position 30,140 of record JAGAMY010000033.1, on the reverse strand, counting down.
CGGCATTTACAGATGGAAAGTATATTCGGATGTTTCCGATGAATTTGTGGTATCTGCGGCTGGGAAAAGTATAGAAATTCCGGAAGTATTTGACGGCGTTATTTCCAGCAAAATTTATAAAAAACTTACATTGCCGTCAAAAGCATTAAACAATACGGTTTCCGTTACATGGAAAAGTGATAATACAGAAATTATCTCCGACACAGGTGAAATTACGGTACCAAAGGAAGATACCTATGTAACCTTAACAGCAACATGCAAAGCAGGAGATGCAGAAAAATCCCATGCTTACAAAGTATTCGTATTAGCAGAAGATTCTACAGAATTTGCATTAAATGTAGACATCAATAACGAAGGTGTGGATATCAGTCAGGAATTGTTTGGTGTATTCTATGAAGATATCAACAGTTCCGCAGATGGTGGTCTGTCTACAGAAATGGTAAAAAATAACTCTTTTGAAAACTATCAGAATTTAGATACACCGGAGAATCCTATCGAGTGTGGAGACCAGACTTCATGGAAGTTACATTGGAACAGCAGCAATGCCGCTAACTTTACAGTAAAAACAGAGGGCGGTTTAAATGAAAACAACACAAATTATGCGGCAATTACAGGAAATCAGACATTGAAAAACCATGGTTTTGTCAGAAAAGCTTCCTTAGACAGTCCGGCGATGGCAGTAAAAGAAGGCTTAGCATATGATTTCTCTGTTTATATGAAAGCGGATGCTTCCTATGCAGGAAGTTTGAAGGTAAAGGTTGTCAATGCAGCAGGAACAGCCATTACAGACGAAGTAACGGTAGATGTAAAGAAAGACGGCACATGGCAGAAAGTAACTGCTGATTTAAAAGGTAAAGCAACAGAATTAGGAACTATCGTACTTACTTTTGAAGGAGCAAGCGATACAGATGTTATGAACATTGATATGGTATCATTGATTCCAACAGATGGTTATGGATATGGAAATAAAAACTATTCCTATGGCGCAGGTCTTAGAAAAGACCTTGTACAGAAATTGCAGGACTTAAATCCGTCCTTTATCCGCTTTCCGGGTGGATGTATTATCGAAGGTAGTTATGGTACAGACAGCTATTATAACTGGGAAGATACCGTTGGACCATTAGAGGAAAGAAAATCAAATGCAAGTTACTGGGGAACAGAAGGACATCCGGTACAATATACACCAAACTATGGATATATGATGTCTTATCAGCTTGGTTATCATGAAATCCTTACACTTTGTGAAGATTTAGATGCACAGGCATTCCCAATTTTAAGTGCAGGTATCTACTGTCAGTTTAGAAATACGGCAAATGCAGCCAGTGGTGATGAATTAGAGCCCTTTGCAAAACATGCCACCAATTTGATTGATTATTGCTGGGGAAGTGTGGACAGTGAGAATGCATCCGAAGCATATTGGGCAGCAAAACGAGTACAAAACGGTCATGCAGAGCCATTTGAATTAAACTATGTGGGTATCGGTAATGAAAACTGGAACGATGTCGGTAAAGGCATATCCTATAAAGATAACTTCTTATGGATTAAAAAGTATATTGATAAGTATGTAGAAGAAAACTATCCGGGAAGAAAGATTACCATTATTTCTTCCACCGGACCATATTATCAGGGAGGTCAGAATACCGAAGCATGGAACTGGATTAGCAGTGAAGTGCCGGGAGAGACCTTAGTGGATGAGCATTACTACATTAACTACACCTCTGAAGCGGGAAATACTTTGTTATCCGATGACTATGTATATGACAGCTATAAGAGATTGGATGAAGGTGGAAGTAATGTATTTGTAGGTGAATACGCAGGTCACAACAATAATACAACAGAAAATATCTTAGAAACAGCCATCAGTGAAGCTGCTTATATGACTGGTTTGGAAAGAAATGGTGATATTGTTCGTCATGCTTCTTATGCGCCATTGATGGAAAAAGAAGGAAACAGAGACTGGGATTATAACTTAATCAAATTTGATGAGTATAGCAGCTATGGTACACCAAGTTACTATGTACAGTGTATGTATGCCAATAATTATGGAACGAAAATTGTGAATACGACACTAGAAAAATTAAATGCAGATACAGGTCTATATGAAGAGAGAAAGGGACATCAGAAGGATGTATATTATGTATCTTCCAAAGACGATGCATATGTTTACTTAAAACTGGTAAATCATGATGAGTTTGAAAAGGATATTACTTTAAACTATCCGGGCATCAAGAATGGAACGAAGGCAGAACTGATTACCCTATCTGGTGAAGCTTTCGACCAGAACAGTATTAAAAAACCAACAAATGTGGCACCAAAGACAACAGAAACAGCGATTGTAAATGAAAAAATGCTGTATACCATGCCGGCGATGTCATTTACTGTAATAAAAGTACAGTATGCGGCGATTGCAGACGATGGAGGCAATGATGGTAAAGATGATGCAGGAAAAGATGATGGCAGAGATGACGGTGGAAAAGATGTCATCACAAATCCATCCGGTACAACAGGAGACCAGTCAGGACAGACAGGAGATATTCCGGCAGGCGATATTCCGACAGCAGACGAAGCCTTAAAAAATGGGGATACCCTTACCAATGGCGGTATTTTTTATCGTGTGACAAATGCCAAAAAGAAAGAAGCAGAAGCATATAAGCCGACAAAGAAAACGGCAAAAACATTGAAAATTGCCAATACAGTAAAAATTAAAAATGTTACCTGCAAAGTTGTAGCCATCTCTGCAGGAGCATTTTCCAATATGAAAAAACTGACAAAAGTAACCATTCCAAAGAATGTTACAAAGGTTGGTGCAAAAGCATTTTATAAAGATGCAAAATTGAAAAAAGTTATTTTTAAATCTACAAAGCCAAAATCCATTGGCAAAAATGCATTCAAAGGTATTGCAAAGAAAGCAACCATTGATGTGCCAAACAAACAAAAGAATAAATACAAAAAACTGTTAAAGAGTGCAAAAACACCAAGTTCAGTAAAGGTTAAATAGTCATTGACAGGAATAGTCGGGAATGGTAGCGTAAACGTAAGAAGGCTGCCATAACCGGCTGTTTTCTGCTTGACAGGGGAGAGCAGATATGTGAACAGAACGAACAGCAGAAAGGAGAAAAGATGTATAAAAAAATCAGGTATATTTGTGTGTTTTGTCTGATGCTTGTTTTCGGACTTTCTTTCTATTCAGACGTTCATGCAGCAGAAACAGAGAATGTGCCTTATGTGACAAAGGCAAAGCTGATTAGCAGTAAGGATATTGAACTATACTGGAATGAAGAGGTGACAGGTGCAGGAGAAATTACCAATTTTTCTGTAACCGTGGATGGAAAAGACAGCCCGATTTATTCCTATACATGGGAAGAATATAACTATTCAGAAACCGGGGTTGTATACTACAATCCGAAGAGTGTGGAATATCCGAACAACCCTGATACACCAAAAACTTCTATTCAGTTATGGGATGAAATTTCAGACACAGATAATCTGCCGGAAATACAAGTGACAATTGCCGGAAATAAAATCAAAAATTCTGTCGGAGAATATGCAAACGAACAGACCATTGCCGTTACAGAATATGATGCATTTTATCAACAGGAAATTGTTATGGACTGTGGCGTAAAAATATTAGGAACCAAAAATGTTCGCAAAGAAGCTATGACAAAGGCAGAAGAGATGTTAGAAATTATACTGGCAAATGAAGCTGTAGCAGAGAGAATGGGAGAAGCGGGTTGTATGCTTGGTATTTTTGGTGAAGGTGAAATCGCCTATGATATCTTAGAACACCGCTACACCTATGATGAAAATTATCTTTATGTAGAGGGCTTTGGCGGTACACCATTAGCTTCCATTAAGGATGCAAATGTTTTGCGTTTAAAAGAAGAGGACTACTATACCAATTATCCCGATGAAAGTATTCTTGTGCATGAGTTTGGGCATACGGTACAAAATTATGGACTTACCAATGAACAGTATCAGGAATGGGAAAATATTTATAATGCATCTGTGACAAAAGGTGGAAAATGGCCGGATTCCTATGCCGGTTCAAATTCCAGTGAATACTTTGCCACATTAAGTGCCATCTGGTTTAATGCCATGGATGATACATGGAATGGACAGTGGGATGGTGTGCGCGGACCGATAAATACACGAGAAGAGTTAAAGGTGTACGATAATGCAGCCTATACCTTTCTGTCAAAGATTTATGTATCCGACTTGTATATGCCATCACCATGGGAAAATGGCTCTGTGCCGGATAATTACACATGGAGTAATGGAGAAAACGGAGATAAGGACGAAAGCGATGGCAAAGATGAAATCGCAGACAAAGACAAAAACGATGACAAGGATGAAATCGCAGACAAGGACGAGACAGACGGCAAGGATGAAACCGCAGACAAGGACGAGACAGATGGCAAGGATGAAACCGCAGACAGAGACGAAAGTATCAAAGATAATAGCCAGAATTCACAGATAGTTCCACAACAAAAACGTCATACCGTAACCTTCATATACAACAATGGAATGGCTGCGACCACTACCGAAGTAGTGTCCGGCAGCAAGGTGACAGAGCCGGAGCAGCCTGTGAAAAAGGGTTATATATGGAAAGGCTGGTATGTGGGGACAGTGGCATTTTCTTTTGACAATTATGTGACAGGTGATATAATTTTAGAAGCAAAATGGGAGAAAGTTGTTGTAGGAAAATCAAAAATTTCTTCATTAAAAGCTGCAAAAGGAAAAAAAGTCACCGTAAAGGTTAAAAAGGTCAGCAAGGCAGACGGATATAAAATCATGTATTCTGCCAATGCAAAATTCAAAAAAGGTGTGAAAACGAAACATATTACCCAAAACAAACTGACTGCAAAGAAGCTGAAAAAAGGCACATGGTACTTTAAAGTACAAGCGTATAAAATTGATTCTGCAGGTGAAAAGGTTTATGGGAAAGTTTCCAAAGCAAAAAAAGTAAAAGTAAAAAAATAAAATCTTATAAATTATATGGGGGAAGACGATGAGTAAACATAGGAAGAGCATTAGACAATGGTATCAAAAACTGGGTTTCCAGAAACGGTTAATGGGAATCAGCATACTTGTCTGGGTTCTTCCTATTATTCTTAGTCAGTTTTTCTTTAGTCATGTCAGTGTAGCGCATTTAGATAAACAGATTAATGAATTGACAAAAAATAATTTAATGCAGATAGCGGAAAGATTTTCGCTGACAATGGAGGCTTATACGGATATTGTGTACCAGATTTATGCGGATGAAACGATAGTGAGCAGTCTGGCAAAATATCCGGAGGCTTCAGATATGGAACAGGCCTCCTTATTTTTTACAATTAATGAAAGAATTGCACAGTTTGCAGAAACGAAAAATGGGATTCGATGTATCAGTCTGATTTGTGATACAGGCGAAAGTATAACCTATGATAAGGAAACAGGGTCAACCATTGATAATATTTGGAGAGAATATGAGGATTTGCGCACAATTGCACCCTATAAAATGACACAGGGAAAGAACCGGATTATGTTAGTTCCTACCCAAATGATTTTTGATAATGGTGAAGTAGAGGCGTTGTTTTTTGTTGGAAAAGAAATTTATAATACCAGAAATTTGAATGAAGGAGCTGTTGCTACCGTAATTATCGGGATTCAAGTGGAGGTTTTGCAGGATATTTGTAATGCGGATAATAAGGTAAAAGGACAAAGTGTAAATTTTATTACAGATGATTCTGGCAGAATTGTATCCTTTTGGGATGAGTTTTATCTTGGGCAGACAGTGGCAGATGAAAAAGCGGCATGTCGCCTGATTCAGGGAACAAGGATGTTTAAAGGGAAAAATTTAGGCAGTACCAGTTATACGGATAAGGAAACCAGATGGACATTTTATAATGTATATAATAATGATTACATAATGAATCCGGTTACGGATGTACAGAATGTTCACTGGCTGCTTTTGGTAATAGATAGTGTACTTGTTATTTTGTTTATGTATTATACAAGCCGTTCTTTTACAAGAGATTTAAGTAAAATTATGTATGGAATCGGGCAGGTAGAGGAAGGAAAATTTGATGTAAGTCTTCAAATGGAAAGACAGGATGAATTTGGGCAGATTGGACAGCATTTTAATAATATGACCGGAAAAGTACGGTCGCTGATAGATGAAGTGAAGGAAATATCTGAAAAGAAAAGTCAGGCAGAAATTAAAGCATTAGAATCACAGATTAACCCACACTTTTTATATAACACATTAGATGCCATAAACTGGATGGCAATTGGAAAAGGTGAGTATGAAATCAGTAAGATGGTCAGTAATCTTGGGTATATTCTGCGCTATACCATGAATCAAAGTAATGGTATGGTATCGGTGCGAGAGATGGAAGAATGGCTAAAGTCCTATGTGGCATTATACCAGCTTAGATATAACAATTCTTTTGAGTTTCAGATGCATGTAGAACCGGAAGTAAGGGAGGTAAAGGTGTATAAGCTGCTTTTACAGCCGGTTATAGAAAATGCGATTCTGCATGGTATAAAAGAGGTGAAAGATGGGCTGGTTCGTGTGGATGTCGGTTATGTGGATGAAGGCAGGAAAATTTATCTTGTAGTGGAGGATAATGGAGTCGGAATGGAAGAAGAAATGGTACATGTATACAATAAGCGGGACATTCAGACATTGCCAAGGGAGCGTATCGGGCTAACCAACGTGTTTGAGAGAATTTTGTTATATTATGGTGAAGAAGGAAGCTGGCATATTAGCAGTGTAAAAGGCGAAGGTACGATAGTGGAAATGTTTTTCCCGGTGGTAGATATGTCTGTAAAGGAGGATAAAGATGCGGATAGTGATTGTTGAGGATGAAATGGCAATTCGTGAAGGACTTGCGAATATGATTAACCAGATTACATCCCATGTAGTAGTGGCAAAGTGTCAGAATGGAAAGGAAGGCATGGATGCCATACTGCGTATGGAACCGGATTGTGTAATTACAGATATCCGTATGAGTCAGATGAGTGGCCTTGAGATGCTGACAAAGCTGCATGAACAGGGTGCAATGCCCAAAAGTATCATTATCAGTGGATATTCAGAGTTTGAATATGCAAGAGAGGGAATTCGTCTGGGGATAGAAGAATATCTGTTAAAACCCATTTCCATTGATGCCTTAAAAAAAGCTTTGGAAAAAATTGAATCTGAATTGACTGATAAAATGCTTCGGGGGGGGGGTTTGTCAGAGAATTGTCTTTTGACATATTTGTTAGGGGAAGAAAAAGAACAGAAAGATGCTATGGAAAAGCTGCAAAAGCGATTTCCTAAGGATGGTGATGCCTATGGTATTTTTGCAGGATATTTTGGGAATGTAAAAGGTGAAATCGATAAATTAGAGCATACGCTTAGGCATTTAAAGCGACAGTATCCAACGTATGCCTATCTGGATGCCGCAGAGGGCAGAATAAAAATGCGAATTCTGATTGTTAAGGCAAAAGAGGAATGTGTGAAAAATTTTGCAGAGGAGTTTGAACGTCTGATTGTAAAAGATGGCATGATTAATAAGTATGAAATTCCATGGGCAGTAGAATTTTGTGGCAGTATAGAAGAATTAAGGGATACGTTTCAGGTTGTAGAAAAGGCATTATCTCATAGTATTGTAAGGGACTGTCAGCAGCTTATGTATGCAAAAGAGGTTTGTCTGACAGAGGAAAAGCCCTTTGTTTATCCGTTACATATGGAAAAGAAAATTTTAGCAGCACTTGGTGTGGGAGATAAAGAAAAAACAAGAGAACTGCTGGATGAATTTTATGAATTTATATTTTGCGAAGAATATAATGCAGGGGATATTCGGCAGGCATTGTTAAAAATGATGACACGAATGTTAGATACTGCAAAAGAAATCAATCAAAAAGCCTATGAAGCTTTACGGGCAAAGGATTATATGCAGAGTGTGCTAATGGCATATACTCAGACAGAAATTGTGGAAATTTTCTATCTGATGGGAGATAAAATCTGTGAAAAAGAAAAGCGGGGAGGCGTGAGTAATTACACGATTAATCGTGCAGTAGAATATATCCGTATGCATTATAAAGAAGGTATTTCCTTAGAAGAAACGGCGGAAGCATTAAAGATTACACCGGAGTATTTAAGTATGCTGTTTAAACGGGAAATGGGTATGAATTTTTCTGTATTTTTAAAAGAATTCCGTATCAGTCATGCAAAACGACTGCTGAAAGAAACGGATATGAAGGTGTATGAGGTGGCTGAAGCATGTGGATACAATAATTCCAACTATTTTACGAAAGTATTTAAAGAAGTGACCGGGATTTCACCAGTGGATTTCCGGTAGTCTGGAGACAATATGAGAAGAAAAAGTATTTACAGATTAGCTGTGATTTTTATGTTGCTGCTTTGTGGATGCAGCAGTGCGAAGGAGCAAAAAGCAGAAGCACCGATACGGGAAGAATTAGTATTATGGTCATATTATGAAACGGATGCACAGTGTCAGGGCTTAGATAAGCTTGTGGCAGAGTTTAATGCCTCCCAATGGGATTACAGGATGTCATGGAAGTATGTGCCCATGTCAGAATTTGTAAAGGAATTAACCATTGCTGTATCGGATAGTACATTGCCGGATATTGTTCTTGTGGATAATCCGGATATGACAGGTCTGGTTAATTCAGGATTTTTAGAAGATATAACAGAGGAGCTTGGAGAAGATATAGCAGAAAAAGGGTACTATGAAGAGGTTCAAATGGCAGTAGAATTTGATGAGAAAGTATATGGTGTGCCGTTTTGCTGCAATAATACAGCCATTATTTATAATAAAGAGATGTTAGAGGCAGCAGGTGTAACACCGCCTCAAACATGGGAAGAATTTGAAGCCGCAGCGAAAGCACTGACGGTAAAAGGCGAAGAGGGGCATTATGGTTTTGCAATGTCTGTTGCTGCAGGTGAGCAGGGAGCATTTCAGTTTATGCCATGGATATTGTCTACAGGAGCAGACGAAAATCATTTAGAGGATGAGCGGACAACAGAAGCTTTTGAGCTGATGCACAGAATGATTACAGATGGAAGTATGCCAAATAGTTGTATGAATTATTCACAGACAGATATTATCCGGCTCTTTATAGAAAAGGATGTTGCTATGATACAGAATGGTTCCTGGGCATTGCCGGCAATAGAGGCGGCTGGTATAGACTATGGTATCTGTCCGTTGCCGATACAGAATGGGCAGGGTGTTATTATAGGCGGAGAAAATTTAGCTGTCCTTAAAGGGAAAAATGTAAAGGGTGCAGTAGAGTTTATGAAATTTTACAATCAGGAAGAGGTCATGCAGGAGGTCTGTGTACTTATGGGGAATATTTCACCGATACAGTCACTTGCAGAGGAATTTTGTGAAGAACATCCGCAGTACAGTGTGTTTGTCAGCCAGATGCAGTATGGCATTAACCGGAATTCTATCAAAAACTGGAAGCATGTATGTCGTGTGCTGTCGGATAGTCTGCACCAGTTATTTGGCAGTACATGGTCTGTGACAGATATCTGGTATAAATACGAGCAGGGAATTTTGGAGGAATAGTTACTATTTTAGTTTAAAATAGTAGGGGAAGTATAAATTTTTTTCCTATTAAAATCCTTTTTGAAACAGTATGATAAACTCATGTGAAAAAGAAAGGGGTACAAAAATGGGAAAAAGTAAGAGAGTGAGAAAAATGCTTGCGTTTGTTCTGGCGTTAGCAGTTGTATTTACAGGATTATTCCCTTTTGGCGTGACAAATGTGTCGGCCACAGAGGATGATTTGATTCTGTATTATGATTTTGATTTACAGAATAGTTTTGCTACCGTGATTACAGATGCATCCGGTCATCAGAATGCCGGAGAACTGAAAAGTAACAGTGGTGGAAAGGTTGAAGGTACATATACCATCGACGAGGTAAATATTTATGGAAATACCGTAAAGGCACTAAATTTGCCGGGTGGTGCAGCAGGACCATATTTACAGTTGCCGGAAGGCATTACAGATGGTTTAGAAGCGGTAACTATCAGTATGTGGGTAAAGCTTAGCACAAATAATAATTACCAGAGAATCTGGGATTTGGGTAATAATACAACAAGTTATATGTATCTGCTTTCCGATGGAGGTAATGACGGATTTAAAGGTTATGCATCTGCCATTTCCACAAGCGGCTGGGAAGGAGAAAAGGGCGTAGAAAAAGGCGAAAACTTTGCAAAGAACCGTTGGGTATTAACGACTGTAGTTATGGATGGTTCGAACATGTCTTTATATGAAAATGGCAGTTTAGTGGGTACAACAGACACAGGTATAGCATTAAGTGCGTTAGGCAGCACCACAAATAACTATATTGGTTATGGACAGTTTGGAAATGACCCGACAACCGGACAGTTTGCGGAAGTAAAAATTTACAACCGTGCATTATCCGCAGAAGAAATTGGGGCAATGTACAGTGTGGATGATGCGGGAATCGTATCCGCAGATAAAGCTGAATTGGATTTAGGCGATACATCTGCATGGACGAAGGATGTAGAACTTCCTTCCACAGGTGCAAATGGCTCAACAATCACATGGACAAGCGAAAATGCAGCTATTGCAATTGCAGATGGCGTAGCAAAAGTTACCCGTCCACAGGCAGGCGCAGAGGATGTGACAGGTACATTAACAGCAACGATTACATACAATGAAGAAAGTGATACAAAGTCTTTTGATGTTACTGTATCTGCAGAATATACAGATGAACAGAAGGCGCAAAAGGATGCATCAAAAATAGCAGAACAGGTGGGAGATTTATCTGCGGTTATGTCCGATATTACACTTCCTGTTCAGGGCGAAAACGGTTCATCCATTACATGGGAATCCACAAACCCTGCTGTTACAATTACAGATGGAACAGCTACAGTTACCCGTCCGGCAATAGGAGAAGAAAATGCCACAGGTAAGCTGAAAGCTACCGTAAAATATGGAACAGCAACTGTAGAGAAAGAGTTTGATGTTACAGTTATTGCCTTCCGTGAAGCAGTTGCTGTGGATACTGTAGAAGAAATCAATGTGACAACCCTTGCAGGTCATAGTCCGTCTTTACCAAATTATGTAAAAGTGACATATACAGACGGTACAACAAATAAATGTAAAGCGGTATGGCCGGTTATCGTGGAAGCTGCAAACTATGCGGCAGCAGGCAGCTTTATCGTAGAAGGTTCTATCATTGGAGAAACAAAGAAAATTACAGCGAATGTAACCGTTGTGGATGAAGAAGAGGTTGCAAAAACCGTAGTATCCGACAATTTTGATTTAAGTGATATTACATTGGACAAAATTGGAGAAGATGGTTCTATCCTGACACAAAATCGTGACAGAGATATTGCGTACTTAAAATTATTAGACAAAGACCGTATGCTTTATAATTTTTATAAAACTTTTGGTCAGACAGAAAAGATTGCAAATATAGAGCCATTAGGCGGCTGGGATGAACCAACAGGTCTTTTGCGTGGACATTCCACAGGACATTATATGTCTGCATTAGCGTTAGCCTATGCCTCTACAGGTGACGAAGATATCAAAGAAACATTAGATTATGTTATTCATGAAATGCGTACATTACAGTTGATGTCTAAAGGCAATGCGGCAGATTTTAAAACCAATGGTGTAAAGGTATCCACATGGAGTACTGACCCGAACACATGGGGAGAAGGCTTTATTAGTGCATATTCACCGGATCAGTTTGCATTATTAGAACAGTATACACCATATGGTGGTGCAGACAGCGGAATTTGGGCACCGTATTACACCTTACACAAATTAATGGCAGGATATTTAGATGCGTATACCTATACAGGAAATGAAGAAGCATTAGATATTGCAAAAGATTTAGGTACATGGGTATGTGAACATCTTGGCGCATGCGATCAGGATCAGCTTACAGCTATGTGGGATATGTATATTGCAGGTGAATTTGGTGGATTTAATGAATCACTGGCACAGTTATATATCTACACAGGTGATACTGCTTATTTAGAAGGTGCAAAATTATTTGATAATACAAACTTCTTTAACAAATTAAAAGTAAATGTGGACGATATTGCAGAACGTCATGCAAACCAGCACATTCCACAGATTATTGGAGCAATGGAAATTTACGAAGCAACGGTAGAAGCTGGAAAACCGGAAGTAGAGTATTATGATATTGCAGAAAACTTCTGGCAGATGATTGTTTCTAGATATGCATATTCCATTGGTGGAGTAGGTACAGGTGAGAAGTTTAAACAGCCATATGAACAGGCAAATTATATCGCAGGAACAACCAACTGTGAAACCTGTGCAGCTTATAATATGTTAAAGCTCACAAAGATGTTAAATAATTATAATCCGGACGATGCAGAATATATGGATTATTATGAGAGAACCTTATACAACCAGATTCTTGCATCCCAGACACCAAATGTAACCGCACATATGCACAATGGTACAACCTATATGCTGCCAATTGGACCGGGTTCCGTAAGAAGCTTTGGTGGGGATTATGATTCCTTTACCTGCTGTCATGGTACAGGTATGGAAAATCATGTAAAATATCAGGAAGCAGCGTATGCGAAAACAGCAGAAGAATTATATGTAGGCTTATATCTTCCATCCACAGTTACATGGGAAGAAAAGGGCGTAAAGGTTATTCAGGAAACCAACTATCCTTCAGAAGATACAAAATTGACAGTAGAAGCTTTAGATGGCGCAGAAGCACAGAGCTTTGATATGAAGCTTCGTGTGCCATACTGGGCAACAGAGGGCTTTGTAGTAACCGTAAATGGTGTAGAAGCAGTTACAAACCCTGAAATCAGTACATATGTTACAGTAAAAGATGTAAAAGCAGGAGATATTATCGAAATCACCATGCCATGGACATTACATCTGGATAAAACACCGGATAAACTTGGCAGTACAGAAGTGGGCAGTGTCATGTATGGACCATTTGTTATGGCTGCAAAATTAAGTACAACGGATTGGAAAACTCTTGTATTATCTGCGAACCTTTCAGATTCTATCAAGGTTTCTACAGATGGTGCAACAGGTTTCCCGAGATTAACAGCAAACGGTTATACATTTGCGCCAATGTTTGCACCGGAATATGCAACAGAAGCTTATCATGCATATTTTAAAATTTTGACAGCAAATGATGATGGCAGTAAATGGTATGAAGCAAAAATTACGAATGGTACACCAAAACGTGGTACATTTACCATTGATGCGGATATGGTAAAAGAAGGAAGCAGTCTTGTGATTACCGCTGTACCAAATGATGGTTATATGGTGAAAGTGCTGACGATTAATGGTGAAGCTGTAGAAATTGGTGAAGATAATACCTATACCGTAGAAAATGTAAATACGGATTTAATGATTGAAGGAAGTTTCCGGCTTATCAATCCACCGACACCAGATGCTGCACATTTAGAGTATAGTGCATCCGTATCTTCAGATTATACAGCGGAGTGGGAGAATTTAGATGGTATCATGAAAGACTGGGAGCCGACAATTTCTTATACTCCGGGACAGGGCTGGGGAAACTGGCCGCAGACAGCAGGGACTGAGCATTATGTACAGTATGACTGGGATACAGAAGTGACAATGAACACCTTTGATGTATTCTGGTATGATGATGCAGGTGGAACAAGAATCCCGGCAAGCATTAAAGTTATGTATCAGGATACAGAGGGTACATGGCAGGAAGCCAAAATGCATAGTGCGTATGCAGATGTGATTGCAGTAGATACATATAATACAATTAAATTCGAAACCATTACCACAACAGCAGTAAGACTTGTGTTGACGGTACATGGTGAGGCGGCAGCAAATGGTATTCTTCGTTGGAAAGTAAGTTATGTAGAGCCGGAGGAAAATGAACCGGGTGGAAGTGAATCAGGCGGAAATGAATCCGAAGGTGGAAGTCAGACCGGAGGTGGAAACCAGACAGGCGGCGGAAGTCAGACCGGAGGTGGAAGTCAGACAGGCGGTGGAAGCCAGACCGAAGACGAAAGTCAGACCGGAGGTGGAAGTCAAACAGGTGGCGAAAGTCAGACCGGAGGACAAAGTCAGCCGGGTAGTGACAACACAGGCAAAGAGAATATTCTGGCAAAAGGTGATACAATAACTGTAAAAGGTGTAAAATACCTTGTGACAAATGCAGAAAAGAAAGAAGCACAGGCGATTGCACCGGAAAAGAAAAATGCAAAGAAAATCACTATCAACAATACAGTGACTGTAAAAGGTGTTTCCTGTAAGGTGGTATCTATTAAAGCCAATGCCTTTGCAAAGATGAAAAAACTGACAAGTGTTACCATTCCAAAGAATGTACATACCATTGGAAAGAAAGCATTCTACAATGCAAAGAAATTAAAGAATGTGAAGATTTCCTGTACATCACCGAAATCTATTGGCAAATATGCATTTAAAGGCATTGCAAAGAAAGCAAAAATTGATGTACCAAACAAACAGTTGAAAAAATACAAAACGCTGTTAAAGAAAGCGAAAACAGCAGGTTCTGTAAAAATTAAATAGTTTATCTGAGGCTGCGCACGAGAGTGCGCAGCCCCTTTCTGTTACTTACAGGATAAAAATTTAAAAAGGGGAAAAAGAAAAATGAAGAACGTACGAAACAAAAAAAATAAGGCAAAATTACTGGCGGTGATATTAACAGTGGCAGTATCAATGACGTCTTTACCGTTTAGCAGAAGCGTATCTGCGGCAGAACACAATATGTCAAAGACTTTGTTTTCTGAAAAGGCAGAAAATCATGTAGTCGTGGAGGAAACTACAGAGGGATATAGACTCTCGAATGACTATTTTATTGTAGAAACCGGAAAATATGGCAATATTCACAGCTTACAGATTAGGAATGATTTATATCCCACAAACTATGTGCTAAATAGTGAAAATGCAGCAGCACAGGCTGAAGCGGCAGGACATCAGTGGATGGGTGAATTGATGTTTAAGGTAAAATCCGGTGATGTGACAGAGTGGAGTGAGCAGAATACAGGACGTTCAGACAGTGGTCGAAAGGTAGAGCTTAAGGACAATAAGGTTGTAGTGACGTATGAAAATGCCACGGAAGAAAAGGGAATTAAAGATTTTAGGCTGACAGAAACCTATTCCTTAGAAGTCGATGGAAAGCTGCGCTGGGAAATTACCGTAACAAATACAAAAGAGGATGCATTAATCATCGGTGATTTTGGTGTACCGCTTGCCTTTAATGAATATTGGCCGGGTGGGGAAGAAATTTATGAAACAAGAACGCTAGACCACAGTTTTGTGGGAAAAGATGCATCCTATATATATGTAAATAGACCTAGTGGTTTAGGACAGTTTCTTGTAATGACACCGGATGTATCCACAGGTGCAGGATTTGAATATCAAGACCATTGGAGAGTAATGGAGCGCACAGAGGATGAAAGAGCATGGTGTCAGGATGAAAGTGGCTGGGCAAATGGCTTGAATGTATTTTATATTCATTCTGACGTAATTAAATCCACAAATCGAGGATATTTAGATAACACATCCTTAACTTTACAGGCAGGAGAATCAAAAACCTATGCATTCAATTTTTCAATAGCAGAAGACGAAGCAGATATGAAATCTATTTTATATAAGGAAGGTATCATGGATGCAGTTGCAGTTCCGGGTATGACCTATGCGGTAAATATGCCGGGGAAAATGTATCTGCACACAAGTATACCTGCGGAGGATATTTCCTTTGAAATCAACTGTCCACATGAAACAGGGCTTCATACAGGCAACCCAAATACAGTCAGCAATTTTATGGACTGTGTAAAGACAAATATCGGTACATATGTTAAATTTGCGGAAACGAAGATGGTGGATGGTGAGCAGTATCATATCTATGACATCAAATTTGAGGATTTAGGACAAAATAACGTACTTGTAAAATATGATGACAAACAGACCGTATTACAGTTTTATATGATGGATGAAGTGGCAGAGGCATTAGAAACCCATTCTGACTTTATGGTAGAAAAAACACAGCTGCAGACACCGGGAGAAATTGGAGATAAGGTATTTGACGACTGGATGATGGATACAAAACAGTTACGAGCAGAAACTGACCCTACATATTGGGAGAAAAACTACTGGGGCTGGGGCGATGACTGGGGACTTACCCATGGCACATACATTGCAGAAAAGAATGTATATCAGCCGGTGGCAAAGGAAATTGAGGCGGTAGACCAGTATCTGGATGTAGCCATATGGAATGGGCTGATGCGGGAACACCAGAAAGATTTTAAGGTGCATGATTTCTTAATGGTGGCACCAAATACTTCTCCGGATGGAAGAGGTTATGCTTATCCGCATATTTATAATACCTATTTTTCTATGTACAAAATTGTAAAAAAATACCCGGATATGGTGGAATATATCGAAGAAAAGGATACCTATTTACTTCGTGCATATAACATTTTAAAAGCATTATATGGTGAAGGCGTAGGATACAACTGGGAAACCGGACTGATGGGAGAGCTTACTACTCCGGCTATTATTTCTGCATTGCGTGATGAAGGATATTATGCACAGGCACAGAATATCGTAGAAATTATGAATCAGAAATATGCGAACTTTAAAAATACGAAATATCCTTATGGTTCAGAATATACCTATGACAATACCGGAGAAGAAGCTGTATATACTTTGGCAAAGATAAATCTTTCAAATGATACAGAAAATGCATCTGCCATGATGCAAAAAATTGATGCAAAAACAAGAGCCTGTCGTGGTGTACAACCTGTGTGGTATCATTATGCAAATCCTACTACAATATGTGGAGAAAACTGGTGGAATTTCCAGTATACAGCCTCTCTTGCAGGATATTGTATGGATGACTGGCTGCGCTTACAGGACAATGGTATGACAGAAAATGAAATTTCTGATGCGGCAAGGGTGAATTATGCAGCAAAACTTGCAAATTTGACCTGTATCAACTCCGGTCAGATTGATGCAGATGCAGAAAATATCGGAGCAGTTTCATGGACTTATCAGTCAGAAATGGGAAACCTTGGTGGACAGGGTACAGGCGAAGGTTATCTGCATAATGGCTGGCGGCAAATGGCAGGTGAAGCGGATTTAGGTTTGTTTGGTGCATTACAGATTTTATCTTCAGATGTGGTGGAGGATAATGTGTTTGGTTTATTTGGTTATGGATGTGACGTGACAGAAGATGCAAACCTTTATACCGTAGTACCGTTAGATGGTTTATTTACAAAATTAAACTTTCTAAATAAAGGTCTTTACATCGAATTGATGCGGGATCAGTATACATTGGCAAGGGTAGGAACAGACAGCTCTTTGGTGGAATTATCCATAAAAAATATTGAACAGACGGCTCATGAGACAGAGATTGATTTTACAGGGTTAGCAGCAGGTTCTTATCGGATTTTTGTCGATGATGTGACAGTTGGAAGCTTTCAGGCAGTGGAAGGGGAAACTGCAAGGGTAACCGTGGCACTTCCGGCAGCAGAAACAGCAGTGGTAAAAGTAGAAAAAGGTGAAGCCTTTGCAAATGAAAAACCGATTGTGGATGCAGGCGAAGATGTAAGTGTAGCAATTTCTGACAATGTCCGATTAGAAGGTAAGGCTGTAGACGATGGCTATGTAAATGCGACATTGGCATATGCATGGGAAGTTATTGACGCTCCATGGGATGCAAAGCCTATAATTGCAAATGCAGATAAACGAATTTCAGAGGTATCTTTTGATAAAACAGGTGTATATACGCTAAAGCTTACTGTGGATGATGGAGAATATCAGGAAAGTGATACGGTTGTATATACGGTAACGGAAAATGAAGACAAACCCGAAATTCTGGCGGTATATGATTTTGAAAGCATTTCCGCAGATAATAGATATGTAAAAACCCCGGCCGGAAAAGAATACTTTGGTACATTGACCTACAATCCACAACTTGTAGCAGGAAAAGACGAAGACAGTAAAGGACTTAAAATGAATGGTAAAATATCCGGTGGATATTTAGAACTGCCCCATAGTCTGACAGAACGAGTAACAAATGCGACCATTTCCATGGACTTGTATTTAGCGGAAACACAGGCAAACCATACCACAATACTACGATTTGGTGATGCGTGTGTCCTTAAATTTGTGAATGGAAATGAAGTAGCTTTAACTGTAAATGGAAATACAGCAAATGCGGGAGTAGAATTTGCAGCAGGATATTGGAAAAATATTGCATTAACGGCAAATGCGGATGATTATGCACTTTATATTGATGGTATAAAATATGCAGAATTAAAAGAAACCGGCTTAGTGCTTAAAGATATTGCAGAAAGTAACCGTTATTTTATTGGACGTGGAAAAGCGGAAACGGATGCGTTTTTAAATGCAGTTGCAGATAATTTTGTAATGAAGTCCGTTGCAATGACAGAGGATGAAGTAAAAGAAGCCTATGGAAACAATGAAACAGCTACAATGCTTTCTGCAAAAGAAGAAACTGTGGTAACTGCTGTGGGAGAAGTACCACAGTTGCCGGAAACGATATCTGTATTATATTCTGATGGAATGTATAAAAAGCAGGCAGTCGTATGGGAAACTGTGGATGAAGATAAGGTAAAGGAACAGGGCAGTTTTACAGTAAATGGTCAGGTGGAAGGAACGGAAATGGAAGTAACCGTTCATGTGGTTGTAGTTGCCGGTACATTACAGAATATTGCACCGGAAGCAGTACCCACAGCAATTTATAATCATCCGGCTGACTTAGGTGGAGTAGATACCTTAAATGATGAAAATGAACCATTATATTCAGCAGATATGTCCGGTGGTCTCTGGCATAACTGGAATGGTGGAAATCAGGGAGGAGCAGCATGGATTCGTTATGACTGGGAAGAGGAGCAGATGATTTCCCAAACAGATATCTATTTCTTTAAAGATGGTAATGGAAACTTTGCTCCGGCAAATTACAGTATTGAATATCTGGGTGAAGATGAAAGCTGGCATGATGTGACACAGGCACAGGGCTTTGGCGTGGAACTTAATCAGTACAACACCACGACATTTGCTCCGGTATATACAAAGGCACTTCGTGTGACGATGCTTCCGGCTGCGTTAGGCTGTGGTGTAATCGAATGGAAGGTCTACGGCTATAGAGAGGGGAATCCTCTAAACCGGAAAGTACTAAACAGTGCCATAAAAAAAGCAGAAAGCTTAAATACAGAATTGTTTACAGCCGGAATGGAAAAAGTGGAGGCTGAACTTAAAGAAGCAAAAGATTTACTTGGGAAGAAAGGTGTCACACAGGAAGAGTTAGATATAGCAGTGAAAAAACTATATACAGCCATGTTAGAACTAACGCCGACAGTGGAAGGAAATATTGCATTTACAGCAGAACCGACGGCTTCTTATGTATCAGATTGGGAAACCGTAGATGCAGTAAATGATGGTATTGTATATGATAACAATAGCTTTGACGGACAGCCACACTACGGTACATGGGGAAATACTTCAACAAAAGAAAGTGTAACCTATACATGGGGAATTCCTGTAAAAATTGCAGGTAGTGATGTGTATTTCTGGACCGATGGCGGTGGAATTTTAATCCCGGATTCCTATGTGTATGAATATTTAGACAGCGAAGGAAAATGGCAGGAAGTAACCAATGCCAAAGGGTATCAAATTGCAATAGATGGCTTTAATGCCACAACTTTTGATGAAGTTACTACGGAAGCATTTCGTATTACTATCTGCAAACCGGCAGAATTTTCCGATGGTATTGGTTTGATAGAATGGCGTGTATTCGGTGAAGCGGCTAAGGAAGAAGAACCGAAAGAACCGGAGAACCCAAAAGAACCGGAGAATCCAAAAGAACCGGAGAATCCGAATACATCTGAAAATCCAAAAGACACAGAGAAAACAGAAGATGTTAATACAGCAGGAAATGATTTAACACAGAAAGTTACAGCACCAACGGCAGAAAGCATAATCATCAATAATCCGGGTTTACCGAGCGGTATGGATGAAGATGCAAAAAATGCAGAGTTTGGCACATTAAAAGCATTGGTAAAAACCTCTAAAGCCACAAGCAACAAAATTCAGTGGTCAAAAGTGGCAGAGGCAGATGGGTATGTGGTCTTTGGAAATAAATGTAATACAAAAGGGAAAAAGTATGCCTATAAGGTATTAAGTATTATTGAAAAGAATACAACCACAGCATACACCCATAAAAACTTAGCAAAGGCAACCTATTATAAGTACATTGTACAGGCATATAAAATGAAGGATGGAAAGGCCAAGATACTGTCTACTTCCAAAGCCATCCACGCAGCTACCAAAAGTGCGAAATATGCAAATGTTAAGAAAGTAAAAGTACACAAATCTAAGGTTACATTATCCGGAAAAGGGAAGAAGCTTAAATTGAAAGTAAAGGTAAAGCAGACCTTTGGAAAGAAATTGCAGGAACACCGTAAAGTCATGTTTGAATCAGACAATACAAAAGTAGCTTTTGTAAACAAAAATGGTGTGATTACTGACAAAAAGAAGGGAAAATGTAAGATTTATGTGTATGCACAAAATGGCGTATATACAAAAGTAAATGTTATAGTAAAAAAATAAGCAGCAGACAGGATGGATAAGTATGAAAATACGAAGAAAAATTTTAGCAATAACATTAGCGTTCCTAATGACCATAGGATTTCTTTCCGGTTGCGGAGCAAAAGCAGAAGAAACCGTAGAAAATGAAGGAAAACCAACTGTGACAGAATTGGAATATTGGACATTTTTAGAACTCCATGGCAATCATTTTCAGGATATGTGCGACAAATGGAATACAAATCATCCGAATCGGCAAATCGCTTTAACGGTAAACGTATTGTCTTATGATGATATGCACAGTAAATTGCAGATTGCATTACAGTCCGGTGAAGGTGCACCGGATATTGTGGATATTGAAATTGGTAAATATGCAAACTTCTTAAAGGGTGAGCCACAGCTAGAGCCATTAAACGATATGATTGATGAATACCGGGATAAGCTGGTGGAATCGAGAATTGAATTGTACAGCAAAGAGGGTAAAAATTACGGAGTACCCAGTCATGTAGGCGCAACAGTATGTTTTTATAATATGGAAATTTTAAAAGCCGCTGGTGTGAATTATGAGGAAATTGTGACATGGGAGGACTTCAAAGAGGCTGGTGTGAAGGTAAAAGAAGCCACAGGAAAATATATGATTTCTGTAGATACAGGTGCTTTATGGCAGCTAAATGTTCTTCTTGCACAGCAGGGCACTGACTGGGTAAATAAAGATGGAACGGTAGATGTCAATACGAAAGAAGCGAAAAAAGCACTTGAATTATTAAAAGAATTTCAGGATTTGGGAATTGCTGCAACAATTCCCGGTGGAAATCCTGACACAAAGGAAGCCTATCCGTGTTATAATGCGGGAGAGTTTGCCTGTGCAGTCATGCCATTATGGCAGATGTCCCGTTATACAAGCTATATGCCGGATTTGGAAGGAAAAATTGCCATTGGAAAAGTGCCTGTATTTGAAAAAGGCATGCCATGCTCCGTTGGTGGCGGTGGTACAGGCACATGTGTGACGAATCAGTGCGAGGATGCAGAGTTAGCAAAAGATTTTCTTGGTTATGCAAAATTGTCTACAGAAGGTGCAATTGGTCTTTGGAAGAATTTAGGATTCGACCCGTGTAACACGGAAGTATGGACAATGGAGGAATTTACCCATGATGAAGAAAATGTATATGTAAAGTATTTTGTGAATAACCCCTTTGACGTATTAAATGCCATGAGGGACGAAATTTCACTGGTAAAATCAACGGATGCGTATCCAATGATTAACTCCATATTTTGTTCTGTAACCTTAAATTCTATTTTTGAAAGTGATGCAGATATTGGACAGTCCTTAGCAGAAGCACAGCAGCAGATTGAAAATGAATTACAGTAACAAAAGAATTCACTTGACAAATTCTATAAAAAGAAATATAGTATTCCTAGTTAGTACTACTAATAGAGAAGGTGAAGCATGGACA
Source organism: Lachnospiraceae bacterium (assembly GCA_017624495.1). Lineage (GTDB taxonomy): Bacteria > Bacillota > Clostridia > Lachnospirales > Lachnospiraceae > Roseburia_B. Next base: position 8,097 of record JAGAMY010000033.1, on the reverse strand, counting down.
CAAATCAGTTAATCGAAAAACTTATGTGTTTCGGAATGACAAGACAGGAAGCAACGCTCTACCTTTGTCTGGCGCAAAATGGTGAGCTTACCGGATATGAAGCAGCCAAGCAGACAGGTATATCCCGTTCAAATGCGTACAATGCGTTAGCGGGACTTGTGGATAAAGGCGCAGCCTACACCGTTGAGGGAACAGCCGTAAAATATCATGCCATAGATATTGAAGAGTTTTGTGCCAATAAAATACGGGCATTAGAGGAAATGAAATCCCAGCTTCAGGTCTATATGCCAAAGCCAAAGTCAGAGGCCGAAGGCTATCTGACGATTACCGGAGACAAACACATCCGTGATAAGGTGAAAAATATGCTTACGCAATCCAAACAGCGTGTGTACATATCCATGACAGAAAATTGTATTCGTATATTTGAAAAAGAGATTAAATCGGTTATTGCAGAAGGCAAAAAGGTTGTGATTTTAACCGATGCGCCTATGGACATACAGGGAGCTATTCTTTACCGGACAGAAAACAAAGGCAGACAGATTGGTGTGATTACCGATTCTACCAATGTTTTGACAGGTGAGATTGGCAAAGGTGAAGAGAGTACATGCCTGTATTCCGGTCAGCCGAACTTTGTACAGGTATTTAAAGACTCCATGCGCAATGAGATAAAACTGATAGAACTTTTGAAGGGAGAAAAACAATAAGATGAAAGAACCATTTGTAACCCATGAGAAATTACAGGAAATTGTAAAAGAATATCCGACACCGTTTCATTTATATGATGAGAAAGGTATCCGTGAAAATGCAAAAGCGGTAAAAGAAGCCTTTGCATGGAATAAAGGTTTTCGTGAGTATTTTGCCGTAAAAGCTACACCAAACCCATTTTTGATTAATATTTTAAAAGAATATGGCTGTGGCTGTGACTGCTCTTCCATGACAGAATTAATGATGGCAGATGCATTAGGCTTTTCCGGTGATGGCATTATGTTTTCTTCAAACGATACTCCGGCAGAAGAGTTTGTATTTGCAGATAAAATCGGCGCGACCATTAACTTAGACGATTTTACCCATATCGATTTTTTGGAAAAAACCATTGGTAAAATTCCGGAAACCATCAGCTGCCGTTTCAATCCGGGCGGTGTATTTAAAATCAGCAACAGCATTATGGATAATCCCGGGGATTCAAAATACGGATTTACCAAAGAGCAGCTTTTTGAAGGCTTTAAAATCTTAAAGGAAAAAGGTGCAAAATATTTTGGTGTACACGCATTTCTTGCCAGCAACACCGTAACAAATGAATACTATCCTACATTAGCAAAAACCTTATTTGAAACCGTTGTGGAATTAAAAGAGGCTACAGGCTGTGATATTCGCTTTATCAACCTATCCGGTGGTGTAGGTATCCCATATACACCGGACCAGACACCAAATGACATTCGTGCCATCGGTGAGGGTGTCCGTCAGGTATTTGAAGAAATCCTTGTACCTGCAGGTTTAGGTGATGTGGCAATTTATTCAGAAATGGGACGTTTTATGATGGGACCATATGGCTGTCTGGTGACAACTGCTATCCATGAAAAACATACTTATAAAGAGTATATCGGTGTAGATGCCTGTGCTGTAAACCTGATGCGTCCGGCGATGTATGGTGCGTATCATCACATTACCGTTATGGGCAAGGATAATAGTGTCTGCGACCATAAATATGATGTAACCGGTTCTCTTTGTGAAAATAATGATAAATTTGCCATTGACCGTATGCTGCCAAAGGTGGATATGGGTGACATATTAGTCATTCATGATACGGGAGCACACGGGTTCGCTATGGGCTACAGCTATAACGGAAAATTAAAATCCGCAGAACTTTTGTTAAAAGAAGATGGCAGCGTGCAAATGATTCGTCGTGCGGAAACGCCAAAGGATTATTTTGCAACCTTTGACTGTTTTGATATTTTACAAAAGTGTCTGAATTAATTTAAAAAGTACTTGCAATTTTCGTAAGGATATGATAATATATCATTTGTCTGATTCAGTCAGACAAATGCCGGCGTGTCGGAATGGCAGACGAGGCAGACTCAAAATCTGTTGTGGGCAACCACGTGCGGGTTCAAGTCCCGCTGCCGGCATTAGACCTTACGAATTTTCGGATTCGTAAGGTTTTTTTGTTGTTATGAAGCATATGGAGAAGCAGAGAAGACTTTTCTGGCTTTAGAAGAAAGGAGAATAAAAGATGATTAGAGTTGGTATCTTTGGATATGGTAATTTAGGAAAAGGCGTAGAAAGCGCAATTACACAGAATCCTGATATGGAATTAAAGGCAGTATTTACACGCAGAAACCCGGAAGGTGTTGCTATTCGTACAGCAGGAGTACCTGTGTATCAGGCAGATAAATTACAGGAAATGAAGGATGAAATCGATGTTTTGGTACTCTGTGGCGGAAGTGCAACAGATTTGCCGGAGCAGACACCGGAATATGTAAAATATTTCAACGTAGTAGACAGCTTTGATACCCACGCAAGAATCCCGGAGCATTTTGCAAATGTCGATAAGGCAGCAAAAGAAAGTGGAAAAACAGGAATTATTTCTGTAGGCTGGGACCCGGGAATGTTCTCCTTAAACCGTTTATATGGAAATGCTATTTTGCCGGAAGGAAAAGATTATACATTCTGGGGTAAAGGTGTAAGTCAGGGACATTCTGATGCTATTCGTCGTGTGGAAGGTGTAAAAAATGGAAAACAGTACACAATTCCTGTGGAGGCTGCATTAGAATCTGTAAGAAAAGGAGAAAATCCGGAACTTACCACCAGAGAGAAACATACAAGAGAATGTTTCGTAGTGGCAGAGGAAGGTGCTGATTTAGCAAAAATTGAAGCAGAAATCAAAAATATGCCAAACTACTTTGCAGACTATGACACTACCGTACATTTTATTTCTGAAGAAGAGCTTGAAAGAGACCATAGTGGTATCCCACATGGCGGATTTGTACTTCGCAGCGGTGTAACAGGTATGAACAGAGAACATAAACATCTTATCGAATACCAGTTAAAATTAGATTCCAATCCGGAATTTACAGCATCTGTTATCGTGGCTTATGTAAGAGCCGCTTACCGTATGAATAAAGAAGGTATGACAGGCTGCAAGACAGTATTTGATATTCCACCAGCTTACCTTAGTGCGAAATCCGGTGAAGAATTAAGAAAAGAATTATTGTAAAAAGTATTTGCTAAATAAGGGGATAGTAGTCAGTTTAACTGCTTACTATCCCTTTAACTTAAAAAAGTCTTAAAGAATTCCCCTCTTTTATATTCATAAATAATTCGCTAGAATAAACCCATGATTAATCATACCCGATAAAACATCGGGAGTACATTTGGAGGAAGTTATGTATCGTATTTTAGTATGTGATGATGAAAAAGACATTGTTTCCGCACTGCGGATTTATTTAACCAGTGAAGGTTATGACGTAATCGAAGCCTATAACGGAGAAGAAGCCGTAAAGCACATTGCCAATCAGGAAATACACTTAGTATTAATGGACATTATGATGCCTGTCATGGATGGTATTACCGCTATGGTAAAAATTCGGGAAATCAGTAATGTACCGGTAATTCTTCTGACCGCCAAAAGTGAAGATACAGACAAAGTACTAGGTCTTACGGTAGGAGCGGATGATTACATTACCAAGCCATTTAACCCGGTAGAGTTACAGGCAAGGGTAAAATCCCAGCTTCGCCGATATATGATGCTTGGCGGCGGCAATGTAAAAAATGACACTTTATCCATAGGCGGCATTGAATTAGACGATAAGGCTAAGGAAGTGACCTTAGATGGTGAGCCTGTTTCACTGACCCGTACAGAATACGATATTTTAAAGCTTCTTTTAGAACATAAAGGACAGGTATTTTCACCGGCACAGATTTATCAGAAAGTCTGGAAGGATGTGGCGTTTGGCACAGAAAATACGGTGGCAGTACATATCAGACATTTAAGAGAAAAACTAGAATATGACCCTGCGAATCCACGCTATTTAAAAGTTGTATGGGGAAGAGGGTACAAAATAGAAGACGAAAGTTGACAGGAGGCATGAAAGATGCGTACAAAATGGGTAAGAATTCTGGCGGGAATTTTATGTATTGTATCCTTTAATATAGCTGCGGGTTCATTTTTACTATTTGCAGGAATGGAATCGGTAGAAATATATGACAGGGAAAAAGAAGAAATCAGACAGGAAATGTTTGAAGGGGCATTGCGGGATTATTCCATTTTAGCCATGTCACAGTATGAAGAGGACTTTGGCATGGAGAAATTGGCAGAAACGAATTTTCGTTATGGCGTAATTCAGACAGACAGCATTGAAGGACTGGATTTGAATGACAAAAGTATTTACGAAGTGTGTAACTTTGATAAAGAAGTAACAAAGGATGAACTCTTTGTATACTCCTGCAATATGGGCGAAAATACAGGATGTTATGCAGGAAAAACGCTTTTTGACAATTTCTATATTTATAATGATGATGCGGTCTATCAGGAAAGTTATTATCCGATAGAAGCCTGTTATTATGTGCGAAACACCAGAGAAATGTATTATCTGGCGGATGGAAAGCTTTATCCGGCAAAAAATGTGGAATACATGGATATAGAAAGTGGCGAATACATAGATTTGTCGCAGGAAATTCTGCATATGGTGAAACAAACAAGAGGAAATGTATCAGAAGAGAATGTAGATGCAGATGTACAAACAGATGTTACATCGGAAAACACGGCATATATATGGCAGAACCCGGATAAAGCAATTTACATAAATGATATGGAATATTTCCTTTCTGACATTCAGATTATCACCACAGGAGAGTTAGAAAAAATCGGAAAAATAGTATCTATGCGGGTGGATGATGAAAATTATGAAGAATATCATGTGGGCAATGGTGAAATTGTTACTTTTGAGTATACCTATGTCACCAGTAAACCATATTATGTGGTTTCTTATGTAAATGAGCCGTTGGCTACGGCAGGTGCTGGAAATTATCTGGTGCAGAGTTTGTATGTGCAATTTGCAGAATGGGACAAACAGGACTTCTTTGTGCAGTTGCAGGCAGTTTTGAATCTGGTGTATGCGATACAGGATGGCATATATATAGCTATGTTTATCAGTGTGATTGTATTTTTTATCACCTTAATAGTATTTATGCGGGCAGCAGGATATGAAAAAGGCAGTGAAGAAATGCTAAAAAGCTGGTGGGAAAAGATGCCGTATGATTTATTGTTTTACCTTGTGGTTGGTGTGGTATGTACAGTATTGGCAATTGTGGCACTTTTCTTCATGGAAACGACATTACGATTTGCCATGTTCTTTGGCGCATTTGGTGTGTTAGGCAGTGAATGGCTTTGCCTTCGTTTTATGGAAAGTACAGCCATTCGTTTTAAAAGAGGCAGATGGTGGAGTAATACGTTAGTAGCTATCTGCTGGCGATGGTGTAAGCGTATAGTGAAAATCTGTGTGAACTGGTGCAAAAAGGTATGTGGAAAACTGACAGAGAGTATACCGTTTTTGTGGAAAGCATGGATAATCATGGGTGCACTGGCATTTTTGGAGTTTGTAGGCATTTTGGCAACGTCCTATAATACAGGTATGCAGATAATGTTATGGTTTGCAGAAAAAGTTGTGCTCTATGGAGCATTAACCCTTTGTCTGTTACAGATGCTTAAATTGAAACAGGGAGCAAAAAAAATCGCAGATGGGGAAATGGACAGTCAGATTCCTACAGAAAAGATGCTGTTTGACTTTAAAGAACATGGAGAAGATTTGAACCGAATACAGGAAGGTATCGGAAAAGCAGTGGCAGAACGCATGAAAAGTGAGCGTTTTAAAACGGAGCTGATTACCAACGTATCCCATGATATCAAAACCCCGCTGACTTCTATTATTAATTATGTGGACTTACTGGAAAAAGAGGATATCAGCAATCCGAAGGTTCAGGAATATTTAGAAGTATTAAGCCGACAGTCCACACGGTTAAAAAAACTGATTGAAGATTTGATGGAAGCCTCAAAAGCATCCACGGGAAATTTAGCTGTAGCAGCGGAATGTTGTGATGCAGGGGTAATGCTGACCCAGACGGTAGGTGAGTTTGAAGAAAAATTAAAGGCAGGACAGATTGAACTTCTTGTGCAAAACAGCAAAGAACCGGTGTATATATGTGCTGACCCAAGACATTTGTGGCGTATATTTGATAATCTGATGAATAACATCTGTAAGTATGCCTTAGGGAATACCAGAGCCTATGTAAATATTGAAAAAACAGGTGGTTATGGCAGAATTATTTTCCGAAATATTTCCAAATATGCTTTAAATATTGACAGTGACGAGCTGATGGAGCGTTTTGTCAGAGGTGACAGCTCTAGAAATACGGAAGGCAGTGGTCTTGGTTTGTCCATTGCTAAAAGTCTGACAGAATTAATGCATGGCACCTTTGAACTGGTGGTAGACGGAGATTTGTTTAAGGTTATTGTGACTTTTCCTATTACAGAAAAGAATGATGAGTATATGCTAAAGGTATAACATACAGTTTGAATAATCGTTTTTTTTATAACATCAGATTATACCATATATAAGCCTTCGGAATAATCTTGACATAGGGCAAAAAAAGTATAATAATGGATTTCAGATAAAAAAATTGAACTCCCGAAAGTCCGAGAATAAGACACGAGAGCATATCGGAGGAAAGTATTATGGATATCAGATTTGAAAAAAGAGAACAGTTAAAAGAAAAACCGGATTGGAAAAATCTGGGTTTTGGAAAATATATGACAGATTATATGTTTGTCATGGACTGGACAAAAGAAGACGGCTGGGTGGATGCAAGAATTGTTCCTCATGCACCAATGTTATTAGATCCTGCATGTGTGACATTACATTATGCACAGGAGACCTTTGAAGGTATGAAAGCATATCGTACAAAAGAAGGTAAGATTCAGTTGTTCCGTCCGGAAAAAAATGCAGAGCGTATGATTACTTCAAATGAGAGACTTTGTATGCCGGCATTTCCGGTGGATATGTTCGTTGAAGCTGTAAAAGAATTAGTAAAAGTAGAAAGAGACTGGGTTCCATCTGAACCGGGTACATCTCTTTACATCCGTCCATTTATGTTTGCTACAGAATCTGCACTTGGTGTACATATGGCAACAAGCTACAAATTCGTAGTTATCTGCTGTCCGGTAGGTGCTTACTATGCAGAAGGTATCAATCCGGTTAAGATTTTAGTAGAGGACGAATTGGTTCGTGCCGTACAGGGCGGAACAGGATTTACAAAATGTGGTGGTAACTACGCAGCTTCCATTTTAGGACAGGTAAAAGCAGAAAAAATGGGCTGTACACAGGTATTATGGTTAGACGGTGTACATCGTAAGTATGTAGAAGAAGTTGGTACCATGAATATTATGTTCAAGATTGACGGTGAAATCTATACAGCACCAACAGACGGTACAGTATTGCCTGGTATCACCAGAGATTCTATTATCCATGTATTAAAGGATTGGGGATATAAAGTAAATGAGACACATCTTGCCATTGATGATTTGATGAAGGCAGGACACGATGGTACTTTAGAAGAAGCCTTTGGTACAGGTACAGCAGCAGTTATCTCACCGGTTGGCGAGTTTGTATACAAAGATGATGATGTAAAAGTAAACAACTTTGAAATCGGTAAACTGACTCAGAAATTATACGATTATTTAACAGGCATCCAGTGGGGCGATGTTGAAGATAAGTATGGCTGGACAGTAGATATTGATGCATAAGACAGATAAATAAAAGTGTTAGAAGGGTATCCGAAAGGTCATGATGACAGAGCGGATGCCCTTTTTAGCGTGGAAACTTATAAAAAATACTTGCGGTTACCTGACAGATGTATGATAATAAAATAGTGTGTTAAAACGTGAAAATGAGGAGATTACAAAAGTTTGAAACAAAGAAGTAGAGGTTACCCAAGAACAAAAGGGCATAACAAGTAAACCATCGTAAGAGGTGGTTTTGAAAAGTAAATATAGACACAACACCTAATCAGACAACAGAAACTTCGTCATCTTTGATGACATAT
>JAGAMY010000032.1 GCA_017624495.1 Lachnospiraceae bacterium | reverse complement strand
TTCTTTGGACAAATTGACATAGGTTACACCTCCTTAAATTGATTAAAAATATCTTGGATAGCTGCCATTCTCGGATCAGGTTCTGTTCTGTCACATGAACAGGTCTTGTAGTTCAGATTTGTACCACATTTTCTGCAGATACCTTCACAATCTTCCCTGCACAATACCTTCATTGGCCAGTTTACCAAGATCTCGTCATAGACAAGTTTCTCAACATCCAGTTCGGACCCAGTCATATAGTCTGTATCCTCTGCATCCTCATCCTCTTCTGAAAGTGCTTCTCCTAACGGATATACACGGTCAATCACAAGATGGATTTCAACTGACACTTCCTCTAAACACCTGTCACAAGGAATTGCAAGCGTCACATCTGTTTCTCCCTGAATAAGTATACGCTTATTCTCCTGATTCTCAAGATGCAACGTGAATGGTGCTTTTTTGGTGATAGGGAACTCACCCAATTTCGAATTAAAGCTTGCAAGGTCAAATACGACCTCTTTTTCAACTATCTTATTTTCTACGGATAGTAAGTCTGTAATATCTACTTTCACATTCGTCTCCTATTCACACCTAAACAATTATACATAGGCTTTACTTATTTGTCAACTATTTTTTCTATTTTACTAATGCTACTGTTTCACGGCAGATTGCCAATTCTTCATTGGTAGGAACCATTAATACCGGAATCTTAGATTCAGGTGTTGATAATGTCACTTCAATACCACGAACTTTTTTATTTAATTCTTTGTCCATTTCAATTCCCATGTATCCAAAGTACTCACAGATACCTTCACGGATACCCCAGTCATTTTCACCTACACCGGCTGTAAAGCAGATAACATCTACACCGTTCATGGCTGTAATATAGGAACCGATATATTTTGCAGCTCTGTAACAAAATACAGCTCTTGCCATCTTAGAACGCTCGTCTCCTTTTTCCTCAGCTAATTCAAGGTCACGGAAATCACTGGAAAGTCCGGAAAGTCCATATACACCGGATTCTTTATTTAAAATATTCATAACACCATCAAAATCTAAATTTTCTTTTTTTGCAATATACTCTACTGCGGATGGGTCAATATCACCGGAACGTGTACCCATAGTCAGACCTTCTAATGGAGAAAGTCCCATGGATGTATCAATGGATTTACCATTTTTTACTGCACAGATGCTTGCACCATTGCCTAAGTGGCAAACGATAACCTTCATATCTTCGTAGTTCTTGCCTAACATTTCGCAGGCACGTTTGGATACATAGCTGTGGCTTGTACCATGGAAACCATATTTACGCACTTTGTACTGCTCATAATATTTATATGGAATACCGTACATATATGCTTCTTCAGGCATTGTCTGATGGAAAGCTGTATCAAATACACCTACCATTGGAATATCTTTTCCAAGAACTTCCTGACAAGCGCGTACACCGATTAAGTTTGCCGGATTGTGAAGCGGTGCTAATTCTGAACACTCTTCTACTGCTTTGATAACCTCTTCTGTAATAACGGTAGAAGAAGCAAATTTTTCTCCACCGTGTACTAATCTATGTCCAACGGCTTCGATTTCATCTAAGCTCTTTAATACACCTGTTTTTGGATTTACTAAAGCATCTAATACCATACGAACTGCCTCTGTATGGGTAGGCATAGCTGCTTCTGTGATTTCTTTTTCTCCGCCTTCCGGCTTATATACTAATCTTCCGTCAATTCCGATACGTTCGCAAATACCCTTTGCTAATACTTCTTCGCTATCAGAATTGATTACCTGATATTTTAATGAGGAACTTCCACAGTTGATAACTAATACATTCATGCTCTTATCTCCTTTTCGTCAAAACGGTAACTCTTACGCTGAATTGTTACACATATCACTAATAGTCATAACTAACTTTTAGTATAAACCTTTTTTTTCTTGTATACAATGTAAAATAATCGTTTTTCATGTACAAAATTTGAAACATTTTCTTAATAATGATACAATACCCGTAATGCGTTAAATTATTCACAAAAATCAAAGGAGTCGTTATGAAAGTCGTCGGCATTATTGCAGAATACAATCCATTTCACAATGGACATGCTTACCAGATACAAAAAGCAAAAGAAATTACCGGAGCAGATTATGTAATTGTCGTTATGAGTGGAAATTATGTGCAGCGTGGCACACCTGCTATTATTGACAAATTCGCCCGTACTTCCATGGCATTAAAAAATGGTGCTGATTTAGTATTTGAGCTGCCTGTACTTTGGTCTACAGCTTCTGCAGAGTATTTTTCCATGGCTGGGGTTAAACTTTTAGATAGTCTTGGTATTGTCGATTTTATCAGCTTTGGCTGTGAAACAAAAAATTTTTCCCTTTTGACGACTGCTGCTAAAATCCTCGCAGAAGAGCCGGAAGAATTTTCTGCTTTATTAAAAGACAGTCTAAAACAGGGAATGACCTATCCTGCAGCAAGGGAAAAGGCACTTTTCACCTATTTAAAAAATGATTTTGATAACGAACTGCATGAAATTTTGTCTTCTCCGAATAATATTCTTGCTATTGAATATTGCAAGGCAATTTACAGCCTTAATTCGAATATACAGCCTTGTCCTATTCTGCGTACTGGAGCAGGCTATCATGAAACAGATTTGCATGCTTCCCTTAGTTCTGCCAGCGCATTGCGTAAGCTGCTGTTTTCTGATGCAGCGTCTGCGTATAAAAAAGAAGTATTTCAGCAAAATATACCTTCTGACAGTTTAGAGGCTCTTGCGGATTCTTCCGGGGCATTTTTGCATGAAAACGATTTTTCTTCCATGCTGTATTATAAACTTTTTTTAGAACAGGAAATGGGATTTGAAGCCTATGGCGACAGTTCGCCCTACCTTTCTAATCGTATAGTAAATCTGCTGGATTCCTATCTGGATTTTGAGCAGTTTTGTACACTGGTAAAAACAAAGGATGTCACACATACCAGAATTCGCAGACTTCTGCTGCATATTCTTTTAAATATCCGGCAGACAGATTATCTATCAGGAAAAGAGCTTCAGTATATTCCATGGCTTCGGATTTTAGGATTTAAAAAGGAATCCTCTGTACTTTTAACGGAAATACGCAAAAAAACTGCCCTTCCCATGATTACCAAAACCACAAAGGCGAAGGACATGCTTTCTGCAAAAGCCTATGCCCTTTTTCAAAAAGAACTTTCTGCCTCTAATCTGTATTACGGCACACTCTCCCAAAAGATAAATACAACAGTAAAAAATGAATTTCAGAGGGAACTCGTTCTGCTATAGAACGGATTTCCTCTGTTCTATACAAATATTTCCATTTGTTTTTCCATAAAATCTATTGTAGGATATTTTCGTTATCATTTTAGTGAGGAGGCTATTATTTTATGCATTTTACCCCAGTAATTACAGACTCTATTCTTTATATTGGAGCTAACGATACAGATATCGATTTATTTGAAAGTAAATACCCTGTTAAAAATGGCGTATCCTATAATTCTTATGTAATCTTAGATGAAAAGGTTGCTGTCATGGATACTATTGATGCCAGAGCTACGGATACATGGCTGACAAATCTGTTAGAAGCCTTATCCGGCAGAGATATTGATTATCTTGTCATTTCACATTTAGAACCGGATCATGCTGCAAATATTGAAAAGCTGGCTTTGCTCTATCCCGATATGAAACTGGTAGGAAATGCCAAAACCTTTGCCATGCTGCCACAATTTTTCTCCTTAGATACAAAAGACCGGCAAGTTATTGTAACAGATGGAGAAATCCTTTCCCTTGGCAAACATACATTACAATTTTTTATTGCACCCATGGTACACTGGCCGGAGGTTATGGTGACCTATGAACAGACCGAAAAAATTCTGTTTTCTGCGGATGCTTTTGGAAAATTTGGTTCATTAGACCATGAGGAAGACTGGTTAGAGGAAGCACGTCGTTATTTCATCAATATCGTAGGAAAATACGGTGTTCAGGTACAGGCTTTATTAAAACGTGTGGCTGATTTGGATATTCACATGATTTGTCCGTTACATGGACCCGTTTTAACAGAAAATTTAGGCTATTATATCGAAAAATACGATACATGGAGCAGTTACCGTCCGGAAGAATCCGGTGTGGTCGTTGCGTATGCTTCTATTCATGGCAATACCGCTTCTGCTGCTCGCAAAATGGTAAAACTTTTGTGGGAACAGGGTGAAAAAAATGTGGTGCTTTATGATTTAGCACGCTCGGATGTGTCTTATGTCATTGCGGATGCTTTTCGCTTTGACCGCATGATACTCGCCGGAGCAACCTATGAGGGTGGACTGCTGCCATGTATGGAAAATCTGCTGTTACAGCTTAAATCCAAAAATTACCAGAATCGCTTTGTTGGACTGATTGAAAACGGTTCATGGGGACCTGTGGCTGGAAAGCGGATGAAAGAATATTTAGGTGGCATGAAAAATGTTACGGTGGCGGAGAATATTGTGACTGTGAAATCGGTTATGAAGGAAGAGAATGTGGAGCAGATGCGGGAGTTGGCGAAAATACTGGTGGTTGCTTGAACAAACACATGACAAATTGTTTTGTGAAGCAATGTTTAAAGGGGACTATATTTTTGTCCCTTTTAAGCATTATTCACTACCCATTCCCTACAACATGTCCGCATAACTAACCAGCGTTACATTTCCCATTTCCTTTCCCCTATCCATGCAACCTTTTGTAAAACCGGATTTTGAAAACAGATAATAATGAACTTTTGTATAACGAAACAATTTACTACGTCGAATTAGAGTTTCCAGAATATCCAAATCTACTTTTTCATTTCTCCATTTACATTCAGCAAATAAAGCAGTTTCACTATCCTGTTCACCCATAATATCTATCTCTGTCTGACATCTTTGTATAGGATCATTTCCCCACCAACGCCCTAGAGAAATAAATTCTATTGGAGAATTTCCAACAAGAAGTTGTTTCCAAAGATATTGCATACAAATCTCTTCAAATACTCTTCCCATATAATCTGACAATTGTGGCTCAATTCTTTTATATATAAGGTCTGCTGCTCCTCTTGCAATAACAGAATTATTATCTAATACAAATCGATACCAGAAATAAAACATATTGTCTTCAATAGAATAAATTGACTTCTTTGATTCCTTTTCTCCATAGGGTGTTTCCTTTTTTATAATGCCAAGATTTATTAAATTCTTAATATAATTCGAGCATATATTCGTATTCTCACCTATTTTAGAAGAAATCTCTGACATGCGTGTATGTCCGGTAGCAATTGCGGTAATTATAGCATTATAAATTGCCGGCTCACGCACTTCTTGCTTCAACAGATTTATTGGTTCTTCATATAAAAATGACATTGGATTCAAGTAGGTGTTTTTAATGTTCTCTTCTATACTTAACTTATCACTCATCTGCAGAAGATATTGCGGAGTTCCCCCCACGATACCATACAATAACGCTTTATCTTCATCAGCTAAATTATGAAAATAACGGCAACTTTCTTCAAAATCAAAGGGCAAAATCTTCATCTGCGCCGTTCTTCTTCCATAAAGAGGTGCTTTATATGCAAGCACATGATCTTCCATGTATGACATTGAAGAACCACATAATATTAACATTAATTTGGATGTGTCTTTATATTTATCTATTAGTAACTGTAATGTGGATGCCAAACTCTTAGACGAACGTGCTACATAAGGATATTCATCCATAGCAAGAATAAGCCGCTCATTTTCTGCCAGCTTAAATGCATACTCTAAAGCAGCCTGAAACGATGCGAAGGAGGTTTCTGTTTGAATACCGCTGCTAAATTCGATAATACTTTTACTAAGATTTTCAAGATTCTGTTTCTCGTTACTTTCTATCCCCATAAAGTAAATTGATTTTTTATTACCTATGAATTGATTAATAAGTGCCGTTTTACCTACCCGACGACGTCCATAAATTACAACAAATTCAAACTTATCTGATTTATATAACTTATCCAATCCATTTAATTCTTTGTCTCTGCCTATAAACATTGCAATACCTCCATTTCATCTCATATATCTTAATACACATCTATGTTTTAGTCAAGTACGATTTACTCATTTATACTTGACTTTTTTGTAAAATTAAGAAAAACAGGAGTAATCATTCATCCTTACGAACAATTACTCCTGTAAAATATTTCTTTAATTTATCTTAGTGATGGAACAAACGAATACCTGTAAAGCTCATTACCATTCCATATTTGTTACATGTATCAATAACATGGTCATCACGGATAGAACCACCCGGCTGTGCTACATACTGTACACCGCTCTTGTGTGCTCTTTCAATATTATCACCAAATGGGAAGAATGCATCAGAACCAAGTGTTACACCTGACATCTGGTCTAACCATGCACGTTTTTCTTCTCTTGTAAATACTTCCGGTTTTACTTTGAAGATGTTTTCCCATGCACCATCTGCAAGTACATCCATGTAATCTTCACCGATATATAAATCAATCGCATTATCACGGTCTGCACGGCGAATACCGTCTACAAACTGAAGTCCAAGTACCTGTGGTGACTGACGTAAGAACCAGTTGTCTGCTTTCTGTCCGGCAAGACGTGTACAATGAATACGGCTCTGCTGACCTGCACCGATACCGATTGCCTGTCCGTCTTTTACATAACATACAGAGTTCGACTGGGTATATTTTAAGGTAATCATGGAAATGGCAAGGTCGATTTTTGCCTGTTTTGTTAATTCTTTATTTTCTGTTACGATGTTGTTAAAGAATTCATCGTCAATCTTTAATTCATTTCTTCCCTGTTCAAATGTAATACCAAATACCTGTTTTTTCTCGATTGGTTCCGGTACATAAGCTGGGTCGATTTCGATAACATTGTAATTGCCATTTTTCTTTGCTTTTAAGATTTCTAATGCATCATCATCATAGCCCGGAGCAATAACACCGTCAGATACTTCACGTTTGATAATTAAAGCGGTTGCTTTATCACAAACATCAGAAAGGGCAATAAAATCACCAAAGGATGACATACGGTCTGCACCTCTTGCTCTTGCATAGGCATTTGCAATTGGGCTGAACTCAACGTCCATATCGTCTACCCAGTAGATTTTCTTTTCTACATCAGATAATGGAAGTCCTACTGCTGCTCCTGCAGGAGATACATGTTTGAAAGAGGTTGCTGCTGCAAGTCCTGTTGCTTCTTTTAATTCACGCACTAACTGCCAGCCATTGAACGCATCTAAAAAGTTGATATATCCCGGTTTTCCGCTTAATACTTTGATTGGAAGCTCTGCATTTTCTACATAAATACGGGATGGCTTCTGATTTGGGTTACAACCATATTTTAATTCTAATTCTTTCATCGTCTCTCTCCTGCTTATTTATTTTTATTGATAATTCTTGTTTCGTATTTTCCTGTTGCAATGTCGATATAACGAACAAATAAAGATACTTTATTGTCTTCGTTTAAGTTTGTCCATACCATGTTGGTAAAGGTATCGATGTCTCCCTCGATTTTTACCCATTCCGGTTCGCCTTCAAAGCTTGGTAACGGATTGCCATCGTTCATGTATGTATGGATGAAACGACCTTCACCGTTCTGTGGATTTTCGTATGCAAATGTGTAACGGTTGCAGGATGCAGGATTGCCGTTATTACTCTTTAAAATAGACATTGCATAGCTGTAGTTACCATTTTCCACATGCATAACACCGGAAATTCTAGGTGTATAATTTGGCTCATCCGGCTCAAATTCTCTTGTGCGCAGGGACTGTTCAAAAGTCTGCTGTTTATCCATTAATTCATAAATGGTGTCTGTCTGATCTCCGTTTGTTACAATTGTTTTATTTCCAAGTACACGAACAGGTGCGTAAATAATCAGACTTGGGTCACTTAATTTTGCAGGGTCAAACGCCTGTGTGCGGATACCTTCGCCATCCTCTACGAAGACACGGTTACGGCTGTTTTCGCTTCTTCCCATGATAAAGTATGCAGTTACTGCATATTTTCCATCTGCGCTTTTTCCGATAACGATTCCTCTTCCCGGATAAGCATTTTTGCTAAGCTGTGTTTCCAATGACATCATTTCCATGAATTTTTCCTCCTGTAAATTGAAAAGTTAAAAAAGCCAACACGACTAGGCTCTTCGCCCAGACGGTCGGCATTTGTGCTGTTATACTTCATGTGGTAATCTCCACTTTCCGTCAGTCATATAACTGTTTTTATTTAAGCATGGTTTGAAGGAAAAGTCAATAATTTTATTTTAATCGTTAAAAAACATCCTGTATTTCTTATATAGCATTTCTCGATATTCTGCATCTACAAAAAGGCGTGTTAACATTTCATCTTTCTTTACATCCTTTTCTTCTGCCATAATTATCTGTATTAATTTCATCAACCGCTCTTCTCCTAGTTTTACACCTTCTTGTAATCCTGCATCGTTCCCACGCTCATATCCATATTCACGTTCGTTTTTCAGATGTTTTTCTTCATCATACTCAAATATGCTCATTTCTATCGCCTCCGCACGATTCTTTTTTAGAAAATCTGTTAAAATATTATTCTGTATACAATAGTCTACAGCTTTTTCCACCGCTTCCTGTAAAGGTAATATCTTCGCAAAGCTTCTGACCTGTTCTACATATTCAGCATATTCCTTCAATGTCTGACAAGCTTCTAATGTTTCTAATGATTCCTTGCAAAACTTTTGTAACATAAATTAAGTCCCTTAGAGGCAGATTGGGATTTATGGTAGACTGATGCTCATAAAGCGCCAAATAAAAATCAAAAACAAAGGATATATCATTTTTATAATTCATATAAATAGCATTTTCTAGAGTTGTAATTTCTAAAATTTCTTCTCCTCCTTATGTAAGCAGGAGGCTTTCTGAAAATCCTTCTGCTTTTGTATATATTGGGTATCAAGCATGGATTTTCTGAATTAAAAGATATTAGATATTCGATTTGTCATAAAGAAAATATGCTTTGTGTTGATTTTAGCATGTTTACAGTACTCTAGCAAGAAAATCATTTAATTTTTTACAGTTTATAACCATATTTTCATTCTAGGTATTGATTTCACAAACAACCACACTTATACTATAAAAAGAGATGCACATTTTAACGGAGTTGTCTATATGAAAAAAACAAAATCAACATTATTATCAAATTTAAAAAAAGCCACTATTGAAATGTTTCTTCTTAAACTTTTAGCTGAAGGTGACATGTATGGCTACCAGCTTTCTCAAGAGTTGAAAAAAAGAAGCAATGGCAATTATACGATTTTAGAAGGGTCTATGTATCCTATCCTCTATCGTCTTACAGACCAGAATCATATTTCTTTCTACGAAAAAAAAGTCGGCAAACGACAGACCAGAGTGTATTATCATTTAGAAGAATCCGGTCTTGCATATTTATCTGATTTAAAACAGTCTTATGCAGATTTCACCGATATAATTGCATTTTTGCTTACTTCAAATGAGGGAGATACTTATGAAAAACAAACAGAAAAAGAGTAAAGGATACCATCAACGTATCCTTTCTAATCTTCCCTTATCCATTTCATATACCTCATCACAAAGTACATCAATATCCTGCGCATTATGACTGGCAAACAACAATGTCTTCCCTTCTTCTTTAAAACGCAAAAATAATTCCCGCATCTGTGCTACACCGTCTTTATCTAAACCATTCATCGGCTCATCTAAAATCAATATATCCTGCTCTTCCATAATCGCCTGTGCAATGGCAAGTCTTTGTTTCATCCCAAGGGAGTATTTACCCACAGGCTTACGATTTGCCGGGTCTAATCCTACTGTCCGCATTACATCCTGCAATTTTTTGCTATCTTTCTTATTATTTAAAAGCCATAACAATTCTAAATTCCGTAAGCCGCTATACTGTTTTAAAAAGGCTGGTTCTTCGATAATAACACCTGCATTTTCAATCATATCCATGTCTTTTCCTAACTGTTTTTCCCGAATATGTATTTCTCCGGTATCTGCATGATACAAACCACAAATACATTTAAAAAGAACACTTTTTCCAGAACCATTATACCCTATAATGCCATAGATTTTTCCTGCTTCACAGGTTAATGAAACATCTTCTAAAACGGTCTGCGCACCGAATTTTTTTGAAACATTTTTTACACAAATAATTTCTGCCATTTTTCCTCTACTCCTCTTTTTCATTCCATTCTACCGTGCATATACGCTTTTGTGCCAGCATGCAAAGCACAAATATCACAAAAATATATGCCGTAAAAATATATACAAGATTCGGTTTATCCAAACTTGTTCCATACCTCCACATTTCCAAATCAATCCACGAAAAAGGTGAATAATAGCTGATGGAAAAGGGTACAAATGCTTCCATTGTTGTCACAAATATACAGCCAATAGTAACTAAATAACTCCCTATTCTTGATATATACAGGCTAAGCGTATATAAAAGCATACCCATAAAAGTAAATGCCAGTATATCAATGAGAAAAACATAGATGATTAACTGTAGGGGCGTATACACATCCATCGCAGCATCCGAAAAGTTAAATCCTAATTCACTTCCTCTGACTGCCAAAGTCTTATATATACTTCCCCAGCTATTCGTCCATGTTATGGTGGGCAATATCATAAGCATACTTAATACTTGCAATACTACTGCTAATAAAATACTACTAGAAACTATATACCCTATATTTCTTTTTCCCCAGTTTTTTCTTCCTGTTTTTATAACCACATATAGTTCACTACGATTCATAAACGGTGCATTAGAAAAGAAACACAGCACACCGGTTAATAACAGTTTTGTAAAATATGTATCTGTCTGTAAAAAAGGTAAAATTGCAAAGGTATCTGTTTCTCCCCACATTTTTGCAATATCACGATAGCCCTGTAAATTTAAGTCTAACAAATATATCCATATGAATAGAAGTGTCAGCGTGCGAAATGAGCACCACCTGTGAAAATATGCTTCTCTGCTGTTTTTTAGCTTCATACTTACCTCCACCTCCGACATACACGCTGATATATGCCTTTTTCCAACACCAGACTAACACAAACTGCCAGAAAAACCGCATATAAAAAGGAATATATCGGTTTTCCTTCAAATACATAACAGAAATACAAATATATACCATTGATATCAAACAGAACACTTTCCATGCCAAATAGTCCGCTTAAATAATTTACAGCAAAATAATATCCTATAATTGGAAAACAAATGGCAAACATCCGGTTTTTTACAATTAAAGACAGCCACATGGATACCAGTGATAACATGCCTCCCAGCAATCCCATCATCAAGCCTGAGCATACAAAATATAACACAAATCCATTTTCTGTAATCAGACTGCCAAAAATCTCATTTTCCCTGATGGCATCCACATTGGAATATCCTTCTATCTCTGAAAAAAAAGGGATTTTCGTATGCAATAATGCAGCATAAAGTACTGTTCCACATATTATCGCACTTACAGAGGCTACAAAACAGCAAATAACCTTTGACCGGACATATGCCTTACAATTTCCTCTTAGAATAGAGATTTCGAAAAATTTATGCTCCGTATCTTCTAACAGACTATTGGAAAAACTAATACTTGCCCCTGCAAACATACAGATAATAAAACTATAAAATTTTACAATCCAAAAGGTGTCTAATACACACCCTCCCCACATATTTTGCAGAGTACTTACCATATACACCGCTAATACACTTCCTGCTGCTATGTAAAGCTGCGGTGAGCACAATAATCTGTACATATCCGCTTTTAAATAATTTCTTACCATTTTTATCTTAATTCCATTTCTTTTACAATTTCTCCCGTTACCGCATGAATTGGCAAATACATATCATATGACATTTCTTCCAATTCTATTTTACAAATCCATACAGGTACTACTTCATATGTATTCTCTTCCTTTAAAATCGGTGCTTCAAACAATCTGCAGGATGTTAATGTCATCGGAGAATCGTTGATTACCTGTCCATATTTTTCAATTACCGTATCCATAATTTTATCTAATGATAATAACTTTATTTTTTCTGCTGATTTTTCAAACTCCATCCAATAAGAAACATTTAAAAATAAAAAGTCCTCTTCTGTACAGCATACTTCTATTCCACCGGGAATATTTTCAACATCATATTCCTGTACATAGCCGTCCGGATATACCGGCAGCCCCTGACAATTCTGCCATATATAAAAAAAGTATGCATCATCCTTTTCATTCCAGATGTCTTTTGTTTCTTCTCTGTCTAAATCTCCACGTTCTACTGCTAACAATTCCTGCTCCTGTAAAGACTGGTATGGCAGTGCATAAACCTTTTCTGTAAATGCATTTTCCATAGGAATATCTAATGTTTCTAACTTTTCATTTATACTTTTCCAGACCTCTTCCTTCTCTGCAAAAGGCAGATTTTCGTCCGTTGAAAAATTGTCCCTGTTATATCCTTCGGATGTAGAATAATCCCATATCAGACAATTCGATGTATAGGTATACTTATCTAAATACAAAGATGCTGCCTGTTCTGACAAATACAATGCCCTGTCTCCCTCTTTTTCATACCCTTTACATACAATATTTTTCTGCTCTCTGCTAACCTCTTCATAGTCACTTTCTACATAGTCTGTTCCATTCAAAAAAGCAGCTTTCCATTTCTCTTCATCCGGTTTTATAATGTGTGCTTCTGCTGTATAAAGCTGTTGTGCATCAAATGCATCCGGCACAATAACATCTGCCTGAATTGAAAAGGTATCACTTACATTTTTTTCAAACCTTTCCGGGAAAACAATTTCCTCATCCGTTTCTGTTTTGTCACTGGTATTTTCCTTTGTTACTTCAAGTACACTTTCTTTTGAATGTGATTGTGTCCACATAACCCCAACTGCTACTATGCATATAGCAATAATTACTCCAGATTTAATAATTTTTTTCATGATTTGTCCTTTCGCTTCCCTTTATTTATCATTTTTAGCTTCCCAGTCCGCTTTTTGCACCTTCCATTCTGCAATAACGGATAAAACAACCAACAGTACTCCGGTTGCCAGAATAATATATAACAAATCCATACCTGCCGGATTTGCTTCTCCTCTCCACCATTTACACCGCATCCACTCTGCCGGTGAAAAATAACTTATATCCGAATGAAACATCATCAAAAAGGTTATCTGTGGTATAAACAGAACTGCCGCAGACACTGTATACGCCCAGATTCTTCCTCCACAAAGGCTAACTGTATACATAAGCATCCCAAAAAACATCACTACTGCCTGTGTAGATAAAAAACCATATACAAACAATTCTATCGGTGAAAACTGCTTCATCACAGTATAATCCAGTCCAAAATAAATACTATTTCCTATATCTGTTAATGCAATTGTGCGTGAAACTTTATTCCATGTATTTGAAAACTCTCCTATAGGCAGCACATGAATCATTGTAAGTACTTCTGCACACAAAACCAATAAAAAGCTGCTTATAAAAATGTATGTAATATTCCTTTTATTCCATCGTTGTTTTCCTATCCGCAGTACACTATACATCTGGTTCTTTTCCATAAAAGGTGCGTCTGCATAAAAAAGCAAAACTAATAACAAAAACAATTTGTGAAAATAAGAATCATTTAATAAAAATGGAAACAATGAAACATTCACTTTTCCACCTAACAATTCCATTGCATCATATAGTGTCAGCATGTACATATTTATAATATATACCAGCAATACCAAAAATGAAATTCCTCTGACATTCCATATTCGGCTTCGGATATTTGACATCTGCTCTAGCATTTTACCTTACCTCTCATTTTTTCGCTGCGAATTTCTCTGTAAAGTTTTCTTTCGATTACTATTTTCAAAAGAAAAATAATACCTGCGCTTACACCTATTGCATAAGGTATCTGCCAGACAGAATCTGAAAAAATTGCTCCCTGCGGCTCAAAAATATAACAAATGTTACAAATCTCCGGCAATTTCAGACCTGACATCAGATAATTTACAAGAAAAAAATAAGCAACTACCGGAACTGTCAATACAAACAATCTGTTTTTTATATATAAGGAAACGTATGCTGCTATCAAAGAAAGGATTCCTGCCAAAAGACTCCTTAATAATGCACCACAAATAAAATAGAGAGTAATGGTCTCTGGTTTCATCAGATTCCGAAAACAATCCATATTCTGTATTACTTCCATATCACTTGCTGCAAAGTGCGACCATGGATTTTTTAAATGCCATAAAAAGCAAAAAATAGTCATTCCAAGTGTCATCGTCAATGTACTTACGAAAAAGCATGCCAATACCTTTGCCCAAACATAGCTTTTAAAATCCCCTCTTAAAACTGACAAATTCCAAAACTGATATTCCGCATCCTCTAAAAAAACCGCCGCATAAGAAATTACTGCTGCCGCATAAACTAATGTATATGTTCCCTGCCAGCTTATGTAAGTAAACATTGTATATACATCATACTCTTTCATTTGATATGTACAAAACCAACAGGCACATATTACACAAAGGATTCCTATATAAAAATCCTTTGCACATACAGCTCTGTTTATATCCATTTTTAGGTATTTTCTCATCAGGTTTCAATCTCCATTGCTTCTTTTGCTGTATCTGCATAAACCGGCATTTGTATATATAAAGTTTCCGGATTATTTCCATTCTCGTCTGTCACCTGCAAATAACACATCCAAATCGGCTGCATCTGATAAATTCCATCTTTTTTATATACCGGAAATTCTACTAATTCCATTCGCTTTACCGTCAATTTATTTGCATTGATAATATCCTCATATTTTTCTTCTATTGTATCCACGATTTTATCAAAGGATGCCAACTGCATTTTTTCCTCACTTTTTTCCATTTTGAAATAGTTCAAAATAGATATCCCTGCCACACCCTGACTATTATAAAAAATCTGCAATGGACTATCCGCAGGATTATCCCATATTCCACGATTTACATCCGTGATTGCATATACCGGAAGCCCTTGAAAAGTCTGACGCATGAAGAAGTAATATCCTTCCTGTAGTTTATCCCATTTGGGATTCTTATCCGAAGTTTCCATGGCATTTTCCTGCATTAATATATTTTCCTGTGTTTTCATAGTTTCTAAATCCATAGCATATGATGTGCACTGTGTATGCTCTGTATCAATTCCCATCTCTAAAAATGCCTGCTTAATATTCTCTTTTGCCTGTGTTCTTTCCATAAAATCTAAATTGTCTGTTGTAGAATAGACATCTAGATTATCTGAACCACCACGTTTATCACTCCAGATACAATTTTCAATGTAGGTGTATTCCGGGTCATCGCTAAAGGACAGATATGAATTTTCTTCCAATAACATATATCTGCCATTTTCGTCTTCTGCAATCTCCCAATCAATCTCTTCTCCCTGACGATTAACTGCCGGATTTTCTTTTGTGTTTTTTTCACGCATGACATCTGTACTGTTGCCAAAGAGGTATGTATTTATCTTTTTACTGTCAAGCGGTGCACTTGTTGCTGTTCCCCAGTATATATTGTTTACATCTACATCTTTTGGTACAACTACGTCTGCATCAAAACATAGTGTGGAACTGACATCCTTTTTGTATTCTGTTGGGAATTCTATGTTTTCATTTTCTATACTATCTGCACTTGTTTCCGATGTAATAATTTCTTTTCCTGCCTGTATATGGTTGTATAAAAATAGTACGGTTAGTATACAGCATGCAGACAAAATGATTGGTTTTTGTTTTTTCATATTGTTCCTCTTTCTTTTGTGCCAGACCGCAACAGTCTGGCACATTATAATGCTTTCCTACGATGTATATCTTCCTGCTAATGTAAGTGTATAACTTTTTGTATTATTTTCATTACCACCTAAATATAACGTTCCCAATGCACCTTTTTTTGCAATACTCTTGTTCGTATATTCAACTACCTGTGTTTTATTTTTATATTCTTTAAATAACGATTTAGGTGATGACATGGTGGTATTAATTTGGATATGCTCATATAACATATCCCTGCATTTTTTATTCACTCTCCACTTCCATCAACATAGAAGCAACTTTATTCTGCACAAAATATTGCTCCCCAAAGGCGACAAAATTATCATCACATGCAAATTCTATCGTTTCCCCATCTTCTAGCGCAAGTGTCACCATCACGCCGCCTTCTATCCACTCATCTTCTGGAATTTTATCTTCTTCTGTCAATTTTATGTTCATAATTTCAACTAAAATGGCACTTTTATCCTTTTCCGATAAAACTCTTTGCTTTTTGTCCGAAACATAAAAATATATATCTGTTACCCTCTCTAGCTCTTCTATGGTAAGAATACACCCTTTGTATGGATTTCCAGCAGCAAATTCTTCATACAGTTTACTTATTTCATCATAAATATTCTTTTCACTTTTATATTCCCCATCCCCTACATTTATCTGGTCTACTGCAATTGACATCACCTGCTGCTCCCCACTCTTATAATACAGGTCTGCCAAAATCCATCCGCCTGCCCTGTCAGGCGATTTTCTTTTATGTATATGTGTAGACTGAAGTATGTCTATAAATCGTTGTATATCCTTTTCTTCCGTAATCTCTGCTAACGTATCACCACTCCATATTTCAATTTTGCTAAAATCCGATGCCTTCATTTCCTGAAATACCTGAATATCTCTAGTGGTATCCCAAGCATAAAAAATAATGCCTAAAACAACTACAGTCACAATACCTATGAATATTTTTTTCATATGCAAATTCTCCTTCTTTATTCAAATTCAGTTTTATCACTACCGTACGAACACACTTCCAGTCATATTCCCATAATTACTAGTACGAATTGTGCACATAAAGACAACTCTACTTCAGCTAAATTAATATTCAATTCTAAAATAATCCAAATACGCCTTATATTTATCTTGTGCTGTCAAACATGCATCACGCAAATATCCTCTTTCATTGTTCCATTCTTTCAAACCACGATAATAGAATAACTTTAAAGTATCTTCGATAATGAATGGAACAATATTATATTTCAGACATTCTTTAAACATAATCAGTCTACCAACACGTCCGTTTCCATCTTGAAACGGATGTATTTTTTCAAATTTAACATGGAACTCCAAAATATCTTCAAATGTTTTATTGTCTTTTGAATTATATTCTGCCAGCAAACTCTTCATCTTATCGGCAACATCTTCCGGCAATACAGTTGTCATCCCGCCTACTTCATTCGGCATTTTTTTGTAGTCTCCCACTGCAAACCAATCTTTTCTTGCATCACTTGTTCCAGATTTTAAAATCAAGTGTATTTCCTTAATGAATTTTTCCGATAAAGAAGCTTTAGCATTATCAATAATCATATCTATACAACGGAAATGATTTGCTGTTTCGATAACATCATCCACGTTTAAAACTTCGTTCTCTACACCGATTGTATTTGTTTCAAAGATATATCTTGTCTGTTCATATGTTAGTCGATTACCTTCAATATGATTAGAATTGTAAGTCAAATCAATCTGTGTTTTGTGATAAATACCACCAGAATACTTATTCTGCTTTTCATTTTGTAAAATATCTAATAGTGTCTTCGGTTGCTCCTTTTTTTTATTTGTACGTTCTGGTTTTTCTGCATTCTCAGGAATGTTCCATGTCTTACCAGTAAGAAAAGCACCATCCACACGCCCATGAGCACAATAGTTTCTTACACTTCGTTCAGATATATTCCATTTTTTCGCTATTTCTGTAACAGATAGATATCGCATATGCTCTCCTCCGTTGTCTTATATCTCAATTTAATAACTATATTAATCCAGTAAAAAGTATAACATATTATCGGCAATAATTACATTTTCCATCAAGATACTTGTTTTATTTTTGCCGTTTCAAAAAACATCCTAATCCTTTACTTATGTTTATTCAATTTTATCTCCACAATGCGGACACTCTTCCGTCCATACAGTAAATACACCTGGATATATACGATGACACCAAGGGCAACGATATTTACGGAACAAATAGACTCCCCCTCCAATCAACAGTATTATCCCCATAATTACTAGTACAAATTGCGCACATAAAGACAACTCTACTTCACCTAACCTTGCTAATCTTACCAATGTTATACAAATGATACCTCCAATCACCAAAATATCTAATATCATTTTCTTTTTTAACAATTTCATACTATCACCATCCATTTTCTATGTATCCGGCGGATTCTGTTTTTTCTTTTGTATAGTATCTCATAATTTCCTCATATTGCACTTTAGTACAGGTCAAAACAGCAAATATTTTGACCTGTACTAAACAGTTACATTTTATTTTCAACAAATTCTTCATACAATTTACAAATTTCTTCACAAATATCTTTATCACATTTGTACTTAAATTAGATGTTTCTGCCCTTCGTGAAACCTATTTAGATTTTCTATATGTCATTAAAGCCATTCCAAAATATCCACATAGCATAATATTATATATAGGTATCTGTAAAAAAAGAAAATATTCGGCAAAGGCAAATATGCCATTACATATAAACCACAATATTAATTCAGACTTATTTTTTTCATACTGTGAAACCCAAAACATAAGTATTCCCAGAACAACTGGTACACACAACTGAACAACTAAACCCAAACTAATATTATAATTTCTTTGTGTATAATATCTGGCAAAGTTGCTAAGTGGTATATAAACAACTGCCACTAAACTCAACAAAAAATCAAATTTTAATTTTTTTACCATACTTCATACTCCATTATATAACTGAGTTAAATAATTCAAATGTCCATGTACTACTTCCTCTTTAATTCTTTTTCGTAACTTTCGCCGATACAGATTCAGCAACATTATTCTTGTCATACACTTTTCCGCTAAAGCTTAATCTGTACTTATGTCCTGCGGTCACTGCTTTGGATTTGCTGCCTGTGTATAAAGAACCTGTTTTGGAAATTGTCCACGTTTTTACTGTTTTTGAAGCTGTTACATCGTACAATTTCAATGTGCCGGAAATACTTGATGTTCCACTTTTGCCTTTAACATAAAGTGAACAATTTGCTGTATTACTGCTAAATTTAAGTGTAACGGTACAATTCGATGAATTCACATAACAAAGTGCTACTTCTGATGCATGAACTACCGTACTCTCAAATCCTATTACCATTGCAAACACCAACATTAACCCAATGATTTTTTTCATTTTAGACATTATATTTTCCTCCCTTCTTTCGTAATAGAAACACTTTTAATACATGCTCCTATATAAGAAACGTAGAAGAAAGCAAAATGTCTACCAAATTTTGAAAATTTTTCAAAAAATTTTTTCTTATAAATAAAGGTTGAAAACACGCCTTGAAATTCACCTATTTTCAACCTTTCACAAATCGTTACTCTTCTACAATATATAAACTTTCCTGTATTTTCAATAATTCCTCTTCGCTAAATATTCCCATAATACAATAATCTATGGTTTTATCTTCATTTACCCACATCATAGAACTTTCTTCACCATCCCATGCTCTAAGATAATGTATAGTCTCCCCTTTACTTCCTTCCAAAACAATGTAATCTTTTTCTTCATTATCCAGATTTGTTTCACTGCTTGTTACTGCATATACAAAAGATAATGTCTCTCCATATTCATTTACATATTCTTCTACTCCCAAACCATCATAATATTCACTCACTTCCAACACATACCCTTCCGGTACATATCCCAATGCATGTCGTGGAAAAACGTTAACATCCTTCCCCTCATAAAAGTTATAGGAAACATGGTCTGAAAACCATTGTACCACCTTTTCCGCCGCTTCTATTACATACTGGGGATTTGCTACGCTAAATAGGATAACAGCCACGGCGGCTGCCGCCGCCAGACCTCTTCGCAGCTCTCGAAATTTCGCTTTTTTCTCCTGTGCCTTTAGCAGACGCTCAATTCTCTGATAAAAAATATCAGATAAGAGATAGGTTTCCTCTAACACCTCTCGCGGTGGAATCTGCGCCATCTGGTATTCATGCATCTGTACTAAAAAATCCCGAATTTCCACATCTTCATTACGGAATGTCTTCTTCATGGATAACCTCCTTTAGCTGCTGCTTTCCCCGGTATATGCGCATGGTTACTGTTTTTACGGAAACGCCCTGTATACGGGCAATTTCCTTATTACTCATTTCATACACATATTTTAATATTAATGTTTCCCTAAAAACTTCAGATACCTTCGTTAATGCTTTTTCTATCATTTGCTTTGTTTCTTTATTTAATAGCACATTTTCCGGGTTCGCGGTTTCATTATTCTGCTGCAAATCCAAAGCTTCTAACTCGTCTTCACTGTAGTGATTTCTTTTTCGCAGGATGTCAATGGATTTGTTCTTCACTATAGAAACGCAGAAGTTGTCCATTTGTCTACCGGAAATATGCGAATATTTTTGAAAATTTTCTGCTAAGGATAAAAAAGCTTCATGTACCGCATTTTCTGCTTCGGATTTTTCATGCAAAAACCCTAAGGCAATATGATACATTTTCAAATAATTCTCCTCATAAATTTTTCGAAAATATTTTCTATCCTCTTCCGTTTCTAACAACATGAAATAAATCATTATATACTCCTTATCTTCTGCCGATACCGCTACCTATACCAGCCGCACACTCTGCCATTTCCGACTAAAGAACCGCCATACAAAGAAAAGTGTCCGAAATGTCCAGTCAATAATCATGGCAATCCATACCCCAACTGCTCCCATGCCAAAATATACACCTAAGATATAGCTTGCTGCCACACGAAATGCAAACATGGAAAATATCGACACCCGCATGGTAAATTTCACATCATTTCCGGCACGAAGGGCATTCGGCAGCACAAAGGATGGCGACCATAGAAAAATCGCTATTCCATCATGGATGAAAATTAATAAATAGGCTAACTTCATGGTTTCTTCGGATAATGCATATACCTGTAATGTCTGGTGAAGGGTTGACAATATCACTCCATTCCATATTGCAAATGCCACAAAGGAGATTTTCATTAATTTTTTGGTATAATATTCTGCCTGTTTATAATCTCCTGCTCCCACACACTGCCCTACAACAGTAATCATGGCAAGCTGCATGGCACAGCCCGGAATACAGCCAATACCGTCAAAGTTGTTTGCCACGGCATTTGCTGCAATCTGCGTTGTGCCAAATCCTGCAATTATCGCAACCACAATAATTCTGCCAAACTGAAAAATACCATTTTCTATACCATTAGGAATACCAATATACAGAATCTTTTTGATGGTATCCATATGTACAATCGGACGTTCCCATGCAGTGTAATGTATTTCCAATTCAGAATTTCGTAAAAGCAGATTTATCACAACTGCAGCCACTGCTCTTGCAATCAATGAACCAAGAGCTGCACCTGCTGCACCCATATTGCAGCCAAAAATAAATATGGCATTGCCTATTACATTCACAATGTTCATTAAAACAGATACCTTCAATGTGATTTTTGAATTTCCCATGGAGCGAAATAATGCTCCACCTGCATTGTAAACTGCCAAAAATGGATAAGACAAACCGGAAATCAGAAAGTATATGGCTGCATTTTGCATAACCTCAGGCTCAATAGCACCAAATACAAGGGAAAGAATCGTTTCATTTCCAAGTAGCACTATCCCCATCAACAATACACCTGCAAATACTACCACCAAAAACAACTGATTTGCCGTCTTGCAGGCATGTTTTTTGTCCTGATGTCCGATATACTGGGCAGAAATCACCGCTCCCCCAGTGGCTAATGCGGATAAAACCGCTACAATTAACTGATTTATCATATCCACTAAAGATACGCCGGATACTGCTGCCTCGCCAACCTGAGACACCATAACCGTATCACATAAACCCACAAGCATAATTAACATCTGCTCAAATACCAGTGGAATAATCAGTTTTCGTAAATCCTTATTTGAAAACAACATGTTTACGCCTCCTTGCTGCTAACAGTATGTAAGCCAAAAGGGCAAACCACGAAAAGCAGTTTACCCTTAATATACAAACCTATTAATTTTTAAAACTATGTATTGGTGCAGGAATTCTACCCTTACGATTGATAAAATCATCACAGGAGAATTTGTTTACCGGCATGATTGGTGCATAACCGAAAAGTCCGCCAAATTCTACTGTATCCCCTACATCCTTTCCGATTACAGGAATTAATCTGGCTGCTGTAGTTTTCTGGTTTACCATACCCAGTGCCATTTCATCGGCAATAATACCGGAGATTGTAGTCGCCTTAGTATCTCCCGGAATGGCAATCATATCCAAACCTACGGAGCAAACACAGGTCATGGCTTCTAATTTTTCTAAGGTGATAGCTCCAGCCTGTACGGAATCAATCATTCCCTGATCCTCACTGACCGGAATAAATGCTCCACTTAAGCCACCCACATAAGAGGATGCCATCACACCACCTTTTTTCACCTGGTCATTTAACATGGCAAGGGCGGCTGTTGTACCCGGCGCACCGGCATATTCCAAACCGATTTCACAAAGAATGTCGGCAACACTGTCACCAATAGCCGGTGTTGGTGCTAAGGATAAATCGATGATTCCAAACGGAATATTTAACATCCTTGAGGCTTCCTGTGCTACTAACTGACCCACACGGGTAACTTTAAAGGCTGTTTTCTTAATGGTTTCACATAATACTTCAAAGCTTTCCCCCCGCACCTTTTCCAATGCAGTTTTTACAACACCGGGTCCACTGACACCAACGTTAATCACTGCATCTGCTTCGGTTACACCGTGGAATGCACCTGCCATAAACGGGTTATCATCCGGTGCATTACAAAATACTACCAGCTTCATACAGTCTACGGAATCTCTGTCTTTTGACTGCTCGGCTACTTCTAAAAGAATCTCTCCCATCAGACGGACAGCATCCATATTGATACCTGTCTTTGTGGAGGCTAAGTTTACGGAGCTGCATACACGCTCTGTACGGCAAAGTGCGGTTGGAATGGAGCGAATCAATAATTCGTCTGCCTTTGTCATACCCTTCGATACTAAGGCGGAATATCCACCGATTAAGTTGACACCTACGGCTTTTGCTGCTGCATCTAAGGTATCTGCGATGGTCGCAAAATCCTCCAGGGTCTTACAGGCTGCTCCGCCAACTAATGCAATTGGTGTAACAGAAATACGTTTATTTACAATTGGAATCGCAAATTCATTTTCGATTTTTTCCCCTACAGCAACTAAATCCTTTGCAACTGTGGTGATTTTGTTATAAATATTTTTGTTGAGCTGTTCTAAATCAGAGTCAATACAATCTAAAAGGCTGATACCAAGGGTGATGGTACGCACATCTAAATTTTCCTGCTCAATCATGGTATTGGTTTCTTTTACTTCCCATATATTAATCAATGTTATTTCTCTCCTTTTTCTTCTGCTTAAATTCTATGCATTTTCTGGAAAATTTCTTCACGCTGGCACTTAATGCTTACGCCGATTTCTTCGCCTAATTTCTCTAAGTCCTTAGAGCAGTCTCCGAATGGTTTTGCTGCTGCGTTCATATCCACAATCATCATCATGTTAAAATATCCCTGTACAATAGTCTGGGAAATGTCTAATACATTAATCTGATTTTCTGCTAAATATGTACATACCTTTGCAATAATGCCTACGGTATCCTGTCCTACTACGGTAATAATTGTCTTATCTGTTACTCTTTCCATTGTTTTTCTCCTTATTCTTTTCTATATCTCTTCCTTGTAATTACTTTGTCATTACACTGCAATTAACTCTGATACACTGTCTCTGTTGGCTACCTGTATCGGGAAATCATTGCCTTTATAGGGATTATCGCCCATGGTAACTTCTAATCTTACGGTTTCATAGGCAAGCTCCGCAAGATTATTTTCTTTGCTCAAATGCCCAAGCACAACGGATTGGAAATTATCATGCAGTACCTTTCCTAGTAATTGTCCGGAAAGCTCATTGGACAAATGTCCCCTGTCTCCTAATATTCTTTGCTTTAACGGATAGGGATATGGTCCTAACTGAAGCATATTTACATCATGATTTGCCTCTAACAATAAAATTTGTATTCCACGCATTTTTTCGATGATATATTCATCATAAGTGCCTAAATCCGTGATAACTCCGGCAGATTTATCCCCCTCTCTGACAATATATGCCACCGGGTCTGCCGCATCATGTGAAATATGTACCGGCTCAATCTCTAATTCACCGATAGTAAATTTTTCATCCGGTCGAATCACATGAAACAGGGATTCGTCGATTTTTCCGACAGTTTTTGTATTTAATATTGCTTCTTTTGTGCCCTTTGTTGCATAAATCGGCAATCCATATCTTCGGGCAATTACGCCTAAACCACTGATGTGGTCTATATGCTCATGGGTCACTAATACCCCCTGCATTTCAGAGGTTTTATGCCCTAAGGCATTTAAGCCCTGTTCAATACGCTTGCCACTGATACCTGCATCAATCATCAGATGGCAGTTATTTGCACCTACCATAATACAGTTGCCGCTGCTGCCACTGGCTATACTACATAATTCCATATTCTCTAATTCTCTTCCCAATAAATTTCAACGACATCACCGCTGTTTACCGGCTGCATATACTCTGCATTTTTGCCATTGACTCTTGTTACAATACCACGTCCACGGGCTTTTGACAAATCAAAATCTATAATATCAAAAATATCCACAAAAATATAGTTCATTTTTCCGGTAAGCTGCATCGGAATTCCATTCACGATAATCGGCACAACTACCTGTGCAGGCTCTGCTTTCTCCGGCTTTGATGCTTCTAAGGGTACAGAGGTTATAGATTCTACTGTCGGCATATCTGTGGAATCTTCCACATTTTCTGCATTTGTGTCATTTTCTGTTTCGACGATTTCTGTTCCGCTGGTTTCTTCTGCATCTATGTCATTTTCTGTTCCGACAGTTTCTTCTTCCTTAGAAATATCTGCGCTGGCAGCTTCCGCAACCCATTCAATGGTAAAATTCTCATATACTAAAGTACTTAAATCTGCTGAACGGTTATTTACCATAATGGCATGATCGGTATCAATGGTAACATCCATAAATTCTGCCAGCTGCTCAATCGTATAGAAGCTTCTGGTTTCAATGACATCGCCCTCCTTAATTTCATAAGAAGAAAGCTCAATATTTCCATTGACCTCCACAAATTTCGGACAATGAATATTTTTCCCATTGACAACAAAATTCACATCTTCCTTGGTAAAATCAGCAATATCTGCAATTGTGACCTTTGCCGGTGCTCCCATGGTCGAAGGCTCTACGGTAATTACACTGTTCGGTACTAATGGTGCATTGATGCTTGTTATCTTATCATTGACCTTGATTACTGCTGATTCCCCGGCTTCACCTCTGGCAATTTTCGGATTGCCATTTACAGTGTAATTGATTTCTTTTCCACGTTTTGGGAAAAGAGATTCATTTGGAAAACCTGCCTGAATAGCTGCATCTACAACGGTCAGTTTATTGTTGTCATACAGTTTGATATGCTGTCCGTTAAAATGTACCATAATAAATCGGTTTTTCTGGTCATAATAATTTAAGCAGATACCAATTGGTGTAACCAATAATGGGTCTTTTTTGATATCCGGCTGTTCAAAGGTAACCGTTTGCAATACCTCTTCACCTCGAAGTGCCACACGCTCCTTTGGCAGCCCTAATTTTTCTGCTAATTTTTCTGTAAATCCATGAATTTTTCCGCCGCCACCTACGACAAATGTGGCACTTACGGATTTATCACCATTTAATTCTTTGATTTTTTCTGCCACATCAGTAGCAATCTTATCCACAGTTTCTTCTACCAAATCCCAGATTTCTTCTGAACTTATGGTGTAATTTAACCCCATAATATCGGTATATTCAATATCACCGCCCTTAGTAGACTCTAACTTGATGTGCTCTGCCATATGAAAATCTACCAGATATTTCTGTACAATCAAATCTGAAATCTCATCACCCGCCTGCGGAATCATACCATAGGCAATAATACTTCCCTCTTTAGTGATGGAAATATCCGATGTACCTGCGCCAACATCCACCAATGCGATATTTAACATACGATAGTTTTCCGGTATTGCCACATCAATTGCGGCAATCGGCTCTAACGTCATATTGGCTACTGTCAGCTCTGCCAGTGCAACGGCTGAATACAAGCCATCAATAACATCCTCCGGCAGAAAGGTTACAATAATATCTTCACCAATTTTGTCTGCTTTATGGCTTTCTAAATTAAAGAAAAGCTCTCCATTCAGGTAATAGCGCACCACAGAATATCCCACACAATAAAATTTGTATTTGGTATCATTCTGTTCCGCTAACTCTTTCTGGGCTTTTTCGATACCCAGTAAATCCATGGTATGGATATCCTCTGCTGTAACTAATGTTTCTGCATCAAAGGTATACTCTATATTCGTTGTAATGGTTTTTAAAACACGACCTGCTGCTGCAATACATACAGAAGTAAGTTTTCTGCCTATCTGCTCTTCTAAATTTTCTTTTACCTCGCGGATAATTGCACCAACCCGTCCGATATCATGTATCTGCCCGTCAATCATGGCACGGGTTTCATGTTCTTTGGAATACTGGGCAAGTACCACAAACTCTTTACCAATGCGGTACCCTACCGTACCTACCACATTTCTGGTACCAATATCCAGACCAAATACCAGTTCTTCGCCTGCTTCTTTTCTCTCCATCATTCTATCTCCTTAACATCTACAATCCGGCAAATGCCTGCCTAATCTGGCAAAAGGACTTTTCTAAACTATCATTATTATCAATAACCACTTTGCAATACTTTCGATAAGTCTCTTCCGAAAGCTGGCTTGCAAAAATGGCATCTATTTTTGCATCGCTATACCCACGGCTGCTTTTCAAACGTGCCCTGCGCACATCCTTTGCCGTATAAATATACCACAATTCATCGCATATTTTATCATATCCATCTTCAATTAACAGTGCTGCTTCTAAAATAAAACAAGAAATTTCTCCTTTTTGACGTTCCTTTTCCACTCTGCGCAAAACTTCCTGCTTTACTGCCGGATGCACAATTTCATTCATGCGTTCCCGCTTATTTTCATCCGAAAATATGACCTGTGCCATTTTTCCTGCATCCAATCTGCCATCCGATGAAAAAATGTCTTCTCCGGCAAAAGCTTCTTTGATTCTGTTAAAACACACTGCTCCCGGCATCATCAGCTCATGTGCCAGTTCATCCGCTAAAACCACCTTTACCGGATATTCTTTCTCCATAAAATGTAAAAGCTCGGATTTTCCGGCTCCTACGCCACCTGTAATACCAATAAATTTCATCGTACCCTCTATGATTTATTTTGCCTCATACCAGTTGCTGCCGGTATGCATGTCAATTTCTAATTTTACTGCCAATTCTGCTGCACCATGCATTTCCTCTGTCAAAATCTTTTCTACCTGTGCAAGCTCATCTTTTGCTGCTTCGATTAAAAGCTCATCATGCACCTGTAAAATCAGCTTTGACTTTAGTCCTTCTTCTGCTAAACGGTCATGTACTCGAATCATGGCTATTTTGATAATATCTGCCGCTGTTCCCTGAATTGGCGCATTCATGGCAACCCGTTCACCAAAGGAACGCTGCATAAAATTACTGGAAGACAATTCCGGTACTGGTCTTCTTCGATTAAATAAGGTAAGGGAATATCCCTTTTCCTTTGCATCTGTCACCAGACGGTCTAAAAACTCCTTAATTTTTGGATAGGTTTCAAAATATCTGTCAATATATTCCTTTGCTTCCTTTGGTGTAATACTTAAATCCTGACTCAAACCAAAAGAGCTGATACCATATACAATACCAAAGTTTACTGCCTTTGCATTTCTTCTCTGCAAGTCCGTCACCTCTTCAAATGGTATGTGAAATACCTGTGAAGCTGTGGTTCTATGGATATCTTTTGCTTCTTTATATGCCTGTATCAACTGCTCATCCCCGGACATATGGGCTAGTACACGAAGCTCAATCTGGGAATAGTCCGCATCTACAAATACGCAGCCCTCTGCCGGATAGAATACCTTTCGTATCATTCTGCCTAATTCCATACGGATAGGGATATTCTGTAAATTCGGCTCTGTACTGCTGATACGTCCGGTGGCTGTAATCGTCTGGTGGAAGGTACTGTGAATCCTTCCTGTTTCATCGATATAATTTGCCAGTCCGTCCGCATAGGTGGATTTTAATTTTGCAAGCTGACGATATTCTAAAATTTCGGCTACTATCGGATAGTCCGGTGCTAACTTTTCTAATACATCTGCTGCTGTGGAATATCCGGTTTTGGTCTTTTTGCCATTTGGCATTTGTAATTTTTCAAATAAAATGACACCTAGCTGTTTTGGCGAATTAATGTTAAATTCTTCTCCTGCCTTTGCATAAATACCCTGTTCTAATTCTGCAATTCTTTTGGAAAGATTTTCGCCATATACTTTTAAGGCTTCCCGGTCTGCCGCAATGCCTGCATTTTCCATATCGGCAAGGGTGTATACTAACGGTATCTCTATCTCTTCATAAAGTGCAGACATTTCTGTTTCTTTTAACTGTTCTGTCAGCACGTTTTTGGCTTTCCATGCTACATATGCTTCATAGCAGACACAGCTTAAAAAGCTCTCTGCCTGTTCATCCATAGCTTTTTTTAAGGATATTTTCCCTAACAAATCTGTCTTTGACGGAATCAGCAAGTCTAAATAATTCTTGGCAATATCCTCATAGGGATATTCGCTTTGTAATGGATTTAACAGATATGCTGCGATTTCACAGTCAAAAATCTGTTTCCGCTGTGCACCTGTAAAAGATAACTGCAAGGATTTTACCATCTGTTTTAAATCCAGTACAGAAAGCTGCATACCGGAAAGAAGCATTTTTAAAAGACGGTCTTTTAAATAGCTTTCTGTCACAAATCCATTCACTGCAAGAAACGCCGTTTCTTCTTCATGTATACACAAAGCTGCGCCCAAAAGCTCATCATTTTCTATCAAAAGCTTCATGCCGGCATAGCCGGATTTTTCTGCTTTTTGCAAAAAGTTTTCTATTTCCGTAAAATCCGTCAGATAGGTAAAATGCTCTTCTGCCGTATTTTTCGGTGCATCCACAGCAAAACGGGACAGCATGTTTTTAAACTCTAAGCGTTTGCACATCACATAGGCTTCCGGTGTAAACAAATCTCCCAATACTGCCTCATCAAAGCTATAATCGATTTGTGCCTGTGTATCAATGGTCGCTAAAGTTTTTGACATCTGTGCCAGTTCATAGTGTGTCTTTAAATTTTCCTTTGCACGATTCGGTTTGATTTCTTCCACATGTGCATAAGCATTTTCAATACTTCCATAGGATACAATGAGATTTGTGGCAGTTTTTTCACCAATTCCCGGCACTCCGGGGATATTATCTGAAGTATCACCCATGAGTGCCTTTACATCGATAAATTCTGTTGGTGTCACCTGATAACGTTCTTTGACATCTTTCGCATAATAATCCTCAATTTCCGTTCCGGTTCGTTTCGTCTTTGGAATACGGATTTTTACATGCTCTGTGGCTAACTGTAACAAATCCCTGTCACCGGATACTACAGATACTTCCATACCGGCTTCTTCCGCCCTGTGGGAAATCGTACCTAACAAATCATCCGCTTCATAGCCTGCTTTTTCTATGATTTTTATGCCCATGGCGGTGAGCATTTCTTTCATTAACGGCACCTGCTGGCGAAGTTCTTCTGCCATTGGCTTTCTGGTGCCTTTATATTCGGCAAACATTTCATGCCGGAATGTGGGTGCATGCACATCAAATGCCACCGTTAAATATTGTGGTTTTTCTTCCTCTAAAATCTTAAATAAAATATTTAAAAATCCATATACCGCATTGGTATGGATACCTTCTGCATTTGTCAAATCCGGGATACCGAAAAATGCCCGGTTTAATATACTGTGTCCATCAATTAAAACTATTTTTTTACTCATACTGCCCTCGTGTATTCTTTCAGCCAGATATTTTCCTCCTCTGTCATGTAGGGTGACAGGGTTTCATAGACCATTTTATGATAATTATTTAATAATTTACGTTCTTTTTCACTCATTTGCTCCGGTACTATGGCATCTAAGTCAATGGGTGCATAGGTTATGGTTTCAAAGCACATAAACTGACCGGAATCATTTTTTTCTGCTTTACGGCAGACTAATTCATTTTCGATACGGATGCCGTAAGCACCTTCTATATAAACGCCCGGTTCATCCGTGGTAATCATACCCTCTTCTAAAATACCGCCGGGCTTATTGTCATCTGTAATTTTAAAGCGGAAGGCATTTGGACCTTCATGTACATTTAAAATATGTCCAACGCCATGACCTGTACCGCATTTGTAATCTATCCCTAAATCCCATAGCGGTCCACGGGCTAAAATGTCTAAATTTTCACCACGACAGCCATATAAAAACTTTGCCGCAGCAAGATTTAGATTTCCACGGCAGACCGCTGTAAAGTGTGTTTTCATTTCCTCTGTCAGTGTACCTAATGCAAAGGTTCTCGTAATATCCGTTGTCCCTTCTAAATAATGTCCACCAGAGTCCACCAGCAAAAATCCTTCCGGCTTTAATGCTGCATTAGATTCCTCTGTGGCACTGTAATGCATCATGGCTGCATTTGCATCATAGGCACTGATGGTATCAAAACTCAAATCCAGAAAATGCTCCTGCTCTTTTCTTCTTTCCTCTAAGTAGTCAGAAGCAGAAATCTCCGTGATTTCTTTTTTTCCAATGTTTGTTTTCAGCCAGTACATAAATTTGGTAACTGCTACGCCATCTTTGATGTGGGCTTTTATGGTGTTTTCCACCTCTGTCGCATTTTTTACGGCTTTCATCCACTCACTGGGATTTGGTTTGTCCACGATTTTTATGCCTTCTGCTAAACTACTGACTACACGATAGTTTAGTCCGCTTTTATCCATAAGAATTGTATCATTTGCATCTATTGTTTGCACAAATTCATAAAATTCATCATAAGGTTTTGTGGAAATGTGATTTTCATTCAGATACATTCTCTGCTCCATAGAAATCACTTCTTCCTGCACAAACCAAATACAACTGTCCCGTCCAATCGCCAGATAAGAAAGCACTACCGGAACATAGGCAATATCTCCTCCACGGACATTTAATATCCATGCAATATCATAAAGTGAAGAAAGAATATGCCAATCTGCCTTTTCTTCTTCCATTTTCATACGGATTTTTGCCAATTTTTCAGCCGTGCTTTGACCGGAATATTTTTCTTCCAGAATAAAAAATGGTTCATTAGACATTTTCGGCCGCTCTTTCCAGATGCTGTCCACCAAATCCTCTGTCACATACACTGTGCCTTCTTTTTCTTCTGCGATTGCTTTGTATTTTTCTCCTGTTTTTGCAGAAATCACCCTGCCATCAAAGCCAATACAACCCTTTGGAGGTAAATTTTCCTTTATATACTCTTCGATTTTGGGAACATTTTCTTCACCCATGCGCTGCAGCATAATGCCGCTTCCCTCTAACTGTTTTTCTGCCTGTATAAAATATCTGCCATCCGTCCACAGACAGGCTTCCTTTTCGGTGATTACTGCTGTTCCCGCTGAGCCTGTAAATCCCGTGATATACTTTCGTGCTTTAAAGTATTCTCCGACATATTCCGATGCATGGTAATCGGAGGTTGGCACAATGTACATGGAGATATTTCTTTCTTTCATTTGTGTCCGTAAAGCGGCTATACGCTCTGCTGCATGGTTCATTGTCTAGTTCTCCTCGTAAAATTCGAAAAATTTTGTATCCAGTTCAGGATAGGAACGTTTTAAAGAAATTGGCTTTCCACTGCGGTTTAAAAAGCAGTGTTCACTGTTTGCCACGGTGCGAAGCTCACCGGTTTTTTTATCTGTCATGCGGTATTCAATTTTTAACTTAATACCGTTGTATTCTGTTATTTTCGTTTCAATGACTACTGTATCATCAAAATGTACCATACTTTTATATTCACAGGAAACGGAAAGTACCGGACTGATAATTTCCATTTCTTCCATACCTTTATAGGATAGACCAATCTGCTCCATCATATCCATTCTAGCTTCCTCCATCCAGCGGATGTAGTTCGAATGATGGATGATACCCATCTGATCTGTTTCGTAGTATTTTGCACGATGCTCGTAAGGTTTTATCTGAATAGGTTCTCCCTGTCCGTAAATCTGTAATTCTGTGTTTGCCATGGTGTAGTCCTCCTTTGTTATTATGGTATACTCTCCCCACATTAACATTACTATTATGTCACAGTGGGGGTGGAATTTCAATATTTTGAATTAAATTACGGTTTGGCAATGCAGTTTATCCCGAAATGCCGGAGTGAAACGAACGGCAGACGTACACTGTGTGGCTAAATTTCCGTCCGGTATAAAAGGTGTTGGGATTTGGCAAAAAGAGCCGGGGACTATGCAACGACAAGGTGTCCGTGAAATAAGTATTTCTAATTATTTTCATATAGACTGTGGCAACGGACGCCACCGTTTTCAACATTGACATCCATGTCATGGTTCAAACTTGCGCCGACGTCCTGTCGGCGCATGGCTATACTATAGCTGAAAATAATAAGAAATACTAATTCCACTCCCAAGTCTGCCGTTGCATAGTCCCCGGCTCTTTTTGCCAGATTTACATTTTGAAACCGGACTAGGATATTGGCTATGGTACGTCCCACGCTCTCTAGTCCGGTATCACAACGTAAATCAGTGAAACAGGCAGGGGGAGCAGCTCTGTGGAATTGGTAGTGAAAAGTAGTGTTTCTTACATTTTCTAAGCGACATAGTTATGCGCAAACATGGACGTTTGCGCAAGAAGCCACCACTTCCATCTCACCAGCCAATTCCACCTTTCCATACCCAGCCGGTAAAATAAAATGGTCTCCTTTTTTAATACTTACGCCATTTATCGTTCCACTACCTTCAATCACACTCATATTCAAGAACGGATATTCCTGTGAAAATACAAATTCTTCCTTCACATCCATCTTAAACACCTTATAATACTTACACGCAATCAGCTCATTTAATGTATTCTCCGGCAGTTTTTGTACATGTGCCACCATTGTGTCTGCGGATTTCTCCGGGGCATTGATGACGTCAATACTCTTTTCAACATGCAGCTCCCTTGGTTTTCCATCACTTAAACGGTCATAATCATATACACGATAGGTAATATCACTATTCTGCTGGGTTTCAAGCAACAGACAGCCGCTGGTAATTGCATGGACTGTTCCCGGATCAATCTGGATAAAATCACCTTTTTTTATCGGCACATAGCGCAAAAACTCCTGCCATTTTGCTCCATGAATCATATCCTCTAATTCTGCCTTATCCTTCGCATTGTGTCCTAATACAAGCTTTGCATCTGCCGGACAGTCAATGATATACCAACATTCCATTTTTCCAAGAGAACCGTTTTCTGCTTCCTTAGCATACATATCATCCGGGTGAACCTGAATACTTAAATCTGCTTTAGCATCAATAATCTTAATCAAAAGTGGAAAACGATCCTCTTTTAAATTACCAAACAGCTCCCTGTTTTCTTCCCATAATGCAGATAAGGTTTTTCCTTCAAAAGGCTTGGAAACAATTTTTGCATCTCCATTCGGATGTGCAGAAATCCCCCAACATTCTCCGGTATCCTCGCCCGGAATCGGATAATGAAAATCTGTTCCCAAACGGTTTCCTCCCCAAATCATCTGCTTAAATACCGGTTCTAAAAATAAAATTGGTTTTGTATTCATCTTTTCCTCCTATGCCACAATCACCGCATTCAGATAAAAAGGAATCTTTTTATCCGGGGCATATATGACCTTTATTTCTATTGTATGTTCTTTGTTTTCCCCATGGATAAGCACTGGCTGCAAATACAGACAATCTCCCCATGTTTCTTCAAAATTTGCATCTAAAAGCACGCTTTCCGTCTGTCCGTTATCTATGGTTATCTCCGCCACAGGTGCCGGGTGCTGTATGGTTTTCCTATACTGTATGGCAATTTCACTGCCGGTTACCCGAAAACAGATTTTCGCACCTTCCCTGTCCGCCATCCAGCCATTTTTAAATACATCCGTAATCTCCTGCTGCAAACGGTTATCCTTAGCAAATCCATCACATTTCGTATCTTCAGGCGCACAATTCTTTGCATTGATACGTCTGGCATTTTCATAGGCATTTATTGTCAAAGGCGTTTTAGGCACTTCATATGCCATTTCTTGCTCTTGTCTGTTTTTATGTATATCTGCCAAAAAATCGGTTATGACTTCTGCTACTAACTGATGTCTGTAATCATTCGGATGCAGATTATCTTCCGTAATTTCTTTGGCTTCTAACTCGCCGGATACCACTTTTTGAAAAATTGTATTTTGCATACTTACCGACGGCAAATCATAATATCTGCCCACTTTTGCATGAAAAACCTGCGCATTTCCTCCTGTATCATACCGCACATTGTGAATTAAAACAACTGCCGGTGCATTTTCTGCATTTAAAATGCGACGCAAAAGTCCCTCATAGGTTTCCATAAAAAAATCATTTGCCTCGTCATTTACAGAAAATTCCACAAAGACCACATCCGGACAATAGTTTAACACATCCTCTGTAACTCTTGCCGTACCAAAATGCGAAGTTGTGCCACCAATTCCCGCATTAATATCCTTAATCTCTGCCTTTGGATATGTCTTTCTCCACCAATTTGCCACCCTCTTCTGGTAACAAAATTCACTCCGGCTTGCTAAACTGCCCTGCGTAATGGAACCTCCAATAAATGCAATTGTTACATTTTTCCCATCTGCCGCCTTACACATTGCCTGTTTTAAACGTCTGTTATTTCCCATATCTGTTCTCCTAATGACTCGATAAAAGTCGCTAATTCTTCTACCATTTCCTCTGCTTCACCGATACGGATATGCCCGGGTGTTGCCGTTCCGTTTCGTTTATATAGAAAATGATGTATATTTTCGTCATTTAATTCGCGGCACACTTCCGCAATTGCATTATCCCATGCCTTTTCATGCTGCAGCAATGTTGTGGATAAAATAATGGTTGCCTTCGGATATACTGTACGCAGTCTGCGGACAAATTGCTGATAATGTTTTTTCCATTTTACCGCCATTTCTCCTTCAAAATCTTCTGCCATAAAATCCACCGGATGATTATCATTTTGTCCGATTGCCACAATGACTACCTGTGGACGATACAGGGAAAAATCCCATGCTTTCGCCTTTCCAAAGCCCGGATGATAGGTAATTTTATCATAAATTTCTTCCATTCCCATGGCATCCGGCTCTAAAAACCACCCGGTCTTAGACATAAGAGCTGCCCCGCCCTGTGCAATATTATG
This sequence comes from Lachnospiraceae bacterium, assembly GCA_017624495.1. Taxonomy (GTDB): domain Bacteria; phylum Bacillota; class Clostridia; order Lachnospirales; family Lachnospiraceae; genus Roseburia_B. The sequence continues at coordinate 19,595 of JAGAMY010000032.1, read as the reverse complement.
AAGATTTGCGCCAAGCTTTCTAGCAGTCATCCACGCATAGGAATACCAGCTATTCGAATATTCCCCATTATGCTCCGGGTCTTCCTTTCCGGTATACTCCACCGCTTCTGACACTTCACCCGCTGACACACTGTCCCCATATACTTCTATTTTTCTAAGGGGCTTTTCCGGTAAATCCAGCACTTTTCCATAATCTGCAATGAAAAATCCCAAAAAAGACATAACGTGACAGGCATCCATACGCTTAAATACCATAATTTCGTGTTCTGCCAAATCATCCCCATTATCCGGCAGAGTAATTTCTAATTCTGTTTCACCTTCTAAAGGCAGCAGTCTTTTTCCCTGACTTCCATCTATTATATACCCCACATAATTATCCCAGTACATTTGTTGATTTTTTACCCGAAATCCAATTTTATTTCCTGTAAAACGCATTTTTACATAGCTTGCCGGATAAACCATCAACGGCTCCATTGGATTTGAAAAATCAATTCTTCCACTATATTCTAACTTCGTGCAATCCGGTAAAATCTGCTGCATAACTTCTCCTTTTCATAAATAAAGCACCCATCCAATTTTTTGAATGGGCACTTTTTTGTCTGATTAACGTCTGCCGATTTCTGTATCTGCCTCTCTAACCACACTATGTTCTTTTATATAATCTACAATATCATCCAACTGTGTAAACGCCAGACCAACATAACTATCTGCCGCACCGTAGTAGATGGCAATTTTTCCACTCTTAGAATCATGAATGGTTGCGCAAGGGAAACATACATTTGGTACAAATCCTCTTTCCTCGTACCATTCTTCCGGTGTTAATAAGAAATTCTCACATCTGTATTTTACTACTGACGGATTATCAATATCTAAAATTGCACCACCGATGGAGTACACAAAACCATTACAGGTTCCTGTTACACCATGATAGAATAACAGCCAGCCTTCACTGGTTTCAATTGGTGCTGCACCGCCGCCAATTTTTACGGACTGCCACCATTCAGGGTTTTTGCCCATCATATGACGGTGTTTGCCCCAGTAAAGCATATCCGGGCTTTCGCTGATAAAAATATCTCCAAACGGTGTATGCCCGCTATCGGATGGCCTTGACATCATCACAAAATTTCCATTAATTTTTCTAGGGAACAACACTGCATTTCTATTAAAGGGCAAAAAGGGATTTTCAATTCTTACAAAGGTCTTGAAATCTGTGGTTTTTGCCATACCGATAGCCGCACCGTAAAAATCCTGACACCAGATAATATAATAGGTATCTTCTACTTTTACCAATCTTGGGTCATACGCATATACCGGCATAAATTCTTCACCGTTTTCATCCACAAATGGAATCTTTTCTTTATCAAATTCCCAGTGAATAGCATCTTTGCTTCTGCCTAAATAAATATATGGTATACCATTTACCTGTTCACCACGGAACACACCAATAAATGCTCCTTCATAAGGTACTACCGCACTGTTAAAAATTCTAGCTACGCCTTCAACAGGATTTCTTCCAATAATCGGATTTTCACTATATCTCCAAACCGGTGCACCTTTGATATCTGCCGGCTTTTCCTGCCATGGCACGTTTGGTACTTCCGGGCTTATCATCTGATACTTGCTCATTCTATTTTCCTCCATCTATTGTCTTAATTTTCGTTATTTTTCAAAAATTCTAAATTTTTCTGAATCAACGCACATCTTTGTGCTACACATTCTACTGAACGCAGTGGATCTTGCGGTGTATTAAACACATAATCCATTAACTTCTCTATGGTTGTTGTTGCCACATGCACACGGGTGTCACTAGATGCATAGTAAATGTATACCTCACCATTGTCCTTTGCAATGGCACCATTGGTAAATACTACATTCGATACATCTCCCACACGTTCTTCGGCTCTTGGTCCAATCAGCAGACCGGATGGCTCTGCGATTACCTTTGCAGGGTCATGCAAATCTGTAGCAAAAGCATAAATAACATAACGAAGTCCTGCTGCCGTATTACGCACACCGTGGGCAATATGTATCCAGCCTTTTTCTGTCTTAATCGGTACTGCTCCCGCACCATTTTTTGCCTCTGTAATGGTATGATATTTTCTTAAACTGGTCATTTTTTCTTCATCAATGACCGCATTGGTAATGTCTTCGCAAAGACCAAAGCCGATACCACCGCCAGAACCGGTTTCAATGAAATCATCCATTGGTCTGGTATAAAACGCATATTTTCCATCCACAAATTCCGGGTGTAATACCACATTTCTCTGTTGTGGTGAACGAAGGGTTTTTAAATTTGGAAGTCTTTCCCATGTTTTTAAATCCTTTGTACGGACAATTCCTGCTGCCGCAACTGCTGCTGATAAATCATTGGTGGTGGTATCCTTACTTTCTGAACAGAACACACCGTAAATATATCCGTCTTCATGCTTTGTCAAGCGCATATCATAGACATTTGTTTCTTCCGGGCAGACATCCTCTAATAAAATCGGATAGTCCCAGAACTTAAATCCATCAATTCCATTATCACTTTCTGCTACACCAAAGAAAGATTTGCGGTCGTTTCCTTCAATTCGTGCCACCAGATAATATTTTCCGTTTAATTCAATAGCACCGGAATTCATGACAGCATTGATACCCAAACGTTCCATAAAATATGGGTTTGTTTCCGGGTTTACATCATATCTCCAGGTAAGGGGAATATGTTCTCTTGTCAATACCGGATATTCATAACGGTCATATACACCATTATAAAAATCGGATTTAACATTTTTTCTATCCAAAATCTTCTGCTGTTTTTCTAATTCGATATAATAATTTTTATGAAGCATAATTATTCTCCTTTTACATCTGCTAAACGACGTATAACTTCTATACACATTCTTCCATTGTGATACGGGCATTTCCATGGCTCTACAATCGGTTCTCCTGTTACAGGTCTTCCATCTTTATCTAATAACCAGTACCATTCTGAACCTTTCCGTTTATCCACGACATAGACCCGGATAAATTCCCATGTACTTAATGCTGCCTCTAAATATTCCTGACGGGAAGGCTCTTTCTCATAGCCATTTAAAAATCCTACCACTGTTTCTGCCTGTACCCACCAGACTCTGTTTGTATCCACTTTTCCTCTGTCACATTCATTGGCAAGAGAATGTCCGTCAAATGCCACCTGATAAATCTGTGCCGTCAAATCCTTTGTAATCGGTGAAAGCTTTTGCATATACGCTGTATCCTCAAGAATTTCCAAGCCTCTGTCTATCAGCCATGCGGTTTCAATATCATGTCCGTAGGAATGTAAATCCAAAATGCTATTGTATTCTGCATCAAAAAATACTTCCTGCCGATGCAATGTAGGATTATAAATTTTATCTGCAAATACATCCAGCATCCACAGTAATTTTTCTTTTACTTTTTGCTCTTTTGTTACCCGGTACAATTCCGTATAGGCCTCAAATACATGCAAAAGTGTATTCATGGTCTTATCTGCCAGCACACCGTTTTCCGATAATTTTTCATTGGATTCCGGCTGAAAATCTTTTGTAAAGGCTTCTAAATAGCCGATTTCGTCTGTGCATTTTTCTTCAATCAGCGCAAATAAATCCATTGCCATCTGTAGTGCCTCGGTATCCTTAGAAGCTTCATAATAAGAAGCCAGGGCATAGATACAAAACGCCTGATTATAGGTATGCTTTGTGGCATCCTTTGGTGTTCCATCGTAGTTTAAGGACCAGAAAATCCCACCATGTTCTTTATCCAGACAATGGTTTTTCATAAATTCATAGCCATGCTTTGCCTCTGCTAAAAGACTTTCGTCCTTTAGCAATGTATAGGCATTTGCAAAAAACCATGTAATTCTGCTGTTTAAAATGCAGCCCTTTTCTGCTTCTTTATCTAATGTCAAATCATATCCCATATAGCCATAATAACCGCCATAGGTATCATCTCTTAATTTTTTCCAGAAAGGAATAATGACATCGGTCAAATGCGCTTTCACTTCAGCCGCAAATACTGTTGTTTTACTCATAACTTTCTATTCTCCGTTCCATTAACCCTTGACTGCACCTGCTGCAACACCACTGTAAATCTGTTTCTGACAGAGAATAAATATAATCAATGCCGGAAGGAAGGAAATAATTACTCCCGCACAAATCAGATTATACTGACTTCCCATCGGACCAACGAAGGTATACAGACATCTCGAAATCGTATGTAATGACTTATCCTGCAGATACAGGTTTGCTGCATAATATTCGTTATATACATTCACACCCTTTAAAATACAGGAAGTAACAATTGCCGGCTTTAACAGCGGAAGCATAACTTTCCAGTAAATTGTCCAATAGGATGCACCATCAATAATTGCTGCTTCATCCAAAGATAAAGGTATATTTTCCATATACTGTATAAAGATGTAAATAGAAATAACATCTGTTCCACACATCATAATGATGTAACCATGTAAAGAATTTACAAGTCCTAAATTAGTCATGATATTATAAACCGTTACCTGCATCGCCACCTGTGGGAGGAGGGAGGCGAAGAGGAATAAGTTACGAATCAGACTATTTCCCGGAAATTTAAAACGATTCAGTACATAAGCTAACTGTGTTCCGATAATTACGGAAACAAAGAGCACACAGACCATAACAATCAATGAATTTAAAAATGCTCTGCCCATGTTTGCTTCCTCGAAGGCTTTCACAAAATTGTCAAAATTCAGCCAGCTTTCCGGTAAAGTCATTACATTCGTTGCCTTATATTCCTCTTCGGTCTTAAAAGCTGTTATTACACAAGATACAATCGGTATCAGTGCACACAATCCGAAGAAAATCAGGGATGCATACTGTACAATTGTCCATATAATCGAACCGATGCTGTATTTCTTTCTCTTTTTATTTGCTTTCATCGTTTATGCAACTCCCTTCTTCATATTCTTTTTTGCTTCTTTTTCTGCTTTTCTTTTTGCTTTCTTTGCTGCATAGGATTCATCCTCGCTATCCGCATCACGGAATACAAATTTAAAGAACAATTTCTGTAAAATTGTGCAGGCAAAGATAATTAACAACAACACAATTGCCATTGCGCAGGCAAGACCTACCTTCTGGCTTACATGTGCGATTTCATTCATAACTACAAAGTATGTTCCGGTTCCATTTGCACCATTGGTAATAACGTATGGCTGTTCAAATGCACTCAATGCACCTGTAATGGATAAAATTGCATTTAAGGTTACAATTGTCCGGATACTTGGCAGGATAATATGTATAAACTGCTGAAATTTATTTGCACCATCTAGTTCCGCAGCTTCGTATAATTCTGCATCTACAGACATAATTGCCCCGATGAAAAGTACCATATTCTGACCAAAATACCGCCAGACCGAAGTTGCCACAAGTGACCAGTTGTTTACCGACTGATCCTTCAACCAGTATGGAAGATTTTCCAATTCAAAACCAATCCACTGCAAAATGGTATCTAACACAAATCCTCTGGTATAGAAAAATTTGAAAATAAAACCAATTGCAATACCACTAATCAGATAAGGGAAAAACATCAGTCCCTTAAAGAAATTTCCACCTTTTACCTTAAAACTTAAAATTGTTGCCAGATATAATGCCAGTGCAAGCTGTATCAAAGAACCTGCCATATAAAACAGACTCAACTTTAATGCGCCAAAACAATCTTCTCTCTGGAATACGTCTATGTAATTTTTCAATCCTACAAATACTCTTTTCTCCACCGGAGTTGAGTATTTCATTTTATAAAAACTAAACTTTACCATTTCCCCAAAAGGAATATAGGTAAACACCAGCAATAACAATAATGGAATCGCTGTAAATGCCAGACAGATTAATACTTTCTGCCCTTTTCTGCTTTTTGCCCATTTAATCAGATTAAAGGACTCTTTTTTTGCTTCCATGTGCACTTCCTCCATTTGCATTTCCACCAGACTATCTCTCATGCTTTCACAAAATCAGCAATAGGGAAACCTTAACGTGTCGCCCGGTTTCCCTATATGCCTAAATATTTCTGCCTGACCAGGTTATTGAAATTCTTTTATTCTGTTACTTCAATTCCATTTACTTCCTGTGCATCTGTCCATGCCTGATTCCATTCAGCCATAATATCATCAAAGGATTTATCTCCATTTGCTGCATGTTCGATAATTTTCTGGATTTTTGTATCTCCACCAGCTGTAACCATTAATTCAGATTCGCTGTTTACTGCATTTAAGAAATCTTCTTCGCCTTCTAATGCTGCTTCGTCTGCCTGAAGAATTACACCATCAAATGCAAGTTTTGTTTCACTGCTTCCTGCTACAACCGGAAGACCACACTCGTTATATGTAAATCCGGACTGCTCTGTCATCCATTTTACAAATGCCATACCTGCTAATTTTTCTTCGTCAGATGCATTTACATTGATACCGTAGCAGTAATCTGCACCACTTGTTGCATACTGTCTGCCACCTACTGTGATTGGGAATGGCATATAACCGATATCTGCTGCATTTGGTCCACCTGCTTCCATCTGTGGATAAGCCCATGAGCCAAGTACAATACAACCGATTTCTCCATTGTTAATCATGCTCTTACAGCCTTCCCAGTCTGTTGTTGTGTAATCTTCTTCTGTTAAGCCACCTGCTACTGCATCATAAAGAATTTTGTAAACAGCATAAGCGTGTGTATCATCACCATAGTTTTTGAATGGGTCCTGTGTATGTACTAATTTCTGATTCATGTACTGAATATCACCGGTTGCTGTTACGCCAATATAATCATCCCATGCACTCATTGTCCATCCTGCCGCATAGTTTGTGTACAATGGAATGGCATCTGTGTTATCTTTAATTGCCTGTAACGCTGCCATAAAATCTGCCGGTGTTGCAGGAAGTGTTGTAATACCTGCTGCTTCAAATACTTTCTTATTGTAAACAATTCCTCGTGTAGTTGCTGTAGAAGGTACACCGTATACCTGATCTTCATATAACCAACGGTTTGCATAATTGATTTCTGCACTCATGGTGTCATAGTCACCATAAGAAATGAAGTAATTGCTTAAGTCTGCTCTGTCAATAGCATCCGGAATCATCATAACTGTTTCATAATCGCCGGACTGTAAATGTGTTAAAGAGCTGTCTGCGTAATTGGTATCTGTTAATACTTCAACGGTAATTCCCGGATACATCTTGTTGAATTCAGCAATGTACTCTTTCCAGTTCACTCCGCCGTACTCATCAGAATCAAGGTCTGTTCTGTTGTTGAAGAAAGAAATAGTTGTTTCTAAATCCACTCCGTCTACACCAACTTCAAAATCTGCATAGGATAAATCTGTTGCTGCTGCGCTTTCTTCTGTTCCTTCTGCATCTGCACTTTCTTCTGCATCACTGCTTTCTGCAGCTTTGTCTGCTGCTGCTTCTTCTGTTGTTTTGTTTCCACATCCCACAATACCTACTGTCATGGTAGCTGCCATTGCAACTGCTAAAACTCTTTTTAAACTTTTGCTTTTCATATTAATTTGTTTCCTCCTTTTTTAAGTTGAATTTATCTTATCATTAACTTAATTTTTTAGCAATACTTTTCTTAATTTTAACTTAACATTCTACTCTTTGCATAGTTTTTTAACTTGTTTTTTGTTAATTTTTAATAGTAATATTCTTGTTTTAACCCTAATTAATTAACTTAATCAACTAATTTAAGTATAAATTTACTTTATTTTACAAAAACACCTGTCAGCAATTCTCTCAGCAGCTGCCCAGGTGTTTTGTCTATTTAGCCCTTTATTCTTTTTACACTTTCTTTAATCACAAGATGTCCCTCTACAATATGAATTCCCTTCCGGTAGCTTTCACCACGGATTTTTTTCAATATTGTATGGATTGTTCGTCTTGCCATTTCCTTCATATCTACTTCATATGTGGTAATTCCCACATCACAAAGTCCCGGAAATAAATAATTATCATATCCGACTACAGATATATCTTCCGGCACACGATAGCCATTCTCACCTAGCTTCTTAATTAAAATACTGGCTGTCAGGTCACAGTTACAGAAAAATGCCGTAGGCATATCCTCTGTAGGAAGCTTCAAAAGATTCTCTGCATCAATAAAGCAGTCATCTTTTCTTCTGTCGTCTATCTGCCATTCAGCCTTTGGTGACTCACCATGCTCTAAAAGAGATTTTACATAGCCTAAATACCGGTCTGTAATTGACCCGGTGGATAAAATAGTACCCACATAAGCAATCTTCTTATGTCCCATGTCAAACAGATAATTCGTCAGACAATATGCGCCATAGTAACTGTCAGAAATTACCGCATCCATATTCTGCTTATTATTGCAGAAATCAAGAAAAATCAAAGGTACTTCTGCATTATCCGATAAAAATTCAAGATATCCATCTGCTATCTTTCCGATAACAACCAGTCCATCCACCTTCTGTTCCTGCAATAACTTCGGTAATTCACAACCGTTTTCCACTTCTGCAGTAATCGTTTCTGTCATGGTAAAACATTCTTTTGTCACTGCCTTTGTGGCTAACTGCTGATACATCTGCCAATAAAATGAATCATATTTATCCAGATAACGTTCAGCAATCACGACACCTAAATTATAGCTTCTTTTCTCTTTCTTTTGGGTAGACGGCGGCTGATAGCCCATTTCTTCCGCTAACTGACGAATCTTTTCACGCATTTCATCGCTTACACCCTTTTGACCGGATAGTGCTTTTGAAACGGTCACTGTGCTCACGCCAAGGCGTACTGCAATATCTGCAAGTTTTACTGCTTTTGCCATATTTCTATCCCCTTTTCTTTATTCTATCTCAACTTTTTGTTCATGTAGTTTTTGTAATTAAATTTTAGCTAATTTTATTATAAGTTAAAGTTTTTTTAACGTCAATGTTTTTTAGCTAATTTTTAATTAAAAATCGTATATCTATTACTAGACAAAAAAAGAGAAAGTTATCCATAGAATAAACTTCCTCTTTATCATTCACTTATAAAACAAATCTCGTTACAATTTCACGGAGTGCATCCACAGATTCCCGGCTTTCACGCAATCTTTCATAACCTTCCATGGACGTACTGGCTGTTTCGGACGATTTCTCTGCAATCAGATTAATTCCCTCTGCAGATTGACTCACGGTTATATTAATATCCTCTACTGCCGTCACAATTTTTTCCATATATCGGTCAAGCTGCTCTACTGCACCTTTTACGCTTCGCATAATATCAATAAAGCCATCTGCATCCGCATGATACTGTCCACCGGTTTCTTTGAATGTATCATAATCTAAAAGTACGGTTTCTTCTAAAAATTCCATCATTGCAGTTATACATTCCGTCATATTTTTTACTGCCTCATTTACTTCATCCACAATAGCATGAATATTATCAACCGTCTGGAAAGTCTGGGATGCTAATGAACCAATTTCCGTTGCAACAACCGCAAATCCTCTTCCAGCCTCTCCGGCTCTTGCCGCTTCAATACTGGCATTCAATGCCAGTAGATTTGTTTGTGATGAAATATTTTTAATATCATCTGTCAATTCATTAATTCTTTGTACTGCTTTGGATTTTTCTATGGCAGCATCCGATTTTTGTTTCATCACAGCATAGATAGTATTCGTTTTTTCACTGGACTGTCGACTGACTTTTTCCATTTCCTCTGCGCGAATCAACACTTCCTCTGAATTCTTTTCTCCACTTTGAGCAAGTGCAAAAATATTTTCTGCATTCTGCTTAACCACTTCAATGCTCTCTGTAATTTCTGCTGTATTTGAAGAAGCTTCTTCCATGCCAGCTGCAATTTCCTGTGTAGCCGCAGAGTTATCCTCTGAACGATGACTGTTATCCTGCATAATATAATCTAAATTTTCTACACTTTCTAATATGGTCGTTTCTGCATTATGAATACTGGCAATCATTTCACGCAAAATAATACGCATACTGTGAATCTCCACAGCCATCTTACCAATTTCATCTTTCTGCTTGCGCAATTTACTTCCATCCATCGTAGGTGTAAAATCCAGTCCTGCTGTCTGACTAATTACTCCGGTTAGCTGTTTTATCGGTTTGGATAAACTTGTACCAACAAGGATACCTATCACACTGGAAATAATAACCGCAAGTACAATTCCAATAATCACTACAGTAACCACCTGATTTGCCTGGGAAAAAATCTCCATATTTGGTGCTGTCATTACAAATTTCATACCATTATCCAGATTATAGAAAAGCATACGCTTTTTTTCACCAGTATAACTGTAAACCTTTGTCTCTCCCTGTTCATTTTCATTTGCAAAAAAGCCAGAAAATGAAGTTAACGATGCATCCGCATCAAAAACATTTTCTCCCATTTCCAACTCTTTATGGTGAATTACCATACCATCTTCTTTTGCCAGGAAAGCATAACCGGAAGAAAATACCTGTGCATTATCCACAATATCTGTTATCTGGGAAAAATCAATATCCATACCCACAATTCCAATCGATGTGCCATCCTCACTAAAAAGCGGTACAACATAAGATATCATATATACATTAATATTTTGGTTCAAATATGGGTCCATCCAGATTGGAGCTCCATTCTTTACCGGAATATAATACCAACCCACATGTTCTGCATCGTTTTCATCATACATGGAAAAATCCGTCGGTGTTACAAAAGAAAATGCTTCTTCTAATGTATTCCTGGTAGCAAATACTCCAGATGTCGGATTAGAATACTGCGGATTATAGCGTACATAAGCAGTGATTGCTCCAAAAGTATGGGAAGCAAAATTGTTTACCTCTACTTCTAACTGCTTTGTATACTCATCCGCATAATTTTTATCAGACATAAACTTCTCAATATCCAGATTCTGCATAACACGGTCACTTAAGGTATCCACAGACTGCTCAATTCCAGCTATTATACTGTTTATCTTTGCAGCCTCCATTTGCGTCGCTGCCGCCATCTGTTCTTTTGCATCATTTCCTGCTACCTGTGTAGAGTTCCAGACAGTTAACAAACCGGTAATTAATGCTGTCAAAACAGAGCACAATAAAATTCCAAGAATAATTTTCGTTCTAATACTTCTCATAATATACCCCCTTAAATCTTTTTTCATGTATGTTTTAAACTACTTTATCTTTACCTTTTTCCCCTTCGTCCATGTATAATCTGCACATAACCTATAGGTATGTCCTTTTTTCAGTTTTTCCTTTTTTAGTTTTGTAATATTAATACCATTCTTAGAAGTATACTGAAATTTTCCAATTTCAATTTTCATAGTATTACTTCCTTTTTTTATAATCCCTTTGGCAGAATATAATTTTTCTTCTGTCATATCATAAACATACATAGAAATATTTGCTGTTTTCTTGTTAAATGATGGATTCAAATAAAAATCCCCAATATTCGTTGCCAGAATCTGTTCATTCGATACCTTTTTCTTCAACTTAACTGTTATCTGCCGGGTATTTGCAGATATTGAAGCAATTTTCATCACTTTACTGCTTTTAGTAGATGTTGGACTATTTTTTTCTTCAAATTTCGACAATAATGCATCCAAATACCAATATCTTCCCATTTGTGGCACTGCCAGCTTACATGTATCCTGATAAGATGTATAGTTACCAATCTTCACTGGTTCTTTTATAAATCCGCTATTACTAACAGCAAACCTATATTCGAATATATCAGTAGAATACTGCTTTTTCATTTTTAGATATTTATACCCATTTGCTATTGTAATTTTCTTTGGTATATTCTTGAAACTTTTTTCACATAACGCTCTCAAATTTACAACAGCTTCTGACTCTCCAAAACTTCCTACTTCCATTACCTGAAATTTACACTTAATATTTTTCGTTCTAAATTTAACCGTTATAGTTGTAATACCAGGTTTTTTTGCTGTAAAAATCCCATCTTTATCCACGGTTACAACCGATTTTTCACTTGACGAATAGGACAATTTATCAAACAATGAGCCACATCCATACTTATATGTGTTACCATCATATACATAGATATAATCCCCAAGATTAAATACCTGTCCCTGTTCTACCTGAATAGTTTTAGCATCCGATGCAACAAATCCCGTCCATAATATATAATCATTTGATGCCGCTGACACCTCCAGCATTTTCACTGGAAGTATAGATAAAAGTGTCGGTAATATCATAAGAATCACCAGCAGAACAGATATACGCTTTTTTCTATATTTCACCATCAAATCCTCTCCTTTATGTATATTTTAGTAATATTATATATTTTTTTATATATTCTTGTAAACAATTTTGACGAAAAAAACTATTGTAACAGTTTTCACTTTTACAACAGCTTTTTCACAAAAAATATTATATTTTATGGAATTGTTACCGGATAAACCGTTTCCTCCACCATAATTTCCCCCACAGTGGCAGTAGAACTATATATTTTTTCGTCTATATACGAAAACTTCTCCGGCTCTTTGCCCTCTGCAAGCAATTTTATAATTGCTTCTACACGAGGACCATGAAGCGGATTACACTCTGCGATAAGAGAAATTTTATCCTGACGCACATAATCCATCGCTTCTTCCTTGACACCATCAAAAGAGATTACCATAATCTCTCCATTTTTGATATCAGATCCTACCTTTTTACCGGCAGCTTCAATGGCTTCAATAGCTCCACAGGCTTCATTATCATTTTCACAATACACAACATTGATATCATAATACATTTTAAGAAGTGTTTCCATAACTTCTTTTCCTTTTGCCTGTGTAAAATCGCCTGCCCGTTCTGCTTTAAGATTCCAGCCGTACAACTTTGCTGCATCTGCCAAACCTCTGGTACGCCCAATCTGGGCGGATGAACCAATTGTACCCTGTATATTTACGATATTCAAATCTTTTGCATCAATACCTTCTGCTATTGTATACTGGTTCAACCATTCAGCAGCTTTTTTACCTTCCAGATAAAAATCAGAACCTATCCAGCAGGTGAACAAACTATCATCCGAAACATCCACCATACGATCTACAATAATTACAGGTATTCCGGCATCTTTTGCTTCCTGTAATACGGTATCCCACCCGGTCTCCGTAACAGGAGCCAACACAATATAGTCCACATCCTGCTGAATAAAGGTACGAATTGCAGTTATCTGATTTGCCTGCTTTTGCTGTCCGTCTTCTAATAATAATTTGTATCCGTTCTCAACGGTAAAAGTCGACTGTATAGACTCTGTATGGGCACTTCTCCAGTCGGATTCCGCACCAAGCTGTGAAAAGCCAACCACAATACATTCGCCAGATGTTGATGCCTCTGTATGCACAGGCTCATTTTCAGATGTAAAACTACTCATGGAAGAAATTACCAATATACAGAGCATGGCAATAATTACAATGGCTAAAGATTGCTTTTTCATCTTTCGCCTCCTAATACATCATAATTTCTATAACTTTACCGTTTACTTACATTTTAATCACGGAAATATGCTACAGCTTTTTCTAATTCCTGAGCCATAGAATTCATTCTGGTACAATTATCATTTACAGTCTGCACTTCCGTAATAATTTCAATAATGTTCGCACTTACTTCTTCATTACTTGCTGCATTTTCTTCACTAATCGCACTCAGACCCTGTACATTTTCAATTACTTTTTCTTTATAATCTGTCAGATTATCCGTTTTATCTGCAATTGACCGGATTTCCACTACAGACTTGTCAATATCTTCACTAAGCTCTTCATATTTTTTCTGTGTCTTGTTCAGATTTTCCTGTTCAAGCACAATTAATGAACGAACTTTATCTGCCAATTTTACAGATTTCTGTGACTTATCTGTAATTGTCTGTGCTAAGTTTTTAATCATTTCTGCACCCTCAGCACTCTGTTCGGACAAATGTCTGATTTCTTCTGCAACAACTGCAAATCCTCTTCCTGCTTCTCCGGCTCTTGCTGCCTCAATAGATGCATTTAAGCTTAAAAGATTTGTCTGTTCAGAAATAGATAAAATCAATTCTACCGCCTGATCAATTTCAGCAATAGAGTCATTTGTCTGCTTAATCTGTACAGTAATATCATTTACCGCTGATACAGATTCGTGACTGTTCTTCATAATTGTATCCATGTTGTCTTTTGCTTCATCATTGGATTTCACAATATTTTCTGAACTGCCATATAACTGTTCTACGTTTCCTGAAATATCATTTACACAGTTGCCGATTTCCATCATCTGCATATTGATATCCTGTACATTTTCTGCCATCGCCATGGTAGCAGTAGATAATTCCTCCATGGAAGTAGTAATCTGTTTTGCTCTGTCACTTGTACTTTCACTAAGTTCTGTAACCTCAGATATATTTCCTACCAGTTCATGAGAAACAGATTTTACCTTACCAATTGTCTCCTGCAGATTCTCCTGCATCATGCCTGTTTCAGATAATAATGCACTCATTTCCTTAATCAGACTAGAAGCTGAATCCTGTTTACTTAAAATACCTTTGGATAACGCATTTACATGCTTGCCCACGGTTATGAATGATTTTGACAACACTCTGGTAAATACCAAAGTAATTACTGCAAACACAGCAATCAGTACAACTGCAATAATAACAAAAGTCATCGCTGTAGAACTAATTGTCTTCTCCACATCAGCACTTAACTGTGCTGCAAATGCCATACCCATAATTTCTCCATCATAGGTAATTGGCAGATAATATCCATAATATTTCTTTCCATCGATTTCTATATCTTTATCGTAGTAACCGGTTTCAGAAACTTCATACGGAATATCTCTTACACGATAATCATTCTCATTTTTAATAGAAGTTGCCCCTAATGCACCCTCCATAAGAATTGCCATTTCAATGCCCTGCTCCTTCAAGCTGTCTAAATATTCATAATAATCACCGGCATTGATAGCAGTAATTTCGTTCTGACGGCAATAATTCGCCAAACTGTTTGAAACAATGTAAAGTGAATCTTCCGATGCCTGTTCCAAATTACTCTGGGTAATATTTAAGGATGTCACACTGACGATTCCCACGGATAAAATCAAGGGAATTAAAGAAAGTATCATCAGCATGACAAACAAACTTAAACGGAATCCATCTTTTTTCTTATTTTTAGTTTTTGGGGCTTTCTTTACTTTCTCTTTTTTCACATTATTCACTATCAATCTCTCCTTTTTGACAATGATTTTTCTTTTTTAAAGAAAAATGTAGGAAAAAGAGGTAGAAATCTACCCCTTTTTACGAGCTACTACAACACTCTGAATTACTAAGAATAAGCAAAGCATTGCTGCAACTGTGATTCCTGTCCACCAAGCCTGGTCAAGACCGATAGAAGAAACAATATTCTGAATCAATGTAAGTGATAATACACCGAAGAATGTTCCGATGATATTACCTACACCACCTGTCAACATTGTTCCACCGATAATCGCTGATGCAATCGCATTCATTTCCATACCACTTGCATGAGATGCTGAACCGGAACCTACATGCAGGAAGTAAACGAATCCACCGATACCGGCTAATAAACTACAGAGTAAATGGGATAGGAATCTTGTCTTTTTCACGTTGATACCAAGCATTAACGCACTCTGTGCATTACCACCTACGGCATAGAAAGCACGACCAAGCTTGCTCCATCTAAGCATACAGAACATTACTACAACTACTAATAATGCTATGATAACACCGATTTCAACATAAGCATCAACATAAATACCTTTTCTATTTACAGAACCCATTGCAGGAATGATTACTCGTGTACTTTTCGCTGCCTGAAATGCTTCATTTTTAACGTTGAATGGTTCTGTATTTACGATTGTTGTCATACCACGGGCAAAGAACATACCTGCTAAGCTGACAATAAATGGCTGAATCTCTAAGTAAGCTACTAATAAGCCCTGTACAACACCGTATGCAAGTCCGATGATAATTGCGATAACAACGGCACCGCCTACACCACCCTGTAAGCTGCCGAATAATCCGCCTTCAACACCATCAAGGTATACTGCACAACACATACTTACTAATGCAACCACACCACCAACAGAAATATCAATACCGCCGGTAATCATTACCAAACTCATACCACATGCTACAATAATCAAAGATGCATTTGCATTTAAGATATTAAAGAAGGTCTGTGCTTTTAAAAATCCTTCTCCCAAAAATACCATTGCTCCTATATACATAACAAAGAATACTACGATTGTAATCATGAGCAAGAGGTTTGCATTGGTGAGATTTTTCATTTTATTTTTCATTTTAACCAACCTCCTTATTAGCTTTCACTTTTTTCATTGTCTTAGCGAACCAGTCTTTTACAGTTGGAGCACTAGAAACTACTAATACGATAACGACAACCGCTTTGTATGCCGGAAGCGCATCAGCCTGTACCTGGAATTTGTACAATGTAGTTGTAAGACACTGAATTACATAAGCACCTACAATAGATGCTGCCATGTTAAATTTACCACCGCTTAATGCATTTCCACCTAATGCAACTGCTAAGATAGCATCCATTTCGATATCTTTTGCAACAACGGAGTAGTTGATTGTAGAAATACGGCTTACTTTAATTAAACCTACTACTGCTACACATACACCAAGGATTACAAAGCTTAAGAATTTAACAAATACAGGATTCAAACCATTTAATCTGGATGAATTTGGATTGATACCAACTGCCTGTGTAAATAATCCTAATGTTGTAAATTTCATTACTAATGCAATGATGATAATACATACTAACGCAATGATAAATGGTGTAGGAATACAAATTCCCGGAATAAATCCACCAAAGTAACCAAAGGATGGCTCACTGATAACCGGAAGTTCGTTATTATTTACCCATGCTGCGATAGAACGACCTGCTGTATACAGAATCAAAGTCGCAATCATCGGCTGAATCTTGAAAATAGATACCAGCACACCGTTAAATGCCCCACATAACATTCCCGCAATTACAGAAACAAGGAAAGCTACAATAAGAGGTGCTGCGTATTCTTCCGGTCTGGAATTTCCACCGCAAAGAATTCTTAAAAGCACACTACCTGTGATAGCTACTGTAGCACCAACGGAAATATCCTGTCCGCCGGAAGCAGCTGTTACAAGTGTCATACCAATGGCAAGAATTGCAAGCTCAGAACCCATATCTAAGATAGTGATTAAGTAACCGGATAATACCGGATCACCTGCACTATTGTGTCCCAATGTAATCTTGAAGAAGCTTGGATCCATAATCAAGTTGAATACCAGTAATAATAACAATGCTACAACTGGAATAAAAATCTGACTTCTCATTAAATCTTTAAAATTAAATTTAGCTTTCATGATTATTTGTCACCTCCGGCAATAGTACTCATAATCTTATTCTGAGTTAAGTCTTCGCCTGAAAGCTCGCCTACTACCTTACGGTCACGCATAACTACCAAACGTGAACATGTACGCAGCATTTCATCTGTCTCAGAAGAAATAAATGTTACACTCATACCTTCTGAAGCAAGCTTAAGCACTAATTTCTGAATATCAATCTTTGTACCAACGTCGATACCACGGGTCGGTTCATCCATGATTAAATACTGTGGATGTGTAAGCAGCCAGCGACCGATAAGAACCTTCTGCTGGTTACCACCGGAAAGCTGTTTGATTGGTGTATCTGCAGACGCTGTTTTTATGGATAAAAGTTTGATATATTCATCAGCAAAAGCATATGCCTGTGCTTTTGTAAATGGTTTGAACCATCCTTTCATTACCTGTAAAGCAAGGATAATGTTATCACGCACGGATAAGTCTCCAACAATACCTTCGCCTTTACGGTCTTCTGTAAGGAATGCAATACCATTTTTCATTGCATCGATAGGTTTGTTAATCTTAACATCTTTACCATTCATCTTCACTGTTCCGCTTGTTACTTTATCAGCACCAAAGACTGCACGAACACATTCGCTTCGTCCGGAACCTAACAAACCGGTAAATCCGTTAACTTCACCTTTTTTGATATAGAAGTCGAAAGGTTTGATTCCTGCATCACTGCAAAGACCTTTTGCTTCAAATACCATATCTCCTGCACCTTCGCCAGTGTACTCTGTTGTTTCACTCTTGATGTCTGACATATCGTCTAATTCTTTACCTAACATCTTAGAAACTAACTGAACACGAGGAAGATTTTCAATTTCATACTCTCCAACTAACTGTCCGTCACGCAATACTGTAATCTTATCACAAACCTCATATACCTGATCTAAGAAGTGTGTAACGAAGATGATTCCTACGCCCTTTGCTCTTAAATCACGCATAAGCTTGAATAATTTTTCTACTTCGCCTTCATCAAGAGAAGATGTCGGTTCATCCAAAATCAATACTTTACAATCCATATCAACAGCACGACCAATAGCAATCATCTGCTGAACTGCTAAAGAACAGCTTCCTAATTCCTGTGTTGCTGTTGCAGGAATATCTAATGATTTCAGTATTTTCTCTGCATCTTCATTCATCTTTTTCCAATTTGTTCCCATGCCCTGTGTACGTCCAATGTACATATTTTCAGCAACAGAAAGATTTGGACAAAGTGTAATCTCCTGATATACAGTACTAATTCCTAAATTCTGTGCATCCTGTGGGGAATTGATAGCAACCGCTTTATCGTGTCCCTTAAGGAAAATATCTCCCTCGTCTTTTGAGTAAACTCCGGTCAATACTTTAATCAAAGTAGATTTTCCGGCACCATTTTCGCCCATCAATGCATGAATTTCACCTTCGCAAAGAGTAAAATCTACAGCCTGCAATGCGCGTACTCCTGGGAAGCTTTTGTGGATATTTCTCATTTCCAATACAGCTTTATCTCTCACCAGTAACTCACTCCTTAAACATAATATTTTTCAAAGTTTAAGCGCAGTGCAACGTATATACAACCCGTTACGCTACACCGCGCTTGATTACAATAAGTTATATCTTCTCAATTAGATATTAGATTCCGTATGTATCAACATCTTCCTGAGTAATTGTTGTAGCGTCAAAGCCTTTTTCATCTAAGATGATAACTTTTTCTGTGATTTCTTCACCAGCTTCAAGTTTCTTGATGATTTCATCAATGTATGGAGCCTGGAATGGGTTACACTGACCATCGTAGTTCCAGTTACCATTTAATAATTCTTCTAATGCCCATTTGTTACAGTCAAATCCCATTACGATAACGTCACCGTCAACACCGTGGGAGATGTTAGCTTTATCAAGAGCTGCTACAGCACCTTTAGCCATATCGTCGTTTTCAGCGTAGATTACGTTGAAAGATGTACCAGCATCGATGATAGACTGAACGATCTGCTGAGCTTTTTCTGCGTTCCATTCAGCTGTCTGCTGTGTTACAAGATTCCATCCGTCAGAAGCAACTGCTGCGTCAACTGCACCAGAACGTCCAACCTGAGCTGCAGAACCCATTACACCCTGAATGTGGATGATGTTGTATTCGCTTAATCCCTGCTCTTTTAACCAGTTAACAGCAGTTTCACCTTCTTTAGCCATATCAGAAACGATAGAAGCTACATATAAGCTATCATCAGCTTCGATTGTACGGTCAAATAAGATAACCTGTGTACCAGCTGCCTG
>JAGAMY010000031.1 GCA_017624495.1 Lachnospiraceae bacterium | reverse complement strand
CAGGATCAAACTCTCATGTTAAAATGTTTGATTCTTGGTTCAAGAAAAAACTTGGCTTTTCCTTGTTCCGTTTCATCACCAAAGTGATGTTTACTGTTTTAAGGTTTGCAACTTTCGTTGCTGTTCTTGAATTATTCTCAAAATCTTTCAAGGTTATTTCACTGTTCAGTTATCAACGTTCTTTGTTGTCGTTTCTTGCGACAGCTCATTTATATTAGCACACTGTCATTTGTTTGTCAACAACTTTTTTATTTTATTTTTCGAAGTTTTTCAACTTCCTATTTACCAACGCATTGTTTTCAGCACTTCTTTGCTGTTCCCTGCCGTCAGCTTGACTATAATAGCATTTTCATTTACTTGTGTCAACCAAATTTCGACATTTATTTTGCAAGACTTTTTCATCAATTGTATATACATTTTCTACAATTACAAAAATTTAAACAATACTATACCATTTTGTCTATTGCCTCTTTTACATTTTTCACACCTATAATCTGTATACCTTCTATTTTATGCAAAGATGCTTTTGATACTTCCGGCACTATACATGTTGTGAACCCTAATTTTTTCGCCTCTAAGATACGCTGCTCTGCCATATTAACGGCACGAACCTCTCCGCTTAATCCGACTTCTCCAAAACAAATCGTCTTTTCATCTATCGGACGGTTCTTATAGCTGGATACAAGTGCTAAAATAATTCCCAAATCAATCGCCGGTTCATTCATTTTTATACCACCGGCAATATTCACATAGGCATCACAATTTCCCATCTGCAGCCCAACACGTTTTTCTAATACTGCCATAAGCAGATTCACTCTGTTAAAATCTGTGCCGGCTGCTGTTCTTCTTGGAATACCAAAATTACTATGACACACAAGTGCCTGTACTTCCAATAAAATCGGACGGCTTCCTTCCATGGAGCATGCTACCACTGAACCGCTGGCTCCTTCTGGTTTTCCACCCAACATAAACTCTGAAGGATTTTCTACTTCTTCAAGACCTTCAGAGCGCATTTCAAACACGCCAATTTCATTTGTAGAACCGAAACGGTTTTTTACTCCACGGAGAATACGATATGCCGCATGTCTGTCTCCTTCGAAATACAATACGGTATCTACCATATGTTCAAGTACGCGTGGACCTGCCACAACACCTTCTTTTGTCACATGTCCAATTACGAAGACTGCTATTCCTAATCCTTTGGCGAGTTGCAAAAGACTGCCTGTAGACTCCCTTACCTGCGATACACTTCCCGGCGCAGATGCAACATTTTCATTATACATTGTCTGAATAGAGTCAATAACTACAACTTTCGGCCGTTCCTTTCCCACAATTTCTCCAACAACCTCTAAATTTGTTTCACACAGTAATGACAGGTTATCCGAAAACTCTCCTATACGCTCTGCACGAATTTTTATCTGCTGTAAAGATTCTTCACCCGACACATATAAGATATTCTGATTACTTGCTGCGAGATTTCTACATACCTGCAATAACAATGTAGATTTTCCAATTCCCGGGTCTCCTCCCACAAGCACCATGGAGCCCGGCACAATACCACCACCCAAAACACGATCCAGTTCTGTGATTTGTGTTGTAATGCGCTGTTCTTCTGCTGACTCGATGTCTTTTAATTTTGTTACTTTTGCCCTTGTTTCTGTGCGAACCACCTTGCTGCCCTTTTTTGCAGACACAATTTCTTCAACTAATGTATTCCATTCCTTACATGCCGGACACTGTCCCATCCATTTTGAACTTTCTGCTCCACAGGACTGACAGAAAAAAACTATTTTCTCCTTAGGCATAAATTTACTCCTCCAAACCTTCTTTATGCACAAAAGAACTGTTGGGATAGAAATTCCAACAGTTCTTCTCTCTTAAATTCCCTGTTTTTATTTTTTTGTAATAACAACCGAAACAGCTTCGCTGCCATCCATTTCCACACTCATGCTTAATTTACCACCAAGATTTGTCTTCATGACTCCAGCATCTGCTTCATCAATCACAATGTCATACTCGGTATTTTCTTCTAATTCCAATGTAATCTGTGTATCTTCCGGTCCTTCAACTTTAAATGATACCTCTGTTTCAGATGCTTTAAAATTCATAACAGCAGTTCCTGGTACGGATTCGTATACAAACATACCATTTCTCTCTAATTTGGTAATCTCCTGAAATGTTTTTACTTTGTATAAATCTCCGGCATGCTCAAAATTGTCTAGTTTTGCTTTGACTCCTAAACTGTAATCTCCAAAACTAATAGTTCCATCCGATTCTGTACGAATCAATTCGCTAATTACAGACATATTTATCCTCCTGCGGCAACAAAACGTGCCCTTATCCATTAGTTATATTATTGTGTTTGATATACTGATATTATAGTACATTTCCCGCATTTTTTCCAGACATTTTGACAATTTTTATAAAGTTTTCTGTATTTTTCTATTACTTCTATTTTACAGTAAAACGAATATCTTTTCCACGCATCCCTACATCTACGTTATCACCTTTTTTGATTCTTCCATCAAGAATTTCTTCTGCCAATGCATCTTCAATAAGATTCTGAATCTTACGTCGCAAAGGTCTTGCACCATATTTAGGCTCATAAGCCGTTTCAACAATATGTGCTTTCACTGAATCCTTAATGGAAAGTGTGATATCCATCTGTTTTTTACAGCGTTCTACAAGTATTTTCGTCAGCAGAGTAACGATTTTCTTCATGTCTGCTTTATTTAATGCTCTAAAGACAATGGTTTCATCAATTCGATTTAAAAATTCCGGTTTAAATATACGTTTTACTTCTTCCATTACTCCGTCTTTCATCCGGTCATAATTCTGTTTTTCATCATCACCATTGCCAAAACCTAGTTTTTTCGGTGCAATAATAGCCTGTGCACCGGCATTGGATGTCATAATTATAATCGTATTTTTAAAATCGACTTTTCTTCCTTGTGCATCTGTAATATGCCCATCGTCTAATACCTGCAGTAAAATATTAAACACATCCGGATGTGCTTTTTCTATTTCATCAAATAAAATGACAGAATAAGGATTTCTACGCACTTTTTCACTTAATTGTCCGCCTTCCTCATGTCCAACGTAGCCTGGCGGTGAACCAATCATTTTAGAAACACTGTGTTTTTCCATGTATTCAGACATATCCACACGAATCATTGCCTGTTCGTTTCCAAACATTGCCTCAGCTAATGCTTTTGTTATTTCTGTTTTACCTACACCGGTTGGGCCTAAAAACAGAAATGAACCAATTGGCCGATTCGGGTCTTTAAGTCCGACTCTACCCCTGCGTACAGCTTTAGCAACTGCACTGACAGCTTCTTCCTGACCAATGACACGTTTATGGAGAATCTTCTCTAACCGACGCAGTCTGACAGCTTCATCCTCAGCCAGTTTTTTCACCGGAATCTTTGTCCAGCCGGAAACAATATCCGCAATTTCTTCCTCACCTACAAAAAGCTGTTTTTTAGCTGCTGTCCTTTTATATTTTTTGAGAAGTTTTTCATACTCTGCTTCAGCCATGTGTTTTTGCTCACTAACTTTGACAGCTTCTTCCACCATTTCATCCATAAGAAGCTGTTCTAACTGACTGTCATAATTATTTATCTGCTGTTCTAATTCTGCCATATTTTCCGGTATTTTACATCCGGTCAGACGAATTTTAGAAGATGCTTCATCCATTAAATCAATGGCTTTGTCCGGCAAAAAGCGGTCATTAATATAGCGCATAGAAAAATCTACTGCTGCTGCAATACCCTCATCCGTAATTGTTACACGATGATGCTCTTCAAATTTAGGGCGCAGACCTTTTAAAATTTCAATTGCCTGTTCTCTTTCCGGCTCTTCCACATTTACCGGCTGAAAACGTCTTTCTAACGCTGCATCCTTTTCGATATATTTTCGATATTCTTCTATAGTGGTAGCACCAATAAGCTGAATTTCACCTCGTGCCAAAGATGGTTTTAAAATATTCGAAGCATCTATTGCACCCTCTGCTCCTCCTGCACCAATAATTGTATGAATCTCATCAATAAACAGAAGAATGTTTCCTGAACGGGTAACCTCCTGTAATACTTTTTTTATACGCTCTTCAAATTCACCACGATATTTTGAACCTGCCACCATTCCCGACAAATCCAATGTAACTACACGTTTATCTGCAACTGTATCCGGCACAAGTCCCATGACGATACGCTGTGCAAGCCCTTCCACAATTGCTGTTTTTCCCACACCGGGTTCTCCAATCAGACACGGATTATTTTTCCCACGTCTGCTTAAAATCTGAATAACTCGCTGAATTTCATCACTTCTGCCAATTACCGGATCTAATTGATGGTCTGCCGCAAGTTTTGTCAAATCCCTGGAATACTGGTTTAACATTGGGGTATCCGCCGCCATTTTTTTACGGAATGGTTTGCCATTTTGAAAATCTTCTTTGTAAAGATTTCCATCTTCCCCCATTGCTACTAACGTATCCACATACATTTTCTGCAAATTCACACCCAACGTATTCATCAGACGTGATGCTGCACACTCTGTTTCTTTTATAATTGCAATGAGTAAATGTTCTGTTCCTATTTCATGACTATTAAAACGCTCTGCTTCTTTTTTGGCATTTTCTAATATCTGCTCTGCACGAGGAGTATAGCCTTCTGTTTCTTTTAGAAGCATCTGACCTGTTGGTGCAATCAAACTTTCTATCAAGTCCAATAACTGGTCGATATCCACCTTGCTATCCATCAGAACTCTGGCCGCTACACCCGTCCCCTCTTTTAACAAACCTACTAGCAAATGCTCTGTTCCAATATAGTTATGCTGCATGGACTTAGATAGTCTTTCTGCATGCTTTAATGCTTTTTGTGCCTTTGCTGTAAATGATTTCTGCATATTTTCCTCCAATAGCACAGTTTTCTAACCTTTTACAGGTCATTTAAATCTATAAATTCTAAATCAAAATCATCCTCTTCCTGTACGGATGGTCTGTTCTGTACTTTTTCCGGCTTCTGCGGTCTGACCGGCTGCTGTACTCCTGACAACTGCTGTGACCTTGCCGGCTGCTGTGCTCTTTCTACATTCTGTGGTCTGACTGACTGCTGTGCTCTAAGCAATCGTTCCAGTTCTTCTTCATTTTTTGTTTTAACCGGCTGCTGTACTCTTTCTGCACTCTGTGTTTTAACCGACTGCTGTATTCTTTCCGCACTTTGCGGTCTAGATGGTTTGGACGTACGTTTCATTACCTTTGGTTCTGCTTCAAAGCCATCAAAAACATCATCATCCTCATCGTCATCATAGTAATAATCTTCTTTTTTCGGCGCTTTTACCTTCTTATATTCTTTTCTTACCGATTTATTTTTTGCTGTTTTTCTTTCATACGCATCATAATCATCGTCATCCTCATCTTTTTTATCTCTAATTTTTAATATCAAATTGATGATGATAATACATAATACTACGGAAACAAAAATCAGCACTGCAATTAAACGTCTGTCTTTAACTTTTGTTTCTTTATGACGCTCACTAAGCTCATTATAGGATGCCAGCAGTGAATCATAATCTTCTCCGCTGTCTGTTTCTCCTCTGTATTCTTCATTAAATCGCTGATAAGTCCCCTGCTTAGTATCATACTGATACCAGCCGGACACACCGGTAGCATCCATTCCATAGAAAATGAAAAAGTCAGAACCTGCTACCCCTGCTTCTGTTGTTTCAAAATTCAAAATCTCCTGTTCCACTTCACCTGCAAATTTATATGCTGGCACAACTGTAGAATCAGCCAATGTCAATGTCGTTTCCTCATAGTCTGCCGGAGGAATCGCTCCATTTGGTACAACCATCAGTATAATAAAATGCTCACCGCTGTTTAAGCGTACATATGGATAAAATTTATCCCGGTCTGCATCATAAATAAAGAATTTTCCTTCACCTGCACTGTTAACAAGATAATACATACCAAGATGTCCATAGTCAAAAATCACACCCTGATATGGTGCACCCTTATACTCAAAATCCGTTCTGGTAAAATTCTCCGGAATCTGTTCTTCTGAAAAATCTTCTGAAATGGTATAACCTACACCATCAATCATAATCATTCCATTATCCTGTGGTATAACATTTTCAGTTCCTTCTGTAGTCTGGGCTTCAGCAGATGTTTCTACTGTAGTATTATCTGTACTTGCTGCAGCACCACCTTCCCCTTTTGTAACTGTAATTTTATAGGAAGCTTCTGTGCCATTTTCTGCTTTTACCAGAATAGTAACTGTATTCTGTCCTGTCTGTAAGCCGGTATTTCCTGTAATGGAAACGATTTCTGCTTTACTGTTTGAAGTTACCGGAGTTACCTGAAGTTCATTTACATCACTGCCTACAGATACAGTATACTGTGTAGTGCTGCTTTTAAAAGCAGGTGATAATGTTCCCGGTGAAACAGATAAAGAAGATAACGAATTATCCCCAGACAAATTCGTTGATGTAGTCGCAGTTGTACCTGTTTCTGTCGTTGTGCTGCCTGCTGCTGTACCTGATACCATAATATGCGCACCTGCTGCTGTCAATGCTGCGCCTTCTACTTTGACATAGGCATCACCAGATGAAATTGCCTTAAACTTAACACTTATTTCTGTACCGGTTGCTTTTACAGTTCCACCGCCACCGGAGGCATTTGTCCCCGTTGCACTGACATATTCTAATTTCGCAGAATCATAGGTGATAGTCATATCCGACGTTACATCATCACCTGCTGCATTTTTTGCATATGCTGTAATTGTTACTGTTTCACCTGCTGCAACCGACCCGGAAGATACTGCCATGGTAAGAGCACCTGCTGCCGATGCAGGCATCGTCCCGCTCAAAATAAGAATACATCCGATAAATGCTGCCATGATTAGTTTTATTTTATTTTTCATTGTTTCCTCCATTCTGTACATAACTGCACATCTCTTTGGAATATTATGTGCAAATTCGCAAAGAATACCTATGGTATTCATCAGCTACATTATAGGAAATGAAAGAAAACACGTCAACCTAAATCTAGTTTTTTTCATTGTAAAATCACAATATTTAATTAAATTTTATAATTTTTTAAGAATATGAAAATGTAGCTACTTGTTATCTGGTTTTAAATACTATATAATGTATTCTGAGGTGATAACATGTCGAAAGATATTCATGAATTTATCGATGAAATACTTAAAAAACTAGAGACAATAGACTATATACGACCGGAATCTTTGCCAAACATCGACCTGTACATGGATCAGGTCACAACTTTTATGGATTCACAATTAGCCTCTACCAAAAGACATGAGGATGATAAAATATTAACCAAAACCATGATTAACAATTATGCAAAGAATAATCTGCTTCCTCCACCGGTAAAAAAGAAATATTCCAAAGAGCATATTCTTTCCTTATTATTTATTTATTATTTTAAAAATATTTTAAGCATCAGTGATATTCAAAGTATTTTAAATCCAATTACAGATAAATATTTTGGAAATACAGATGGTATGTGCATGCAGGATATATATAATGAAGTTTTTGGCTTAGAGCGTGAAGAAATCCAGTATGTTTTAAAGGATCTTGCCAAAAAATACAAAATCAGTCAGAATACTTTTGCTGATGCTTCAGAAGAAGATGCAGAAATGCTTCAGCGTTTTTCTTTTATCTGTATGCTCAGTTTCGATGTTTATATAAAAAAATTGATTATTGAACAGATAATTGATGAATTTCCCTCTGAAACCTTAAAAAAAAAGAAATAAAAACGGGACATGCCACGCATGTCCCACATTTTATTTAGAATTCTGTTTTAAACGTTCAAAAACCATATCATATCCGTCATTTCCATAATTTAAAGAACGATTCACACGGCTGATTGTTGCCGTAGAAGCACCAGTCTTTTCTGCAATATCCAAATATGTCTTCTGCTCCCGCAGCATATGTGCCACTTCAAATCTCTGGGATAAAGAAAGCAGTTCATTTACTGTACAGACATCCTCAAAAAAAGTATAACATTCTTCTCTGTTTTCTAAACTCAAAATCGCATCAAACAGATGGTCTACTTCCTCAGTTCTTATCTTTTTGCTCATGTACCATTCTCCTTTTGCCTCAAATACTTTACGCATTTATTTTAGCATACTAAAGTGTGAAAGTAAACACAAAAACAACATTTGGTAACATTTCTTTTTTTATTTCATAAGATACAGTATACTTTAAATATGTATGCAGGAGGATTTCCATTGAAAAAACGATACAACGCATTTCTATTATCTTTAGCCATGCTCATCTGCCTGTTTTCCGGTTGTGGTAAAACGGATGCCGCTTCAGGTAATACCCATGTAAATCAAAAGGTAGTTTTAAACGAAGTCGCCCATTCTATTTTTTATGCACCTATGTATGTCGCCATTGAAGAAGGCTATTTTAAAGATGCAGGTATTGAGCTTGAATTAGTCACCGGATTTGGTGCAGACAAAACCATGACGGCCGTTCTCTCCGGCGAAGCCGATATCGGCTTTATGGGTCCGGAAACAACAGTTTACGCCTATAATGAAGGTGCTGCCGATGTTGTCACAAATTTTGCACAGATTACCCAGCGTGCCGGCAATTTTTTAATTGCCAGAGAACCGATGGCAAACTTTAAATGGAGTGATTTAAAGGGAAAATCTGTTTTAGGCGGCAGGGCAGGTGGTATGCCACAGATGGTATTTGAATATGTGTTAAAGAAAAATAATTTAGATCCGCAGACGGATTTAAGTATTAATCAAAATATTGATTTTGGTTCAACGGCTGCTGCATTTTCGGGCGGGCAGGGGGATTTTACCGTGGAATTCGAACCCTCAGCCACTGCGTTAGAACTAGAAGGCGCAGGTCATGTAGTCGCCTCCTTAGGTGTAGATTCCGGCTATGTCCCTTATACTGCCTTTTCCGCAAAAGAAAGCTATATACAGGAAAACCCGGAAGTTATTCAGGCATTTACCGATGCGCTGCAAAAAGGTATGCAATATGTCAACGAACATTCCAGCGAGGAAATTGCTTCTGTCATAGCACCACAGTTTGCCGACACAGACGAAAAAACCATTTCTACCATTGTTTCCCGTTACAAAGAGCAGGATTCCTGGAAAACAGATGTTATTTTTAGTGAAGAAGCATTTACACTTTTACTGGACATTTTAGATGAATCCAGCCAACTGACTGACCGACCGGAGTACGAAAAACTGGTAGACACTGCCTTTGCAGAGAAAGCTGCAAAATAGCCACAAAAAGCAGACTTCCCAAACGAGAGAAGTCTGCTTTTCACGCTATATTTCTGTAAATTAATGAACTGCGCTTTTTTCACAAATAAAACAGGAAAGCTTTTCAACAATCTCTTCAGCCAGTTCACCTTCCGCCTGTATATGTAACAGCATCGGCTGATTTAAAGACAAGCTGTAAATTCCCAGCAATGACTTTGCATCTACATAGTTATGTCCAACCTCTAAATCAAAATAGCAATTATATTTTGTTATAATTTTATTGAATTTGATAATTTCATCTGTTGAATTTAAACGAATCATAATATCTGTCATAATACAAACTCCCTCTTTTTTACCCATTTTATAAGAAAATATTTACACCTGCTACACTTAATACAAGAATAATCACACCTGCTAATAATACACCCAGCATAACCGCAGATACGCTTGTCTTAAAATCCATATCCAAAATACTAGCTGCTAACGTACCCGTCCACGCACCAGTTCCCGGTAATGGAATACCTACAAATAAAAGCAATGCCACAAACAATCCTCGTCCTGCTTTTTCCTGTAATTTCTGTCCGCCTTTATTACCTTTTTCCAAACAGAACCGGAAAAACTTTCCAATTATCGGCTTGTCTGTTCCCCATTCCAACACTTTTCTCGCAAAAAGAAAAATAAATGGAACCGGCAGCATATTTCCAATAATACAGATAATATACGACGGTATTATAGGCAACCCAAATATTTGAGAATATGGTATTGCTCCACGCAACTCAATCAACGGAACCATAGAAATTAAGAAAATAATTAGATAATTTTTTAACATTCCCTTCTCCTATTCTTTGCTCATGTACTGTTTCAAGAACGCAAACAATGTTTCCATTTCTTCTTTTGTACCAATGGTAATCCGCAAATAATTAGAAATCCGCTCAGGACTCTTAAAATGACGTACATAAATATCTGCCCCGCGTAGTGCCTCAAATATCTCTACAGCAGAATATTTTGGATGTGTTACAAACACAAAATTACTCATAGAATCCTCAAAGGTAAATCCTAATGCTGCAAATTCCTTTTTTGACCACTCTCTGGTGTCAATAATTTTTTGTGTACACTGTTCGAAATATGCTCTGTCACGAATTGCTTCCACACCCAGTTCAATGGCTGTCTGGTTCATGGTATAGGAATTAAATGAATACTTGCAATCATTGATATAGCGTATAATATCTGCATTTCCAAGTAAATAGCCAATTCGCATACCTGCCATGGAACGTGACTTGCTGAAAGTCTGCGCAATCAACAGATTATCATATTTTTCAAGTAAAGGCAATGCCGAATTTCCCCCAAAATCAATATATGCCTCGTCCACAATGACTATGACATCTGAATTATTCTTTATAATCTCTTCGATTTCATCCAGTGGCTTTAACACACCCGTCGGTGCATTGGGATTTGGAAAAATAATTCCACCATTTTCCTTCTTATAATCATTACTACATATCTTAAAGTTCTCATCCAGTGGCTGTTTTTCATATGGAATTCTAAACAAATCTGCCCACACATCATAAAATGAATAGGTAATATCCGGAAACAAAATCGGTTTATCGGAATTAAAGCAGGTCAGAAATGCCATTGCCAGTACATCATCCGAGCCTACGCCCACGAAAACCTGCGACGAATCCAATCTATGAAATTTGGCAACCGCATTCACCAGTTTCGCTGCTGTTGGGTCAGGATAACGGCGAAGCAAATCTGTATCCATATGTTTTAATGCCTCTAAAACTCCCGGTGCCGGAGGATATGGATTTTCGTTTGTATTTAATTTAATGATATTCGCTTTTTTCGGCTGCTCACCCGGCACATAGGGTACTACCTTACGAATATTTTTTTCCCAAGCTTTCATTCTATTTTCCTTTCTTTATCTGCTGTCCTTTGCATAATCACCATTCTCTATCTGCTTACTCACACAGCTTATACTCTTTTGCAAGCTTTTCAAATGCATCCAAAGAACGGACAATTTTTTCGTTGGCAACGCAATATGCCAGCCGTACATATCCACTACAGCCAAAGGCACTTCCTTTTACTAATAAAAGATTGTATTTCTTTGCTGTTGCCACAAATTCTTCTTCATTTTCTACCGGAGATTTTAACCAGAGATAAAATGCTCCCTGCGGTTTTATGCAGGTAAAACCTAACTTTGTCAGACCTTCATATAAAACCTTTCTATTTTTATCATAAAAATCTAAATTCGTAGTCTCCTCTATACAATGTGCAACTGCTTTCTGCATCAAGGATGGTGCATTGACAAAACCTAAAATGCGGTTTGCCACTTCAATCCCTGCTAACAGTTCTTTGGCATCAGTTACCTCATTTGGAACAGCAATATAGCCGATTCTCTCTCCGGGAAGAGATAGGGATTTACTGAAAGAATAACCAACAATGGTATTATGATAATATTTTGTCAGAAAATCTTCCTTTGCCCCATCATATACTAATTCACGATATGGTTCATCCGAAATCAGATAAATTTCTTTGTTATATTCCTTCTCTTTTTTGCTAAGAATTTCTCCTATGCCCTGCATGGTTTCCGGTGAATATACAACACCTGTCGGATTATTTGGTGTATTGACAATCACTGCTTTTGTGCGACTTGTAATAGCAGCTTCAAAAGCCGTCAAATCCGGCTGAAAGGTCTCATAATTTGGAGCGACAGGCACAATGAATGCATCAAAATTTGCTGCATAACTTTTATATTCACCAAAAAATGGAGCAAATACAATCACTTCGTCGCCCGGATCTAAAATTGCTTTAAAAACAATATTTAAACCACCTGCTGCGCCCACGGTCATTACAATATTTTCTGCCCCAAAATCTGTCTGAAAACGTTTATTCAAATTTTTTGCTATTGCTGCACGAACATCCTCATAACCGGAATTAGACATATAGCCATGAAGTACCAGCGGGTCTGTTTCGTCTAACAACGCCTTTACTGCATCATTTAAAGCCTCCGGTGCCGGTGTCGCCGGATTGCCAAGGCTAAAATCAAATACATTTTCTTCACCGATTTTCGCAGCCAGTTCTTTTCCTTCTATAAACATGGCACGAATCGCTGAACTGCCTGCTAATGCAGTCTGTATCTTTTTTGAAAGCATGCTCTTTCCTTCTTTCTGTAACCAAATTCCTCTACATATTTCTGCAGAAATATGCAACAGTCATGTATACTTTACAACATTTGTGTGCTAAAGTAAAGTTCTATTTCAACGTTCCCAAAACTATCTGCAGCCAACCATTTCCCAACAGCCAAAGCCCAATGACTGCCGGATACAGAATACATTCTATCCCTATACCGTTCTGCATAAGTATGCTCGTAATGACCTGCATAAGAAACATAGCAAATGTTAATTTTCCCACAAATCGAAGCATAATTTTACTTCTGTTTTTACGAATTTCTTTTTTGGATATAGGTGCAAATCGCAGCAAGTCATACACCACTGTTCTTTTTTTCTCATCTCCTGTCTGAATATAAACAGCCATATAATACCATACTGCCAATGCCCAGAAAAGCACAGGTATCATCATAACTTTCCAGTCCTCCTGCCACTCTAGCTGTTTATAAGGCACAAAAAACATAATACTGCCCACAAACACATAAATTCCTGTCATCAACCTGTACATCACTCGCTGATAGCTACAATCTTTATCCTCCTGCAAAATCTTATCAAACTGCCGCATTTTCTCCATAAGAAATCATTCTCCCCTCTTCCATTATCCCTATGTAATCCGTTTTCAACTCCAATTCCTGCTCTATATGGGTTGCTGCCACAACAGTAATCTCCTCCTGTGCAATCCACTTCCCTATCTGTTTCCAAAATTCTCTGCGGAAAACCACATCCATTCCTGCTGTGGCTTCATCCAGCAAAAACAGCTTTGCTCCATGAGCAATACCAAATGCAAGCTGAAATTTCACAAACTCTCCCTTCGAATAAGTGCCCACATTCTGACGGACAGAAACACCAAATTCCTGCATTTTATCCAAAAATTTCTGCATATCAAATGTTTCATAAAATACTCCCAGAAGTGTTGCATTTTTCACAGCATTTCTTTCTAAAAGCCATGTCACATCTTCACAAATCCACGCAATCTGATTCATCAGGCTACGCTCTTCTTTGAGTTCTTTTCCAAAAATCTTTATTTTTCCACTATATTTTGCGCCCTCTTCCACAATCAGCTTTAATAATGTTGTTTTTCCTGCTCCATTTCTTCCGGATAGTCCCATAACATATCCTTTGGGCAGTGAAAAACTGACATTCTGTAGAGAAAACTTTTTACCTTTTGTGGATACATCGATAAATTCTAACGCCATCTCTTCCATTCTTATTCCTCCAGATAAAACGCTTCTAACATTTTTTTCATATCTTCTAACGTCATTTTACACTGTTTACATTCGCTCACCAATTCACTCATCCGCTTTTCAATTTCCATAAGCTGTTTTTCCCGTACATACTCCTGATTGAACGCACATACATAAAATCCTTTTCCTGCAACCGAACGAATCAGCCCTTCTTTTTCAAGCTCCTCATATGCCCGTTTGGTGGTAATCACGCTAACCTCCAATTCCGCCGCCAATGCACGAATAGAAGGAAGTGCTGTACCTTCTGTCAGCTCCCCTCCGGCAATTTCCTGCCGAATCTGACTGACAATCTGTTCATATATCGCCATGGTTCCCTGAGGGCGAATGACTATTTTCATCCCGTTTTCCTCCTATTCTTATCCTATTCTTACTCCACGTTTTTTCTTTAAGGCATTTTCTTTCTGACTGCGGACATAACATACTCTTTCGTAGTCTAAAACATATTCCTCTACTTTAGGATAAAACCGGACTAAATAGAAAAGCATCAGCCCAAGCATACCGATAACAATAATTTTTCCATACAGAGTATGGACTAAAGCCACGATATCACCATATTCCTCCATATAAAATTCTAATTGAAGAAAAAATACTGCCATATACCCGAATACCAACAGCAGATTCCCACATAAATCACAGCCATAAAAATTTTCAAGCCCTTCCTTTTGCAAGCCATTTCCCACACGAAGCATCGGTGGTATACCACATATACAAAGATATATCATTCCCTCTGCCGCCAGTGAAAAATCTACTTTTCCCATTACGAAGAAAACCAGCATGATTACCCAATAGAATAAAAATAATGTACCTATACGCAAAGCAAAGTGTTTTCGAAAATATATCCTTCTCTCCTGCTTTGTCATTGGACAAAAATACAGCATTGCCGGTAGTTCATTCCCTGCAATTCCATCCAGTAAATAGGAAATGCAGACGCTTATCCCTAATCCCAAAAGAAACCATCGACTGTATGCCGATGTCACAGATGGCATACATACCAGAAAATACATTGGTGCTACCCAATTTTCATACCGTAAAAATTTCCCTATTTTTTTCCATGTTATTTTTTCTCTATACATGCGCTTCCTCCTTTGCCATCTGCGCATACAAAATATCCTCTAATGTGGGACGATAAATTTCTGCATCTACAGGATACTCCCGCTCTTTGTCATAACGTACCAATGCAGATATGCCATAATCATTTTCTTCTACATGAATGACACCTTCTCCCGGCATACGGGCAAGCAGACTTTTTCGCCCCTTTATCAACCGATATTGGTCTGTAAGTGTCTCTTTATCCACAGAGTAAATGATTTCTCCCTGTTTGATATAGGTAATATAATCTGCGATTTCATCCAATTCTTCTATCAGATGTGTAGTATATAAGACACTCCGCTGCCCGTCTGCTACAAATTCCCGCAGCATTTTTATAATTTTCTTTCTGGCTTCCGCATCAAAATTGCCTGTAGGTTCATCTAAGACTAAAAGCGTTGGATTGTAGGATAATGCAAAGGCTAAGGAAAATTTCAGATACTCACCTTTAGATAATTTTCCCGCTTTTCGCAATGGATTTAATTCTAACTGCTCACAATATTTTCTAAAGTTATCTTCTTTAAAATTTGGATAATATCTGCCATATTGTCTGGCGTTTTCAATTAAAGACATTCCATCTGAAAATAGCTTTTCTTCTAACACATAGCCCATTTGTTCTTTGACTGACTTTTCCTCTTTTACCATGGATATGCCGTTAATTTCAATTTCACCGCCATCCATCGAATATACGCCCAGTATTAATTTAATTAATGTGCTCTTTCCTGCGCCATTTCTGCCCACTAAGCCCATAATGTAGCCCGGTTCTAACGCAAAGGATATGTCATGAATCTTAAACTTACCCAACTGGCGGTGGACATTTTGCAGTTTTAAAACGAATTTTTGTTCTCCCATTTTATTCTCCCCTGTTTTTGTACATCTACTGTGTATATCATTATATACAGTAGATGCACACGTTGTCAAGCACTCAAAAAACAAAGCATGATATCCACGCTCCTCCCCAGCGCAAATATCATGCTTCACTTTTCTATACGATGAATTTAAACGATTAAACACTTTCTACAAAACGCATAAATGCAGCTCTGCCTTCTTCTGTGCATTTATACACACCTGCATCCTCTAATACTTCAGAGAATACCAGACCGATTTCTTTCTGAATGATTTCTTCCACATTGTCTTTTGTAATGCTGTCATATTTTGTTTTGAACTCATCTACCCAGTCTGCATGTTTTTCTAACATTTCATCACTACGCAAATCTTTGCCTTCCACAATAGCTTCCTGTAATGCAGCCATTTCATCCTTTAAACGTGCCGGAAGAACTGCAAGACCCATAACTTCGATTAAGCCGATGTTTTCTTTTTTGATATGGTGTAATTTTGCATGTGGATGGTATACACCTAATGGATGTTCTTCTGTCGTAATGTTATTACGCAGTACTAAGTCTAATTCAAACATATCTCCACGTTTTCTTGCAATCGGTGTGATGGTATTGTGTGGTTCACCATCTGTTTGGGCAAATACAAATGCAGCTTCATCCGTATAGCCTCTCCATGCAAGTAAAATCTTATCTGCTAATTCCACCAAACGGGCAGAATCTGCACAATCTAAACGAATAACAGACATTGGCCATTTTACGATGCCTGCTTTTACATCTTCAAAACCTGCAAAGGAGATTTCTTTTTCTACAGGTGCTTTTGCCATGGCAAATTCATAATGACCACCCTGGAAATGGTCATGGCTTAAAATAGAACCGCCTACGATTGGAAGGTCTGCATTTGAGCCAACGAAATAATGTGGGAACTGTGTAACAAAATCTAACAATTTACCAAAGGTAGCTCTTTCAATCTTCATTGGTGTATGCTGTGAATTAAATACGATACAATGCTCGTTATAATATACATACGGTGAATACTGGAAGAACCAGTCACTGCTGTTGATAGTGATTGGCATAATTCTATGATTCTGTCTTGCCGGATGATTTACACGTCCTGCATAGCCTTCATTTTCCTTACATAATAAGCATTTTGGATATCCACTCTGTTTTGCTAATTTTGCTGCCGCAATTGCTTTTGGATCTTTTTCCGGTTTGGATAAGTTTACCGTAATATCTAATGTACCGTATTCTGTTTCTGTTGTCCATTTCAAGTCCTTTTTGATACGGTATCTGCGGATATAATCGCTGTCACAGCTTAATGTATAATAATAATCTGTTGCTTCCTTTGGATCTTTTGCATAAAGCTCTGCAAATTTACTTCTTACCTCACTTGGTCTTGGCATTAACATGCTCATGATTTTGGTATCGAACAAATCACGATATACTACACCATTTTCTTCTGTGATGCCATTTTCATAAGCATAATCTAACATATCTTTTAAAATATCTTCTAAGGATGCTTCTGCCACTTCTCTTGTCATAGCAGCTTTTGCTGCATGAGCAGATACAACTTCATCCTCTAATTCATCTAAACGGAATAATTCTAATAAACGGTTTACCGTATAAATTTCATCTTCCTTTGCAATTAAGCCTGTTACTAAAGCATAATCCACTAAGTCTAATATTCTTTCCTGAATCATCTTTCTCACCTTTTCCCTTTTTATAAATTAGTTCCAAAAGGAACATTTTTCCCTACAACATTTGTCAAAAACAGTATACAAGGCACTACGTCAAATTACAACGTAGTGCCCTGTGTCTGCAACATTTTTACCATATTTTTGCAACAAAGAATCTGTCAACCACTTTTCTATACTCCCTCATAATCAAACGCCGGAATAAAACTCTCCTGCGCTGTATCCCCCTCCTGTATAAAACCATTTTCTATTCCATACGCTATGGCAAAGTCTATGATTTCTTCATATTCTGCATCTGTAACCTTTCGGTTTAGCTCCGGGTAATCTACGAAGGTCTTTACCGGTGTATACTGATTTAGTATGCTGATATATATTTCCTTTCCATAAGTATCTGTAAGATATCGAATCACTGCCTTGCTGTCTTCTATCCCATCCGGCAACAGCAAATGCCTTACAATCGTGCCTTTTTTCATTAATGCCTCGTCAATTCCTGCATAATCGTTGTATTCCTCTGCACTAAGGGTTGTATGGGTATGTTTAAGGTAAAACAACGGCTCACCCGTCTGGCGAACCATCTCTGTAATCGCTGCTTTTGCTGTCTGCGGGTAATCCAGCGCCTTTGCATAACGGCTTGCCAATGCATTATCATAATATTTAAAATCCGGCAGATAAATATCCACCAGACCTTCTAACTGCTTTAAAGCTTCTATTTTTATATAACTTCCTGTATTGTAAACAACAGGCAGAGAAAGTCCCTGTGCCTTTGCACTTTGCAATGCCCATGCCACAGTCGGAATATAGTGGTCTGCGGTTACCAGATTAATGTTATTTGCACCCTTTTCCTGCAATTCAAAAAATATTTCCACCAGTCTTTCCGGTGCAACTTTTTTACCAACTACGCCATTGGCAATTTCCCCATTCTGGCAAAATACGCAATGCAGGGAACAGCCTGAAAAAAATACCGTACCAGAACCGCTTTTTCCGGATATACACGGCTCTTCCCACATATGCAGCGCTGCTCTTGCCAGATAAATCTCCTCCGGCTGTCCACAATAACCCCTTTGTCCCTGTGAACGGTTTACCCTGCAATTTCTTGGACAAATCTGACATTTTATATATTTTTTTAACATCTTCTGTATTTACCCTTTCTTTTCTTAATATTTTCCTTTAAAATAGACTTATTAACAAACAATATGCCCAAACACAAGGAGATTCGAAATTATGAAAAATTGTATCATCGCACAGTCCGGAGGTCCAACTGCCGCAATCAATGCCAGTCTTGCAGGTGTTATGGCTGCCGCTGCCTCCATGGGGTATGACAACATCTACGGTGCCTTAAATGGTATTACCGGAATATTGGACAAAAATCTTATTGAGCTTACAGATGTTGCCAAAAATGACCCTAAAATGCTTAATATTCTTAAGCAGAGCCCTGCCATGTATTTAGGTTCCTGTCGTTTTAAACTCCCTAAATCCGAAGATGCTTCAGATGTTTACGAAAAAATCTTTGCTACCTTTGA
Source organism: Lachnospiraceae bacterium (assembly GCA_017624495.1). Taxonomy (GTDB): domain Bacteria; phylum Bacillota; class Clostridia; order Lachnospirales; family Lachnospiraceae; genus Roseburia_B. The sequence continues at coordinate 8,018 of JAGAMY010000031.1, read as the reverse complement.
AGAATACGATATTTCTGCATTCTTCTATATTGGCGGAAACGATTCCATGGATACCGTGCATATGCTTTCTGCTTATGGGCAGAAAACAGACAAGCCTATCCGCATTATCGGTGTTCCAAAAACGATTGACAATGACTTATGTGAAACCGACCATACCCCCGGCTTTGGCTCTGCCGCTAAATATGTTGCCACCTCTATCCTTGAAATTGCCCATGACGCATATATTTACGATAAAAAAAGTGTTACTATCGTTGAAATCATGGGACGTGATGCAGGCTGGCTGACAGCTTCTTCTGTTCTTGCCAGAACGGCATATTCCGCTGCACCACATTTAATCTATCTTCCGGAAATGCCATTTTCCAAGGAGAATTTCATTGCAGATGTCAAAGAACAGCTTGAAAAACATACACAGGTAATTATTGCTGTTTCCGAAGGTGTACGGGATGCAGAGGGAAATTATATCAGTGCCTCTTCTAAGAGCAACGATGCTTTCGGCCATGTACAGTTAAACGGAACCGGAAAAACCTTGGAAAATCTTTTGAATAATACGTTAGATGTAAAGGTACGCTCCATTGAATTAAACGTACTTCAGCGCAGTGCAGAACATTTAAGTTCACTTACAGACATCGACGAATCCTTTGCTTTAGGACAACATGCTGTAAAAATGGCAGAAGACGGTATCACTGCATGCATGGCGGCAGTAAAACGCCTTAGTTCATCCCCATACAGCGTCACTTATGCATCTGTTCCGGTAGAAAAAGTTGCCAATGCGGTAAAATCTGTTCCAAAGGAATGGATAAATGCCAGAGGTAATGATGTTACGGATGCACTTGTGGAGTATGCAGCACCCCTTATTGTCGGCGAAACCCAAATCCCCTATAAAAACGGACTTCCGGTATATGCAGATATTTCTCATTTACTTCATAAATAACCGGATTTTTTTACAGGTCAGCACAAGTATATGCTGACCTGTTTTACTATGGCATCTTAAGCTTTTGAATGCTTTAACACTTCCATAAACTTCCCGATTTCTTTCCACGCCTGTATAGACTCCGGCATCATATCCATTGACATCTGAAATACATGAAACATCCCTTCATAAACCGTCAAGCGTACTTTTACTCCCTGTTTTCTTGCCTTCTGTGCAACCATTTTTGCATCACTTAACAGCATCTCATAGGAACCAGCCTGAATAAGCATGGGCGGAAAATCTGAAAAATCTCCAAATACCGGAGATATGTAAGGATTTTTCACATCCTCCATACCTGCATAATCTCTGTTATATAAAAGGCTTTCTTTGGTTTTCCCAAATAAAGGGTCTTTTTCATAATTTTCTACATAGGACTCACCGGAATTTGTTAAATCTGTCCATGGTGACATGGCAATAATTCCACAGGGAAGTGGCACTTTTTGCGCTTTCAAATACATACATAATGCCATTGCCAGTCCGCCACCGGCCGAATCCCCGGCTACGATAATCTGCTCTGCCGCATATCCCTGCTCCAAAAGCCACTGATACGCACTATAGGCATCCTCTAAAGCCGCCGGATATGGGTTCTCCGGTGCAACACGATAATCGATGGTAAGCACAGGCATCCCTTGTCCTAAATCACTGTAACGCACGGCAAAATCCCTGTATGCATTTCGCATTTTTCCTACATAACCACCGCCATGAAGCTGTAAGAGTACTTTTTCACCAAAAACAGCTTCCGGCTGCAGCCATTCCATGACAAATGTACCCATCTGTACTTCTGTCAACTGATACCCTTTAGGTACTTTCCAAGCGGGTTCTGTCATTTTTTTACGAAGCTCACCGCTTTTTATCTTTTTTCCTATTCCATTTAAAGAAGTAAAATGGGCTATCATTTCCCGAATGACAACCCCTTGTATACTTGCTTCTCGCACTTTATCCTTCATTCTAACCTCTATCTTACATGAAACCTTCTCTTTAGCTCTATCCGTGCCCGACGGTCACCGATAATAAATGTTCCCAAAAATACAAATACGGATACTGCAAAGGCAAGACCACTGATAAATGTCTCCGTAACAATATCAAAACGCATCAAAAATAACGGAATGGCACTTAGAAAAATCATGGCAATTTCCAGCATAATATAACTCTGCCAGTTTCTTCGGTTAATAAACATCAGCGCTACTATTGCCACATCTACAAAGAGCAGACCGCCCGGAAGTACAAAATTCACTGACCAGCCATGGTAACCGATTATATAATCAATGAGTATGACATACAAAATTCCAAAAAAGATTAAGGTAAACAGCTTCGTCCGATACCCCGCATTATCATTTAACACCACAAACCTTGCCAGAAAATACACATAGGCAAATCCTGCGCCTGTAATCACACTCCACCATGTACCATTGTAATACTTCTGGTTCAGATATACCAAAAGCACTTCTAAAATAATCGCTATGAATAAAAATATCCGCACTGCTAAATGCAGTTTTTGTACTTGAAAACGTATATCCGGGTAGATATTTCTACTGTTTTCGTCCTGTTCAACGACACACTTGCAAAGTGGGCATATTTCTGTTTTATCCAAAATATTGACTTTGCATTTTTTGCATTTACTCATAATACACCCCATTACTCTCTACATCCACTTCCAATCCATCTTCTGTCAGCTTACGGAAAAATCCTCTCTGTACAGATGCATCTGCTAGGATAGAACTAAATGTAAACATCAGCTTATCTCCATAGGAACAAATCGTTCCTTTTAAATACTGTCCCTTAGACATAGCAAGAAACGCACCAAACATCTCTATGTATGGCTCATATTCACTGTCTACAGTAATATTTCCTATATTTGTCACCGTTGTTGTATTTGCAAGGGCTGACTGTGTATAGACCAGACGAATGGCAATATTTTTCAAAAAAAGCGGTACGGCTCTTGCAACTAAGTTTTTCTCATTGGACACATTATAGGAAAACAGCTCCTCTAAATGCTCCTTTGTAATCTGCTCCCGCAGACTTCCACGGATAATATCTAACACCTCTTCAAAAGTATATTCCTCTTTTTCCGGTATGAACTCTGCGGACACCATGGCAAAGAAGTTTTTGGTGGTAACAGAATTGAAATACGGTCGTAAATTTACCGGAACGGCAACCCGGATTGGCTTACTGCCAGAAACCTTATGCAGACATTCCGTATAAGTACTCCAAATAACTGCCGACACTAAGTATTCGTTAATACTTGCACCATATTTGCGGGCTGCCTGCTTTAACGCAGCCACACTCATTGTCCCATGAATCACGCCAAATTCTCCCTGCTGCAGTTTTTCTCCTTTATACAGATAAGCCTTCTGGGTTTTATATCCCTTAGCATGACTTTTCTTATAATTCTTTAAAAAACTGTCTTCCCGGTTCATGGACGTATCAGGAGAAAGCTGATTCCCCGATGCCTTTCCAAGCTTTGGATGCGCAATTCTTAAATACTGATAGGTCAGCTCCTTTAAAAAATTAATACCGCCCATACCATCTGTCAGCACATGAAAAACCTCTAAATTAATACGGTTTTTGTAGTAGGATACCCGAAACAGGTAGCTGCGGTTCTGATTCTGTATAATATAACGGCAGGGATAAGTACCTTCTTCCTTTACCTTTGGCGCAGGTTTTCCATTTTCTTCAAAATAGTACCAGAATACACCTTTTCGAAGCCTTACGTTAAATCCATCAAATTTAGGCAACACAATATCCAATGCCTCCTGAAGGATTTCTTTATTAATTTCTTCCTTTAAATTAACAAAAATCCTATAGACATTGGTCATACTCTCCCCCGCAATCACCGGAAAAAGATGCGCTGTGTTATCCAAACGATCCCAGCCGATTTCTGTATGTGTACCATATCTGCGCTCTTTGCGGAGTGCTTCTTTATACCGGGCACGTTCTGCCCGTCTTTCCTGTCTTTCCTGCTTTTTTTGCTCTATTATCTGCGCTTTATTGTCTTCTATATTTTTACTCAAAACAAAAGCCTCTTTTTCTCATTTTCAATGTCAAAAAAATTTCTTTTTCTTAAAATACCACAGACAAATACCTACAATTAAAAGACTGATTCCGGCAATAACCGGATAACTATACTTCCATGCAAGCTCCGGCATATATTCAAAATTCATGCCATACCATCCGGTAACCAGCGTTAGGGGAAGAACTATGGTAGTGACAATGGTAAGCAGCTTCATAATGTCGTTCTGGTGTATACTTATCTCTGACTGGTATACATCCTGTACCTGCATGGCATACTCACGAAGTGTCTGTGCCTCCTGCTGAAGGCGTGTTACCCGCTCGGTTAATGCCCGGCATTTGCTTTTGGTATTTTTACCCAAAACTTCACTAGCATCCATTAACTGGCTGTAGTAGCAGTAAAACCGGGAAACCTCTTTTTTAACATCCAGCATTTTGTAATTAAAACGTTGAATCTTTCCCTCTAAAACATCCTCTTCCATTTCTGCGATTTCCCGTTCTAATTCTGCAAGATAATGAATATCCTCTTCAATCAGTACCATCAGAAAATCACCAAATAAACGCTCTATGGTATAGGTCTTTTGTCTGTTTCTTTCAATTATTTTTTTGATACCCTCTTCTACCATATTCCCATCATCCACAAAAATCAACTTGTTTTCCAGAATATAAACAGCAAAGGTATCATGTTTTTTTACTTTCTTTTTTATCGGAATGTGAAAAGTCCCAAAGAAATAGGAGGCATGACCTTCTAACCTACAGAAAAAAATGTCTTCTTTTTTTCCTGTAAGAGAAAATTCATTTTGCAAAGCCAGATATTTTCCCCATTCTTCACTGTCAAAAATAGCTGCACCGGCTTCACTGTTTTCCCACTCTTCAAGACCAGTTTCTATTATACCATCTTCATAAATTTTATAATACATAGCAAAATCCTCTTTTTGTTTATGTTTTCACTATGTACAATTTTCACTAAATTTATGCCTTATGTACTTAATCTAAATGAAATACGTTCTGTAAATCTACGCTTACCGGGCTGTTATCCGGGTTTGTTTCCATAATATCTGCCATAAAATCCCACCATTTACGGTTAATGGCTGTATCCGCACCTTTTGCCCATTTTTCTTCGTCTTCAATTTCAATGTAACCAAATAAAATCAATGTCTCTCTATCCAGAAAAATTGTATAATTCTTTCCACCATGCTCATGAATCATATCCTGCATTTCCGGCCAAAGCTCATTATGTCTTTTTTCATATTCAGCTTCCATCCCCGGGTATAATTTCATTTTAAATCCTTTAATCATATACAAATACCTCCAAACTTATGCCATCCGCATCATGCTTATTTGCGGATATTTTCTATCTGCCAGTCAATCGGCTCTACACCATGCTCTTTTAAAAATGCATTTGCCTGACTAAAATGCTTACATCCGTAAAATCCTCGATATGCCGATAAAGGACTTGGATGTGGAGCTTTTAAGATTAAATGCTTTGGATTATTTAACATAGCAGCCTTACTTTGTGCCGGTCTGCCCCATAGCATATATACTATCGGTCTATCCTGCGCATTTACCGCCTCAATCACCGCATCCGTAAACTGCTCCCAGCCTTTCCCCTGATGGGAATTTGCATTATGGGCACGAACAGTCAGAACCGTATTCAACAATAAAACCCCTTGTTCTGCCCACTTTTTCAGGTATCCATTGTCTGGTATATAACATCCTATATCGTCATGCAGCTCCTGATAAATATTCTGCAAAGATGGTGGAATATCCTTTTGCTCCGGTAAAACAGAAAAACTAAGCCCATGTGCCTGATTTACATTATGATATGGGTCTTGTCCTAAGAGCAATACCTTCACTTTGCTTAAGGGTGTAAAATGAAAAGCATTAAAAATATCCTCAGCCGGTGGATAAATCATGGTTTTACTGTATTCTTCTTTGACAAAGTTATACAATTCTTTATAGTAAGGTTTTCTAAACTCTCCCTGAATGGCATCCAGCCAGTCATTTGTAATCATCGACATATATTTATTCCTTTAATTATCGTCTTACAGATACGCCCTTATCCGCAAGATAATTTTTTAAATCCATAATTTCTAACTCTTTATAGTGGAACAAGGATGCTGCCAATGCCGCATCTGCCTTTCCATCCGTCAATGCTTCATAGAAATGGTCTTTTGTACCGGCACCACCAGAAGCTATAACCGGAATAGATACATTTTCTGCAATCATTCTTGTCAGTTCTAAATCATAACCGGCCTTTGTACCATCACAATCCATACTTGTAAGCAGAATCTCTCCTGCGCCCAGTCGGTCAGCCTTCATCGCCCATTCTACTGCATCAATACCCACATCGATTCTGCCGCCATTTTTGTAAATGTTCCAGCCACTTCCATCTTCTCTGCGTCTTGCATCAATGGCAACCACTACACACTGACTTCCAAACTTATCTGCTGCTTCAGAAATCAGTTCCGGTCGATTAATCGCAGAAGAGTTGATGGATATTTTATCTGCACCTTCACGAAGCAATGCCTTAAAATCTTCTACTGTACGAATACCACCGCCAACAGTAAAGGGAATAAATACCTTTTCTGCCACACGGCGAACCATATCCACTACTGTACCTCTTGCATCGGAAGAAGCCGTAATATCTAAAAACACTAATTCATCCGCTCCCGCTTTATCATATGCGGCAGCAATTTCCACCGGATCACCGGCATCTCTTAAATTAACAAAGTTAACACCTTTTACAACCCTGCCATTATTTACATCCAGACAGGGAATAATACGCTTTGTAAACATTTATTTTTCCCTCCCTAAATCTTTGCAAAGTTTGATAAAATCTTTAATCCCACCGTACTGCTTTTTTCCGGGTGGAACTGGCAGGCAAAAATATTGCCGCTTTCAACAGATGCATGAATATGTGTACTGTACTCCGTGGAGGCCTTAACAATATTTTCATCCGCTGCTTTTAAATAATAGGAATGTACAAAATATACATATGGATTTTCTTCCATGCCTTCAAAAAGTCTTCCCTGATGCTCTAACTGCAAAGAGTTCCAGCCGATATGCGGAATCTTTAACCCTTCCTTGTCCGGAATCCTAAGTATACTTCCTTTCAGCAGATGTAAGCCCTCAACTCCGGAAGATTCTTCACTTCCATCAAACATAAGCTGCAAGCCTAAACATATGCCAAGAAGAGGTTTACCTTCCTGCGCAACTTCCTCTAACATCTTATCAATTTCATACTTTTTCAGTTGTTCCATTGCTGCACCAAAGGAACCGACTCCCGGAAGAATCACCTTGTCTGCACCAGCTACTGTTTTATAATCTCTGGTAATCACACTTTCTTCTCCCAGATAGCCCAGTGCCTTTTCCACACTTTTTAAATTTCCTGCATCATAATCCAATATTGCAATCATGCTTTATTCCTCACTATCTGCTAATAATCCCAGTCCTTTTACAATGTCATAAATGCGGACAGAATATTCCTCACGGTCATAAAGCGCATAAAGTTCTTTTGCCTCATCTGCTGTAACACCAAAGTTTTCTTTCATACGGGTCACAACCTGTTCTGCTAACGCATCATATTCTAACTGCACACCAAAATCTAAAGCTTCCTGATAATTTGCTTCATATCTTCCTAATGCACATATGTAAGAGTCTAAAGATTTTGTATATTCACCTGTTGTAAAAAGCACTTCACCGGATCTAAACTCTTCCTGTACCTTGGCTAAAAGAAATACTCTTTCATAGAAACTTATATCTGCTTCTTTTAATGTCAAGCCGGAAAGTTCATGGAAAGCACCTACATAATCCTGTTCTTTGTAAGAATTTCTTGCTTCTGTAATACTTGTAGAATATCCCACATGATTAGAACATAATAATATCAATGCAAGCACAGACATGCACATAACAAAAATAAGCATTACCGGCTTTTTCGGAAGTGGTGGTGATAAATCCACCTCTTTTGGTTTCTTTGGTTTTGGCTCTTTCTTTGGCTTTTCTTCCTTTGGTTTCTTTTCTTTCTTCGGTTTTGGCT
>JAGAMY010000030.1 GCA_017624495.1 Lachnospiraceae bacterium | reverse complement strand
TGCTGCATCTTCAAAGAAGATTTCAGGTCCATACATTTTTTCAATCATATTTCTTGGCACTTTACCTTTACGGAAACCTGGAAGGCTGATTTTATTTTTCTGCTTTAAATAAGCTTTCTGTAATGCCTCTTCTAACTTATCTTCGGATACTTCGATGGTAAGTTTTGCCATGTTTTTCTCTAAATTTTCTACCTGTACACTCATTATAACTATTTCCTCCTTGTATATATGAATAGATGTACGTTCCTCTTTTCTCTGCGGGTAAAATGCCTGATTGCTTACGTTGCCTGTAAATAGGCATACTCCACCACTCACAGTCATTGAATGATTATAGCATAAGCATTTTTAAAAAACAAGTGTTTTCTTTGATTATATTCGGAACTGAGCAGTGTCAAGGTAAATGCGATATCAAAATCGGCACTGCGGGGTAAATTCACCAACACTAGAAATGGACGGCAGACGTACACTATGTGGCTGGTTTCCGTCCGGTATTCATAATGTATAAAGGCAGTAAAATAGGCAGGGGGAGGTGCTCTGTGGAAGTCCGTGAAAAGAGGGGTTCTATACATTTTCATTTATGTAATGGCAACGTTCGTTACCGAATCCGACACGGCGTCCATGCCGTGGCGGATTCTTGCGCAAACGTCCATGTTTGCGCATAACTACGTCGCTTAAAAAATGTAAGAAACACTACTTTTCACTACCAATTCCACAGAGCACCTCCCCCTGCCTATTTTACTGATTTACGTTGTGATACCGGACTAGAGAGTGTAGGACGTGTCTGCCAGGATTACGAGAAATTCTGAGATAATATGCATCAAAATCTCTATAGAGTAGAAATTTAGCCGTAAGTGTTCTGACACCATCTACCTGTGAAGTTTTTGATGAAGCTTCTAGTATTGATGAATTTACCCCAGCAGACATTTCTGTTATACTATAATAGCAGAGACAACACTATTTCGGAGGAATTGCAAATGATACAAAGAAAAGATATTCTTGCTTTTAATTTTTATAAAAAAGAAAAGTTCACAGGCAGTTATAAAGGCATGCGCTACCGCATTGAAAAAAGCGAACAGGAAAAGGAAACGTATTTTTTAGCAACCATCTGGCCTGGTCCTTATAGCTATGCTGCAACCGATTCTGCTTTGAAAACAGAAAAAACCTTTCCTTTCAAAGAGGAATCCTTAAATGAAATTACAGAGTATTTGAACGCATCCTATGAAGCAAAAAAAGACGACTGGCCCACGGGGATTTCCTAAACAGTTGCTTGTTTTTTCCTGTATATCGTGCTACTATAATTTAAGAAAGAACGATAAAAATTTAACAAACTTTTACGGAGGTTTTCATGGATTACTCAAATGAATACAAACAGAAACTTGTTTCCGCAGACGAAGCTGTCAAAGTCATCAAATCCGGTGACTGGGTAGATTACGGTTGGTGTAACGGAACTGTTGATGCTTTGGATAAAGCACTTGCGAAAAGAACTGACGAATTAACCAACGTAAATTTAAGAGGTGGTATCCTTTTAAAAGTACCTGCTGTTTTTGAGCGTGAAGATGCCGGAGAGCATTTCACATGGAATTCTTGGCATATGTCCGGTATTGAACGTAAATTAATCAACCGTGGCTGTGCATATTATGCACCAATCCGTTACTCTGAGCTTCCACGCTACTATCGTGATATTGACACACCGGATGATGTAGCAATGTTTCAGGTAGCACCAATGGACAAACACGGCTACTTCAACTTTGGACCAAACGCTTCCCATTTAATGGCTATGTGCGAAACAGCCAAAACTGTTATCGTAGAAGTAAACCAGAATATGCCACGTTGTCTGGGTGGTACGGAAAACGGTGTACATATCTCTATGGTTGACTATATCGTAGAAGGTGAAAATCCACCAATCGGTGAAATGGGCGCAGGCGGTGCTCCTACCGATGTAGATATTGCTGTTGCTAAATTAATCGTGGAAGAAATTCCAAACGGTGCATGTTTACAGCTTGGTATCGGCGGTATGCCAAACACTGTAGGTTCTATGATTGCCGAATCCGATTTAAAAGACCTTGGTGTACATACAGAAATGTACGTTGATGCTTTTGTAGATATTGCAAAAGCTGGAAAAATCAATGGTTCCAAGAAAAATATTGACCGCTTCCGCCAGGCATATGCTTTTGGCTGCGGTACAAAGAAAATGTATGACTACCTTGACAATAACCCAGAGCTTTTAAGTGCTCCGGTAAGCTATACAAATGACATCCGTTCTATTTCTGCTTTAGATAACTTTATTTCTATTAATAATGCTGTTGATTTGGATTTATTTGGACAGATTAACGCAGAATCTGCCGGCGTAAAACATATCAGCGGTGCAGGCGGACAGTTAGACTTTGTACTTGGTGCTTATCTTTCTAATGGTGGTAAGAGCTTTATCTGCTGTTCTTCTACCTATAAAACCAAAGATGGCGAATTAAAATCCCGTATTGTACCTACATTAAGTCAGGGCTCTATTGTTACAGATACCCGTGCAAATACACATTATGTAGTTACTGAATTTGGTAAAGCAAATATGAAGGGACTTTCTGCATGGCAGAGAGCTGAAGCATTGATTAATATTGCACATCCGCAGTTTAGGGATGAGTTGATTAAGGATGCTGAAAAGATGAAAATCTGGAGAAGAAGTAATAAATAAGACGGTTTTGGTTTAGTTAGTCAATGACAAACGGACGAAAGCGACAGCAGGGGTAGTCTCACGCAACCGCTGGTAACGCACCCGACTGAACTAACTGTTAACTACATCTAAGACTCTCAGCAAGGGCTTCGAGCCTAAGATATAGTAAACAGTGGATTTCATCGGTGCTAAAAACACCAGCTAAATGGTTGCTTAGAAACTCCCCCTGCTGTCGCTTTCTGTTCGTTGGCATGAACGCTCAAAACGTTTATTTATGAATAGTATGTAAGTAACTCGAATATTTTTACACTTTGAATGTTTAGATAAAGCTACCGTTTTAATCCCCACATCCCCAAATACAATTAAAACGCTTCGTTTTATCGACTAACAGAATACGGCACAGGGCATACATAGCTGCACACGACCATATTGCTGGTGCTTTTAGCGCCGATGAAATCCACTGTCTACGGAAACTCTGCTCGAAGCCTTTGCTGAGAGCAGTAGTTGCAGTTGACAGTTAGTTCAGTCGGGCGCGTTACCAGCGGTTGTGTGAAGTTATGTATGCCCTGTGCCGTATTCGTCCGTCCCCAAAAAACGAACCCTTTTAACTTGTCATTTCCTTCTCATTTTTGATTAAATCCATCACACGCTGAATCTCCGCACCTTCCACAGGAGCTTCACCATGGAGAATCTGTTTGCCCTCTCCGGTAATCTGGACAATGTTTCTTGTACCCTTTTCTTTTCCACGCTCAATGGTGAAATAATGGATTTCTTCTGTCTGTGGATTCATTGTCACATAGATACGGTAACATAAACGTGCTGCATCCTTAACTGCAGGTGTATCTATACGAACTAGTAATAAATCTTCACTAATGTTTAATGGCATTACAGAATAATCACTTTCGCTGTATGGATACAAATCTGTCTTCTGGAATGCTTCACGGTAGATTTCGTGTACTAAGTTTTCCTGTTCATCACTAAGCTTGTGTACAAACTCTGCGCCTTCTTTAAATAAACGCATTGGCAAATCATGAAACTCTGCCTTCTGGCGCATCATAATACGGAACTGCTGTGGTGTTACCTGTACCTGTTTGGCACCGGCTGCACGAAGCTCGTCTTCTTTTTTCAGTGCTTCTAATAATTTCTTTTCTAATAAAAGATTATCGGAAAATGGATTCAATACAATTCCTTCTGCATTGAATTTACCCTCGCCTGCTAATTCCATGCAGGCACGGAAAGGAATAGTGATAATCACATCATACTTTGGTTCTTTAGGAATCTGCTCCTGCTCTGTATAAATTGGGAAAAATACTTTTCCTTCTTCATTTTTTAAAATACATGGAAATGGCTTTACACCTTCTGGTAATTTCGATGGTGCTCCGGCACTTTCAATGGCACGTTTACGAATCTCTTCTCTATCCACATCTGCCGGAAGTGTTGCCGGTACTAAAAAGGTGGTATTCTGTACCTGCAGTACCATTGCTTTAAAACTCTCTTTCTCCGGCTTTTCTTTATAAGCTTTAATTAATTCCTGTGTTTTTTCTAAATCTTTGTTCATGGTTTTTACTCTCTTTCATTATATACATAGGTACGTTAGCAACGTACTATTGGAAATTATACCATAAGAATACACAATACGCACTCATTTTTTGTGTTTTTGCATAATTTCTTTTTTTCCACACATTCTATTATCGTTATTTATCATGAAAAAGGAGTATACAACTATGAATTTAGAAGAAAATACAGGCATTTCCTTTGCCGCAAATACTTTAGATAAAATTCCACAGCCTAAAGCAGATGCGAAAGAAATTATTGGATTAGTAAAAAAAGGCAGTAAAATTACCGGTTATCAATTGTCTGACCAACGTATTGTCAGCCGTGAAGAAGGTGTCGCCATGGCAAAAGCCGGTGAAATTACCGGTGTTGGTGTCGCCCATCGAAAAGATACAGAATATTTAAAATCCATCCCGGATGGTACAGACGATAATAATTTAAGCCACTTACCAACGGTAAAAGGATAAATTTTGCGGTTTTTTTACAATTTATTCTTGTTTCCTAACGTTTACAGTGCTACAATCAATCCTTGTGAGAAAATTTATACTATAACCATGCGGCTGTGCGAAATACGACAGCCGCTGACCTATTTTACAGGAGGAGATTTTTATGGAATCATTACAACCTAAGCTGTTTGAGGTCATCAAAGGATATTCCAAAGAACAGCTTATCAAAGACATTATTTCAGGTATTATTGTAGCCATTATTGCATTGCCACTATCCATTGCTTTAGCAATTGCCTCCGGTGTCGGACCGGAAGCAGGTCTTTATACCGCAATCATTGCCGGCTTTTTCATTTCCTTTTTTGGTGGAAGCCGTGTACAGATTGGCGGACCAACGGCGGCTTTTGTTGTTATTATTTATGGTATTGTAACAGAGCATGGAACAAGCGGACTGATTGTTGCTACAATTCTTGCCGGAATTTTCCTTATCATTATGGGTATCTGCCGTTTTGGCTCTTTGATTAAGTATATCCCATATACAATCACTACAGGTTTTACCTGTGGTATCGGTGTCAGCCTTTTAGTCGGCCAGTTTAAGGATTTTCTTGGTCTTGACATGGGTGCTGTACCCTCCGAATTTATTGAAAAGGTAATCGCTTATGCGAAACATATTACAACCATAAATCCTTATGCTTTAGGCATTGGTCTTTTAGCTATTGCGATTTTGGTTTTCTGGCCAAAAGTAACCGACAAACTTCCGGGTTCTTTAATTGCCATTATTGTAACCACTTTAATTGTAAAATTTACAAACCTTCCGGTAAATACCATCGGTAGTGTGTATGGAGAACTTTCCTCCTCTCTTCCTGCTTTAAGTATTCCGGAATTAAGTTTTGACATGATTTCTAAGCTGATTTCTCCGGCATTTACCATTGCCATTCTTGCAGGTATTGAATCCCTATTATCCTGCGTAGTATCGGATGGTATGATTAATGACAAGCATAATTCCAATGCAGAATTAATCGGTCAGGGTATTGGAAATATTTTTTCCGGTCTTTTCGGTGGTATTCCTGCCACCGGTGCAATTGCCCGTACCGCAGCCAATGTTAAAAATGGCGGTCGTACACCAATTGCCGGTATGGTACATAGTATTACTTTACTGATTATTCTTCTGGTTTTAATGCCGTTAGCAGCACTGATTCCAATGACTACCCTTGGTGCTGTACTGATTGTTGTCGCATGGAATATGTGTGACTGGAAAGCATTCTTTGGTCTGGTAAAAACTGCACCAAAAAGTGATTCCATTGTATTAGTATTGACCTTTTTCTTAACTGTTATTTTTGACCTTGTAGTAGCTATTGAAGTGGGTGTCGTATTATCTGCTTTATTATTTATGAAACGTATGGCAGACGTAACAGATGTTTCCGGCTGGAAATATATTGAAGAACCGGATGTTACAGATGGAGAGGCTGAAAAAATGCTGGCTATTTCCAAGCATATCCGTGTATTCGAAATCAGCGGTCCTATGTTTTTTGCGGCTGCTGACCAGTTAGCTTCCATTGATTCCAAAAAATATACAAAGGTTATCATTATCCGTATGCGAAGCGTTCCTTCCATTGATGCCAGCGCAATGCGCTCTTTACACAGCTTAGCAGACAGAGCCAAACGTAAAGGTATTTCCTTAGTGTTCTCTCATGTCAATGAACAGCCTTTGTCTGTTATGAAAAAGGATGGTTTCTTTGAACGGATTGGAGAAAAGAATTTCCGCAGCAATATTGTAGATGCTATTGAATATGCAGAGGAGATTTCTAAATAATTATGAAAAAAATACAGTACTTCTCAATGGTGAAAGTACTGTATTTTTTTACTATTTTTCAGCTATTTTCTAATTTTCACCTGTTTGCATTTACTATACTTACCATAAACCTTTTTATTTACAGAGTCCTTCTGGTAAGCACGCACTTTTACATAATAGGTTTTGCCTTTTTTCAGCTTTTTCACAAGTGTTTTCGTTTTAGCTGTTGTTACTTTTTTGCTCTTTTTGAATTTTTTATTTGTGGAATATACAATTTCATAACCATCTGCTTTGGAAACTTTTTTGATTTTTACCTGCATGGCTTTTTTCTTTGTATTTTTTACTGTCTGCAATTTTGCTTTTTTTACAGTAATCTTACTCCACTTTGCATACAGGGTAATATCCTTTGCCATACTCGGCTCAATCTGCGTTACCTGACTGGTAAATGCGGCATCTGTATACCAGCCTTCAAATGCATATCCTCTTCGACCCGGATTTTTTAAAGTTACCGTTTCCTTCGTATAAACAGCAGGATTATCCTTATGATTTGTACCCTGATTTAATACATAAGTAATGTTATAGGATACAGCTTTTGTTTCTTCCTGTTTTACATCTTCTGTTTTTACATCTTCTGTTTTTTCTTCTTCCGTTTTTTCTATCTCTTCCTTATCTTCTTTATCCTGCTCATTCTTTTCGCTTCCAACCGGAGTATCGGTAATGGCATAACCATTTTCTACCTGCAAAGCAGAAGTATCCACATTTACAAAAAAAATATCATCAAATACAATGGCAGATGCGATATCTGTTTCGCCATTTGCCGGTATACTGTTACACCAAACCGCAAATTTCGTAATGTCTGCCGAATTGAATTTTCCATTCTGTTTGCCCTTTAATGCTTCAAATGGAATGGTAATATATTTTGCCTCTGTTGTTTTCACAAAGTCTGTTAAAAATACTTCAAAATCTTCTCCACCGGATACTAACTGGATAACAAGCTTTTGTCCTTTACCATCCGGTTTTACCCACATGCTTAATGCGTTGTATTTGCTGTAATCGGTTGCTTCTAAGCCTTTCATCCGACCTGTCCAGACCTCTGCGCCACTGGTTTTTAACTGGTAGTTAAATGCACCACCATAAGAACCGGAGGCTTTATTTTCACTATCTAAGACAAAGGAAGATGTACAATTTGCAGCAGAATTTTCACTGAATGTACCACTTAAATAATCATTATCGCCATAGTATAATTCAAAGTTTTCTACCATATTTTCCGGTAAAATATCTTTGTCTTTACCAAAACTTATAAATGTCAGCGTAACTAATGTTTCTCCGTCAGCTGCAAGGCTTATTGTTCCTATATCTGTCAAACCAACTTTTGTCAAATCCTCTGCTGTAACAGTGGCTGTATATGTACCTTCTTTTTCCTGCGTTTTAAGTGTCTGTGTCACTTCACCATTTGCAAGGATAAACTCTACATTCTGCGCATTTTTTACGTTTGCAGAAATCATTGTATTTTCTTTGATTACATCTTTGGAAAATACATTTGTGAAATAACCGGATGGTCTGCTTTCCTTTGTATTGGTTACCTCTGCCGTCACAGCTTCATTATAAAAGTTTGTTCCATTGGCAAATATAGAGGAATCTTCATTGTAAAAAGCAATAAATTCATTAATCAGTTCATGTCCTTTATCCTCTACCTTGTAAGGAACATAGAAGTTTGTTTCGCTAAAGTTTGCCCATAGTAAGAAATAGGACATATCCTGCGCTTTGGCAATTGCCTGTACTCTGCTGTACCAGTTCTGGTTCTTGATTGGATTATCTTTTACCAAAATACCTTCATTGTCCGAGCCATCTTTTTTCATCACACGGACACCTGTTTCACCAATAGCCGCCACTTTATGATTTTCTGCCGCAAAGTCTTTTACCACTTCACAGGTTGTATTCAGGCTTGTCATGAAATCCTCTGACCATTCTGCCGGATAGGTATTATAATCATTGTAATAATCAAAAGCCACAATATCTACATAATCATTTCCCGGATAACGTTTTGCATATTCTTCCGTTGAAGTCAATGGTCCGTTTGGTGAATAGATATATAAAAGATTGTGCACATTTCTTTCATTTGTCAGATAATCTACGGTGTAACGCCATAATGCATTATAGGTTTCCACATCTGTTGTGGCAGCTCCCCACCAGAACCATCCGCCAGTATTTTCATGATATGGACGGAACATCACCGGTATATTTTCTTCCTGTAATGCTAAAGCATAATCTGCAATAATATCTAAATAACAGGTAAACTGTGCATGATATGCACCACCCGGTAATACTTCTTTTGCACAGTTATTTGCCAGATTTTTAGATTCTGCAAAATCACATGCAGAAAAATTATATTTTCTTGTGCCATCCGGTGTGGCTACGATTTTTTCATCACTCATATTTGGCATATGGGTGGATAAGGTAATGATTGCTCCCTCAGCCGCTGCATTTTTGCTGATGTTTACCGCTTCTGCAATAGCTGCATCTACCGTATCAATGCCAAGCTCTGTACCGGTAAGTGCTAAGGAATCGATACCTACTACACCACTGATACTTCCTGTGACATCCTTTGTATCGGAGTATACACCATCATTTGTCCCCACATGCTTATGCGTATCATTCTGATGTCCAAACACTACCTGATTAGAAGCTGTAAGCCCTTCTAAATAAGCATATAGTGCAACTGCTTCTTTTGTCGCCTTACCATCTGCTAATGCAACTGTATCCGGCATGTGGCTGACATCTGCGCTGGCAGCCTCTTTTACCACTTCTGTAATCTCTACATAATCCGCAGAGGCATCATACTGTGAAAAAACAATGTTATCCATGTATATATCCCCTTTAAATTCTGTATTCACACCGATAATACTTAATGTAAGTTCTGTGACAGATTTTTCATTTGGAGAAAAACTAACTTCCACCACAGATTTCACCAAATCATTGCCGATATCTTCCGTTTCTAAAATACCGGTATACTTATTTATCAATTCTGTATCTACATCTTCTGTCTGGTTTTTCGCATATACTTTTGCTTTGAAATTTCCTGCACAGGCTTTTGGATATGTCAATTCATAGGTCAGTCGATTGTAAGCTGAAATATCTATGCCTTCTGCAAAAAATTTCTTTATTTTCGCTTCACTCCATGTATTTTCTGCTTCTCCGGTATAATCAAGCGTTACTTTCATCTGCTGACTGCCATTTATATTTTCTTTGGCAATGGAAACACCACCTTCATAAGCATAACCGGCATCTTCTACCCATGTAACTGCTTCTTCATTTTCAAAATCATCTACAGTGGTTGGCTCTTTTTTCTCCAGTTCCTGATTCGCAGAAGCTACTTCACTTATGGTAACATTTGCATAGGATACACTTCCCATAAATTCACTTCCCACCATAACAAAATATACGCCTTTTAAAGTATCCACACTGACATCACTGTATGTAATTTCGATGGAGCTTTTATATTCTTCCGTATCATCCACCTGTACAAAGCTGCTTTGTGTCATATATTTAATATCTTCGCTCTGGGTCCATGTCCAGTCATTATCATTAATTTTTACAACACTCTGGATTTTCAGGTAATCCTCTTCCCCTTCTGTATCATCCGCATCTGCCGCAAGTGAATCATACGCTGTTTTATCCAGATAAACATCTGCCGTCACTTTAAAATTTGCAGTTGTTTTTACATCCTGCACACCTTCGTCATAGGAAAATACAATCTTTTCATCCCAATCCTCTGTGATAAATGCGATTTCTTCCTGTGTCTTCTTTTCTGCATTACTGTAAAATACATTTTCCAAATCTTCTGCATGCACTGTCATGTCCACATCCGGCACATAACACGCAGAAACTGTCATTGCGGTCATCAGTCCCCAAGCAGTTAGTTTTTTAGCTAAAGTTTTGTTTTTCACCTATTTTTCCTCCTAATAAATTAATTGTTTTTTATTCTCTTTTAGCATGTGTTTACTTTACATTTTAACTTGCTTTTAGTCAATTATTAATTTATTTTTTCTAATTTTTTCGGAATTTTTCCTAGTTTTTACTTTTATTTTTGCATGTTTAGCGTCTGTTTTTTGTTTAGTTTTACTTAATTTTTTTAGCCAAAATTTTTAACCACAAAAAAAGAGGATACTGTCTCCTTTATGAAACAATATCCTCATGTTTTATATTAATTATTCATCTGTTCAATAAATTCTGCCGCATCATCCGGTGCATCATCCATGGAATCGTCGCCGACATCCACGACTTTTACTTCTTTACGATACAAAATGTCATACATAACCGGCACAACAAACATCGTCATTAATGTGGCATACGCAAGTCCTCCGGCAACAACAATTGCCATACCTCTGCCCATTTCACTGGCTGTATCCGTACTGAAAATCATGGCAAGCATTGCTAAAATTGTCGTAAACGCTGTCATTAAAATCGGACGCATACGGGTCTTTCCTGTGGCAATCAACGCATCATGTCTTGTCATACCGCCAATACGAAGCTGATTGGTATAATCTACGAATACGATACCGTTATTTACAACTGTACCCATCAATACCGCAAATCCCATTAAAGTAATTAAAGACATTGGCTCTCCTGTTGCCATCATGGCAAGCAGACCTCCGGTAAATGCCAATGGCACGGTAAAGATAACGATAAACGGTGATAACAGACTCTGGAACTGAGCTACCATAACTAGATAAATCAATAATCCGCCCAACAGAAGTAATTTTCCCATCTGTTCTATCATGTCCGTTGTATTGGATGTTTCACCGCCAAATTCCACTGTATAGCCATCCGGCAATTCATAATCTGCAAGCAGTTCTTCCACTTCACGGGATAAGAGTGTGGTATTATATCCCTCTTTGGTTTCTGCGGTCACACTCATAATACGGTTACCATTGTCACGGCTGATAGAAGCTACACTTTCACCATAATCTAATCTGGCAAACTCACTTAATTTATGGCTTTCTGTAACCATTTTTCCATCTTCATCCTGTGTCTGAGTTTCAAATTCCATATCCATAAGATTTTCTTTCGTCAACGGATTGGTTTCATTAATAATCTTAACATCCATATCCGTGCCATCTACGGTCATGGTTACGGCTGTTTTATCCGTTGTCAGTCGGTCAGAAATTTCACCATAAATCTGTGCTCCGGTAAGACCTAAGCGCATGGATTCGTCTTTATCAATATTTAAATGAATTTCTTCATCCGCTTCTTCCTGTCCATTGGTAATATTGGTAAATCCCTCTACCTTTTCTAACATACCTATAATTTCTTCACTGATGGTCTTTAGCGTATCTAAATCCTGTCCGGTAATATTTAACTGTAAACCACTGCCAAGCATTTCGTCCATTTCACCCATCATAGAATTACTTACAGCCACTTCACACTCTATCTCTTTTGTATTTTCTTCAATCGTGGAGCAGATGGTTTCTACCTGTGCCTTGTCACTATAATTTTCATCCGGAATAACAAAATAGGAAAAGCTTCCATAATTTTCTGTGGAAGACGCCCCCATGCCACCTAATAAACCGGCTGAAGCACTTTCATCCATAGCGCCAACATAGTCTACGCCTTCTACTTCCATAATAGCCTGCATAACATCATCTGCTTTTTGATATGCCGTATCCTTATCATCCTCTTCCGGTATGGTGATGGTTACGGAAATTTGTTCACTTCCCATGTCAGGAATCAGCACAATTCCCATCTGCATAACCTGCACAATACAGAATACTAAAAGTGCAACGGAGATACCCAGTGGTACAATTTTTACTTTTAAGCAGAAGTTTAAAATAACGCCATATACACTTTGTATTTTATCAAATATCTTATGCTGTTTTGGCTTTGCATTTTTTAACATGGCAGCACCCATAGTTGGTACTACCGTAAGTGCAACCACTAAAGATGCAATCAGTGCAAAGGCAATCGTCAAAGCAAATGGTAATAAAAGTTCTCTTACCATACCTGTAGTAAATACCATTGGGAAAAATACACAAATGGTCGTCAGTGTAGAAGCAATAATTGCCCCTGCCACCTGTTTTGCACCCTGAACTGCTGCTCTTGGTGCTTCTAATCCACGATAACGCAGACGATAAATATTTTCTATAACAACAATGGAGTTATCCACTAACATACCTACTGCTAAGGATAGCGCAGATAAGGACATCATATTAATGGATAAATCTGTAAAGTACATAATTACAATAGCAAATAATGCACTAAATGGGATACTAAAGGCTACTACCAGTGTCGGACGTACATCCATTAAGAATATGGCAAGAATAATAATTGCCAGCAATGCACCAATTACCATACTTGATACAATACTTTCAATGAGCATGGCAATATACTGTCCCTGGTCCACCAATGGTGTAACATTTAAGCCCGGATATTTTTCCTGTAATTCATCAATGGCTTCCATACATGCTTCAGATACTTCACTTGTACCCGCTGTACTTCCCTTGAAAATGGAAAGAATGACACCCGGATTGCCATTTACCCTTGCATAGGATTCTCCGGCATTATCAATAACGGTGATATCCGCCACATCCTCTAACCGGACATCTCCGATATCATCGATTTCACAAAGCACCATAGCCTTTAATTCATCCGCAGATTCATAGGTTTCACCAACCTTTAAAAGCCACTGCTTATCCTCTGCATCATCCACATACCCTGCCGGCATGGAAAAGTTCTGTGCGTAAATCATACCGGATAAAGCTTCTAAGGTAAGCATCTGGTCGATATTGGCGCTTTTTCTGGCCTCTTCCACGGAATCCTGATAGGTTTCATTGGCATTTTCCAATTCTTCCTGTGCTTCTTCCATGGCAGTTTTTGCTGCTGCAAGCTGGGCACTTCCTGAACCAAAGCCTGCTGCTGCTGCAATCTTGCCTTCTTCTGCCTTTTTATAAGCATCATCAATGGTCGCCATCTGGCTTTCCACCTGTTTTAACACCTCTTCTGCCGCTTTTATTTCAATTTCTAAATTGGCAAGCTCTGTATCAATCTGCGGAATACGCACATTTACAATTTCATACAACTGTTTTAAAGTCTTTTTATCTAAATCCTTTGTCTGCTTTACCATTTCCCCATCTAACTGTGAATCCGGCATGGCAGCTAAAGTTTCTACAGCCGTTTTGAAATATTTGAGTTTGTCAGGATTGTCAATGGCATCCTTAATGTCCACCGGCATTTGCGTAGCATCTAATGGACTGTATTCCCCAAGCTGCGCCTGCATACCGGCTGCTGCTGCCTGCATCTGTGCAAACATTTCATTTAAGCTGTTATATGTATCTTGAATTTTATTCTTTTTATACGCCTTTTTCTCACCCTCTAATGCCGCTTTACTTGCTTTTAAACTGGCAAGCTGGGACTCAAAGGATGTTCTTGTGGCTATTGCCTGATTTAACTGCAAAGTCGCATCTGCAAGCTCTGCCGTCGTAGTACTCTGCTGATTGGAAAGTTCGTCTTCCTGCTTATTAATTTCCGCTTTTGCATCCGCTAAAGAATTTTCTGCATCGTTAAGTTCTTCCTGCGCTTCTGCTAATTTATCATTGGTAAGTACTAATACCTTATCATTGATTTTATCAATCTTTTCCTGATTTAAGCGCACTTCAATGGTCTTTTCCACGATACCGATATCTGATACGCTTGCTACCCCTGCCTGTCGCTCAAAATATGGAACAACCGTTTCCTCGGTAAAATCTGATAATTCATAGATATCCATGTCTTCATAGCTGACACTGGCATACATGGTAGCCATCATATCCATGCTGATTTCCATAACATTTGGTGTACCACAGGTATCCGGTAAATAAGACTCTATCTGATTAATGGCAGATGACACCTTTACCATCGCCGAATCCATATCCGTATCCTCAGCAAACTCCAACATAACCATGCTGTAGTTCTCTGCACTGGTACTGGTGACATTTTCCACACCGTTTACTGTACCTAAAGTACTTTCCATTGGCTTTGTAACACTTTCTTCTACCTTTTCAGGACTGGCTCCCGGGTATGTAGTAATGACTACCATGTACGGCATGCTCATTTCCGGAAGCAAATCCGTTTTCATCCCTGTAAGCGAAACAAAACCGATTACTAAGACAACGATTACTGCCACTAAGACAGTAAATGGTTTTTTTACACTGTACTTTATCATCGTATCCTCCGTTGTAACACTCTGTTACCCATAACTAACTCAATGGTACTATATTAATAAGAAACGTCTGTAATTTTAGCATAGTTTTTTTCGTTCTGGAATAGTTTTGATGATATTTTATATTTTTTTCAGAAATAAAATCCCCCGAAAGGTTATGCGCCAATACTTATGCACCTAACCATCCAGAGGATTATCTACCAATTCTACACTTTTTTATTAAAAAAAGTACTTTCTACTGTATTGTCCAATGGGAAAGACTGTGTTCTGTCATTGTGCGGAAATAGCATTTCCATATACAGACTTCCAAGAAGATTTTTTACTTTATCCACAGGAATATCCTGCATCACCTGTTTTTTCCACTCCATGTGTTTCAAATTTTCCAATAGATTTTCGATTTCTCTGGATTTTTTCGCTTCTGCTGTTTCTTCAATAACTTCAACAGCTTCTTCTGCAACAGGCTTTTCGTCATCTTGACTTTCCACAACAGTATTTCCCTTGGACTGTTCCTGCTGTATACTTGTCGGCTTTACGTCTGCTTCCATCAGCTTTTTTGCCTCTGGAACATTATAAACCAGATTCCGACAGGTTTTTTCAAAGCACTCCGGATCATAGGTGGATAAAAACAGCAAATCCTCCATCAGCAGCGGTTTTTTATTGTAAATTTTGATATAAATATTTGCCAGTCTTTCATTTTTACCCATACTCCCACGCTCCCTTCCGTATTTCTACAATAATTATAACGCTACATATGTAGAAATACAATGGAAAGCATCAGATTCGCTGTATACTTATTTTATAGAATTCTTTGCACTTAATCCACATTTCTTAAATAGCTTCTTATAGGTTTTCTTTTTCGTTTTCGGAACTTTTATTTTTGTCGTTTTTTCCAAACCGCTAAATGCTTTTTTATGTAACGTTTTAGCTGTTATTTTCTTACTCTTTATGGTAAGTGTTTTCAACTTTGTACAATTCTTAAATGCATATGCACCTATTTTTGTTACATTTACAGGAAGTGTTAATTTTTTGAGTTTTTTACAATTGTTAAACGCATTGCTGCCAATAGAAATTACATGCTTTCCAATGACTACACTGGTGAGCTTTTTGTTGTTTTTAAAGGCATTTTTCCCAATAGAAGTTACTTTGTAGGTTACTCCGTATATGGTTATCTCTGCCGGTACTTTTATGGATTTTTCTGTACGCTTTGATGCGCCTGCAAACTCAACCGTTCCATCTGTCAGAGAATTCTTTGTAATTCTATAGCGGTAGTTTTCTACTGTAATTTCTGCTCCGGCTTTTACCGCCTCCTGTTGCTTTACAAGTACTGCCTCTGCCTCTGTCAACATGCGTACATACACACTGTCCACATATTTCTTCTGATTTTCACTTAGTGCTTCATATGCTGTTTTTGCTTCCTGAATTGCGCTTTCACTTAGCAGCGTTACTTCTCCGATAGCTTCTATCTTTGCAATAACCGTAGCTGCAATTTCTTTATCCGCTGCTTCTTTCGCAGCCTTCTCTGCTTCTGCTTTCGCTGTTGCTTCTTTTTCGGCTGCCTCTTTCTCTGCTGCTTCTTTTTCGGCTGCCTCTTTCTCTGCTGCTTCTTTTTCAGCCGCCTCTTTCTCTGCTGCTTCTCTTTCGGCCGCTTCTTTCTCTGCTTTTTCTTTCTGCAACTGTGCTAACGTACTTTCGGCACCCTCTAGTACTGCAATATCTTCACTGCTTACCCATACTTTCTGGTCTTCTGTCAGTGCTTCATATGCGCTTCTTGCCTCTTCAATTGCACTTTCACTTTCTAAACTTACCTCTCCAATGGCTTTTATCAAGGCCGCTACTGCGTCTGCCGCTTCTTTATCTGCTACATTTTTTAGCTCTGTAAACGTTGCTTCTGCTGCCTCAAGAACACTGTAGTTTTCAACCAGACCTTTTTCTTCATCCGATAAACTATCATATAAAGCACGTATACCTTTGATGGTTTCTTCTTTTTCTAAGATTACTTCGCCGATTTCTTCTATTCTATTCATTACATAAGCCGCATCTACTTCTAAGGAAAGCTCCACAAATGTCATTGGTGCTGTATAATCTACACCTGCCTGTCCATCCTTATCCTGATACATTACATGCTCAAATGTAATCGGAAAATCCAAATCATTTTCGGTTATCGGCTCGTTAGAATAAGAAATATATTCTGTGATATCTCTTGTTTTTCCATTTGTATAAGTCGCTGTTACCTTCATGCCCTCTGCACTAAAGCTTTCTCCTAACTTATATACTAACTTATCCGGCATCTGGGTTACTTCAATTTTTTCTATAGTTGCACCTAATGCCATCAGATACGCAGAATCATTTTTAAAATACAGTGTTCCATATTCGTCTACAATCGGGCTGCAGATTGCATACTGCGCCTGACTGCCACTTGGTGTAAACAATGTATAGCCTGCACTATATGTTTTACCGGATACTACTTCCTCTGTAACATCCGTTAATTGTGTCTGTCCCGGCATATCCGAAAATACCCGCAATTTTCCAGGTGTATAGTTATCCAAGAAATACACATATACTTTTCCAGTTTCTTCTTCATATGCATTCGTCAAAACGCCACTGGTCTGTGGATATCCCTGGGTAGGCACGGAATATGCCACCTTCATTCTTGCCAAGTCAATAACAGCAATATTATGACCGGAATATGCCGCAAACTGACCTAAACCCGCTACACCCACATAGGCTCTTCCATTATATATCGTCGGTGTGGATGTACTCATGGATGCTGTAGTCGTGCCATTTGGCAGTTTCACGGATTTTAAGGAATTTTCTGTAAATATACCCTCTTCATTTACAGAAATACGATAAAAATATCCACCCTTTGTGGTAAAATAATAATCCTTTGTTTCCTCTGCATCATATGTAATATTGCTGCGTAAATCTCCCACATGCGGAAGCTGCATATCATCTAAGATTTTTCCACTTTTAGGGTCTATAGACAGTATATGTGCATAGCCTGTACTATAACCGCTTTCCCCATCATCTGTCCCTACCAGCAAAAAATCATCGGTAACATAAGCACCTGCCCAGTAAAAACCGCCTGCCTGTGTATGCACCCAGGAAGCTGTTTTTTCTTCCTGTGTCTGTGTCGGATCTTCATCAGCAGCAGAAACGCAGACGTAATTCGCATCTTTCGTTTCACTATTCCAGAAACCTGTATACACATATCCATCATGATAGGCAATATGACAGTTTGGCTGACCGCCTAAGGCATCTTTATATATCCACAAAGACTCTAAGGTTTCTGCATTAAATGCCTGAATCGTTCCACCAGACAAGCCCACAAAAATCATGCCATTGCCATAGGTCGGATTATTAATGGCAAATGAGGAGCTTTTTAACATTTCTCCGGAAGCTTTTATTTCACCGGTGACAGAATCCACCTTTACAATGCTTGTTCCTGCATATACATACAAATAGCCATCCACCATAATCGGGCAGCCTGTTGCACCGGAGCCATAACTGTCTCCAACTTTATTGGCCCAGTAAAGTACTGCATCTTCTGCCTTAACCGGTATTTTAGCATCGACTACTCCGTTATTATTTTTATCCCGGAAAGCCGGCCACTGCGCTTCTAATTCCTTTAAATTTTCGTTGATATTCGCAGCTGTCAATGCAATTTCAATCGTTTCTGTTTCCTTTTCTTCTAATACAAAATCCGTTACCTTTTGTGCCTGATATCCGTCTGCTGTTACCGTATAGGTATAGGCTATTCCCGGCATTAATTCGAATATACCATTTTCAGCAAAAACCGGCTTGTTATCCACCTGATTTACCACAAATACAATGGCATCCTCCGGTGTTGCAGCAAAGGTTACCTTTACAGGCGTTTGTTTTTTTACCTTTACTACATAAGTATTGCTGATGGCAACACCGTTTTCATGATAGACTTTTATTTCCTTTGTTTCTTCCTTTGCAGATACATCTAATGCCAGATTTACTTCTGCTAAACTGTCATAACGCACACCATCTAACATGGCATAATAACCGCCACAAACATCTGTAACTGCTGTTTCATTCATAAATTCTGCCTGCAGACAAACCTGCTCTGTACTTGATGGCACTAACACAGAGTACTCAAATATATCCCTGTCAAATGCCAATGATGCCTTATTCGCATCTACAAAAGAAAGACTGCCCGTATCTATAGACACCGATAAGTCTGCAAGATGCAGTGATCGGTTTATATGCAAAATATAGTCCTGATAATAGGTCACATTATCTGCCTCTTTCCACAGACGCAGTGTGATTGTATTGCCATATCCACTTTTAGCAACCGCCGCCGTCAAACTTGTGGTCGTTCCTGTACTGCTTACCGTTTTTGCAATATTGACTGCCGCTTCCACATTATGCACAGCTGTGGAGGTTGCAGATTTTTTAGTGTACTTTGCAGTTGCTGTATAAGCACTCTCTTTTGTTGCCTGTGCATATAACGCAGAATTTGCATCAGATACTACATAAGTATATTCATAAATATCCGATGAAAACTCCGTTTCACTCACAAGCTCTTTTCTTGTCGTTTTACTTGAACCATCATACAATGCAAATTTCGTCATCGCTGTTTCCACTACCGGCGCAGCCACGGTAACCGTTGCATTTTCCTCTGCAATAAAAGCTGCTGTAGCATGATAATTTTCTTCTTTTGTTGCAATATAGTTATAAGTATTTCCCGGAATCAGTTCATAAACATTTGCTGCTTTAGGTGCAATAACATTGCCATTTTCATTGACTACTTCTACGGTTACACCCTCTACAGTCTCCATGGTTACTGTTGCTGCCGCTGTTTTATTTACCGTAAATATATAGCTTGTGGATTGTCCATTGGTATGTGATACCACTACAGTTACTACATTTTCTCCGTCTGCAATTTTTGCACAGTAGTCTGCTTCTTTATCCTGTGCTTCCATGCGAACAGAATATCCTTCTGCACCATAAGGAGCTGCTTCTACAGATAAAGTATCATTTATGGTATTTAAACTATACGTTTTCACATGAGAAGCAAAATCCGTAAGCAAGGATGTTCCGTTTCCATCCTTTAGCACAATACTGCTTAATGTCGGCACACGGGTTAGTATTACATCATAGGACTGAATCATCACATAACCGTCTTCTCCGGTATATCTGGCTTCAAAAGGAAATGCATTTCCTTCCATTCCCTTATCAATTGCCTGTACAAGTGCATTGCTGGAAGATTCCCAGCTTCTAACCACGGTTCCATAATCCGTCCCATTTAGCCCCTTGTATGCACCATACAATTTTGTTCCCTCCAGCCAGTCAGCACCTTTCCCTGCATATAAATAGGTACTTCCTGTTTTTCCTGCTGTATCATCAATAAAATATTCTGCTGTATGTGTTTTTGTATCCTGCGTATATGCATAAGGAATTTTGTTTCCTTCCGCATCGGTTTCTTTTCGTAAAATCTGAATATCCCCAAACCATTCACCGGAAGGAAGGGTTACGTGCAATTCGGTTTCTTCGGTTACTGTAACTGTACCTTCTGTGCGGTTATAGCTGCCATCGGATACTACAAAAGCATACTCTCCTGCTAATACATCTACACTTGTGCCTACTGCTTCTGTCACATTTCCATAGCTGTCCATAAATGTAAGTACGGGTGCAGTTAATGTGTTTTCGCCCTGTAAAGCAGTTACCGTAACTGTCTTTTTTTCTCCATTAAAGAGCTCTTCATATTCTGCAATTGCTGCATTTAATGCCGTTAAAAGCTTCTGCGCCGTTTCTGCATCCGCTTCTGCAAGTCCTTCTAATGCCTTTTCATAAGCTTCTGTTGCTTTTGCATAGTTTTGCACATGATTAGTCATGGCATTGTATTCACCCATCCGGGTAATCAAAGCCACCATTTCCGATGAATACACTTCACCTTCAGTAAATGCCACCACACTAACTTCGCTGGCTGCCCTGTTTAAATCATATCCACCATCACTCATTAAAACGGAAAAATTTCCATCTATGCCTTCAATGGCATGGATAAATCCTTCTTCTAATCCCATAAAGGTATAGCCACTTGCCTGTAATGCCTCTTTTACCGTTGCATTCTGTGTATAGCATATCTTTACAGGTTCAATAATGTTTTCCGAAAGAGTCACTGCCGACAGATAAAAAAATCCTTCTGCCACAACATTCTCTGTTGACGTAATATCCTGTGTTTCACCTGTTATCTGTGCGGCATTTACCGTCTGTACGCCAGAAAGCATAATCATAATGGACAGTATCCACGCCAGACAACGTTTCCATCTCTGGTTTCTCATTTTTTTCTCCTTTTCGTGTTTATTGCCACTGTTCTTTAGCGATACAGCCAGAGAACATATTGGTAACCAATGTTTTTTATACTGCTGTTTTTTTCCTTGCATAATGCAATGCTCTGCGCCATAAAAGCTTCTACTTTTCTGCGTTTTTCCTCCTGCATTTCGTGGTTGCTAAACATTGCCTCCAGATTGATTTCCCAAATCTCATCCATTCTATCCGGCATCGCTATTTTGCACCGGTCTGTCAGCATTTTTGCATAGCCAAACATTTCCAAAATAGCTGTCCGGTTATCTTTTTGCTCTAAAGAACGAAGAAACTCCAACAATCTTTTCCTTCTTTTTAAAATCCACATTCCCAAAATCAAAAGCCCTGCCAATAGCAACACTCCAAACAACACCAGCAAATTTTCCGGTGCAAATTTTAACCGTCTGCTATAATCTTCTGGCTGCAAATTAGATTTTGGATTTTTCGGCGGCGTATATGCCATGGTACTTTTTTGAAAAGTTTTTCCTACCTTTTCCCTGCTGTTTTCACCTTCCTGTGCAGCAATTACCTGATCGTTCTCATCCACATAGCCCGGAGTTACCTCGAAAGGAATAAAGCCAATACCATCTAAATAATACTCTGCCCATGCATGGGCATGTGCCTCTGTCAGGCGAATGGTATCTCCTGCTTCATAGTTTTTCGCTTCATCGCCTGAAAGATAGTAACCTTCTACATACCTTGCCGGCACACCAAAATAACGGAGCATAAGAACTGCCGCTGTGGCATAATGTACACTATAGCCTTTTTTACTCTGTTCCATGGTATACTGGAAAAAATCATTTTTGCCATTTAAGGTTCTTACTTTGTCGTTATACACTAGCTTCTCATCTAGTGCTGCCCGTATAATTTCCAATATTTCTGTCAGCGTTTTTTCTCCATCCGCTTCTGCGAACAAATCACTACAGACCCCGGCTGCTGCGCTTGTCATCTGTAAATCATTTTCATAAACAAACTGTCTGTAGGTCTGCTCTAACTTCAAATATGCTAAAACCTCTTCTTCCTTTTGATGTTCCATCAGATAAGCGGCGGTCCCATACCACTGTGGAATACTGCCTGGCACATAGGAAATGTGTATTTCTTCACTATCTGAAATAACCGTTCCATCCCCGATTTCTTTACTGTCTAATACATCCCTTCCGCTTAATGCATAGGGCAGATATAAATGCTTTTGACATGCGGATACATTCATAACAGTCAGTTTCTTTTTTTGTGTTTCTTCATCCAAACATGCTGCCTTTGCCAGCATACTCTGTCCATAAAGCTCCTTTTTGTGCAGCCAGTAAAAGAGTGCTTCATTTTCAATGTATATCTGCTCATCGAAGGTTTCCCATGCACTTCCGGTATATACTTCTCCAACCAGCCCCCTAAGATAAAATTTCTGTGGCTGTTCTGCCTGAATCAACAATGCTGTTTTATCATTTTTTTCAAAATTTCCCACATTTATCAAATTCCCCTCCGGCATGGCATTGTATGCATCATCATACCGCAGTCTGTGAATAGCATTTTTCGCTGTTTTTACAACATCCGCCGTGTCCCTGCTCCATATGGATGCCGCTCCAAAAGAAAATCCCACACACAATAAAAATATCCCTGCAAATGCCAGAAAGCTTTTCCATGACTGTTTTGTCTGTCCGTCACGAAAATTTTTATAAAACAACCAGCAGATACTTCCAGTCAATACATAAAACCAGCCGTCATTTATTTCCCAAAACTTACACACACCACCAGCAAGTCCTATTCCGGCAAGTACTCCCAGCCATACAAAGCCTCCTGTATGAATGATTTGTACCATGCATAAGGTGAAAAAAGCCATAAAAAGTGTCGCTGCAAGATAGACATCATTATTTTCCGTCACTTGATAATCTAAATATATTTTTCCATTTTTTCCTGTTAAGTACTCCAAAATATCATTAACCAGAATATAAATTCCATTTTTTACCCTTGTAAAATTTAAAATAAAGAAAATGAATAAGCAGATACTTCCTGCTATCTGGATGTATGCTTTCCATTTTCTTCTATACAGCCCGTTTAGCACTATGGATAATAATGCACAGCCCATCCCAAAGAGCCACCAGCTTTCTTTTAGTCCAAAAAACCCGGATAAAAATATTTTTACAAAACCTGTAATGAAAAGCACGGAGATAACCAGTAAAAAGCTGCTGCTATTCTTTTGTATATCCTGATTTTCACAGGTTTCTATATGTAATCCTTTCACAGAATTTTCCTCTCTACAATTCTATTGCTGCCAAATCTGTTCTATAACTTCCTGCATGAAACCGAATGGTTTTCCATACCAAATCCCTTATCTGCTCATCACACAATAACAGTGTCATATCGCCCTTTGTCATTTCTTCAAAATCTGCCGGAATCGTTTTTGCCATATAAATCACTTTTCCAAAATATCTTTCACCATTCGTCTGGTTGTATAAAAATGCCCCAGAACCTGCTGTCAGATTCACACCCGTTTTTAACATTCTAGGAATTACTGATAATATTTGCTCTTCTGTATCTATATCCTCAAAAACGTTGATATTTCCATTTGTCCATCCCAATGTAAACGAATTCCCCTGCTGTATAAGCTCCTGACCGATGGAGGAAATACTTTCTGCCATAGCATCTAATTCCTCCGGCGATGCATGCGCTGTATTTTTGTCCCAGAAAATCAATAGTGATTTCACCATTGGCA
This sequence comes from Lachnospiraceae bacterium, assembly GCA_017624495.1. Lineage (GTDB taxonomy): Bacteria > Bacillota > Clostridia > Lachnospirales > Lachnospiraceae > Roseburia_B. The sequence continues at coordinate 15,179 of JAGAMY010000030.1, read as the reverse complement.
TACTTGCTTCTTTTACAATCATTTTCTGCTGCTTAGAGGATAATTTCCAATGCATCTGTTTTAAGCTATCCCCTTCTGCATACTCACGCAGAGCAAATATTTCTGTCTGATCCAGCCCTTTTTCACTCCCTGACCAGTACTCTGCATTTTCCATTTCTGCCATTGCCCTGCTTAAATATAAATGCATAGAAAATGTATCCGGCAAAATCGAAATTTTCTTTTTTGCTTTTTTTTCACAGGCAATGGGTAAAAATCCCATCCAGTCCAATACATGGATTTTTACTATTTTCACCTGTAAATACCCACAATGACTTGAGGTTATCTGCAAGGCTTTTTCCATCTGGCTCTTTGCCGGCGCAGCAAGCAATATATCTTTTTTATCTGTTTCACCTGTAAAAAGATTTGTTATCTCCACCACACAAAAAACACCTGCCACAGGAATACATCCAGTATTTTCTACCACGATAGTTACCGAAATCTTTTCATTTTTTTCCATGGAAGATGGCGCAAAAAATGCAATCGAAATGTTCTTTTTTGCCACTTGGTTTACTCCCCATGTAACAAATGGGAATAGTATCCACAAAAACAGACACATCCACAATATTCTGCTGTCTGAATAAATCGTCAGTATGCCAAAGCACAGTACGCCTAACATCCAGAGAAAAAATGCGGCTGCTATTCTTTTCTTCATCGTATCAGCGACTCCTTTACTCTTGGTTTTGGAACTTCCGCTAAAATTTCCTCCAACAGCAGCTCTGCTGACTGCTCATGCAGCCTTGCTTTTGAAGACAACACCAAACGATGGGCGCAGACGCAAATAAATACCTCTTCCACATCCTCCGGCACTACATAGTCTCTGCCTGCTAAAAATGCACATGCTTTTGCTGTTCGGCAAAGTGCCAATGCACCACGGGGACTTACGCCTAACTGTATACCGGATTTTTTTCTTGTCTGCTCTACCAAATCCGATATGTATTCGTACAACACATCTGCCACATAAACTTCAGAGGCTTTTTCAATTAATGTAAGCACCATGGCTTTATCCACAACTGCCTGAATTTTATCCAATGGATTTTCACGGTGGCGCTCCTTCATAATCTCCACCTGACTGGCACGGTCAGGATATCCCATGGACAACCGCAATAAAAAGCGATCCAACTGTGCCGACGGAAGTAACTGTGTACCGGCAGTACCCACCGGATTTTGTGTTGCCAATACAATAAATGGTGCCTGCAGTGTCCTTGTAATACCATCCACTGTAACCTGACATTCTTCCATCGCCTCTAGCAGCGCTGATTGTGTTTTGCTGGATGTACGGTTAATTTCATCTGCTAACAGCAGGTTGGTCATGATTGCTCCCGGTTTGTACTGCAATTCTCCTGTCTGCATATCATAGGCAGAAAAACCAATAATGTCCGACGGCATCGTATCGGATGTAAACTGCACACGTCTATTATCTAACCCTAATGTTTTGGCAAATGCCATTGCCAATGTGGTTTTTCCCACACCCGGAACATCCTCAAGCAGTACATGCCCCTGTGCAAGAATTGCCATCAACACCTTGTTTACCACATCATCCTTTCCAATAATAACTTTCTTAATTTCATTTATGACCGAGTCAATGATTTCGTGCATTTTTTTCTCCTTTTTTGTCTGTAGTTCTTTTTCTGATAATAAAAGCTGCTTTAACTGCTAATAATCCTGTCAGCAAAATGCCTGCTGCCCATATTCCTTTCTGCCAATAATTCTCTTTTATCTGCAATTGATATTCGGCAAAATCAAAAATCCATGTCCCCTGTGTCCTTTGCGCATACAATGCCTCCATAGCCAGCAGGGACTGAAAGGTTGCCACAATATTTTCTTCTCCACTGCTTTCATCATGCATATACATGCCATTTTTCATACGAAAGCGGTTCAATTCCCCAAGCAGACTCTGACCATTTTTTGTAAATCTTTCGTCCGTTTCTATGTCTATTCCCAACGCACACAATGCCAATATTGTCTGTGCAGTGGATTCCGCATTTTCCATCCTCTGTTTGGATAACCAATTCAATGCCCTTTCTATTGAAAGTAAAATCTCTTCATCTTCCCTGTATGGAGCAAGTGCCTGCAATGCCATAGCCGTAATGCCAACATCTCCACTGATATTTCCCATCAAAGCAAATCCGCCATCCGCACACTGATATTTAAGTAAGGTTATCCGCATATCTTCGCGTGTAAATTTTGCATTCTCCGGGATTTCATAATGTTTTGCATCAAGCGTAAGCAATGCGTAGATTACACCGTTTGCTCCTTGCAAATCTAAGGAATCTCCATGAAAATTGTAAGTTCCGTCGGCAATCAGATCGATGACATTTCCGGCATTTTCTATATTCTGCGGCTCTTCTCCAAGAGAAAGCATAGTAAGTGCGATTCTATGATATTCGGTTGCTTTATAGGCATCCAGACAGCCCTCCTGTTCATATTTCTCTATGACATGCTTCTTTAAACGCTTTCTATACACTTCATACGCATCTTCCGTTCCTGATAACGCCAGTGTCATGGCAATCCAGTCACTATGGGAGCTGCCGGCAGCTATATATTCCCGGTCTTTTAACAGATGCTTTCCTGTGTGTCCTGCAACCTTTTGCAAACTTTCTGCTGTCTGTAAAATCGCACTTTGCAAATCTACGTTTTCCATGCTGCTTCCATAAACCAAATGCGGAAAAAACATACACAAACAGACTAGCAGCATTATCACGTTTCTTACTATTTTCCTCATCTCTTACAATCCTTCATCTTCATTCTCTCTTTGAGGCACTTCCTCACCTTCTGTTTCTTCCTCTTCTGCTTCTTCACCTTCTGCTGCCTCACCTTCTGCTTCGTTTTCGGTTTCTTCACTTCCCTCTGGTGGCAATATAACCTCCTGTCTGGTTTCTCCGCATTTACTGCATTTGTATTCTACATACCCTTCGGTTGTTCCCTCCGGTTCCACCCGGTTACTTTCTTCGTAGCTGTGTTCTAATTCTGTAATTGTTCCATTTAACCAAACCGCACAATAAGAACTTAAGCTTCCCGTACCTTCCTGTATTGCACCTAAATCCTTTCCGTAGGATAAAGTAAAACGCATATGAACCGTTTCTCCACCATTTAGAACCCACGCATACATGGATTTGCCCGGACATATTTCTCCATCGATAAAGTACATCCAGCCAGAACCCGCTGTGAAATCAAACTCGCCTAACTTATCCCTGTTTCCGGGAGCAAGAAAGCCTATACCATCTCTTTCTAACAATGCTTTTAACCGATCACTAACTGCACAACCCCGGAATGCATCTGCTCGTTCAATGCTGCGCAAATAGAAATTTGCCTGTGCAGTTCCTTCGATTACATAGGTATACCCTAATTCATCTAAGGCAAGCAGCAATGCGGTAGCAGCGGTATCTCCGGCTTTTACATTTACTTCATATTCATCTACAATACCGCAGCTTACCGTCGTTGCATCAATAATAACCGTTACTGCACCAAGCTCTTCCCCTTCATCCACAGCATGATAGGTTATCGTATACTTTACAAATTTAGAGTTTCCATCATCATCCCATGCCAAAACAGTAACCGTGTGATAGCTGTAATCTCCGGTTTCCGGTCTTTGAAAACTTAATACATATTCATAAGTTCCTTTTCCGGTAGGATTTACGATTGGACTTCCATCTAAAGCCACCTGAATATGATTTTCATAAATCACTGCATCTTCCCAGGTTCTTGCTTTAACAACAAATGTAAATTCATTCGTTTTGATTTCGCCGCTCCAGCCATCTAAATTTGTTTCAATGCTTGGTGGATGCTCACCTTCCTCTGGATTTTCCTCATCTGCTTTTTTTGCCTGATAAGTAATGACATAACGTGTATATGTACGCTCACCATTACTTTGGGAGTAATATACAGTGATATAGTTCTTTCCTAATGCAAGCTTTGTCTGATAATCTTTTCCATCTTTTGCTGTCAGATATGTACCTGTCCCGCTTTCACTTTCATGCTTATAATTTACCCGGATATTTGCATTTACCGTCGGGTCTGCATAATAGACATAAAAAGAAAATAGGTCCTCCTGCAGTTCTGACTGCACAATTATCCGGTCATACAAATCTGTAACAATTCCTGCATCCTCGATTTCTTCTTCTGTTTCTGTATCTGCTAAATCTTCTTCATCGGTATCCCCTGGTTTATCTATATCCGCTTCACCCGGAGCTTCTGTAGCTCCTTCTCCTGGCATCTCTGTTTCTTCTTCAGGCGTTTCGCCTTCATCTGGTGTTTCTGTTTCTTCTTCAGGCGTTTCCGTTTCGCCTTCATCTGGCGACTCTGTTTCTTCTTCCCTTCTTACTCCCTCTCCATCCTTAATATTTTCACTACGTTCTATAGATTTCCTTCTTTCTCCTTTTACCAATTCCTCAGTGTCAGCATTTGTATTTTCACTTTCTTCCTGCTGTTTAGTCTTATCCTCCTGCTGCTTTTGAATTTCCTCTTTGAAGTCCTCTTGAGATTCCTCTTTTTGGTTTTCTTTGTTATCCAAATCCTTCGATTCATTTTCCTTCCAGCTGCCCTTGACCGTGCCGATATCTACCTGCAATTCCTCTGCATGGATAATTGTCTGATCCTTTGGCTCCACAATCTTAGGTCTGTTCCAGCCGGCTATACTATAAAATAAAATAGTAAAAATTAAAAATAAAATGGTAAAATGTCTTATCTTTCTGTTAAACATAAAAAAATCTCCTACCACAACCACTTTCGTTATGGTAGGAGATTTTGAGCATAAACGTCCCTTAGTCTATATATCTCGTACAACCAGTTACTCGTGGTTATCGTACTCCTTTAGGCAGGTCTCCTGACTTAAAGGTTTTGCTTCTTGCCGCCTTCCCAACATACGTCAGTGGCATATTGACAATCAGCACCTTATCACAGTGACGAGTTCGTACCGGATTTACACCGGTTTCCCTTTTCACCAGACCGCATTGCGTCTGACACCTAAAAGACATTATTCATTTTTTGCACACCACATTATAGCATATTCTTTTATAATTGCAATCAAAATATGCATTTTTTTATAATTCTATGGTCTGATTCATTACACTCACATAGACTTTTACTGCATCATACTGTCCATTTTGGGACAGTTCTTCACATTCTATATTCCATTCCATATTTTCTGTTTTTCCTTTTTTTGCTGCAATAATCTGTGTCTGGCTGCAAAGAACCTTTCCATCCTTTATAACACTCAATGTTACAGGCAGAAGTAGTGCAGGAGATGTTTCTTTTGCATATTTTGACTGTGGTATTTCTGCCAGATACTCCTTTATCTTATCCGTAATTTCCACATTTGCCACTGCGCAGATATTTCCATTACCGATACGATAATTCATCAGCTCTCCACGAATTACATTCGCTGCATCTTCTGCTGTAATCTCAGGCATTGCCGCACTCTGGTACGCAAAGGAATCTATCGCATAGGGAAGATAAAATTCACTGTCATGTTCTCCTTCCTCAAGTTCAAAGAAATGCTCTATTCCATAAGCATGCAGCTTTTTATCCAATGCAATGGCAGGAATACCAAATTTATATAAATCACGATTACCACAAACAAAATACTGTGTAAAGTAATCTAAATATTCTTTACTTTCCGTCAAAGCAATATTTAGTGGTGATTTCCCCATATTAATTGCACCAAAGAAACTTACTATTCCCGAAAACAAATCCGGATTCGTCAGACCGATATAGTACGCTCCGCTTCCACCCATTGATGCGCCGGCTAGAAAACGATATCTGGCATCCGGAATAGTTCTGTAATTGGCATCTACAAATGGTAAAATCTCCTCTGTTACCATAGCATCCCAACCATTACACCACCAGCTTTCACCTGTGCTGTCTGGAATAATAACTATCATCTCTTTCACTTTTCCTGTTATAATTCCTTCATCTAACAGCTCATCTATTCCATCTATAACATAGGAATTACTGCTGCTGTTTAACTGATGCAACACATAGGCTGTCGGATATCGTTTATTTGCATTTCCCGGCTCAAAATAACCTTCTGGCAGATAAACCCAAAAGTTTTCTTCCACGGTTTCTTCCTTTGCACCGGTAAGTTTTGCACGATACCTAGAAGGAATTGTCTGGCTAAAGAAACGTTCCTGACTTTCCTCTTCCTCTTTTCCTATCAGCTTTGCATAGGCAGCTTTTGTATAAATACCCGGGTGCCCTTTATACCAGCCACCATCACCGGACTGGTTGTGCGTAAGTATAGTGATTACATTGTTTCCCCCTATATTTAAGACATCAGAACTTACGGTATACACACGCTCTGTATCCCAGCAATCTGCTTCATGTCGCCAGCTTTTGGCATGTAAACCGGTACAGCCTATCTGCTTTCCATTGATAAAGCAGATATCCGTTTCATCAAAAAATCCCAACGGAACATAATATTCTCCCTCTGGGAAATAAGAAGGAATTTCAAATTCTTTTATATACCAAGCATAGCCATTGTAGGATGCCATATTAGTTTTTTGGGAAAACTCTCCATTCCACCAAGTCAGGCAAGGATATACTTCTTCCCATGTATCATAGTCTGCCTTTTGCGGTAATGCACCGGCAGATAATTTTACATCCCGAAATGCCTGAAACTTCCAGTTGCCCATTAAATCTACTAACTGCTCTTCTGGACTTTCTCCTGTTTTTTCTATACGGACAAGTGCTTTTGTTTCTATCGGGATAATCTTTCCTAAAAGCTTTACGGATAAGGTAACATCCGTACTGACAGTATTGACAATATTTGGTAGCTTTAATGATTTATCTGCATTGGTATACGCACTGCCTTTTTCAGTTTCCTTTGCCATCAATTCAACAACGATATCCTCCGCAACAGCTTCACCCGCATCTGTATCCGACATGGAAATTCTCACTTCCATTTTGTTTTCCATGTCACCGCAATACGTTGTATACATTTCTCCCACATTTATCTCATATACAGCCTCAATTTCCTTCTCAGCTGCCAATGCTGCCTGTGGGGTCAATGACAGTTTACCGGAAACCATATTCTGTACCAGCTTATCTCCAAACCCTGTCATCGCCTCTTTTACAGAAGTACGAATATAAGTCTCATCATATACGCTATTCTTTGCAGTAAGATTTAATACATATGCATCTGCATTTCCATAAAAACCATAAAAAGCCCCTTCATAGGCACTGCCATTCTGAATAAAATATGCAATAATGTCATTTGCACCACCATTTACATACGCACTCTCTTCTTCTGTCGCTGTGCTCATATACGTATAAAATTTATTGGCTGTACGATTATCCAGTTCGCCCTTTCCACCACCTGCTGCGATTTCATAAAAATCTCCATGAACTTCTTTCCAGATATTTGCATCACTCTTATAATCACCATGAATACTTGCCATCATACCAAATAATTTCGGACTATTATTCCAGCTTTTATCTCCATTTGTATAAGTTAAAATTGTAGCCAGATAGCCTCCTGTCTGTGTTCCTATAACTGCTCTCATGGATGCATCTGCTATGGTGTGATATTCTTTATCTACTTCTGTAATTATCGCACTGACTGCCTCATAAGCACTGGTATTTGCAGATTCCTTTACTGCACTAAATGCCGGTTCTACTATAATAACATCCACAATATCACCAGCTTCAACTGCATCACTTACTGCCTGTTTTACTATATCTGAATTTCCAGAAATTCCATCCTCCGGCAACAAATATACTACCGGATATTTTCGTTTTTCATTTGCACAATCGTAGCCCTCTGGCAGTGTCACTTGATATGTATAAATATTTTCGTTCAACACAATCTGCTTTATCTTAGCAATACTTTCCCCCGATGTGGAAGGATTCTCCGGCATGACGAAACTTTCTATCGAAGCTGTATTTTTTGCCATTCCATATAATAAAAATATGAATACTACAGTTATTAATACATTTATTATTCGTTTTTTCATAACTTCTCCTAAAATACTGCTTATGCAGTTTTCTCCTTTAATTTGTCCACATCCACCCGTAAATCATGAATAAGCTGAAAACATAATGTCTGATTTTCATATAACTGTTCGTTCATTTTATGATACTGCTTAACTTCTTCTACCTTAGCATCTACCTTATCTATCTTTTCTTCAAGAATATGTCTGGTATCATCCACATACTGCAAAATTAAATTTTCTGTCTCTGTGAATCGTTTTTCCATCTTTTGATTCAATTTATCTATCTTGTCATCCTGCTGATTTATTCGCTTTTCAACTTTATCTATTCGTTTCTCAACTCTGTCCATTCGCTCTTCAAATCTGTCCATTCGAACTTCTAGCCTGCCTACAACTTCTTCGACAACTTCCTTTATCAGTACCACATCTCTTTTCTCTAACATTCTTTTCTCCTTTCTCTTTCCTGCTACCGTCTTTCAACTTCAATACTTATCCAAAAGTAACTGCTCCACACCTATATAATTACAATTCCAAAATATCTATATGAAAAAAGTGCAAAGTCTTCTATTATTCAATAGACTTTACACCTTGTCAACCAGTTACTTTAACGAATCCTTACGAGATTTTTCTTTTCAATTCAAGCATATCGGATTCTAACATTCTTACCTTAATTGCTAACATTTCAAGTTCATTACTTGACTTCATTGCATCATGTAAATTCCTCGACAAATCCAGATGCCCTTCCGCTACACGCTGAATATTTACCCTGATTTCATTTTCAAGGACTACCTTTATCTTTTGTACATCGGTCTCCAACCCGTCAAAACGGGTTTCCAATCCATCAAAACGAGTTTCCAATCCGTCAAAACGGGTTTCCAATCCACAAACCTTTTCCACTAGCAAATCTAATTTTTCACTATCTGTCATGGCATCCACGCTCCTTTTGTATAAAATAAATATAGCATACTCAAGGTGTAAAGTCTATTCAATTATCGAAACAGTTTTCACGATAATTTCTGATAATTTTCTATATGAAATTGTATTTTGGATAATTAACTGAAACATTTGATAAATTCTGATTCACAATATTCTGTGAAAGAATGTCTGAACATTTATGTCAGATATGTATTTATCTGATAATAGTATATATGAGAGAGTGGCAAATTGCAAGTTAAAAATTTAGAAACATCCTACAACAAATAAACACTTTACGGTTGTTTCCACAAAGTGTTTATTAGCTTCTGTCGCTTAACGACATTCTTTATTCATTTACTTTATTATACGCCCATCAATTAAAAAAGTTCCATCTGCATCTACTCCTGATATTTTTCCTTCTAACCGAACATCTCCATTTTTTAACTCATAAATAAAATCCACCCAATCCTCCCTCTTATATTTGGGATATCCAACTATAGCATTTTTCTCTACAGGATTTTCTCCAATCTTAACAATCTGGTTGTATAACACCACTTCTTTGTCACTTATTCTCCTGTCTTCATGATAATGCCCAAAATACCATTTATTAAAATCACAATTATTCTTAATCTCGTCAAAATAGTTCGTAAGTGCATTTACTTTGTATTCTCCGGTTTTATTAAATTGGCTTTGGGTAGAAGAAGCACAGCAATGCGAAATCACATAATCTATTTTAAAATCATTCTGAGAAAGGTTGCAAGAAGCCATATTGATTTCTTTATCATCAGGCAATTCTTCCTTCCACCAGCTAATATGCTTTATTCTATATGATTTATATTCTTTATTAAGTTCTTTTTTCTTCTGTGCAAAATTTAAATCTTCCGGATCTAGTATCCCCCCTTCTATATCATGACTACCTGCTCCACCAAAAGCGAAAATCCTTTTTTCCGCCAATTTAAACACATTTCCTCGCATAAGATGTAATACAGAAGGTCTGATTTCGTGTACAAGACCACCTTTCCATTCTTTTACCGGATATTTCTTTAACCGCTCAAAATTCTCATGGTTACCATCTACAAACAATGTAGTATAAGGCTTTTCATCTAACCATGTCAGCCAATAGTTTTCATTGCCACTTTCCCAGCCTTGATTCCATATTCCTCCGAAATCTCCACAAATAATTACATAATCCTCTTTATCTAATTCCCGCTGGATAGGAAAACGATGCATATTAAATTTTCTAAAATCTCCGTGACAATCTCCTGTAACATATATTTTTCCTGCCATAATTCTCCTTTATCAATTTCTGATTTTAAAATCCTGATTATTCTTTATTATTTCCTGAAAAGTTGCCGGCGCATAGTTATTTAACATACATCCTGCATTCAGTGCTCTTTCTCTACGTTTCATAAACTGATAGGTTTCTCCTGTATCACTATGAATATGCCCATATATATGATAAGATCCATGGTAAAACCCATTCCATTCTGCAATAGGAAAATGGCATAAACATATCTGCTTCCCCATGTCCGCCACATGCATCATCTTGTCCACGCTTTCAAAGTAAGACATGGCTTTTTCATTTTGCAACAATCGATAATCATGATTTCCAACCACTAAATGTTTTTTCCCATGCAGCTGTTCTAAATACCATTCTTCTGGCTTCAAATTCCTATATATGAAATCCCCCAAAATGTACACATCATCCTTTGGCTGCACTTTCACATTCCAACGATTAATCATCACCTTTTCCATTTCTTCTAAATCCGAAAAAGGACGATTATCAAATGCAATCACTTTTTCATGTCCGAAATGTAAATCACTGGTATAAAACTTCATTCTTTTTCCCCATTTTCCCTTCGTTCCCACAAATTGCTTTCTTTTTGTTCAATGCAATCCTCCGGTAAATCATGCCTATACCACGCATGAACAATACGATAGGTCATCATATTTCCATAAATTGTAGAAATTTCTAACCTTTTCGAGTAAGGAAGATTGGAGTCTCCTGATTTTCCCACCATTTTAAAAATTCCTGATACCACTCTATCACCATCTGCTCATGATTCCCTCTTACGCCTTGATACTTTCCATCGGAGGTAATATGCTCCATTGCCCAGTTCAATACCTTTATAACATCCGGTCCTCTATCAATTAAATCTCCTACAAATATAATTTTTGCGTCATTATCGTTTTCTTCAATTAATTTTATTAAAGCCATCATTTCATCATAACAGCCATGTACATCTCCAATTACATAATGCATCTATATTACCTCCATGACTTTTCTATATTTCTATCATATACCTTATATATAATGTCAGGTCACTGGGACAACCCATAATTAAAACAGACTGTCACACAGTTTCCGTGTAACAGTCTACTCTATACAGCTTCACTACAAATCCACTCCATTCTGCCATTTCTCGAGAAATATTCTACCTTAAGTCTATTCTTTACAAAAAATGCGCTATCAATTTATCAATATCTTCTTGTTTCAATATTTCTTTTCCATTTGTCGATGTTTTTGTATTTACCGATATGCTCTTTAACACTTTCTCATCCGCTGTCACAAAACCTCTATGTATTGCATATTTATATCCTATCGCATCTGTTCGCACGTTTTTATCCAGCAATAAATCTATTACACCACCATTCATGGTATATAGCGCAAGCAAAAAATTATCTGCTGTTTCCATTTCTGCATACATATGCTCGCACACTTTTTTGCAGTTATTGTGAAATAGACTTTGATCCAGTTTGTAAATAAATCCATTAGAAGCTAATACTTCATGTGTATTACAATTGAATGTACGGGCATAAACAATTCCCAATTTAAACTCTCTGAAATCTTCTTTCTGTATATCCGATACATCTACTATTTCCATCTTTTCTGTAATAGTAATCATTTCTAATGTCACTCCCCAGAAATAGTATTGAAAAATAGATGTCGTTAAACTGTATTGCCCAACCTGTCTTGCAAATGGACCATTCAAAAACTTTACATAACACTGTGCATACGCTTTGTTTTTATATTCTTCTACTGGCCATATATATGCCAGACATCTATGTGTACCCATATATTCTCCTCCATCTTCATTCTCCGGCAAAAACTGATTTCGCATTTTTTATCTATTTCTCTTCACAAAATTTTACAGATAATATAGATTTTCCATTATAGCAATCTGAACTAACAAGTTCCTGTCGATGAGTATCAGGCGTACATACCCGTGTTTCTTCTGGCTCAATTTTTGTACCATTAAAAAAAATTGTTTCATTTCTTACATTTTTTATCACTGCATATTGAATATTATCCGACCAGCTATACGTTTCCATGAAATTCAATCCCTTTGGAAAATATCTAAAATCCAATGCACATGCATCTTTCTCTGTTGCAATTTTCATATACAAAACACTATCCTGAAACATACCACTATGCAATCTCGGTTTAACTGTTCCCAACGCACTCCCCAGATGATATGCCATTTTATCCCCACAAGCTATGTTCGACACTTCGAGGTATACGCTGTTTTCGTATTGCTTTACAATTTCCTTTAATCTGTTATTTTCAGCTACTATCTGTTCTTCCAGCTCTTTTCTACCAACCGATGCGAGTTCCAAAATATGCTTAACAAACGTATCTTCTTCTCCTATCCCGATTGCAATTTTCGCTGCTGCAGCTATAATACGATCAAGACAACTATCGGATGTATCTGCCTGATGTGCTAATTGTTTCTTATATTCTTCTACCACTGTTCTATAAGGATTGATATCTATATATTTTAATGGACATTTATAAATCGTATTTTTCGTTTCATACGTCAAAATATCGTCTCTCAGTTCAAAAGTCTCTAATGAAGATGTATATGCCACATAAACATGTTTTCCCAAAACCGGATGTTCATCTGCTGTTCCAGACAAATTATATTCTCCACCATAAACATATACTTGCCATTCTGTCATATATACAATATTCTTTTTCATTTTATCCTCCTATCAGACTATTATTTTAATTTTAATGATTATAACATCTCTTCTTAAAATACCATCTGTCTTTTTTCGGATTTTACACAAAAAAAGATGCTAAAACTTACAACTACTCATTGGTTTTAACATCTTTTTTCCCATTTATTCAGTTCTTCAACTATCTAACTACGCAATTTAAATTTTGCCACCATTTCGTCTAATATCTGAGCTCTGGTAGAAAGTTCTTCACTAACAGCTAACGTTTCCTGTGCAGAAGCTGAATTATTTTCTACAACCGCAGATATCTGTTCTACTCCTGCTTCTACCTGTTTTAACATAGATGCCTGTGTCTTAGATGCTTCTGCGGAGCCGGTTACCATGTTTGCAAACTGTACAATACTTTCTAGCACAGCAGTAATCATTTCCATGGTCTGTTCTACAATATGATTGCCCTTTTCAATTTCATCCAAAGATTTACCAATCAATTCTCTTGTAGTTATAGCAGATTTCGCACTATCATTTGCCAGTTTTCCTATCTGGTCAGCTACGACTGCGAATCCTCTTCCCGCTTCACCGGCTCTTGCCGCCTCAATCGACGCATTTAATGATAATAAATTCGTCTGTGAAGCAATTTCCTCAATGGCAGCAATAATATTCTCAATTTCCTTTGATGTCACATTGATTCTATCCATAGCTTCTGTCAGTGCATTCATTTCTTCACGACTCTTCTTTGCATCCTCTGCGGAGGATTTTGCTGCATCTGCCGCCTGTTCTACATTCTGTGCACTTTCGTCTGCCAGATTTGCCACATTACCAATAGTTGCCATGAGTTCTTCTACTGCACCCGCCTGTTCAGCAGCTCCTTCTGCTAACAACTGGGCACTATCCGCCAACTGACCTGAACCTGCCATTACCTGTTCTGAAGTCTGGTGCATCTGTCCAAGGGTATCATTTAACTGTCGGTTCATCTTCCGGATACTTGTAATCAACAACTCAAAATCACCAACATAATATTCTTCTGCTCCAGTATGCACATCAAAATTACCCTCTGCCATACCACCTAACAGATATTCCATATCCTCAATCACTGTACGCATCTGTGTACATGCTTCACGGAAGTCCTCTGCCAATTCACCTAGTTCATCCGGGCTGTTATAGGAAATTTCTATATCAAGTGTTCCTGCTTTTAAGTTTTTAGCTGCATCACGAAGCTGATGTATCGGCTGTAACAACATATCCGTAATTGTTTTAGACAGTTTGTTACAACGAATGCTGCTGATAATACCAACAATTACAAGTACAAGCACTATAATCACTACAAGATTACTGATACGTGTATAGGCTGTTGTCACCTGTGCATCTGCGGAATCGCCAATTTCAATCAGGCAATTCTGCATATTTTCTGTTGCCACATCATAAGCACCATTAAACAATTCCAGTGCTTCTTCACTCTTTCCAGCTGCTACAAGATCTGTAACCTTTATTCTTTCTGCCTTTAATGTCTGCAAATTTGTTTCTAACGCTGCTACTAAACTTGCATCATGAAAACATCCTTCCAATGCCTTTACATTCTCTTCCACACGAGCCGCATAGGTCACTGCATCATCAAGTTTTTCTTGTTGTTCACCATCTACTGCCGTAATTGCCCACAAAACATTTTTGCCTACCAGCTGAATATCTCTTCTGATTTCCAATTGCAATTCCATGCTTTTATAGGCTTCATTATAAAACCTTTTTACATTGGCATTAATCATCCACGAACCTAGTAATGCTACAACTATCGCAACAATAAATGCTTCTAAAATCCGTCGAAAAGCTGTTTGCAATTTTTTACCTACAGGCAAATTTCTTAATTTTTCTTTCATTTACATTCCCCTTTTTGTGTATTTTTTATAAACCCATATAAATATTATAGTAATTTCACCATATAATGTCAATATTTTGCAAATCTTTACAAAAAAGTACACAGAAAAAGGTCAGGCAAGCCTGACCTTTTTATAGCAAACCTAAGTCTGCATTAATTCTTATTACATTTCAGCTTTTAAAGCTGCTGTTAAAGCTGGAACAATCTTGTTTAAGTCTCCAACTAAACCGTAATCAGCAACATCAAAGATTGGAGCATCTTCATCTTTGTTGATTGCGATAATTAAGTCAGATTCTTCCATACCAGCTACGTGCTGGATTGCTCCGGAAATACCGATTGCGAAGTAGATCTGTGGACGAACAGTTTTACCTGTCTGACCAACCTGTAAATCAACTGGTAACCAGCCGTTTTCTACTACTGCACGAGAACAGCTTACTGTTCCGCCAAGTACTTCTGCTAATTCTTCTAACATT
>JAGAMY010000029.1 GCA_017624495.1 Lachnospiraceae bacterium | reverse complement strand
TTTCAATTTGTAAGTCTGTTCGACGAAAGCCGCAAACTGATTTTGCAGTTCCAGTGGCGGAAGAAACGCATCCAAGTTAATAATCATATTTGTGTACAGACCGGCTTGAGCCGCAGCATGAGCACAGATAAAAATATCACTTTGAATAGCATCACTTTTCAGCAAAGAGATTAAAAAAATGCTATTCACCTTCTGCCTATCAGGTTTTATTAAGGCAACACTTCTTGCCATGCTGAATTCTTCAAAATCTTTTGGTACAATCGTACACTTTCCAATTGTTGCACCTACACATACAAGCAAAATATCGCCTATTTCTGGGTTACATCTTTTATATATTTTTCTGTGCACTTCTTCAGGAACATACGAAGTTTCAGTCAAATCAATATTCCCGTCTTTTGTAATATTACGAGCCATAAAATACAAATAGCCCTCACCTTTTTCCACTCTGGGGACTGTACCGTGTTCTCCGTCAGTTATCTTAGTTGCAACATCACCAAAGCAACACTTTTCCCAACCATACTTGTTTGTTTTCACATCACCAAACAACTCCACAAATCGGGATTTAATAAGAGTATCCAAATCCTTTAATTGCTGCCTCTGCAAATAAATTACTGTTCTACATTCCTTTATTCGTTTGCAAATTTCTCTCTGCTTCTCGATAGAATATTCCTTAACATCAAAATCACTTATATAAGCATCCATTTTGAGGTTATGAAGTCCTGTTGTTTTATTTTCATATTGGCGTGTCCCTCCTCTGAGATAATTAGCATATAAAGAATAAAACACATACTCTGGAACCCACTCTTCTGTGTCTTTTACCCTCAATAATCCAGTAAAATTATTGAATAAATATGTATTTTCTACACCTTCAAAAAAAATAACTCTACCAACAGGTTGCTTATCGCTTCCACCTGATTTTTCAATAATAATATCCCCTTTTCGAAGATATTTTTCATCTATATTTTTCTTGTTAATTGTTCTGGTAACAACATCCTTATAATCCACAACACCTTCATTTGTAAAATTAGTAGTCCTTAACACCGGAATACCATTTCCATCTTCGTCGTCAGTACCCCATTCACCCGACAATGCTTTTCCTGTAATTGAAAATAATTTTGCCATCTTATCATCCCTACAAATACGAATTTAATAATCTTATTTATCTACAAGTTTACTCTATTTCATGCCTCTTTACAATCCCAAACCATTCCCTTGTCCAATACCCAATACACCTATATGCTTATTCTTCCAATAATTTCTTCAATTCTTCCATTTCCACCGCAATTTGTTTCTCAATACTTGCCAATTTTTCAAATATCTCACTTGTCGGTGGATACTCAACCGGAACATATTCTATTTTCTTATATTTATTAATAGACAAATCATACTCATTATCTACAATTTCCTGTTTTGGCACAAAGAAACTCTGTTCTGTTCTTTCTCTATCCGCCTCTTTATCTAATGAATGAAATCTCTCAATAATATCCGGTATATCATTCTCTGCCACTTCAGAACGCTTATCATCCAATGAAAAACCATCTGCTTTCATATCATAAAACCACACATTGTCCGTTCCGCCAGCACCGGTTTTTGTGAATATTAAAACTGCGGTTGATACCCCCGCATATGGCTTAAAAACACCGGATGGCATGGAAATCACAGCCTGCAATTTATGATTTTCTATTAACTCTTTGCGGATGGATTTATGTGCTTTACTACTACCAAATAGTACTCCATCCGGGACAATACATGCACATCTTCCACCGCTTTTAAGCAAGCGGATAAATAATGCTAAAAATAACAATTCTGTTTTTTTGGTATTTGTTACTGCTTTTAAATCATCATTAATGCTTTCTGCATCAACCGTTCCTTTAAATGGCGGATTTGCCAGACAAATTGTATACTTGCTGCTTATCTGGTTCTGTTTTGATACACTATCTTTATACTCGATTTCCGGATTGGTAATAGAGTGAAGCATCAAATTCATAGCAGATATTCTAAGCATGGTATTATCTGTATCAAAACCCGTAAATGCTGTACTTGTAAAATTATCCCATTGCTCACTAGTCATACTATCTTCATATTTTTCACGAATATATTCCGATGCAGATACTAAAAATCCTGCTGTTCCACATGCGGGATCAACGATGTAATCATCCGGTGTAGGTGCTAATAATTCTACCATCATTTTTCGTATATGCTGTGGTGTACGGAACTGACCATTTTGACCTGCTGTTGCAAGCTTTCCCAACATATACTCATATAAATCCCCTTGCATATCCAAATCTGCAATATCATGCTCGTATAAATCATCCAATCCCGTAATGATTTTCTGCAATACCTGTGGTGTAGGAATTAAAAATGTCGCATTTTCCATATATTTAGCAAATGCTGTTTTTCCTTCATCCTGCTTACCGGAATCATCTGGAATTTCTATTAATTCCCCCATTTCATTAAAATCCGGTAACTGACCGTATTTTAAATTTTTAATTGCCGGAAATACCCTCTGGGATACAATATCAAAAATGTCCCTTGCATCTTTTTCTTTAAACCTGCTCCAACGCATAGCTTGTCCTATTTCTGATTGCGGAAAAATCTTTTCCATTTTCAATCCTGTATTGTTTTCAAATTCTTCATTTTCTAATTCCTTTTCATCCAACGAACGAATAAACATTAAGTATGTTAACTGTTCAACGACAGTAAGCGGATTCGTAATTCCACCTGCCCAAATATCTGTCCATATTTTATCTATTTTGTTCTTAATTACTCCTGTAATCATATGAAACCTCCACTTTGTCCTCACGTTATATCTTTTTCTTTTGTTATTTATACAATCTTCTCTTTGTTAAATGTACTTTGTATCCTACATTTTACCCTATCCTTTCCTTCTTTGCAAAACTTTTCATTTTTACGTTGACTTTTTTACTTTACCATGTTACCATAAAACCACTTTGGATGGATTTTTTCGGAGTCTTTCCAAGCAATTATCAGGACCACTCTTTAAGAAAGTTTAAGAGTCAAGGCCATACGGACAGCCGGGTCCACTGCCGATTGGTAACGTCAGTTACCTTATTGATTGAGTTAAAAGCTCAAATTTTATAAGTTGGTTACTTCATAACCGAATATGTGCGATGCACAGACTTGTGAAACGGTCAATAAGAGTAGTAAAAGTGATTGCTATATAGACTCTGATCATCCCGGATCCTATACCAGATTTGTTATATTGTATTATTGGAAAAATAAACTATTTTCCAATTCTTATATTTTGTTTGGTTAAGAGATAACGCAGGTTGTGTTTATGCACAAGCCTGCTTTTTTATTTTATAAAATCAGCAGACTGCGCAATTATGCACACAAAAGAATTTTTTTGTAAGGAGATGTTGCTATGAATAAAACCATCCATACACCACTCGACCAGAATCGTGCCCCTATTCATGAAGCGTTAGAACGCTTCCGACAGAACCGTGTCGTTCCTTTTGATGTACCGGGACATAAACGTGGTCGTGGAAATCCTGAATTAACAGAATTTTTAGGTCAGCAATGTGTGTCTGTTGATGTCAACAGTATGAAACCTTTAGATAACCTCTGCCACCCTGTTTCGGTTATTCGTGAAGCCGAAGAACTTGCCGCAGATGCTTTTGGCGCAGCCCATGCTTTTTTGATGGTAGGCGGTACTACAAGTGCAGTACAAAGTATGGTGCTTACTGTCTGCAAGCGTGGCGATGAAATTATTCTGCCAAGAAATGTACATAGAAGTGTTATCAATGCACTGGTTTTGTGTGGTGCCATTCCGGTTTATGTCAATCCAGAGGTAGACCATCGCTTAGGTATTTCCCTTGGCATGAAGCTTGAACAGGTGGAACGTGCCATTAAGGAGCATCCAAAGGCAGTTGCCGTTCTTGTCAACAATCCGACCTATTATGGTATCTGTTCGGATTTAAAAGGTATTGTAGAGCTTGCGCATGCACATGGTATGCTCTGTTTAGCAGACGAAGCCCATGGAACACATTTTTATTTTGGAAAAGATTTGCCGATTTCTGCCATGGCAGCAGGTGCGGATATGGCATCGGTATCTATGCATAAAAGTGGCGGCAGTCTTACCCAGTCCAGCTTTTTGCTTGCCGGACCTAATATCAATGAAGGTCATGTACGACAGATTATTAATCTGACCCAGACCACTTCCGGCAGTTATTTATTAATGAGCAGTTTAGATATCTCCCGCCGTAATTTAGCACTTAGGGGAGAAAAAATTTTTGAACAGGTTCGCGGCATCGCAGAATATGCCCGGGATGAAATCAACTCCATCGGCGGCTACTATGCTTTTGGACCGGAACTGATTAATAACGATTCTATTTATGATTTTGACCCGATTAAATTAAGCATACACACCTTAGACATTGGTCTTGCCGGTATCGAAATTTATGATTTACTCCGGGATGACTATGATATCCAGATTGAATTTGGTGATTTAGGCAATATCTTAGCTTATCTTTCCATTGGTGACCGCATACAGGAGGTAGAACGCTTAGTTAGTGCCCTTGCCGAAATCCGCAGACGTTACCAACGGGATAAAACAGGGCTCTTGACACAGGAATATATTGCTCCACAGGTAATTGCCAGCCCACAGGAAGCATTTTATGCAGACAAAATCAGTCTGCCGATTATGGAAACGGAAGGTATGGTGTGTAGTGAATTTGTCATTTGCTACCCTCCCGGAATCCCGATTCTTGCGCCGGGTGAAAAAATCACCGCTGATATTTTACAATATATCCGCTATGCAAAAGAAAAAGGCTGCAGCATGACAGGACCGGAAGACCCGGAAATTGAACATTTAAACGTATTAAATTAAGGAGGTATCCCATGGATTTATGGTTTAGCGAAAAACATACACCGGATGTCAAGCTTTCCATCCGCATTGAAAAACAGCTATTTTCCCATAAAAGCGATTACCAGCGCATCGATGTATTTGAAAGTCGGGAATTTGGCAGAATCCTCTCCCTTGACGGCAACATCATGCTGACGGAGCGAGATGAATTTATCTATAATGAAATGATTGTGCATGTGCCTATGGCGGTACATCCTAATATTGAAAATGTGCTGGTTATCGGTGCCGGTGACGGTGGTGTTGTCAAAGAACTTACCCGTTACCAGCAGATTAAACATATTGACCTTGTAGAAATGGACCCTATGGTTGTGGAGGCATGTCGGCAGTATCTTCCGGGAAATGCCTGCCAGTTAGACGATATCCGTGTACAGATTCATTTTGAAAATGCGTTAAAATTTATCCGTTACAGTGAAGAAACCTATGATTTGATTATCGTAGATTCTAATGACCCCTACGGTCCTTCGGAGGGCTTATTTACCAAGGAATTTTATGGTAACTGCTATAAAGCCTTAAAAGAAGACGGTATTATGGTAAACCAGCAGGGAAGTCCATTTTACAAACAGGATGCCGAGGCTATGCAAAGAAGCCACAAACGTATTGTGCATACCTTCCCGATTAGTCGTGTATATCAGGCGCATATTCCCACTTATGCAGCAGGTTACTGGCTTTTTGGCTTTGCCAGCAAAAAGTATCATCCCATTGATGATTTGAACGAAAAAGCCTGGAATGACCGCCATCTGCGGACAAAATATTACACCACAAGGCTGCATAAAGGTGCATTTTATCTTCCGGCATTTTTAGAAGAAATGCTTTGTGAAGTGGAAGAATAAGGAGACATGACATGCTTGCAAAAAATATAGAAAACTTTATTGGTTGTGATGCAGAATATAACGAAGCGGATTTAGTACTCTTTGGTGCTCCCTTTGACAGTACCACCAGCTATCGCCCCGGCACCAGATACGGCTCTTCTGCCATCCGCCATGAAAGCTTTGGATTAGAAACCTACAGTCCTTATCAGGATGAAGATTTAACGGACTATAAAGTATTTGACAGCGGTGATTTAGAACTTTGTTTTGGCTCATCCGAAATGGCTTTAGCAGATATTGAAGAACGGGCAGATATTATTTTACAGGATAATAAATTCCCTCTTCTCTTAGGTGGCGAACATTTAGTTACTTTAGGTGCTTTTCGTGCTGCACTAAAAAAATATCCGGATTTGCACATTATTCATTTTGATGCCCATACAGACCTTAGGGATGACTATCTTGGTGCTAAATTAAGCCATGCCTGTGTGATACGAAGATGTCATGACTTAATCGGTGATAACCGGATTCACCAGTTTTGTATCCGCAGTGGTGAACGAGAAGAATTCCGTTTTGCAGAGGCACATACCCATCTGCATAAATTCAATTTTAATGGTCTAAAAGATACCATACAAAAGCTTGGTAATGTGCCTGTATATTTTACCATTGATTTAGATTGTCTTGACCCTTCCGCTTTTCCGGGAACAGGTACACCGGAAGCCGGTGGTGTCAGTTTTATGGAACTGTTAGACGCTATAGAAACCGTCTGCAAAGCAAATATTGTCGCTGCAGATGTAAACGAATTAAGCCCTATGTTAGATACCAGTGGCGCAAGCACAGCTCTTGCCTGCAAAGTTGTCAGAGAGCTTATGCTTAGTATTTTAAAAAACAAAAAGGAGAATTAATAAAATGAGCAGAGTATTAATTATTGGCTGTGGCGGTGTAGCCTCCGTAGCCATTCAGAAATGTTGTCAGGTCAGCGAGGTGTTTACAGAAATCTGTATTGCCAGCCGTACCAAATCCAAATGTGATGCCTTAGCAGCAAAATTAGCCGGAAAAACTACTACAAAAATTACCACTGCACAGGTGGATGCTGATAAAACAGAGGAAGTTATTGCTTTAATCAATGACTATAAACCAGACCTTGTCATGAATATTGCCCTTCCTTATCAGGATTTAACCATTATGGATGCCTGCCTTGCCTGTGGTGTAAACTACATGGATACTGCCAATTATGAACCGGAAGATATCACCGAACCGGGCTGGCGTGCCATTTACGACAAACGTTGCAAAGAAGAAGGCTTTTCTGCTTATTTCGATTATTCATGGCAGTGGGCATATCGTAAAAAATTTGAAGATGCTGGTCTTACTGCCCTGCTTGGTTCCGGCTTTGATCCGGGTGTTACACAGGCATACTGTGCTTACGCCCTAAAACATGAGTTTGACCAGATTGATACCATTGACATTTTAGACTGCAACGGCGGTGACCATGGTTATCCGTTTGCAACCAATTTTAACCCTGAAATCAACCTTCGTGAAGTATCTGCTCCTGGCAGCTATTGGGAAAACGGCCACTGGGTAGAAATCCCTGCCATGAGCATCAAGCGTGAATACAATTTTGAAGAAGTTGGACAAAAGGACATGTACCTTTTACATCATGAAGAAATTGAATCCCTTGCCAAAACCATTCCGGGAGTTAAACGTATCCGTTTCTTCATGACCTTTGGACAGAGCTATTTAGACCATATGCGCTGTCTGGAGAATGTAGGTATGCTTTCCACCACACCAATTAATTATGAAGGAACAGAAATTGTACCTATTCAGTTTTTAAAGGCACTTTTACCAGACCCAGCTACCCTTGGTCCGCGTACAAAAGGAAAAACCAACATTGGCTGTATCTTCACCGGAACTAAAGATGGCAAACCAAAAACCTACTATATTTACAATATTTGTGACCATCAGGAATGTTATAAAGAAGTGGAATCTCAGGCAATTTCTTATACCACCGGTGTTCCGGCTATGTGCGGCGCGCTTATGCTTTTAACCGGAAAATGGAATAAATCAGGTGTATATACAGTAGAAGAATTCGATCCGGACCCATATATTGAAGCCTTAGATAAATATGGTCTTCCACATAGAGAAAGCTACTCTCCTGTTCTCGTAGATTAAAAGGAGTTTGTTTTATGAATCAAAAAAAAATCCTTACATCCGGTCTCAAAACGCCCTGCTACATTATTGATGAAGTTGCATTGACCCAAAACTGTTCCCAGTTAAAACAGGTACAGGATGAGACCGGCTGCAAGATTCTGCTTGCACAAAAAGCATTTTCCAACTATGACCTTTACCCCGTACTTGCTCCATATCTTGCAGGTACGGAAGCCAGCGGACTATATGAAGCACGACTTGGTGCTACGCATATGCCGAATAAAGAATGTCATGTATTTTGTGGAGCTTATCGTAAAGAAGAATTTGAAGAACTTTTAAACTATGCCGACCACATTGTTTTTAACAGCCCTTCCCAGTTAAAAAAATATGGTAAACTGGCAAAAAATGCCGGAAAAGAAATTGGTATCCGTATTAACCCGGAATGTTCCACGCAGGAAGGACACGATATTTATGACCCCTGCGCACCCGGCAGCCGACTGGGCACTACGCTAACGCAGTGGCAGGAGCATATGACAGAGGAACTTATCGACTTACTGGATGGCATACATTTTCATACCTTATGTGAACAAAATTCGGATGCGCTTGCACAGACTCTAACTGCTGTGGAAGAGAAATTTGGTGTTTATTTGCATAAAATGAAATGGCTGAATATGGGAGGCGGACATCATATTACCCGTAAAGATTATGATGTTACACTGCTGAAAAAGTGTATTTTACATATGAAAAATACCTATCAACTGGAGATTTATTTAGAACCCGGTGAAGCAGTTGCCCTAAATGCCGGATATTTATATACACAGGTCTTAGATACATTAAAAAATGGGGATATGCATATTGCTATTCTGGATATGTCCGCAGCCTGTCACACACCGGATGTCATTGAAATGCCTTACCGTCCACCACTTTTTCTCTCCGGAAACGCTGGTGAAAAAGCCTATACTTACCGTCTGGGCGGACCTACCTGTCTTTCCGGTGATATTATCGGGGATTATAGTTTTGATATGCCATTAAAGGATGGCAACTATTTATTATTTGAAGATATGGCAATTTATTCCATGTGTAAAAATAATACCTTTAACGGTATGCCTCTGCCGGATATTTATGTTCTTCGTGCAGATGGTTCATTTGAACTATTAGCACGATTTGGATATGATGATTTTAAATATCGGCTGGGAAAGTAAAAAATGGTCTGTAATTTGGAAAATATCACTTCCATATTACAGACTATTTTTACACTTTTTATTTCTTTGCGGATGTACCTGAACAAACCAAATCATAACTCTCCGCAATCATTCTTTTCATCTCTTTTTCCGGCACTGTTCCATCTAAAATCACCGTATTCCAGTGTTCCTTATTCTGATGGTATCCCGGCAAAACAGAGGCATAGGTATTCCGCCACAAGTCTCTCCATTCCGGGTCTACTTTTATATTAATGCATAGTTTTCCATCCTTTTCATATGTCCATAAAAAGGCTTTTTTGTTCTTTTTTAATCGAACTAGCTGCCAGTTTTCATCATGAAACGGTGCATCCTGATAGGTATCTTTAAATGAAAGACCGTAGGTTAATACTTCTTCTCTTGTTTTCATCGCAACCTCTATCCTGCATAGTAATCTGTTTGAAATTCTGCATTAATTTCTGCTATTTCTTTTTCTCCATCGATATATGCACGATACATTTCCCATAAATCAATTTCACACTCTTCTGTCGCTTCTTCCTGCTGTGCCCATTCACGGATAAGTGCTATACGTTCTTCTTTTGTTGTATCTTTAATGGATGTGCTTTTCATACTTATTTGTTCTCCCTTTGTAAATGATGTGTTTAATAAAATGATACCGAGATGTGTGGAAAAAGTCAAATAAAATAGATAAATTCCGGTTTGGCGATGTCGTTTATCCCGGAATGTCGGTGCGAAGCTTCCGGCAGACGTGCATTGTGTGGCTGGTTTCCGTCCGGTATTTGTAGACTGTGAAGTCAGTAAAACAGACGTAGGGAGTAGTTCGGTAGAAGTCCGTGAAAAGAGGGTTTCTATACATTTTCATTTAGATAGTGACAACGTCCGTTACCGAATCTGACACGGCGTCCATGCCGTGGCAGATTCTTGCGCAAACGTCCATGTTTGCGCATAACTATGTCACTTAGAAAAT
>JAGAMY010000028.1 GCA_017624495.1 Lachnospiraceae bacterium | reverse complement strand
TTTGCAGATGCATCAACAAGTTCATGATCATACGCTTTTAATGTGATTCTCATAATCTGACTTGCCATAAAAAAAGTCGCCTCCTTTTCGCACTTTACTTCAGTACGACAAGCGGTGACTGTACACTTTCCCGGGTGTGTCACAAGGACTCACTCGCGGTTACTACCTTATGTTGTAGATCTTATTGTGATACAGTGACTTGTCGCCAGTTTCCTAACTTGACATTCGCTCCACGGAAAACCTGCTAATCTCTAGCAGCAACCTCACGCTTCGACGCTATCATGCCACAGCACTTGTTAGTATACAGGAATGTTTTTCAAATTGCAAGAGTTTTTTTTCATAAAATTTACGCAATATTTCCCCTTCCTTTGTGCATTTTTTATTTCCTATTAATATAGAAGAAACAGAAACCACTTTTGTGATTCCTGTTTCTCTATTTGTTTCTCTATTTCTTGAAAACCATTGTTTTTTTGTATCCCGTTTTACTAGTAAACAATTTTTTGTATAATTTAAGTTGTTTAGAAGGACATTGAATCTTCACATTCTTTTTGATGTTTTTAATAGCATTTTTTCCAACGGATTTTAATTTTTTTGTTTTAATTATAATATTCTTTAAATTTTTACAACCACAAAAAGCTTCCTTACCAATAGATTCTATATTATTTCCAATCACAATTTTCTGCACTTTTTTATTATTTTTCAATGCTTTTGCAGCAATTGCTGTCACTTTATATGTAATTCCATCCACGGTAATCTGTGCTGGTATACTGATGCTTTTTGCTTTTTTATCCGTGTTTTTAACAAAGCAGACCGTTCCGGTATTTACATCCGATTTCGTCACTTTGTATACCATGTTGCCAACAGTTATAGACACACCCTTAGGCTGTGCACCTTTAGGTTCAATGCTTTCTGTTTTTTGTTCACCGCACTTTTCACAGATAAATAATTGGATTCCACAGTCTTTACCTGTCGGTTCTTTGACAATACTTTCAAATTTCCATGTATGTCCCTGCGCAGTTATCTTTTGTCCTGCTGCAAGTACTGTATCACAATCCAGGCAATAGGTATCTCCTGTATATCCATCCGATACACAAGTTACCTGTGTAACATTTTTGACTTCTGTATGTTTATGTCCATCTTCACATTGCGTTTTCTCATTATCAGAGATAACCTCTTTTTCTGGAATTGTTATTTGTGCAGATAGCTCGCCTGTATAATTCTTCGCACTTATGGCTACCTTTATAACTTTTCCTGCATCTTCTTCTGTAAGCGTGTAGCTTGCTGATGCCGCACCTGCAATCTCTATGTCATCCCGATACCATACGAAGGATAATTCTATATCCTCTGTTATTGTTGAAATCAGCTCAACATTTACCGTCAAAGTATTGCCACATATCGCCATACCTTCAAAGACAATATTTCCCTGTAGTTCTTTCTGCACCGGTTCCGGATTCGGTGTTGGCTCCGGCTCTGGTGTTGGTTCTGGCTCTGGATCTGGCTCTGGCTCTGGTGTTGGTTCTGGCTCTGGATCTGGGTCTGGCTCTGGTGTTGGCTCCGGGTCTGGTGTTGGTTCCGGATCTGGCTCTGGCTCTGGTTCCGGATCTGACTCTGGGTCTGGTGTTGGCTCTGGGTCTGGTGTTGGCTCTGGGTCTGGCTCCAAATCTAATTCTGGCAGTTGCGTCAAATGTATATACTGACTCTGTGAATTTTCCAGATTCGGGCTTGTCTGAATAGCATAATACAATGTATTACCTGTAATCTTCATACCGTAAATATTATAAATTACGGAATCCGTATCCTCCGGCATTTCTTCTGCTGTCGGCGTATGTAAAATTGTCACTTCACCGGTTTCAAAAGACATGCTGTAAATATTTTTTGGTCCATTAAATACCAAATATTCACCATAACATTGTGGATATGAAAATGCACCGGAATAAAATCTATTTTTCTCCAATTTCCATATTGTATTTCCTATTGTGTGAAGAACCGTCTCATTTCCATTTAAAATATTATCCGTTTTTACTAATGTTCCGTCCGTTTTATTTACATAATACCAGTCGCCACTCTCATACAAAATACTGCCGCATACTCCGCCCCACAAAGAATTTTCAAATGACGTATCCGTTGCTGTAACCTCTGACTCCCAGCCAGTATGCTTTGTTGCTGTAATTCCGATGTCACTAAGCAGGAAATTATTATGATTGACTCTTCCAATACTATCCCAAGTAGGATCATCCCATGTAACATCAATATGATAATAGTTTTCTCCAATTTCAATCATATTCCATGCATGCCCCATGGAATCGCTGCTGACAATGATACAGGGAATTCCCAGTTTATTTTTCATAATATACTGATACGCTTTAGAATATCCATCACATACAGCTACCTTATTTACAAAGGCACCGTATGCTGTATGAGATTCCTCCGGTACAGAATTTTCCATATAGTTTTCATAATCGTATTCGCAGTATGTCACCAGCCAGTCATGAACTGCCAAGGCTTTTTCATACTCTTCCATTTCATCAGAAACTACTTCTAAAGCTGTTTGTGCTACAGTTTCCATCTGTTCTAAGGCAGTATCCGCTTCCTGTTTGTCCATAATATAAGAAGGTGTTAGCGTTTGCACGAGATTTTCACCATTTATCACACGATAATTATAGCTATAAGCAGATTTTACAAAAAATAGTTCTGCATGATTATACAATACCCGAAAATAGTATGTGCCTACCTCTTCCGGTGTCAACTGATATTGGGAAACATCAATTTGAGCAGCATGTGCAGACAACTGTTCTACAATATCTGCTTCAAATGTCGCTTCATCAAACACGCTTCTTGTAGTCGCAGTGGTTTCTAATGGCATGTAATATTCGGGTTCATACCGCTCTTCTTCTGTTATTTCCACATATTCCACAACGGTATCTGCCAAAACGTCTGCTTCTAGTCCGATAGTCAAAAAAGAAATCATTCCAAATGCCGCAAATAATCTGCATATCTGTCTCTTCATACTTCTTTCCTCCGTTTTGTAATAATTGTTACTTTATATTTTAACAGTATTTCTATAAAAAGGAAAGTTATAAAATCCCCTTTACACATATAGCAGCAACTACAGAAACGCCCTTTAGTCCTCTCTATTTCGTATTATTTTTTTCCACACATTTTCATCTATATCACATATCTTTTCATGTGATACCGTATACATCACAACTTCTCCATCCTTAATAAAAGCTGGATTTTCAATTGATATACCTACATCTTCGTTTTCAAAAATATAAAAAATATCCCTACAATCTAAAAAATAATCCAATCCATGATAATCATATTTCATAATTATCATGGATGTTTTTCCTTTCATTCCATCCGTAACTTCCGTATCGTATACTATTTTCATTCTTCTATCTGCCAGTTTCCAGCCACTGACAAATAATTCTTCCATACTATCCAAAAAAGGATACACTGAAAAACACACTTCATCTACATTACTCAATAATCTTTTTATTAAACACTGGTACTCTCTAAAATTTAAATATTCAAATGGAACAAATCTTGTATTTTTCATTTTCATTTCTACTTCCATTTTATACGAAAAAAGACTGACAAAATATCTACTTCATCAGCCTTTTCGTTTTAGTCCTTTCTTTCTAACCAATATTTCTGAACAATTTGATATAATCTTGCTTCATCCAAATGCATTTTATGGTAATCTTTCTCCTTATTTGTTTTCATAAAAATACACTTTTCATTTACAAGCTTAAAGTAAATTTCCAATATGTTATTTTTAGAATCCACCCCCTCTTTCACTATTTGAAGATACTCTTCTGTTTCATCAAAAATTTCTTTCACTTGTTCAAAATCAACCCTTTGCTCAAGCATTTTTACTACTAATGCAATTTTATATTCTTCTAATGTTTCTCTCATGAAAAAATTCAATTCACTAAAAAATGTTTCAAACAAAACTTCTTTATCTGTATTACTTGATTCCATAAAATAGCTTTTTTCATGCCACTCTGCATTTTGATTCAACTTCTCTAGCAATGGTGCATATTTTATCTGAATAAACTGCGATGCAAGATTCTGAACCATTTCTGCTATCTCCACATAATTGCCTGTATAAAGATGATAAACAAGCTTTTTCATAATTATAAGTTCAAACAATTCTTCTTCAGACAAAGATTTTTTCAATAACATTTTCTTTTCTTCAAACTCTATTATGCTTTGAAAAGCGTCCGGACACATGCCTTCTTGAATTTGATGTACACCCTTTTTCCATAATATATAATATGGTCTTTCCGAATTATATTCCTCAATAGATTCATTACCTTGAAATAAATATTTATTAACATAATCCAAAAAATCATTAAATAATTTTTCTAATCCCTTTATATCCATTTGCTATTCCTCTGAAGGCTTCTTATGTATTTTCATGATGCTTAAATGTACCCATTTCAATTATTTTCATTGTCGATTTATACCAAGCTTTTTTCATCAGTTGCTTTTTATAATCAAATTCATATTTTGAGGGAACACAAAAAACAATTTTACCATTAATTTCTTTAAATGCCTCTTTTTCAATTCTAGGAACTTTTCCCTGAAATAAGATTTTCTTTAATTTTTTGCATCCATAAAATGCCTTCTCTCTAATATATTTTACCTTCTTAGGAATATATACATATTTCAATCCTGAACATTCATAAAAACTCCAAGGTCCTATTTCCTTTAACTGAGAATTTTCTTCAAACTCTAGTTTCTTTAATTTTCTACAATACATAAAAGCGGATTCATCTATGCATTTTAAACTTTCCGGAAACTTAATTTTTCTCAATTTATAACATCCCCGAAATGCTTCGTATCCTATCTTGATTACTTTTGACCTCTCTTCAAAAATCACACTTTCCAATGTATAACAGCCTGAAAACGCACTCCTATCTATACATGTCACCCCTTTGGGTATAATAATTTTTTTTAAATCAGTTGATGCAAATACTCCTTCTGAAAGTTTCGTCAAATTCTGTGGCAATACAACACTCTTTAATTCACTACAACAGAAAAAAGCATATTCTTCCATTTTTATAAGCCCTTCAGGTAACACGATTTCTTTCAAATTTTCACATCTATAAAATGCACTCCCCTTTATTTTCACAACCGTTTCCGGTATGCGTATTGTTTTAAATTCACATTTCTGAAATGCGTTTTCTCCTATAACAGTAACTGGTAATTCTTCTATTTTTTTCGGTATAACAATATCTTCTTCCGAGCTATTATAGTCTAATATTTCTATGCCATTCGTTTCTTGATTATAGCAATATTGGTAATTTCCATATGTCTTAATTATATCTTCCGCAAAAACAGAACAAGGTGTCAGCCATAATGTACACATCCACAATATCAATATAATCGCTTTGCATAATATACCTTTTTTTATACATTCAAACATGCTATAACCTCCTGGTCTATTTTATTCTATAATCAACAGCTTTAAACTCTTTTGTTAAAAAAGATGTACCATAAAAATTATCTGCCTGAATAGCATAATACAGTATGTTCCCCATATAAAATCCATTCCAATAACTGTAACCATTTGCAGAAAATTCCCATACATCACCAATAGTATTAGCCTGACAATTAGACACAGTATAATATGCTATAAGCTCAGCGCATTTAAATCGATTATTATGCATCTGTTGCTGTAAGTGCCATCATAGCATTATCAACAAGCCTCTTCACCATTTCTTCCTATTGCTTCTTTAATATTTTCCATACCAAACCCATGATTTCTTTTATCTTTTTTCTGCTGTCTTTTTAACTCTTACTGTTTGAGTTAGTATGTATACAAAGTTACACATTTATTATTTTTATTATATTTTTTATACCACTTCTTATATGCATTATAAGAATTCTTTGGTACATATACATGACATGGTAATGAAACGCTCCCACCCTTTTTCTTCTTGATTGTTGGTGGAATTTCCCCTTTAAAATATACTTTATCAGCAGCACACAAGCGTTCCAAGCTGTATGCTTCAATCTTTTTTAACCCCTCGGGTAACACTACTTTTTTTAATTCATCCAAATAAGGGTTATAATTAACTATGCTATAAGTATTTTTTAAATATTTGACTTTATCAGAAACAACAAGATTCCCTTTATCATCTACAACGGCAATAACTAGTGTCTTGTTCTTTTTATTATAAATACACTGTCCATCATTTCCATATATTTTATTTTTCTTTGATACAGTTATATTTTTAACATCATAATATAATTGCTGTTCTAAAGGCTCAAATGCATAATCTTCAATATGGATAACGGATGCAGGAATATGAATTTCAGATGAAGTGCAGTTGCAAAATGCATATTCCTCTATAATTTTTACTCCATCAGGAATTTTTAGCGTTCCTTTTTTGGGCAACACATACAGCAATGCTTTATCCTTTTTCCGAATCACGCATTTATCTTTAATTTTGTATGTTTTATTTTTAGCGGACAAACTTAAATTCTTTAGTTTTGGGCACTCTGCAAATGCCTTTTTCCCTATTTTCTTCAAATCACTAGGAAGATTTACCGTTTTTAGATTCCAGCATTCCCCAAAAGTTTCTTCCTCAATTATTTTAACCTTTGGAGGAATCGTAATACTTGTAATAGCATATGCCGCACAAAACGTCATAGGTTGAATAATTTCTACTGTTTCCGGAATCGTTATATTCGTAATTGCTCCTGCTCCAACTCCATAAAGATTTTCCTCACACCCTCCAAATATAGTATGATTATAACCCTCTTCACATGGAGATTTTTTTACTGTGTAACCAATACGAGTTACTATCTTGTTATCCAACATTTTCGGAATATTCAATTCTTGGCAATCATTATTTTTTGTATTGACATTTATCTCATAAATCCATATTTCTTTTTCATCCAGTGACGTAATTGCATTATATGTAAATCCTCCCATAGTAACTTTCACTTCACTCTCATAATTCCATTCATCATCTGCCTTTGCGGCATTTACTTCTGTTGCTCCCATGGCAAATAACATTACCACAAAAGTACAGCAAAATATCCATAGTTTATTTTTCATATATTCCACCTAATTTGCCCAAGTGCCATTTTCTGTTTTTGTCTGACTACTTTCAATATTCACCTTTGTAACCTCATTACATGCTTTCCACCCATTTGCTTCTATATTTTTCTTTATATCAATGATTCTAAATTTAGGACTTTTATTTTTTAATACACTCTGAATTGCTTTGTTTACATCCTGACCATCTGTATAAATTCCACTCTTTAAATTTTGAAGTGCATACTTACCTACAAGACAAGCAATAGCATGTCGATTACTATAC
Organism: Lachnospiraceae bacterium; assembly: GCA_017624495.1. Taxonomy (GTDB): domain Bacteria; phylum Bacillota; class Clostridia; order Lachnospirales; family Lachnospiraceae; genus Roseburia_B. Next base: position 112,076 of record JAGAMY010000028.1, on the reverse strand, counting down.
AATTCTTTATTATCTGCACGGTTTTCAGGTGCATGTGGAATTCTTACATATTGTCCATTTACTTTTTCTGCTGTTGAATGTGCAAACACGTCTGTTATCGTATGTATAGCACATCCGTAAAGAAAATATTTTCTATTTTGGGGTGTATTACTATAACCATAAGCGGAAAGCACTTTTTTTATATCCAACGAAGTAATATCTTTTTTTATTTTTTTATATGTCCATTCATCCAGCCCACAACTTGCATAAAAAGAATATGCTGGCACATCACTAGCATCTAATGCCATATCCGTCACCAATTCACAAACTGTTATATAATTCGTGAGATTTCCAGCTTCTTTTCTCCATTTTCCATGCCAGCGTGGATTCGTCGCAGCACCTTTCCAAGTTTCTTCCGTTCCCTTATACTGTACATTCATGCCAAATTTATTGATAAGCGTTTTCAATTCATGATCCGGAAATACACATCCTTTTTTTATTAAATTGATTTCTTCCTTTGTATAACCACTCACATTCCAATCAACAGTTTTTTTGTGTCCATCAGCATCCCATCTACCTTCTACATAAACCTCATCCGTGTTCACTTCTTCAAAGCTTTCCGATTCCTTTTTGTTTATAGGAATCATTTCCTCTAGTATCTGTCCATCTTCTCCAAAATTCTGCGAAAATGTTTCATAAATCCCCATCGCATATTCCGCATCTAACAACCCACATTCATCTGTTCCTTCTATTTCTTTTGCACTGCAAGAAATCAACTGTCGGATAAATTCATGGCTTTTTTCAAGGTCTTTTTCCCATAATAAAGATGCTACCCCCACCACATGAGGTACTGCTATACTCGTTCCATGTGTTACCACAGTACCATCAAAATAACTTGCTACACGAATTTTTTCACCTGGTGCTGCCACATCCAATTCTTCCCCTGTATTACAAAAATCGCTAATTTCTGCATCTGGGCTTGTCGCCGCCACAGCCATAACCTCTGAAAATGCTGCTGGATATTCTACTTCCCCACTTCCGTTTCCTGCCGCAGCTACCATCAATATTCCTGCATCATATGCATCTTTTACAGCCTGCTCTAATACCTGAGAATATACAGCAGTTCCAAAACTCATATTTATAATATTCATATCATTTTCGATGCACCAATAAATACCTTGAATAACTCTACTAAGTGGTACCATATTATTATCATCCATAATTTTTACCGAATATAATTCCACCTCAGGATTTACACCATAAATTCCTGTTTCCCCATTTCCTGCAATGATACTTGCAATTCCTGTTCCATGTCCTGTCATATCTTGATATATAGGAGATATTTCATCCTCATCTACAAAGTTTACATATCCCGCCAAATTAATTCCAGAAACATAATCTACACCAGAATCAAGTACTGCCACTTTCACCTTCTGTTTATTCTTCTCCTCAGATTCTAACACTTCATCCAGATGTATAGCCTAAAGATTCCATTCACACTCCGTTTTTATTTTTTCTGCTACTCTCTCTTCTCTTTCCCTCTCATCCCAAATCTTTTTCTTTTTTTTCTTTTTGCTTCATTTTCTGTTGGTACGCCTTCTTATCCTTTATGTTCTTTTTCTTTTCCCTCTTAATACCACTTCCACATAAAATTATATTTTCTTCCACCAGAAAAACATCCTTATCATTTTCAAGTTCTTCTGCCACAGATTCTGTCAATTCTAAAACAGCAATATGATTCTCCTCTAAAACTTCTGATTGTAAAGAAGCTTCTACAATATCCGTTCCACACATTTCTTCTATCACTTCATATCCTGCATCATCATTTGCTATTACAACATATTCCTCTGTTTTTTCCTCTGCCTTTACCACTTCCGCTGAAAACATAATACTTTCCATACCTAATACTGTTATTAAAATCCACGCTATTAATTTTTTCATCCGTTCTTTTCCTCTCTTCCTTATATTTTTTCCTACCCAAAGAAAATTTTATATAAATCTTCCAATATTCCACATGGAGATACCCCATAAAAGAAATTCATAACACCTGTCACCTCCTTCATTTCAACGTTAGCAAAGTATGTTATGAATTTCTATCATTTCTTGGTGAACGGTCATTTAACTTGGCGAACGGTCATTTACAGTGGCAATATCACCTCTACCGATACCTCTTTCCCATCTGCCAGAAAAGAAATCTCACCACCATTTCTTCCGATTGCTTCTTTAACATTTTCCAAACCAAACCCATGATTTCTTTTATCTTTTTTTCTGGTCTCATTTTTTTCATTCCACATATAATCTGAACTATTCGCTACTTTTACAGATACAAAGTGTCTTCCCTGTTTTACTATTACTTTTATGTATTTTTCTTTTTTCTCTTGCCGTTTCAGCTCTTCTACTGCATTTTGAATGATATTTGAAAATATCGTACATAATTCCATATCATTCATTCCTGTTATTTTTGAACAACGTCCTGTTACAATTATTTTTGTATCCTGCAAGTCAGTCAAATGATAGTTTAATAATATATCCAATATTTCATTCCCTGTTACATAACACCTTTTATCAATAATATCAAAGTCGTTCTGCATCTCTTTAATATACGACTGTAAATTCGTTCTGTCCCCGTTTTCAGCCATTGCATACAGGCATAACAAATGATTTTTCATATCATGACGATACTTTTTAGTATCCGCTTCACGATTTAAAAGTAACGTATAATATTGTTTCTGCATTTTTTGCAAATCATACTCTGTCATCAGCAATTTTTCCATCTGTTCATTTGCTGTACGAATGTATATGACAAATAATATCACACCGGCGATTGCAACAAAACTTACAATACCCATAACCTCATACGCTGTTTTTATCTGTTGGGTAGGCAGATATTTCCTTGCATAAAGCAACCCTTCCACAGCAATTGCCTGACAAATTCCCATTAAAAATACGATATATATTGCTGCATTTTTTAGTATTGTTCTCAACTTTTCCGTTTCCTGCTGCATTTTTTTCTTTATTTTTCCCAAAAGAAACAAAGATATTGTCGTACAAAGAATCTCTCCCACATCATACATTCTTTCCCAATACGGTTGTATACTTACCACAGATTCCAAGACCACTCCAAATACTTCATTTAGACATGCCGACACAGAAAAAATACTTAAAGCGGCAATACATTTTCTCTTAATCTCCCCCTCAAACCAAACAATACTCAAACTCATTACCAGCAAATCTCTGATTACAAAAACGATATTCATCCCCCTGTCTGTTTCTGCCATGCATAGTAAACAAAGACATAATAAACTCCCCAAAAACAATATCGTTTTCTTTTTTCTTAGGTCTAATCCAAAAAGTGCTCTTCCACCTATTTCATACATATATATCTGACAAAAATATACCAGTTCCATTATCACAACATTTTTCATACCCAGCCCCCATATGTAATATCAAAATCCCGATAAACTTTATCAAATATCTTTTTTCGTCTTCTCGATACTTTAAGCACTTCTCCACATATGTCAATTTTTCCTTCTTTATAATCATATTGTTTTATACATCGTATATTTACCACATAACGTCTGTCAACTTGAAAAAACAATCTGGTATCTAGAATTTCCAAAAGCCTCTTTATAGATATGTCCTTTCGCATCCATGTATTTCCAACTGCAATTTCCACAAAACTATCATATGCCTTTATCATCTGCATATCTCTTTGCAGGACATGATGTACCATACGCTTTTCGTAAAGCTCCATCACCTCATAACCAAGCATTGCCTGTATGGCAGCATGAACTGCTTCAATTACTTCTTCCTTTATAAAAGGTTTTCCTACAAAACGATAGGCAGAAATTTTAAACGCTTCTTTGATTCTGTCCTCCCTGCCGGTTGCCATGATAATTTTGCAATCTATATTTCGTTGTCTGATTTTTCCACCAACTGCTATCCCATCCATTTCCGGCATTTCTATATCCAAAAAAAGAATCTGAATATTTTCTATCTCTGCAAGCACGTCTTTTCCACTATAAAATTCTAAAATATTGGCTTCTAACGCTTGTTCCTCCAGATATTTTTCTACGATATTTTTTATTTGTTCAACTGCTTTGGGCATATCGTCGCATATAGCAATATTCATTCTCACCATCTCCCCTTTATACCTGCCTTAAAACCAAAAATGTACAAAAAGCTGCTGCTTTACATTTTCCGTCAAAGCAACAGCCTCTTTTCACATACTTAAACCAATTCAAACCGCCCGGAAGCCCCACAAGGCAGCACCAACCCATTTGATGACACCGGAAGCCCAATTTCATCCGCAGTAATCTTTCCACCATATTTTTTCAACTCGGTTCCTAACATATATGCCATAACCGCCGGCTGTAATCCGGTCGTATAGGAATTAATCAGGACGAATAACGGTTCATCCGAAAGCAGCTGGCTACATAATTTGATAAACGGATGTATCGATTCTTCGATTTTCCAGATCTCTCCTTTAGGTCCTCTGCCATAAGACGGCGGGTCCATAATAATGGCATCATAATGATTTCCACGACGAATTTCACGTTCTACAAATTTCACACAATCATCCACAATCCAACGGATAGGCGCATCCTTTAAACCGGATGAAACAGCATTTTCCTTTGCCCATGTCACCATACCTTTAGAGGCATCCACATGGGTCACGCTTGCGCCCGCTGCTGCTGCGGAAAGCGTAGCTCCGCCGGTATAGGCAAAAAGATTTAATACTTTTATAGGTCTGCCGGCATTTTTTATTTTTTCAGCACACCAGTCCCAATTGACAGCCTGTTCCGGGAAAAGTCCCGTGTGTTTAAAGCTAAATGGCTTTAACTGAAAGGTAAGACTTTTGTACTGAATACTCCATTGTTCCGGCAAGTCAAAAAATTCCCATTCACCGCCGCCCTTTTTACTGCGGTGATAATGTCCATTTTTACGTTTCCATCCCCTGTGGGATTTTGGTGTATTCCAGATAACCTGTGGGTCCGGGCGCACCAGTATATACTCTCCCCAGCGTTCTAATTTTTCTCCGCCGGAGCAGTCAATAACTTCATAATCTTTCCAATTCTTAGCTAACCACATATATATTCCTTTCTCGTGTTTCCTCGTAACGATTCAATATCCTCATCGTTACGCTTCTTCGTACAACATAAATATTCAGTGTCATTATAACTGCAATTATTTGATGGGGCAAGTCTTAGCCCTTTTTTTCTGAAAGCAAAAGTCCTAAAAGTATCAGAATACACCCGATAACGGAAATAAGTGTCAGTTGTTCTCCTAAAATAAAGAAGGAAAAAACAACTGTAACCACAGGATTTAAGTAAATGTACACACTCGTTTTTACCGCACCTAAGTACTCCATCGCTTTATTCCATGTAATATAACACAAACCAGAGGCAATCAATCCCAAATAAAGCAACAGCCCTAAATTCGTCATATTTCTAAATGGTGCAGCTTCAAACTGAAAGTCACAAAATGGAAGCACAGGAATCATGGTAAGCAGACCATAGAAAAAAATTCTCCGTGTGATTGCCATGGACGAGCGGTCATATTTTGTTGCTGCAGTGGCAAATACAGAATAGACAGCCCAGCAAAACGCCGCAAGAAAAGCAAGCAAATCACCGAAAGGATTTAAGCTTAATTCCATACTTCCATTAAAACTTACAATGGCAATTCCCACAATCGCCAGTAAAAATCCGATAATAAAATTTTTAGACATTCTTTCCTTATAAAATAGCGACACCAGCCAGCCTGTCAAAAATGGTGCTGTTGCCACAATGATACTGACATTAGACGCATAAGTATACGTCAGTGCAAAGTTTTCACACAAAAAATAAATAGTAACACCACTTGCCCCGGCAGCAAAGTACAGAACCTCTTCCTTTATTCCGGATGACTGAAATTTATGCGGATAGATAATCCAAAGCATAATGTATCCCACGAAAAAACGATAAAACAATATGGCTACCGGTGAAAAATCTGCCAAAAGCAGCTTGGTAGCCACAAAGGTTGTCCCCCAGATAAAAACCGTAAAGAGTGCAAGGACATGTCCAAAAATCTGTTGTTTTGAGCTATGCATATGTTTCTCCTTTGTTAAATTTTGACATAAACACAAGTATAACACACAGCCCCATTATTACTCTATACTTTCCTGTAAAAATTTTTCTGCACTTTCTACTGTTTTTACCAAATAACGTATCGCATCCTCCGGATACCTTCCTGCTGCTGTTTCTCCTGTCAGCATCACAGAATCCGCTCCATCTAAAACTGCATTGAATATATCCGATACCTCTGCCCGCGTTGGCACCGCAGATGTTTCCATGGATGCTAACATCTGGGTAACCACCATAAATTTTCTGCCTTTTTCCTGACAACGCTTTGCAATCTTTTTCTGTACTGCCGGAAGTTCCCACAAAGGCATGGCATTTCCTAAATCTCCTCTTGCAATTACTACTGTATCTGCTTCCTCTATAATTTCTTCTAATGCATCCACTCCCGAAAAATTTTCAATCTTTGCAAATATACAGATGTCCTCTGCATCAGCCTCACGCAATGCCGCCTTTAAATTCATAATGTCTTCTCTTCCCCTTACAAAAGGAAGCATTACTCCTGTCACACCATACTGCTTAGCCAAATGCAGATTTTCTATATCCATTTGTGTCAATGTAGGCATTGCTATTTCTACTCCGGGTAATGCAATACTTTTCTTCTGTTTTAGTACTCCACCTATGAGTATATTACAGCAAACTCTTTCCGCATCCTTTTTCACTACCTTTAACATTATTTTCCCATCATCCAGTAAAATACTCTGTCCCTCAAAAACTTCATCCAAAAACTTTTTTGTCACCGGAATCTGATTTTCCTCCTGCTCTGTTCCCAGATAAATAGTCTCAAAAGCCTTTAACACATACTCTTTAGGATTTTTAAACTCTCCAATTCTAAGCTCCGGTCCTTGTAAGTCAATCAGAATCTGTGGTGTTATGCCCACTCGTTCTGCCGCCATATGAATCTCAGAAATCCAAAATGCCGCATCCTGCAGACACATATGTGATAAATTCAGACGAACCCCTGTCATTCCATGATAAAACATACCTGCTAACCGCTCTCTGTTTCCACATGCCGGTCCAATTGTCCCATAAAACTCCATGACGAATCCCTTTCCTGTATTTTTTTTATATCTTTTGTCAAAAATATTGCAATTTGCTCATAATTTATGTATAGTTATTATACTATAGTACCAAAATTTTTGGGGGGATTCTACATGGAAAACGAAAAAAAGATAAAATTACCAAAACTACAAAAACAGCCAAAAGAAAAAAAAGCTGACAAAGCATCTAAGTCAGTAAATATGCCTAAAGTACCAAAAATGCCTAAACTTTCAAAAGCAGCAAACACTGCTAAGGATGGCAAAGCGGTTAAGCCTATGAATCTGAAAGTACAAATTTTAGTAGGCTTTATTATTCCAATTATTATTGTTGTATTTGTCGGTATATCCGCTTACAACCAGTCCGCAGACGGTTTGATTAACACCTATGAAAAAGCAACCTTTTCCTCTATGGAAATGGCTTCTCAGTTAATTGATTACGGTATGAAAAATATATCCTCTGCCGCAACTGAGATTTCTACCAATCCGGACTTTATGTATTATGTATCTGATCTTTCCAGTTTAGATACCATTCAATCCAAAAAGGATATACAGGATACCATTTTAATGAAACAGGTATCCAATGATTTTATTGCCAATATACATCTGTTACCAAACAGTACGGCTGTTGTTTTATCCACCAAAAAAGTCCCTATTTTAGTCGGACAGGATGTATATGCAGATATCCGCAGCCAGCTTGAAACCCAGTGTAAAGCAACAAAATCCACAGAAAAATGGGCATCTACCCATACCAAATTAGATGAGATTTTCGGTCATGATACGAATGCATATGCCGGTGCTTTCTGCTCATCCACTATGTTTAAAGATTCTCTGATTATTATTGACATCAGTACGGAAAAGATTTCAAATATTCTTTCTGAAATTCAATTGGGTGAAAACAGTATTCTTACCTATCATACCAAAGAAGGTTTAGAAGTTTCCACAAGTGACGAAGCTTTCACTTTCAGCAATAAAGAATATGTACAGAATGCCTTTGCTTCTGAAGAAGTGGGTGGTATGAGTTATGTTCATGAAAATGGTGCAGAATATCTATATATGTACAGTAAATGCAGCAACAATGGTGCTATGATTTCTGCTCTTGTACCAAAATCCGTTATTACTGCTCAGGCAGATGCCATTCGTACCTTTGTCATTATCTCCGTTATTATTGCGTGTATTATTGTAGGCGCAATCGGGTTAGGTATTTTATACGGTCTTCAGAATAACATGAACCGCATTACCTCCGGACTCCAGAAAGCATCTTCCGGTGATTTAACCGTAAAACTTGATATTGAAGGAAAGAGCGAATTTGCAGTTCTTGCAAAACACATTACAGAAACTGTAAATAATACAAAAAATTTAATTTCCAGTGTACAGCATACGACACAGGATGTTTCCGTTTCCTCTGAAAATGTTGGTAATGTTTCTGATGTTATTCATACATCCATTGAAACAATCTCCGAAGCATTAGAAGAGATTAACGGCGGTGTTTCACAGGAAGCAAGTGATGCAGAGGAATGTCTGTACAAAATGGATGCTCTGTCCACCAGAATCCTGCATACAGGTGATATGGTTGCAGAAGTAGAAGTTCTTGCAGACAATACAAAACAGATGGCTCAAAAGGGTTCTAAATCCATGGAACGTTTAATTGAACAGTCCGAAGAAACTTCACAGATTACAGCTACTGTAAATGAAAAAGTTGACGAACTGATTGAATACTCCATGCAGATTGCTGAATTTGTTAAAAACATTCATGATATTGCAGACCAGACCACATTACTTTCCTTAAACGCTTCTATTGAAGCAGCGCGTGCAGGAGAAATGGGTCGTGGATTTACCGTAGTTGCAGAAGAAATTAAAAAGCTTTCCGAAAACTCCATGGAATCTGCAAAATCCATTGAGCAGTTGGTAAGCGAAATTCGTGTAATGACGGATGATACCAAAGAAGCAACCATGAAATCACAAAGCATTGTAGAGGAACAGCAAGGCATGGTAGAAGATACCAAGCAGATGTTCTTTGATATGACTTCCATTATTGAAAAGTTACTCAATAATATGAAGGAAGTATCTACAGAAATCCAGGGTATGGATGTAGATCGTGCGGATACCTTAAATTCCATCCAGAATATTTCCGGCGTTATCGAAGAAACATTAGCTTCTACAACATTAGTAAATGAACGTTTAAAAGAACAGGTATCCACCATGGAAGGTCTTGCAAATGCAACCAACCAGTTAAATGCCAATACGGTGGAATTAAATACAGCCGTAAGCAGATTTACTGTATAAATGCATGTAATTATACACCAGATAATATAGTTAATAAAAAGAGGATTGCAAATTGCAAGCCTCTTTTTATTTATTTACCTCTTCATAGTTCCCCACCGTTTTTTCAAAACACCTGTATACTTCCTGATTTAATTTCTGCACTTCTTCTTTGAGTAACTTTTCTTCTACTCTGTCATACGTCATAATACCATTAATTTCTTCCTCTACATCACTAGTTTGTGTGTATATGGCACTACACAATCCCTTAGCTATATTAGGAAGAATTTCTTCTCTTTGTAGTCTGGCATAATGAGCTGTCAAATCTTCTTTTGATGCATAGTGTCTGTAGCCAAACTCCTTTTCACACGCCATATGTCCTTTTACCGGATACGCATATCCACCATACTCTGTCAACGCTACAACTCTGTCCTTTTTCGGTTTTACCCTCAATTTACGAAGATAATTATGAATACTATACATATCTCCGCCTTTCTGGTCAAACCATCCGCAGGCTTCGTTTATAAGCCTTGTAGAATCCAGATTTCGGATAAGCGCTGTGGCTTTTTTCGCATCAAACTGTCCCCAGCCTTCATTAAAGGGCACCCATACAGCAATACTCGGATGATTATATAATTGCTTTACCATACCCTCCAAATCTCTATAATACTGCTCTCTGCCAGCTTCATCATTGCGTTTGAAAAGTCCATAAAAGCTATCACTTATGCCTCGTGCAAACCAGTTAAAAGCATTAGGCAGATAGGTAACAAACAGCATATTATAATCCCCGCCACCATTGGGCATATCCTGCCAGACAATCATTCCTATTTTGTCACAATGATAATAAAAACGTTCCGGTTCTACTTTAATATGCTTACGAATCGTGTTGTAACCATATTCTTTTAGTTGCAGAATATCATATTTTAACGCTTCATCCGTAGGTGCGGTTAAAAGACTCTCCGGCCAGTATCCCTGATCTAATACACCATTGAAAAAGTAAGGTCGATTATTTAAGCAGAATCGTAATATACCTTTTTTATCTCTTTCAACAGAAAATTTCCGCATACCAAAGTAAGACCACACTTCATCCTCTTCATAACGAATATGCACATCATATAGATGCGGATTTTCCGGTGACCATGGTGTAAAATCTGTCATTTCCACAATATGCTCTGCATGATTTTTTCCACAAATTTCTGTCACAACACTTCCGTTATCCACTATCCGTATCTGTATTTCCCTGTTATCCGTCATATTGCCATGCACCTCTATCGCTACCGCACTTTTATCATAGAGAGGCGTAATTTTTACATCACGAATATACGCCTTTGGTACACTTTCTAACCATACACTTTTCCAAATGCCACTTTGCGGAGTATAAAAAAGCGAAGACATTTTTCCTTTTTTTACAAGTTTCTGCTTGCCTCTGGCATGAGGTGACTGTTCTGTTTTATCCCTTACCAAGAGTGTAAGGATATTTTCATTTTCACCTAAATATTCTGTCACATCAAAGGAAAATGCCAGATAGCCACCACTATGTTTCCCTACCCTTTTGTCATTAAGAAACAGCTCACATTCCTGATCCACAGCACCAAAATGCAGCAATACACGGTCTTTGATAAATCCCTTTGGCAGTGTAAATATCTTTTTGTAATGCAGATAATCTTCCGGTTTTACCAGACGACCTACACCGGAAATTTGCGTTTCCGGTGAAAATGGTACAAGAATAGTTCCATCATACTGCTTAACTTCTTTTGAAGAACAGATGGCGTATTCCCACTCTCCATTCAATGAAAAGTAGCTGTCTCGTACCATACCAGGACGTGGATACTCCGGCAAAATATGTTCTTTGTCTATATTTTCTCCCCAACGGCTTGTCAGTTGTATCATGCGTTCCTCCTTTGTCCGGTAGAGCATACGAAAATCTTTGTCTTTATTTTTAGCGGATAAAACTTGTTTTGTTTGTATATTCATTTTCAGGAAGTGTTATTCCCTGCTGTTTTCCGGCTTCAATACACTTAAGCAGCCATGCCATATTTCTGCCTAAATTGCGCATAATCTGCAAACCTTCCAAATCCTGTAATACATCCTCCGGCTTGTTGCCATGCACCATATTCCAATAGGAGGAAGATACCACAGGCATCTCTGCAATGGTAAAATATTTGTTTAAAACATCTATAGAAGCTGTTGTACCAGCTCTTCTTGCAGAAGCAATGGCAGCTCCCGGTTTATGGGCAAATGCACTCTTTCCTGCATAAAACATCCTGTCTAATGCGCTTAAAATTCTGCCGGATGGATGCGCATAGTATACCGGTGTTCCAAAAATAAATCCATCGGCTTCTTTTGCCTTTGCAATAATTTCATTGATAATGTCATCCTCAAAAATGCAGCCCGGATGTTTGCTGTTACACTGACCACATCCCATACAATCACGAATCGGTTCTGCGCCAAGACAGACAATTTCCGTTTCTATATTTTCCTGATTTAATACCTTTTCTATTTCGGATAATGCTGTAAATGTGCATCCGTTCTTTTTTGCACTGCCATTCATCAATAATACTTTCATTCTCTTATTTCCTTTCCCTATATGTTTTCTTTTTGAATAACTGTTACTCTATTCATTATAACATATTCAACCAAAGTTTTTTGTATTTAAAATATAAGAAACTCTTTTCTATTTTGTAAAAAAATGATAAAATAGAGAAAATACAGAATATTCAGAAAATACTATCCAAAAGGAGGAATCCTATGAATAATTTCACTTATTATACACCTACAAAAGTTGTTTTTGGCAAAGATTCTGAAACTCAGGTCGGCATCCTTTTGCAGGAATTCTCGGCAACAAAAATTTTACTGCATTATGGTGGCGAAAGTGCCAAACGCTCCGGTCTGCTTTCCCGCATAGAAACCATACTCACAGAGACAGGTATAGCGTATGTTACATTAGGCGGTGTAAAACCCAATCCAAGGCTTTCCTTAATTTATGAAGGCATTGATTTATGCAAAAAAGAAAGTGTGGACTTTATTCTTGCCGTCGGCGGTGGAAGTGTCATTGATTCTGCCAAAGCCATCGGCTATGGTGTTGCTAACGAAGGAGATGTATGGGATTTTTATTCCAGAAAACGTACAGCAAGTGCATGCCTTCCGATTGGTGCCATTCTTACCATTGCTGCCGCCGGAAGTGAAATGAGCAATTCTTCTGTTATCACCAATGAAGATGGCTGGCTGAAACGTGGCTATAAAAGTGATTTTGCCCGATGCAAATTTGCAATCATGAACCCTGAACTCACCTATACTTTGCCAGAATATCAAACTGCAAGCGGCTGTGTCGATATTATGATGCATACCATGGAACGCTACTTTAATCAATCAGAAAATATGCTTTTAACCGACGGAATTAGCGAACACCTCATGCGCACGGTCATGAAGAGTGCCAAACGCTTAAAAAAAGACCCTGAAAATTATGCAGCAAGAGCAGAAGTGATGTGGGCAAGTTCTTTATCCCACAACGGGCTTACCGGATGTGGCACAGATGGCGGCGACTGGGCAGCGCACCAGTTAGAGCATGAATTAGGCGGTATGTTTGACGTCGCACACGGTGCAGGACTTGCCGCAATCTGGGGCAGTTGGGCACGTTATGTGTACAAGGAACACCCTGTTCGTTTTGCACAATTTGCAGTAAAGGTACACAAAATCGCAGCTTCTTCTAAAGATTTGCATGCCATTCCGAAGGATGAACTGGATATATTAGCCTTAGCAGGCATTAAAGCTATGGAGCATTTTTATCACGCCATCGGCATGCCTACTTCTTTGCAGGAGCTTGGTATTGATGTCACTGACGAGCAAATTGAAGAACTGGCTGAAAAATGCAGTTTTAATCAGACCCGTACCATCGGTGTTATAAAAAAACTGGATAAGGCAGATATGATTGCTATTTTTACGGCCGCAAGGTAAATGATTTTCTATTGCTTTTTTGCCTTAAATAAGCTACAGTTATAGGCAGACAAACAATAGAAAGTGAGGATATTATTTTATGAATATTATCAGTACAACAAAGGCTCCGGGCGCAATCGGACCTTATTCTCAGGGATACGAAGTGAATGGTTTTGTATTTACCTCCGGTCAAATTCCGATTATTCCGGAAACCGGGGAAATTATTGACGGTGGCATTGCTGCTCAGGCAGAGCAGTCCTGCAAAAATGTTGGTGCCATTTTAGAGGCAGCCGGCAGTGGTTATGACAAGGTAATTAAGACCACCTGTTTTCTTGCTGAAATGAGCGATTTTGCTGCTTTTAATGAAGTTTATGCGAAATACTTTACTTCTAAGCCTGCAAGGAGCTGTGTGGCTGTTAAGGAGCTTCCAAAGGGTGTACTTTGTGAGGTTGAGGCTATTGCAGTAAAATAATTGATTGTTCACTATAAAAGGTGCAGTTTTCGGTTATTTCCGATACACTGCACCTTTTTAACTATCTTAAATTGCTGTATTTATTTCCAGTCCCTTCAAATCCTCTTCTAACAGCTTCAATTCATCCAAAATCTTCTGCACTTCACCATCAATATCTCTTGTAATATCTTCACTTTCCACTGCCTGTTCTGTAAGATTTTCAATATTTTCTTTGCTGTTTTCTACCAATTCCTCCATGGCAGCTTTTCTATCTTTTGCCGCTTCTATGCGCTCTTCCTGCTCTTTTGCTTTTTCTTCACGCTCTTTAGCTTCTTCCTGCACTTCTTCGGCTTTTTCATCCACCTGTGCTTTCGCATCATCCACCAACATGCCCATGGCATCTTTAGAGGCAGCTTCTAACAATTCTTCTTTCACTTTTTGCGCTTCTAACATCCCCTGAGATTTTAAACGCTCAATGGCAATTGTGCGTACAACCGATATATTCGCCTGCATTTCACGCTGATATTTTGCAATATTTTCTTTATGGTTATCTGCGCTTTTATATAAGTCCATGGACATTTTCTGGTAGTCTGTAAGCTCACCCATATGAAGAAGCTGTTCTTCTTCCTCTTTTGTCAGTTCCACACCTGACGCCGGTTTTCTGGCTTCATAGGCTTTCTGCAAAAGTTCTAAATCCTTCTGTTCCTGACTGTCATCCTCTACACCAAATTCAGCTTTTGCCTGTTCCATCTGTGCATGAATTTCCTTTAAGGATTCCTGCTCATTTTTCATATCCTTTTGCAAATTTTTAACCCGTTCTTTTAAGTCCGCTACATTTTCGTCAATTCTCTGCTCACCTTTATTTGCAGAAGTTACAACCCGCATTGCTTCTTTTTGATATAATTGCTTTCTTAACGCCACTTTATCCTGTATAGAACCATCCTGTTTTCCAAAAAGAGTGTTTCCCATAAAAAATGTCTTGTTTTGTTCTGAAATCTTCATATGCTGCCTCCTTTGATGTGAAGTCTTTTGTAACTTCCCAGTATATGTCAAAATCTTTGTTATTTTGACCGTAAAAAATTACTTATACTATCTATGAAGTATATCGGCATCTTCTATAATCTCCTTAATTTCTATGGTAATATTCCGCAATTTCTTTTCTGACAGACCTATCGGTTTACCTACTGCAAGTAAATCTTCTATATCCGGATTTTTTCCTTTTCCGTTTATACATGTAGCATGTTCTCCACCAATGGAATTACTATATGTCAAATCATATGCCGGTGTCAGTTTCCAGCACTGTTCATTTTCATCATAAAGAAAGGAAAAGTTTTTTGAATGGTCATCCCTGTTATGTGAAAATACGTTAAAACACATTCTGCGATACATTTCTTCCATCTGCGAACTATCTTTTGTTAAAATATAGGTCAGCTTCATCAAATCATGATAATCCAGATTGGGTATACGATGTGATGTTTCTAACAATCCACTAACCGTCACCATATGCACTTTTTTATCTTTCAAACGGTCAAAACGTTTTGCGCCAAAAAATCCCTTACATGTTTTTGATGAAAACAGTTTGACTTTAGGTACTGAAATTCCGCATTTTTCCGCACATTGCATGTATCTGTATTCTTCTTCTCCAATATCTTTTTTATCATATGTAGACGGAAATTTCACAAGCCATGATTCTCCATCTAACATTACCAGAACTTTTGGTCTTGCACCGCCGGAAGAACCTCCTAACTGAAATAATTTGTCTAAATCCTTACTATCCTCTTCTTTCAAAATTTTCTCACATTCCAAAGCCAACATATCAAAATCTAAAACCTGCTGCTGCTTCATCCCAAATAATTCCGGATAATACTCTAATGCTCCCATACCTGTGCTGCCAACAATTCCCAGTCGGTCTATCGCAGATACTTCTTCCGGTAAAATGTGCTTCGATAATAACATGCGGTCTACCAAAAGTCTTCCCCATCCATCCGGCAGACTATCTGCAAAAACACCAAACACACCTTCAAATACATCTATTTTTGGTATAAAAACTCTCTCTTCTAACGGCAGACTAAAGGGACTGATAGAAAACCCATCTAACAGCCATTCTTTACTATACTGAAAAGCCCCCATTCCATTTTTAGTTTCTGCCAAAGTTCCAATCACCCTGTCACCATATTTTACGGTGAGCTGACCGATTTCTTTCATCAATTACCTCCTGTATGGACTGATACTCTTCACTATCAAATAGTTTTTCAAAATTTACAACTTCATCCAAAACAACTGCTATCTTTATCAAAGATACAAAGGATATTTCTCCTGTCTGCTCAAACCGTCTTAAGGATGCAAGGTTTACTCCTGAACGGCGGCTTAACTCTTCCTGCGTAAAGTTTCTTTTTTTTCGTTTTTCTTTTTCTTTTATGGCAATGTCCATTGCAATTTCATTGGGAAATTTTAATTGGCTAAGCATGATTCCTCCTTAATCTGAACTAATAAAATATTATTAATATTATTCATATATGATAATTATTAACAAAATATTATTACTTATTATAACATAGTTTTTCAATTTTTACATCACAAAAAACCGGAAGCTGCCTATTTCACAACCTCCGGTCTTTTTATGTAATAAAGAAAGGGTATCTTAATTATTTCTTTATGGTAATGGTTCTAGCCTTACCATAACTTCCATATACTTTTTCTCCCATGCTGTCCGTCTTATATGCCCGAACCTTTACATAGTATTTTTTACCTTTTTTCAGTTTTTTAATACTCTTGTTTAATTTGCTGGTAGTTACTGATTTTGTTACTTTTTTCTTAAACTTCTTGCTAGTGGAATAGGTAATCTGGTAACCTTCTGCGCCTTTTACCTTTTTAAAGGAAACCTTCATGGTCTTTTTCTTTGTATTTTTTAATGTCGGTTTTCCTGCTTTCGAAGGTTTTGTTACTTTATTCCACTGGGCATACAATGTGGTATCTGCGGTGATTACCACTTTGCTGTCTGCTGTAATCTTTGTGCCGCCGGAAGCTTTCGTATACCATCCGGCAAATGTATAGCCTTTACGTTTCGCTGACGGAAGTTCACCGTAAATGCCATCATAAGTCACCACTTTATCTACGTTAATTAATGCATTACCACCATTTACGTCATAGCTTATTCTGTACTGATTTGCTGTCCATACAGCTTCGACAGTCATGTCACTGCTTACATTTTCTGTGGACTGATTCCAGCTTAATGTATAGCCTGTTTTGCTAAGCTGTGGGGCTTTTACGGATTCTCCGGCAAGAACGGTCTGGGTAGATACCACGTTTGCACCATCCTTAAAGGTTACTGTATAGGTCTTTAAATCCTCCTGACGCATCAGGCGAATATCATCCACCACTACCCATGGTGCTAAGGATGTTGCTGCCTTACAGGATACACGGGTGCCCACCTTCACACTCGCCACATCTGCAGTAATCGGAATATCTTTTACCAATGCCTGATAAAAATCCTTCCAGACATTATTGATTTTTACTTCTGCTTTATATTCCTTTGTCGTACCATCTTTGTAGGTTACAACTGCATATAAACCGGAATCGGCTGTCACTTCACCTACAGAAGTTCCCTGATAATATGCGGCTAATGTATAATATCCTGCTGGCATTGCCTTAGAAATCGTCTGTTCTAAGCTAAAATCTATCGGCTGATTAATGCCTGCCCAGCCGGTATAATAGTATGCTCCATATTTGGCATTTGCAGAGTTTTTCTCAATGAATACACCATTACCGTCTTCGCCATCATGATAGTTTGTCAGTGTCCAGTTTGCGCCATCTCCGTTATTGTCTTCAAAGCTTCCATTTACCACATAGCTTTCACCTGTGATTTTTACTGTACAGGTAGTTGTCCATGTACCTGCTGCCACAAAGACCTCTTCTCCCTGTGTGGTGTAAGAAAAATCACCTACTGTTCCATTTATCACATATTCACCGAAGTTGGCAGTTTTTAAAGCTTCTACCTGTGCCACATCCCATGTCACAGGAGCGTTAATAATTGTGCCATCATTTAAATTTACTTCTGCTGTCTGTGGAAGAACTGGTGTTTCTTTATATCCCATTTCATAGGTACAATCGTTTACGGTAGATACTCGAAGTGGACCATTTGCACCTGTGTATACCCATTTATAAACATTAATGGATGGCAATACATTTCCTTCAAAATCAAAATATGCCTGATTATCCCATGTACCACCGTTTAAGTCATCCTTGATTTCCGGGTCGGTTTCTGCTCCATAAATAGATGCCCAGCCGGAGCCGTATTTTCTCCATGCGGCAATGTTTTTTTCCAGTGTTTCTTCTGCATTTTCCGCTTCTGCATCATACACATTTACCGGTACCCAAGCAGGCTCCCAGTAAAATGTTCCGATACCCTTTTCGCCAATGGCTGCCACTGCTGCAATAGTATCACGGATAGCTGTTGCCTGTCCTTCTACATCCACCGGATAATCAAAGGTCTGATCGGATGCGCCTTCATAGACCATATTTTCATACCCGTCACCATCTGCATAGGTCCATGCATAGGAAACCTCTGCTACCATCACTTTTTTGTTAAAGGTTTCTGCAATTACACTTAAATTTGTGGTAAGCTGCTCCGGTGTACCATGCCAGAACGGATAATAAGATGATGCAAATACATCATAATCGATTTCGGCATTTTCTAATGCCTGTGCTTTTCCATACTGATAGCTTTCACTCTGTGGGTCAGTATAATGAATGGCAATCATAATATTCGAATCCACCGCACGGGTTGCTTCACTTCCCGCCTTTAACAGTCTGTGAATACTTGTAAGGTCAGTTTCTCCTGCTAATCCATTATTAATCTCATTACCAATCTGTACCATGCCCACATCAACGCCTGCTTCTTTTAGGGTTGTCAGACTCTCTTCTGTAAAATCATAAAGTGCCTGGGCTTTTGTCTCTAAATCCATATCTTTCCATGCTTTTGGCACACTTTGTTTCTTCGGGTCAGCCCAGAAATCAGAATAATGGAAGTCTACTAGCACCTTCATTCCATACTGTGTAGCAACTTTTCCAATGGCAGTTACGGTATCAATACCACAGTTTCCGGCACCATAGCCTTTGCGGTAAACCTGTGTACCATCAGCTAAGAAATATTCCTCCCATACTCTTTCTTCGCCATCCACAGGTTTGCTGATTGTCACTTCTGCCGCTGTATGCGTATTACCTTCATCATCTACATAAAGATAGTCACCATTTTCATCCACCATATATGGACAATTCCAAAGACGAAGACGTACATAGTTTACGCCCGCATCCTTAAAAATCTGAAACATATTCGCTTCATTGCCATTTTCATCATAGTATTTTACACCGCTTTGTACCTCACTTAAATACATGGATACGTCAATACCATGAATAAAATCTTCAGAAAGTCCCTCTACCTTTTGTACGGTAATTGGTGCTTCTACTGCGCTGTCTGTGCTAAAAGAGGCATTTTTTAAAGCATACCATTCATTGGTTGTCATATCACCACTAATGGTAATGGTTACGGAATCCCCTTCTGCAATTTCCATCATTTCGGTTGCAATGACATTTTCCCAGTTATCCCAGCCATCTGTAGTAATTTTCGCAGATTTTTCTGCTCCGCTTGTATTGTTTGTCAAGGTAAGTACCAGTGTATCTGCGGATTCCGGTGCACCCTGCATACCACTGCCTACGGCTGCAATTTTTGCCTGATAAGCACCTGCTTTTACATTTTCAATGGTCTGGCTCATGGAAAATGTACCCGCTTCTGCCTTTGTCCAGATACTTAAATAACCATCTGAAAATCCATACCCGAAGGTATCCCAGTTGTCTAATGTGAATGGCTCTGCAATTGTCCATCCCTCTGCATTCGCTGTTAATGCTCCATTTTGCAATGTCCCATATTCTGCGGCCTTAATATTCTCTGCTGTGTTACTTCCCATAGTAAACAGAGAAACAAACAGACACAGACTAAGTAACATGCTTATTGCCTTTTTGCATCTTTTTTTCATCGTCTTCTCCTTTTCTTTGTCGTACTGTGCGTACACCTCGCTACAACATCTACTATAAAAAGAAAAGACCTCAATAAAAATACCATTTCATGCAAAAAGTTACCATTTTTCACTTTTTCTCTCTATATTCCTTTGGTGAAATCCCAGCATATTTTGTAAAATCTCTGGAAAAATGCTGGGGATTTTCCTTATAGCCGACCTTCGCTGCCACCTGCTTAATCTGTATGGAAGAATTTTGCAGATATTCTTTGGCAAGCTCCATCCGATACCATAATACATAGGCAGAAAATGCCATCTTTGTATGCTCTTTAAATATTCTGCCAAAGGCATTGTAGCTGACTGCCATTTTCTTTGCCAGTTCTAAAGCACTTAGTTTTTCTGCTATATGCTCATGTACATACGCTAAAATCTCCTCAATTCCATAAATGGTACTTTCTATGGCTGCCAGCTTAACCATTTCCAAATTCTCTGACTTTTGCATATTTTCTGCCAGTTTATATACCTGCCTTTGCAACTCTGAAAAAGCAATGGGCTTTAAAATATAATCATTTGCACCTAACGTAAACGCATTACGAACATAGTCATAGTTGTCATATGCACTTAACACAAGTATTCCACAATCCGAAGATTTTTTACGCACGTTATCCACTAAAAGCAGACCGGAACCTCCCGGCATGGAGATATCTGTTATCAGAATCTGTGGATGCTCATGTGTAAACACTTCCTCCGCTTCTGTCACGGAATTCGCCGTAAAAACCACATATTCCCAAGGGTGCTCCATACGGGCAAAATCCGCTTTTATACTTTCGCAAATAATTTCTTCATCATCCACTACCAGAACCCTTAACATATCCATTTTCCTGTGCTCCTTTCTTTTTTTCTCCTCAGGTGCTATACTGATTTTATCCTGTTTTTGGAGGTTCTTATGAAAAAACATGCATTTTTTGATTCCATATATACCAGTTTTTTAATCCGGCTCTTACTGCTGACCTTTATCCCCATAGCACTTGTAGGCATTATTCTTTCTTACAACAGCTATCAGGACAGACAGAACCGCAAATTTGAGCCAAACCAGCAGGTAAATGCCTCCGTGGTTCACAATATTCATACCAATATGGAATATACCTCTGCCACCACACAGGCATTACTCTCCAACAATACCTTTACTGCGTTTTTAAAAAACAATTTTTCCATTGAAAAAGATTATACCACCTATAACACTACCATTCAAAGCTATGTAGATGCAACCATACAGGCAAACGCCCATTCCGATACCTTTATTTATGTAAAAAATAACACCATTCCTATGAGTATGGATGTATTTTACCATCTATCTGATATCGAAAATGTGGATGTTATTGCAGATTTTCTTGCATCGGATGCCATCGAATGTTGGCTTTGCCGTCAGAATTTTAAAGATATTTCCAATCCCTATCTTTTTCCTGTGGAAAACCGCTTTATTTATCTACGCAAAGCCTATGACTACAAGAAAAGTTTTTTGGGAATCCTTGCATTTTCTATTCCTGAAAGTTCTTTTCTTTCTTTTGATGCCCAAAATAAAGGTACCGTTCTAAGCAGTGGACACCAGCGTATTATCAATCTCTCCGGTGAAGATTTAGACGCTGATACATTATCCTCCATCTGTGCCATGCAGACAGCGCAGGCACAATTTGGCTCTTATTTAACTGCAAAAGAAACCACGGAAAATTTTCCTTTTTCCATCATTACCGTTACCAAATATACCAATTATGGACAGTTATTGATACTTTTTCTTCTGCTGCTTATCTGCTTTGCATTTATCTCCATTATCCTTAGTCTGCGCAGCATCAAGCAGATTGTAGCCCAGATGCATAACTGTTTAACCGCCATGGATACGTCCATCAGCAATAACTATTCCACCCGAATTCCTGTAACGGGAAAAAACGAAATCAGCAATATCTGCCAGCGAATCAATCTTTTGCTCAATCAGGCTTCTGACTTAGCCGAGCAAAATATCCGAAAGGAAACCTCCAACAAGGAAAACCGTCTGATTGCCTTACAGCATCAGATTAATCCGCATTTTATTTACAATACCATGGAGGTTTTTTCTTCCAAAATGAAGCTTTACGGGCATTATGATGAATCCGATGCCATGGTAGCGTTTGCTAATATTTTTCGCTACAATATTTCTACCAATGATGCCTTAGTCACTCTGCGGGAAGAATTAGGGCAGGTGCGCAATTATTTCGATATTCAAAAGCTGCGCTATCCCTTACTTTCCTTAGAAGAAGAACTTGACCCGGCGCTTTTCTTTGCTCTGCTGCCTAAATTCACCCTCCAGCCGATTATTGAAAACGCCATCACCCATGGGATTTCATCTGCCAGCCAGACACTTGCCATTACCATTTCTGCCAGAAAAGAAAAGGATATGCTCTTTATTTCCATAAAAGACAATGGACATGGTATGCTGCCAAAAGAGTTAGATACCTTACAAAAAAAGCTTTCTTCCACGGAAAACATTACCACCGACGGACATTCTGTAGGGCTGAAAAATGTAAATACCAGACTGATTTTATATTTTGGAAATTCTGCAAGGCTGAGCATTGACAGCCGCTATCAGGAATATACCACGGTTTCTTTTTGTATTCCTTACCGACACATCACTCCCTAATCATCCCTTTACGGAAGGCGCTCTTTCGCCTTCCTGTACTGTTCTTTTTCATAAACTTCTAACTTCCTAAGCCCCATCTTATCCATCTGCGCTATCGTTTCTTCATACTTTTTTATACATGCTTCTTTTGATTCGGCTGTTAATATTTCTACTTCTGCCTGTGCATAAAAGGCATCTATCTGCGCCTTCATTTCTGCCATGGCACGATTACCGTCAATAACAACTGCCGCATCTGCTGCCTTACTGTCATAGATATTACAGCCTTCATATTGTTGCAAATGTGCTTCCTTCTCCTCTTTTGACTGATATTTTTGTACAATGGTCCAATCCACAAAAAATTCCAGATTCGGATAATATTTTGCCGTCGCCTTAGCATAATCTGTTTCGTATTCTTTTATGACAGAATCCTTCATTACCAATTTTCCATCCACAATCTCATAGGTTTCTGCACCAATTCCCGGGGCTGCATTCAAAGTACCCTCATCCGAAGTCATATACTCGATAAACCGCACAATATCTTCTCTATTTTCTGCATCTTTTCGAATTAATGTGGCTGTCCATCCACCGGAGGATACGGATTTTAAATTTGGCATGTTTCCGGCATCTCCTGTAATATGTCCGGCATAGTCCATATAGGCATTGTGGTCTTTGCTGTAAAGATAATTACTTGCATCTTTGATATTGGCATAACCGGTACAAAAAAATACCTTTCCTGCCTGCACCTGTTTTAAACGTTGACTGTCACTTTCCGTAAATTCCTCCGCCATCATCAGTCCTTCCCGATATAACTGATTACCAAACACTAAGGCTTCTAGCCACTCCGGCTGACGATACATGGAAAGAAAACTGCCATTTTCATTCTCCACCTGCATACCAAACTGCTCTGCAATATTTTGGGTATACCAGCCGGAATATGGTATTATCTGCTGTCCCTGATAAGTCAGTTCTTTTGCCTGTCTAAGCACCTTAAGCACACCTTCTTTGGTTTGCAGTGTCTGATAATTGGCATCCAGCTCCTGCATTAAATCTGCCCGTACATAATTATTGTTATGTACAACACCAAGATATCCGCCATAGGCTTCATTTACCCTCTCCGGCCCATAATAGTAGCTGATAATCGAATACCAGTTGCCATCCTCATTTCGATACCACTCCTTCATGGAATCCGGTATATTGATATCCGGTGAATATTCGGCAAACAACGGCTCTAAAGGCATAACCATGCCTGTATTTTCCAAAACGGTTCGCTCAGGTGCATCCACTTCCAAGGTAATCAAATCCGGCAGGTTATCTGTTGCCATCAATGCATCTAACTCGGTTAAACTTCCGGATGTCATTTTTAGATTTACTCCGGTGTTTTCAACTATTTTCGCATCAGCTAAATTTTCTGCCGGATTCCAGTCCTTCTCATAGCCTTCTAGTGCCACAAACCATGTAAGGGTCACTGTATTCTGCGTTATATTTTCCTTTGTATCTGCCTGACCTTCATACCATGCCACGCCACATAGACTGCCACCTAAAAGCAGCAGCAAAAGCATGGAAATTATTCGTTTTCCCTTCATTTTATCCCTCCTGCCTTTACTATACACTGTTTTGTGCAACGAAAAAAGATGCCTTTTCAGACATCTTCATTCTTATATTAACCTCTTCCGCCAAGGTATAATAAATAAATCAATGTACAAACCAGACCTACATAAAACAGCAGCAGACCAAAGGAAAGACTTCTGGATATAATCGTATTCGTTTCCATAATCTTTTCACGCTTCATTGCCAGCTTATGCTCAAAGGAAACATCATGCTTAGGTACAGGCTGATGTAAAATGCGACGTTTTACATTACGAATCCAGTCTAAGGCAGCACCTAACAGATGCGTAAACTCAGAACCCTCTGCCAGTTCATGCGGAATCTTACGGTCTTTATAAATAGTTCTTCGCAGCAACAATGCAAAACCATCCACTAAACTATCTAAAACTCTGCAAATCACTCTTGCAATAAACGGCAGAATCTTTAATAACATCGGACGATACGCCAATTCTTCCACATCCCACCATTTCGGCCAACAGTTTTTGTACTCACTTACACCTTCACGGTTTGTCATGGTGAATTTACGAATCAAAATATAAAGTACTATACCGATAATAATGGAAATCATACCACCTTTTAGGTTGGTAAAATTAAAATAGGATACAGCATGGACTTCACCTTCTAAGTGCATAAATCCATGACCCAAATCCGCAATTTTATCACTGACAAGATTTGGAACCACACCAAGCACCGGTAAAATTACCGCACTAACTGCAATGGCAAACGCACTTAACGGTGTCATATAATCCTTTTTTTCATCAAAGGCTTTCTGCACTGCAGCATCAGTATTTTCTTCTACGAATACAGCCACAAACAATTTTGTCATATATGCTAATGTCATTCCACCGGAAACTAAAAATATCCACTCACTTGCCTGCAAAAATGCTGCTATAGATGCTTCATGCTCTGCATAATGCGCAATTCCTTCTACAATACTTTCATGCAAAAGGGTTTTGCTGACATATCCATTAAACAGTGGAATACCGGATATGCCTAATGCTCCTGATAAAAAGCAAATCTTTAATAACGGTTTTTTTCGTCCAAATCCACGGATTTCATTTAGATTCAGTTTATGCAGATTCATCACTACCACACCGGCAATCATAAAGAGTACCAGCTTAATCAAAGAATGATTGAGCATATGTAACAGCGTACCACGAATTGCCAAAGCATTGTGCTCTCCAAGAAGTCCCTGCATACCAATACCGATAAAAATAAATCCAATCTGGGACATGGAAGAGCATGCTAAGGTACGTTTTAAATCCACAGAAAATACAGCTAAAAGCGCACCGCCAAACATGGTAAACAATCCCAAAACTAAAAGGAGTAATCCCCATTTCATATCATGTAAAAAGATGTTGCTGCTTACCACTAATACGCCAAAAACACCCGCTTTTGTCAAAATACCGGACAAAAGTGCCGATGCCGGTGCCGGTGCCACCGGATGCGCCTTTGGCAGCCAGATATGCAATGGAAATGCACCTGCTTTTGCACCAAAACCAACCAGCGTACAGCAACCTGCCACATATAAAATTGTCTTATTTTCACATGCCTTTGCTGCATCTAATAATGCAGACATTTCCAGAGTGCCTAAATTATGCTGTAACAGGAATAAGCCCATTAAAAGTACAAGACCGCCAAGTACAGCCACAGCCAGATAGGTTTCTGCTGCCTTAATCGCACCCTTAGTTTCCTCCTGCACTACCCATACATAGGAGGTAAAGGACATGATTTCAAAGAAAATAAATGTAGTAAACAAATCTGCGGATAAAAATACCCCTAAGGTTGCACCTAAAGTCATGAGCTGGAAGAAATAATATCTTCCTAAGTGATGTGGATGTCCACCTAAATACTCTTTAGAAAAAAGCAGTGTCATCATCCACATAAAAGCTGCCACAAGACCATATACACTACGGAATCCATCCAGACAAAAATGCAGCCCCATGCCACAAATCTGTGGTATATAAAGCTCACTGCCTATACCCTTTACGGCCAGCATGAGCATAAGAACAAATTCCACAACGCCTGCCAAAATCGCAAGCATATCTCTAAGAGAACCAGTCATTTTGCGGTCTGCAAAGTACACCAGAAACGCACACAGCATAGGCAAAAAAACCAGTGCCAAAAACAATCCTTCCATAAACGCTTCCTCCTAAAAACTTCCCTGTGCAACAGCTGTAAAAAGGTCTGTTATCGGCGCAGAGTACAGTCCAAAGACCACCATTCCAACTACAAACACTGCCAATGGCAGAAGCATCATCCAGTTCGGATCTCTTACATCCGAAATCGTTTCATAATCAAAATCTGCCCGTGGGAAATATGCACGAATTACCATCGTCAGCATATAAATCGCTGTCAAAAGTGCAGAAACCAGCAGTGCACCTATACCAAAATACGCAAGCACATTCCCACTTTCAATGGCTGCCTCTGCCAGATTCCACTTACTGATAAATCCGCAAAGTCCCGGCACACCCATAAGTGCCAGCGCAGATACGGTAAATATAGCAAATACCTTCGGCATTTTTCTGCCAAAACCATCTAACTGATGCACATAATGTCTTTCTGTCTGATGCATAATCGCACCTGCACAAAAGAACGAGCAGATTTTCATAAATGCATGAAAGACCATATGACTTAGTGCACCCACAAGTCCTGCCGGTGTCATAATCACCACACCAAAAAGAATGTAAGACAAATTACTTACCGTAGAATAAGCCAGACGTCTTTTGATATGGGTTTCTTTCACTGCCATACTACAGCCGTATACAATGGTAAATAGGATAACTGCCATCAATAAATATTGTGCCCATGTACCACGGACAAAATCTGCACCAAAACAATAATAAGTCAGACGCATAATTGCAAATGCGCCGGATTTTACTACTGCCACGGCATGAAGCAACGCCGTAACCGGTGTTGGTGCCACACCCGCCTGTGGAAGCCATGAATGGAACGGACATAAAGCCGCTTTTACACCAAATCCAAAGAACGCAAAGACATACACCAAAAGGAATATATCCTTTCCTGCTCCCATTGCTGCACCATTTAAGATTCCACCTAAAACAAAGTCTGCATTTTCGCCATAGATAATAATAAAAATCATACCAATAAATGCAAATGCTGCGCCACCGATGGAATAATACAGATATTTCCGGCTGGCTAAAATTGCCTCTCTTGTGAGGGTATGCATAACTAATGGCAAAGTAACCAGTGTCAACAGTTCATAGAAACAGTACATCGTCAGCATATTGTCAGAAAGGGAAATTCCAAGTGTCACACCATAGGTCATGGTATAAAACATGAAAAATACCTTTTCATGATGCTCTTTTGTCATATATTCAAAGGAATATAATGTTGCAAATGGCCACAAAAAAGATACCAGTCCTGCAAAAACGGAACCCAGTCCGTCTAACTGAAAAGCAATCTTTAAGTCACCGGTAAAATTCACCAGAGTAAATATATCCTCCGGACGGTTAAATAAAAGCATCCATACCAGAATGGAATTGACAATCACAAGTCCTTCCAGATAAATCATCATATGTGTCCGTTTTTTCCACGGAATGACAGGTGTCAGCGCACCGCCAATGCAAGGAATCAAGACAACTAAAAATAATAAAAATGCATTCATCGTTTTTCCTCCTTACATCACACCATTAGCAAATATCATAAATACATCGGTTAATACATTTGGCATTACGCCAATTACGATTGTCAACGCTGCGAATATTACTAGCGGAACCAGCATATAGCCATTTGGCTCCTTCTTTTCAAATTTTGACGCATCAAAGCCTTCACCAGGGAAAAATCCCTGCATGGTAATCGGCAGTAAATATCCTGCTGTAAGCAGCGCACTCACCAAAAGGATCACCGGACCAAGCCATGAAAATACCGGAATTTCTGCACTTAATGCACCCATGGCAAGATGCCATTTACTTACAAACCCACTGGTTGGCGGTATACCAATCAGCCCTAAGGATACGATGGTATAACACCATAAGGTTATCGGCATACCTTTACCAATGCCCTTTAATTCCTCTACTCTCGTACAGCCTGTGCGATAAATAATTGCTCCTGCACATAGGAATAATGCCACTTTAATAAATGCATGGGCTGCCACATGAAGCAGACTTCCCGTCATTGCCTGTGGCTCCATAACAGATAAACCAAACAAAATATAGGAAAGCTGACTTACCGTAGAATACGCTAACCGCTTCTTTAATACAGGCTCACCAAAGGCTAATAAAGAACCCATAAACACAGTGATTAATGTCAGTACCATCCACGCAGCCTGTACCCATGTTCCCCGAAGGAAATCCACACCAATAATCTGATATACTACACGGATAATGGCTAATACGCCACCCTTTACAATAATACCGGATAATACTGCGGAAGCAGGTCCTGGCGCTACCGGATGCGCTGTCGGCAGCCATGCATGCATAGGAAACATACCCGCCTTTACACCAAAACCAATCAGCATCAGCATGGTTACTACCAAAAACAGTACACCATTTTCCTGTAATACGGCAGCATCAATCACACCACCTGCAGTAAATTCTAAAGTTGTGCCATGTTTATATACAAAGTAAATACCAAACAATGCCATATATGCACCGGCAAAAGAATAAAACAGATATTTAAGTCCTGCCATTACAGATTCTCTTGTCTGTGTATGTAATACCAATGGCATCGACAATAAGGTCATCATTTCATAGAACAGATACAGAGTAACTAAATTTCCTGCAAAATCCAGTCCTAAAAGTACACCATAGGTAATCAGATAAAAACCAAAATAACGTTTTTCATTTTTTTCATGCTTCATGTATTCAAAGGAAAAGAAGCCTGCCAAAATCCAGACAATAGTAACTACCAGTGCAAAAAATCTGCCCAGCATATCTGCCTTAAAATATACCGGCAAAGTCTTTGTCAGATAAAACAAAGTCACACCTTCCGTAACAGAAAACATCGCATATACGGCAAGGATACCTGTAACTACCAGCACAATCCCTACATAGGAAAGCAGGGATTTCCTTTCCTGATATTCCTTTTTTAACAACAAAACAATTCCTGCTAATATCGGTAAAAATACCGGCAGCAGTAACATGTAATCCATCTTTCTCTCCTCCTATGCAAACAGGGATAATCCTTTTATAATCCAGTCCGTAATCGGCTCAGAACACATACCAAGCACAATATTTAGTACGATAAAGCAAATCAATGTTACTGCATACACCGGATTTTCCTTAACAGAAACCGATGCATATTTACTATGAACCGGGGTATAAATACGAATCACCGTCTTCATAAAATAAATGGCATTCAATACCGTACTAATGGCAAGTACTATCAATGTCGGCAACAGCTTACTATGATTCTGTACGGCTGCCTGTGCAAATAACAGCTTGCTGACAAATCCTGCAAATACCGGAATACCTACCATGGAAAGTGAACCTACGGTAAATGCCACTCCCGCCATTTTATTACGATATGCAGCTCCTGTTAATTTCTCAAAATTTTTGTGTCCACCGGATACATCTGTAAGTCCAACACCTGCCACAAACAGCAAAGATTTTGTTGCCGCATGGGATAAAATATGGAATACGGAAGCAACTACTCCTGCGGATGTTCCCAGACCAAATCCCATATAAATATAGCCAATCTGTGCCACAGAAGAGTAAGAAATCATTCTTCGAATATCATTTTCTTTAATGGCATTGACAGAGCCCATAATCATTCCGGCAAGACCAAATACAAACAATACATTAATAATCTTACTTTCAAGGAAAATATCAAATCCAATCACACGATAAATTAGCTTAATTAATAAGAAAATATATCCTTTTGATACTAAGCTTGATAACATTGCCGCTGAAGATACCGTCGAATATCCATAAGCATCCGGCAGCCATGCATGGAATGGGAACAACGCACTTTTAATGGCAATACCCACAACAATTAACGCAATAGTTACCAAAACCGGTATCGTATATGTACCATCTGCCACAATTGCCTGAATACTTTCATGAATATTGCTCATCAGCAGATGCCCCGTCATGTCATACAACAGACAAATACCGATTAAGAAAAGACCTGAACCTAAAAGACTCATAATCATATAACGGGTTGCCGCTTCAATGGTACGTCCATGCTCTGTAATCATAATCAGTCCACAAGCTGCAATTGTGTTAATCTCTACGAAAACATATGCTGTAAATATATCATTGGTGTATACTAAAGCTAACAATGAACTCAACAGCAAATCTACCATGATGTAATATAAATTCTCTTTATGTAAATCAATTTCCATCTGAATTTTATGTCTTCCACCAAATAGTGAAAGCAGCATAATCACACAGAAAAATAACGCCATTCCTGCTTCTAAACAGCCAAAGCGGATTTCATTACCAAATGGTGCAGGAAAATGTCCCATCACATAAACATAGTGCTCTCCTGTCGTCATGGTAAAAAACAGTGTAGCGGCAGATAATATACCTACAATACCAACCACAAGAGTACTTAAACGTCTTGCCCCTTTACCTTTCAGTGCTGAACAGATAATTGCCGTAAACATGGACAGCAGAATGGAAAGGCAGGGAAAATTTCTAATAATATCCATTTATCTTCCTTCCTTTTTCAACCTTGTCGTAATCTCATCCAAATCAAGCGTATGGTATCTGCGGTACAAACGGATGGTTAATGAAAGCATCAACGCTGTAACAGATACGGATACAACAATACCGGTAAGCACCAGACCACTTGGCACCGGATTGATATAAGTTTCCGGATTCAAATCACCATTCACAACAATTGGTGCAATACGTCCGCGAATATATCCTTTTAATGCCAGGAACAAATAAATGGCTGTATCCATAATGTTTAAACCAATAATTTTCTTTATCATATTTTTTTGCAGCAGAAGATTGGTAAAGCCAATACCAAATAAAATTACTGCCACAACTTCACCATAATTGGCTAACAGATTATTTCCCATTTTATAATCCTCCCCTACGGAATAATGCATAAAATGCATACATGGTACATGCAACCTCAGAACCAACAAAAATGTTAATCGGCAATGTGATTCCACCACTCAAAATTTTCCCTGCTTCACCTAACGGAATCAGACATTCCAAACCATTTGCCCCCGTTAAGAAATAATAGGTTACAATACATCCATAGCAAAGCAATGCGGTCACCTTCACGACTTTGTATACATGCTCATTAAAGAATTTCTCAGTTTTTTCAAATCCAAAGGCTGCCACATATAAAATCAGTCCGGCACCAATCATTGCTCCTCCTGAGAATCCTCCACCCGGAGATATATGTCCGTTCAAAATAATGTAAATACCGAAAAGGAAAATAACCGGAACCAAAAACCTTGCCACAACCTGTAAAATTACATCATTTTTCGGCTCAAAGCCACGGTCATTGGATTCTTTATTCTTCTTGATTTCATCTTCATCTATCATCAATAAAATCATTACACAGCAAGTGGCAATAAATAATACATTTGTTTCACCAAAGGTATCAAATGCACGGTAGGATAAAATCATACCGGTTACAATATTTACCGCACCCGTATCTTTAAGCCCATCCGTGATATATGTTTCAGAAACAATATTACTTGTTGGTCTGTCCGGGTCGCCTACTGCCGGCAAATGGGATACCGTCAAAATCAACACAAATACAAGGGCAACACAGAATACAATACTAAATATCTTATATAGAACATTGAAAAATCGCAGTTCCATATTATGACTGTCATCATAAGCCTCTGCGATTACCTGTTTTCTGTCTTTCATACGTTCTTCGATGGTGGCTTCTTCTTCTACATATTCCTTTTGTGGCTGCATTTCCATATTCCCCACAAAGGCATCCTTTTCTCCACCTAACCAACGGAAGAAACGAAAGGCGAAGGTCTTTTCATATTCACTCTGTTTTCTAATTCGACTCATCTGAACTCTCCTCCTCCGGGTTATGCGCTAAGCCATGAATTTTCTTTAAAGTTACAAAAAATAATACACTTGTAACCCCGGCTCCTACCGCAGCCTCTGTTACAGCTAAATCCGGTGATTCTAACAAAATCCATATCATAGACATAATTAAACTATAAGACATATAGATTAAGATAGAATTCAAAAGATTCTTAGAAAAGCTTACCGATATGGCACAAACCACCAAAAGCACCAGCAAAATTATTTTAAATATCTCCATTTTCGTCGTCTCCTTCCGCTTCGGCTTCTTCCACCGTTACCATACGGCAGTTATCTAACAACTCATCGTCCGTTGTATACTCTAAACGTGCAATTACATGGGAAGAAACCGGAGATGCCAGCCATAAAAATACAATCACAAATGCCATCTTTGCACTGGCTGCATTCCAGCCATTCGCAATCATCAGACCCACTAAACAGGAACCAATACCAAGGGTATCTCCCGTAGCCGCTACCTGCATACGGTTCAACACAAACTTAAAACGGTATACACCAAATATCTCCAAAAAGAAAATGGTTACACCAAATAAAACAAAAAATACTACCAGACCAAAGCGAATCCATTCTAGTGCTGCCATTTCTTCTTTTCTCCTTTCTTTTTCTTCTCTGCAAGTACACCCATATATACTTTTGTCAGAATAATTACTGCCAGAAAACTAATCATGGCATAAATCCAGCAGATATCCACTAAATATCCTTCATTTAACATAACTGCCAGTGTAGCAATAGCTACCATAACCATGGTTCCCATCATATTTACGGCTACAATACGATCTGCCATTCTTGGGCCACGCACCGCACGAACCATACATAATAAAAAGAATACTGCTAAAACTACCAGTAAAACGGAAAAAAATCCGCTGTATGCTCTTTCAAGCACTGTAATTCCACTATTCATGATTTTTCCTCCGTTTCTTCTTTATATCCTTATCCATTGCTTCCATCTTTCTAAGCATATGTACAAATACACTATCGTCAATTCCCTTAACCAGTTCCACATCCAGTGCATGCACAATAAACTCATCCTTCTCTAATGCCACCGTAATGGTTCCCGGTGTCAAGGTAATAGAGTTGGCAAGTACAGCCTTTGCTATATCACTTTTTAAATCTGTTTTGAATTTAACAATGACAGGATCTATCTCATTCCGAAAGCTGACGGCTAAGCGTATAGCACATACATTTGCCTTAATAATTTCCCATATTAGTACTACAATGTAGACCAGAATATAGGGCAGCTTTTTCGCTATGAGAATGTCCGTTTCGATGGAATAGTCCATAAACTTACAGATAAATGCATACATTACGCCTGCAATGACGATTCCAAAAAGAAAGATTTCCCAATTGAATTGTCCATTTAATAAAATCCATAATAATAAGAAAACTATATACATATCACTCATCCTCCTAAGGACTTAATTTACACCTATTAAATTTGAAAATCAAGTAGAATACAACTTTTTTTGCGGTCTTTTTACAGCATCTTTAAAGTTTTCCTGTCAAAAAGAAACCTCAGACATCTCTGCCTGAGGTTTCACCACATACGATTTTCCTATTATTTTACTTCATTGTCCAGTTTTTTTATATTTCGGTTTTCATCAATAGACTTAACATTCAGATAATCTTTACTTTCCAGCGGAAGTTCTTTCTTACTTAAACGTCTTCTGGCATCATGTCCCACAATGGCGTTGATACATGCCAATGTCGGTGCTCCTAAAATCATTCCTGCCACACCGAAAAGTCCGCCGCCAATTAATATGGCAATTAAAATCCACATACTTGAAAGCTTCAGCCTGTCCCCTAAAATCAATGGTCCAATCACATTTCCATCCAACTGCTGTAAAATCAGAACAAACACAGCAAATATTAACCCTTGTTTTGGCTCTGCCATCAAAAGCAGAAGTACACTTGGTACTGCCCCAATAAAGGGACCAAAGTAAGGTATAACATTCGTAACGCCTACAATAATACTAATAAGCACCGTATATTCAAATCCTACAATTGCCATAAAAATATAGCAAATCACACCAATAATAAAAGAATCAATGATTTTACCATTAATAAATCCGCCAAACACCGTATTCACATACCGCACACCTGTAAGTACCCTGTTGGCATTCTTTCTATCTAAGTAGGAATAGGTAAATTTTTTGCCATAAGAAATAATTTTTTCTTTTTCAAATAAAACATATATGGAAACAACAATGGCAAGAAGCACATTAAAGGCAGTTTTTACTCCACCGATAATTCCGGTGGTGATACCTTTTACAATTTCATTGATATTTGGAATAATAACTGTATTGACATAATCCATGAGTTTTACATAACCACTGTCTAATAAATTCAGCACATATTTGCTTACTTCTTTATTATCTTCCAAAAACGTAACTATCCACTGTTCCATTTCCACATAGTATGTGGGTGCTTCTGCAATAATTTCTGAAATGGAATAATATAACTGTGGTATTACCAGACAAAATCCACCAACTAACAATGCCAAAAACAATACCATCGTTGTAATCACACCAAAAGCACGGGAAAACTTCCCCTGCTTACGTTCTTTGTCTTTTTTCGTAAATATTTTTTTTGCCAATGGCATGTACAGATATGTTTCTGCACAACGCATCAGAGGGTTCAACAGATATGCCAGAATAAATCCACCAATAATCGGTACAAATGTATTCTTTAATGTGCTTCGTATACCATCATATTTAGAGCCCTGTTCCAACAAATTATTAAATACAAGGGCAATTAATATGACAATCAATGTCAAAACGGCTATCGTTACATATTTTTTTTCAATTTTCCACTTCATCGCTGGTAAAAACCTCTCTTTTTTCATTTCCTTCTATAAATAATTTACACGCAAAAACTATTTTAATCAAGTTTTGCTAAGAATTTTTTACAACCTTTTTTGACAACCATACGTCTAATAAGTGTACAAACAATTTACAGTGCTGTAGAATAACAAAATAGCAATTTCAGGAGGAGAGAAAATTGACCGAAGAAAAACTGGCAAAAAAAGCCATTCGTGGAAATATGCATGCCTATGGCGAACTTATACATTTGTATCAAAATGAGCTCTACCGCATCGCTTTTATGCATACGAAAAATGAACAGGATGCATTGGATATCGTATCGGATGCCATTGCAAAAGGTTACGAACATGTCCATAAGCTGCGGGAACCTGCCTATTTTAAAACCTGGCTGATTCGTGTACTGCTGAATACCGTACATGATTTTTTCCGCAAACAACAGAAAACTACCGACTGGGAATTATTAGAAAATGTTCCCTTAGATGCACCTGCACATATTGGTCTCGAGGAAAAAATGGACTTATACAATGCCATTGATTCCCTGCCGGAAAAATACAAATCCATTATTGTTTTAAAATATTATAACGAACTGAAAATCAGTGAAATTTCCGACATCTTATGTATGCCGGAGGGAACGATTAAAGCGAATCTTCATCATGCAAAACAGGCATTGAAAAACTACTTAAAGGAGGACTATTTATATGAATCGTAGAATCGACGAAATTCCGGTTTCAAACCGTCTTAATGATGCTGTTGCCCTTGGTCTGCACCGGGCAAAATTTATACAAAAAAAACGCAGGATAAAACGAAGTCTTGCTGCGGCTGCTTCTGTGGCAGTTGCCTTTAGTGCATTTTTGTTCTGGGGATTTTCAAATCCTATATTAGCTTCACAAATTCCATTTATTGGACGAATTTTTATGGAAAATGAGCAGAAAATCAGTTTTCCGGGAAATTATTCCGATAAGGCAGAGGTTTTGTCCACAGAAATTCCTGCTATAGAGCCTTCTACAGAAGAAACTCCTGCTGGTAAACCTGTGCCCTATACCGTGCATGATGCCGGCTATAGCATTACCGCCAATGAAATTTACTGCGATGGTTCCTCTGTTTATATTGCCATGACAATACATGCAGACAACGGTTTTGGGCATATGTATGGTATAGATCCGGAAACCTTTCAACAGGAACATGCCCAGATTATCAGTGTTTTTATGGCTGACCTTATCATTCATGATGGCGAACAAGCCACTGAATTTAATCTGCCAAATGTCGATATAGAAGGTACACAGACAGCCCTCGACACTTTTGAAGGGATTTTAAAATTAAATCTTGGGGATGCAATTCTTTCTACCGGAAAGAGCTATACCGCTGATTTGCAAGTATACTCTCTCTATTACGGGGCAGATGACAGCCCTGACATATATCCTGGTGTATCCGGCATTTGTGGAGATTGGAAAATTACTTCTATTCCATTTACCGTAGATGGAGAAAGTGTAAAAGAATATGCCATTGAAGATATGACAGCAGAAGGATTTGGTATTGGAAATGTTATTGTTACGCCTTTTGAAATAAAAGTAGAATACTTCCGTTCCTCTCCTGATGCAGATTATGGAACTGCGCTTTTTGATGCGAATGGCAAACGCCTGCTCTTCCACGAAGAGACCCCATCTACAGAAAATAATGGATTTTTAGCAACCTATTCTGTTGGAGATGCTGACATCTCTACACTTCATATTTATATTGGTGAAGATGCAGTCGGATGTATTAAGGAAAATAGCCAAGAGGCTATGGAGGAACGGGCTGTTTATACATACTTACTTGAAACAAATATGAAATAAAAAGTAAACGAAAGAAGACAATCTACTGACAAATTGTCTTCTTTCGTTTACTATAATTTTCCATTCTTTCCTTCCGCCTCAGCTTTTCCAAGTAAATATAGAAATACAATTGCCGGAATTCGTTGAATAGGCACAAATGTATCATGCTTTGTCTTTCCAAAATCTTCTAACTGCTTTGTTATTAAAAACGCATGTGCCACTTTTGATGTTTCATCTCTGCAAAGTTCAACAATCGCATCTGTATTGGGAATATGCGAATTATTACGATACTTTACCTCGCATAAGATTTTCTCACGAGGTGTTTCTATAACAACGTCTACCTCTTTTTGATTATCTTTTGCTTTACGAAAATATCCAAGCTGTGCTGTAGTATTCTGATAAAAAGATACTATATGTTTATAAACACAGGTCTCTACCATTGCCCCTAATTCTTTTTCATCAGACAACACATCCTCTACCATCAAAACCGCATTCCGAATCGCAGTATCTGCCACAAATATTTTGGGCTTACCTTTTAATGCACCTTTGCTTCCCACATTTACGGGTTTTGACAAATAGATTAGATTTGACATTTCCAAAGCTTCAATATAACTTTCAATCGTACTGACAGATATATTTTCTAATTCTTTTGCGGCAGTTGTTATACTAAAAATTTCGGTAGAGTTCATACACAAATATAAAAATAATTTTTCCATCAAAAGAGGACTTCTAATATTAAACAAAGTCAATACATCGCGTTTAATTACCTTGTCCACAACATCTTCTCGAAGCATTCTCTGGGCATATGCATCATCACCTGACAGCACAAGTTCCGGAAAACCACCTATCATAAGATAACGGTTAAAATGATTTATCAATGGTCTGAATCTTTCCATTAAATCACTAAGATTCGCATAACTCATCTCATTAAATTTTGTTATTTGTAAATTCTCCGGAAGCTCTGGCTCCTCTAACTGAAGCAATTTACAATACTCATAAAATGACATTGTTGGAATTTTCAAAACACTCCATCTTCCCGTTCCGCTATCTACAGAACCGCTTTCAAGAACAGGACTTGCCGAACCTGTAGCTACAAGTCGAATATCTTTTCTGCTATCATAAATAACTTTCATCCACAATTCCCAATTTTCTGTGTACTGAATCTCATCAAGAAAAATATATTTTGTATCCGATATAGGATATAATGAATCATAAATAGCTAAAACATTCTCTACATTCATAAACTTAACAATAGGATTATCAAAAGAAACATATAAAATATTCTTAGAATTTACCCCTTCTTCCATAAGATTCTCTATCATCTGGTATAAAATCGTAGTTTTTCCTACACGCCTTGCTCCAGAAAGCACTACAAAACGTCGAATGCTTTTATGTTTTATTATCTTCATTGCCTCTTCATAAGCCGTACGCTTTTGCGGCTTGCTGTTTTCTTTGATTATAGATGGATTTCTCCACCACTCATTATATTGCCGCAGTACTTTAATAACCTGCTCATCACTTACAATAGCCATAAACACCTCCATATTATTTAATATACTTTTATAATTTTCGCACTGTTATTATAATATAGTTTATCAATAGTCCAACTATTATTCAAGTATACATTAACAATCTTACAAATTTAATAAAAATATACTTGTAATTTCCTTCACTTTTTATTCATTCATGATATAATACTTTTAACTTTTACTTATTTTAACATTACAGGGGAGGGACGTTTTTTATGTACCAGTTTACAAATGACTGCCTTATCGGCGTAACTGAAATCGACAAAGAGCATGAACATCTTTTTGCACTTATTAATCAGGCCTATGCACTTCTTACAGATAAGGACGCTGACCTTCGTCTGACTGCACAGACATTACTTGCACAGTTAAAAGAATATGCCAATACCCATTTTGCCCACGAAGAGGCATACATGAAAGAAATTGGTGACCCGGAACTTAAAAGCCAGCAGCAGGAGCATGCTGATTTTATCGCCTATATGGATACCATAAATATCGGCTATCTAGATAATACCCGTGTTAAACCGGCATTAGAAAGCCTGTTGGAATATCTTTCCCGATGGCTGTTCCGCCATATTATCGGAAGCGACACCTTAATTGGTAAATTTGAATCCCCCTTTGCTTTCACCAGCAAATACCATACCGGAATCGAAATGGTGGATACAGAGCATAAACGGCTTTTTGAAATTATCAAAGATGCCAATGATGTTATTCATGCAG
The DNA here is from genome assembly GCA_017624495.1 of Lachnospiraceae bacterium. Taxonomy (GTDB): domain Bacteria; phylum Bacillota; class Clostridia; order Lachnospirales; family Lachnospiraceae; genus Roseburia_B. The sequence goes on along the minus strand of JAGAMY010000028.1, from coordinate 73,165 downwards.
AGCTTTTGCATGATAAATATGATGAAATTGTACGGATTATTGAAGATTTAAAGGAATATACAGAAATTCATTTTCGGGATGAAGAGGCTTATATGGAAGAAATTGCTTATGCAGGTTTAGCGGAGCAAAAAGCGGCGCACACAGCGTTTATTGATAAGCTTGCTTCCATTAATCTGGATGATTTGGATGATAACCAGCAGGAGTACTTAGAGGATTTGATAGAGTTTTTATTAAACTGGCTTACTATGCATATTCTGCATATGGATAAAAAGATTTCCGTTTAGCAATGCAGTTTATCCCGGAATGTCGGAGGGAACGGACGGCAGACGAACACTGTGTGGCTGGTTTCCGTCCGGTATTCATAGTGTACGAAGTCAGCAAAACCGGCAGGGGAAGCAGCTCAGTGGAAGTCCGTGAAAAGAGGGTTTCTATACATTTTCATTTATGTAATGGCAACGTTCGTTACCGAATCCGACACGGCGTCCATGCCGTGGCGGATTCTTGCGCAAACGTCCATGTTTGCGCATAACTATGTTGCTTAGAAAATGTAAGAAACACTACTTTTCACTACCAATTCCACCGAGCTACTCCCCCTGCCGGTTTTACAAATTTACGTTGTGATACCGGACTAGGGAGCGTAAGACGTGTCTGCCTGTGTACTGGATTTCAGGATATACAGAATCGAAACCTCCATGGGTAGGTGGCGTGGTCGGAAATGTTCTGGCGCCATCAACCCATGGAGGTTTCGATTCTGTGCATATTCCATAAATTGTAAACAGACATAACGTACACGGCTTACCTTGTATCATTTCATAACGTAGATTGTATTGGAAAGGGGCAGGGGTGTTTACAGATGACATTTGGTAGGGTGTTAGAGATTCTTAATGTTCTTTACATCACTAGCACAAAATTGCCATGGATGGCAATTTTAGGTTCAACCGCCCGGATGGCGGATTTGAACCGGCGTGTCCGTTACCAATATCTACCAGAAGAACATTTAGAACCTCTTACACCCGGACAACCGGCGTCTGTAAACACCCCTGCCCCTTTCTAATACTTCACTACCTAGAAAAATGATACAATTCCACATCCTCAAGCACGTTATGTCGTCCGTCCCCACAATCTTCATGGAATATCACAAATCTGCAAACCGTAACTTATTTCTTCCCTTCCATCCGCTTCAATACAGCCTCCATCTTACTATACTCTTCATTAATCTCCTGCGCAATTTCCACTCTGCCATATCTGCTGTCCGGATGATATAATTTCAATAACTCCTTATGCCTCTTTCTCAAATCTACCGTATTTTTCACATCTGAAAACCATTTCATCATTAAAAGCCATCCTTTATCTTTTTATTCAAATTCTTTCCCAAAATCTTTTCCTTAAACAAAAAAAGTTTCAATACTGTATTTCAAATTTTTTTACAGCTTGAAACTTTTTTCGTTATAATATCACCGGATTTGTCCATGCACGTTTCTCATTTTCATCAATGACTTCTATACGCACATAGGTTTCATTTCCCTGTATCGGACACTCCACATACGTTAATGGAATTCCATTTTCTGCTACGATAGTTCTACTCGAACCTACACCTCCACCAAAGATAAAATTGATACGTTTTCCCTTAGCGCACTCTACATAAACCTTATCCTCTTTTACTCCCCACCGGTTAATTTGGACTCCATTTGAAGAATAGTAATTGCCTTCTAACAACGCATTTACAATATCTTCATGGGTCAATTTTTCGGCATTTACCATGACATAACCGCCGAAGCTTTCAGGGTATATACCACCATTATGATTATCATCCGATGCAAAGGCAAAAACTGCATTTTTATTCCGAAGCATGGCATCCCAAAATACCGTATCTTCACCCTCACCACATTCATTTACCGTGGCATAATTATAGATTTCCATTGCCCAGATTCCTTCTAAATCTCTCACTTCCTCCACATCCACTCTTGACCAGATGGGATGATTATAGGTGGTAAAACAGCCTCTTTTTTTCAAGGAATCCGATAAATCCTGTGCAGCTTTTCTTCCTTCCCATGTGTCAAAATATACACGCACAGGGGTATGTTCATTGTCTTTAAAACACTTTTCTCCTGCTGCCTTTTGCATAGTTTTGTTTCCTAATATTCCGTGAATATGATGGGTTTTTAACATACGAATTTTTCCTTTTTTACGGAAATTTTCCCATAATTCTTCCCTTGTCATATCCAGATAACCTTTTCCTTCTGTCACCTCTTTTATATCCATATCCATACCAGAAGAATCCACCAGACAAACACTTGCCTCTAAGCCCGGCAGCAAAATAAAATCCTTCTCATCTAACTGCTCCCGCAAATCGGTATAATAGTCATGTTCAGACAGACATAGAAAAGAATACCCATGCTGTTTATAGGTAAGAACGGACTGTTCCGGTGTTAATTTTCCATCAGAATTTATCGTATGTGCATGTAAATTACCTTTATACCAATTACCATTTTCTGCAAACATTTTTTTCTGCATAAAGCTTTTTCCTCCAATACCGTTTGTATCCACTAATCTTTCAGTTCTAAACAATTTCTCTTTTCTACAGAAATCCATACTTCGTCTCCGTCATTGTAAAGAGAAAAGCTTCGATACAGCGTATCTGCCCGCAGGTCTACGCCATTGACCTCTACATGGTAGCGAAGTACATTTCCCACGGAACGGCTTTCTTTTATCCTTCCCTTAAATTCATAAGATTCCGGTTTATTTAACTTTTCATGGGATATTAATATCGTTTCCGGTCGGATTGCCATAACGGAATTTTCATCCACATGTGTTAAAAATGCCTTGGAAAATTCAATATCCGAAAGCACATTGTAGTGTCCAATAAAACTTGCCGCAAATTTTGTTTTCGGACTGGTATAAATTTCTACCGGAGAACCAATCTGTTCTATTAATCCTTTATTTACCAGACAAACCCGATCAGACATCAACATGGCTTCATCCTGATCATGGGTAACGAAAATTGTGGTAATATTTAATGCTTTCTGAATTCTGCGAATTTCTATCTGCAAATTTTTTCTAAGTTTGGCATCAATGGCACTTAAAGGTTCATCTAGCAAGAGCACTTTTGGCTTTGCTACAATAGCTCTTGCCAATGCCACACGCTGCTGTTGTCCACCGGAAAGCTGTCCTGGATAGGATTTTTTCTTATCCACAAGCCCAACAATTTCCAAAACATCACGCACACGCTCTTTGATTTCATGCTTTGGTACTTTTTTGATTTCCAGACCAAAAGCAAGATTCTGCTCTACAGTCATATTTGGAAACAAGGAATACTGCTGAAATACCATGCCTATATCCCGTTTCTGCGGTGCTAATTGGGTAATGTCTGCCCCATCTAAGACAAAATTTCCTGCAGACACCTCTTCTAATCCTGCAAAACAGCGTAGTAATGTAGACTTTCCGCAGCCGGAAGGTCCAAGCAGACTAATAAATTCCCCTTCTTTTATATCTAAATCCACACCCTTTAACACTTCCACGTCGTCAAAGGATTTTCTAATTTCATGAAACTCTATATAACTCATTAAATTTTCTCCTTCTGATTTTCCTTAGAGGCTGTCTTATGTACAGCTACATTGATAAGCAGCGTAAACAACAATAATATCACTACACCGGCACTAAATGCCTGTGTGTCAGCACTTCTGTTTTTGTACAAAAATGTCTGCGCTGTTTCAAACTGTGAAGACGCAATAATTTTGATAATGGCAAAATCCCCAAACAATCCGGCAAAGCTAATCAGCGCCGTATTCATAAGTCCGGGCAATACTGTAGGCACGATAATACGCATAAAGCCGTAAAACTCGCTTGCTCCAAGCATGGCTGCCGCCTCTAAAAGACGCTTGGTATTTACTGCATATAAGCTGTTTCTGATGCCCTGATATGTAAGTGGAAAACAGAATATGCAGTAAGTACATAAAAGCATCACGATTCGATTAGAGAAAACTGTATTTCCTCCTGCGTAGGTGGATAATACAGAGGTTGCTAAAATAATACCGTTAATGGTGGTTGGAATAATACAAATCATCTGCATATATTTTTCCAATTTTGGAAAATATACAATAATTGCAAATAGTGCCAGTAAAATACACACATTTGTCACAACAACCGGAATTGCAGCCGCAAATATTCCACGCAAAATTCCCATAAAAAATGCTGAATCTGTTAATTTTTCAATATAATAAGAAAATGTAAAGCCGGATGGTGTAATGGCTATCCAACTGGAGGAAACGGAATAAATCAACGTTACTCCAAGGGGCACAATTAAATATGCCGCACATAAAATCATCCACACATTCCCTAATACCTTGTTTTTCTTCATTTATTTTTTTCCTTTTTCAAAATGTCTTTTCACTAAATTGGTAATACCAAGTACACCCAAAATCATTGCCAGCATTACAATGGAAAGTGCACTTCCAAGTCCCGGTCTTTGTCTGACATCTCCAACAAACATATCCGCAATCTTAATTGGCAGCAATGCAATGCTATTGTTAATTAACAGATATGGTGTAGTGTATGCCGTCAGTGCATTGGCAAAAAGCATACCAAAAGTCCCCAGAATGGATGGCATCATAACAGGAACGCCAATTCTAAGCCAAAAACGTAACGCACCACAGTTCATTAAAGTAGCCGCTTCTCTCCATTCTTTTCTAATTTCTGCAAAGGCTGGCAGCAAAAGCAGCGTTCCCATAGGAATCTGAAAATACAGGTATACCAAAAACATACCTTCTAACGAATACAAATTGTAATTCATTAATGGTGAAAACCCAAGATTTTTACTTATCAGTACAAATACACCGGATGTGCCCAAAATTGTAATAAAGGAAAATGTTAATGGCAATCCTGCAAATGTAGATGTCAAATCCAAAAGGGATAAATACCAGGATTTTTTCTTCTTTCCTAAATTCACCACTGCCATGGCAAGCAAAAAGTCCACAATAAGACCCACAACTGTACTGGCAATGGATATTTTGATACTATTTCCTATGGCAGATATATAAATTGTTTTAGAAAATACATCTGCAAAATGTTCAAGGCTGAAACCGCCTGCAGTTCCCGTTACACTGTTTTTTACCATATTTATAAAGGGTACAAACAAAAATAGTGTTGCTATACACAAAAAGGGCAGGAAAAAGCAGAGCTTTTTCCCTTTCTTTTTTAATTCATCCATGGAATAATCTCCTCTTCCCAGCGTTCTGCAATTTCTGTACAGGCTGTGGTAAGTGCTTCGTTATCTGAAATTGGAATACCATTTGTATATTCCGCATCATCAATCATTTTTTCTGTTAATTCCGCAGGAATTTCCACATCTTCACGAATAGGTCTTGCATAACCTTCTGCACGGTTAATCTGCCCTTCATCACTTAACATATATTCTAACGTAAGTGCTGCAGAATAAGGATGCGGTGCATATTTGTTGATAACTAAACAGTAGCCGGACTGGATAGCACCATCCTCCATAACATGACACTCTAAGTTCATGTTTGGATTGTCTTCTAAAGCTAAATCACGATATTTTAATACGTTATAATCCCATGTAAATAAGGTATCGATTTCTCCACGACTCATACGCTCCGCACTGTATTCTGCCGCATCTAATCTGCCTTCTTTTGCTAATTCTGCAAACAGTTCAAATGCCGGGTCTAAGTTTTTCATATCACCGCCTAAGGCATAGGCTGCGGATAGTACGGTCATCTGCGCAGATGCACCACGAACCACATCACCAATCGTTAATACTGCATCGCTATTTTTTACATCTTCCCATGAGGTAATGGCACTTCCCACGTTATCTGTATTCGTAAGACAGCTTAATGTTCCATAATAGGTAATTACCCAGTTTCCATCCGGGTCTTTTGCCCAGTCAGGAACGGAATCCCATGTGGTGGCTTTATATGGCTGCACAACATCCATTTCGATAGCTGTTTTACCAAATGCCTGCCCTACATCCCCGATATCCTTTGTGGGTGCATCTTTTTCTGTTTCAAACATGGAAAGTTCTTCGGCGGAGCTCATGTCTGTATCATCATGTGCGATTCCATATGTAGATGAAATTGTTTCCCAGCTTCCTTTCCAGTTTGCCCAGTCATCCGGCATACCTACCGAGGAAATGCTGCCTTCTTCTTTTGCTTTTTCAATAATTGTATCTAAGTCCACGCTTGTTAAATCTACGGTTTTTGTCTCTGTTTTTGCTCCACATCCGGCAAATGCACAAATGCTTACACTCATAAGTAAAACTGCTGCTAAAATTCTTTTTTTCATCGCTTCCTCCTGTGACACATTCCTTGTGTCAAAAAATTTTTTCTCTTTGTTTTGTCGACATGCAGAGAATAGCATTTTTTAGCAGGATGTTCTATCAAGAGCGGATAAAAGATTTGTAAAATGATGGTAAAAAATGTTCTTGCGTTTTTCTCTTAAAACGCCTATAATAATTTTATCGAAATAACTCTCCGTTATTTCCTATCAAAATGCTAAAGGCATTCTTGCCAGTAACTCACTGGAAAGTTTTCAGAAATTACAAACTAAAGATTGAGAGATACTGGTTTTTTGCATATAATAATACTATAAAATTTTGTAGAGATGCTTCTTCCAGTATCGGAAAGGACGGCTCTATGATTTCACCAAAATATGATGTATTCATGAAAGAACTGTTTCGAAATGAAATTGTTCGAAAATACTTTATTAGCGACGTACTACAGATTCCTGTAGAAAATCTAAAATCTACCCGGCTCGCTAATACCTTTTTGTGGCAACAATACCGTAATCAGAAACTTGGTATTTTAGACGTATTAGTAAAGCTGACAGATGGCACCAAAATTAACATTGAATTGCAATTAAAATTTGTTTCCTGTTGGGATAAAAGACAATTATTTTATTTATCCAAACTTTTTACAGCAGAAATTTTAACCGGCGAAGACTATTCAAAGTTAAAACGCTGTATCGGCATCAGCATTTTAGATTTCAACTTAACGAATAGTAACGAATATCACAGCGTTTACCGACTACGCACCAAAGATGGGCACGAATTCTCGGATATGTTTGAAATACATATCATCGAACTACGAAAACAACTTAAAGATAACGACCCCTTAAATGACTGGATTCGCTTCTTTAATGCAAAAACGGAGGAGGATTTGAATATGATTAAAACGAAAAATACTGGTATTCTTGAAGCAATTCGTATACTACGGGCATTAAGCCTTCCACATCAACTAAAACTACGTTATGAAAATCACTTAAAATATGTTCGTGATATGCGCGCTAGAGAAGATTACCTGCGTGGTGAATTTAAGCAGGAAGGTATTCGGGAAGGCATTGCGGAAGGCATTAAACAGGGCATTGAACAAGGTATTGAGCAAGGTATTGAGCAGGGCATCGAGCAAGGCATTGAGCAAGGCATTGAGCAAGGTATTGAGCAGGGCATTGAGCAAGGCATTGAGCAAGGTGAACAGCGTTTTGCAACATTAACAGACAAACTTCTTTCTGATAACAGAACTTCTGATTTATCCCTTGCCATAAAAGACAGCTCTTATCGTGAAAAACTATATAAGGAATATCAGTTATAAATCTGATACATTATGAGCAAAGAATGAGTTTCCACGCTATTTTCAGCATGAAAACTCATTTTTTTAATTCATATGTCCATTCAACTCCACAGCCATCGCAATCGACTACTTTCCGGAAGATGCTCCCACGCTATTTCTAACATGGGAGATTTTGATTATAATGCTATTTTGTTATTTTTACAGTTTTTCCAATGCCTTTTTTCTTAAGCATGGACTTATACGCTTTCAACTTTTTCTTTGGCACTTTCATGGATGCATTTTTATGAATACCTTTAAATGCCTGCTTACCTACTGTTTTATTCGTAAGTTTCGATGTCTTAATGGTGATTTTCTTTAATTTTTTACTTCCATAAAAAGCTTTCTTTCCAATGGTCTGAACATTCTTTCCAATAGTTACGTTTGTCAGCTTCTTACATTTTTCAAATGCAGATGCGCCAATGGATTTAATGTTTTTGCCAATGATGACTTTTGTTGCTTTTTTGTTGCCTTTAAATGCTTTTGTTGCAATTCCTGTTACTTTATAGAAAATATCATCATTTGTGACTGTTGCCGGAATGTTGATAGTCTTTAATGCGGTATTTGCTAATCCGGTTACTGTCACTTCTCCGTTTGTAGTAATCATGTAACAAATACCCTTTTCTTCAAAAGCTGTACCTTCTACGCAATTACCGTTTCCGTTTCCACTTCCGCCGCCTGTTCCTGCTCCGCCTTCGTTTCCGCTTCCGCCGCCTATTCCTGCTCCGCCTTCGTTTCCGCTTCCGCCGCTTGTTCCTGCTCCGCCTTCGTTTCCGCTTCCGCCGCCTGTTCCTGCTCCGCCTTCGTTTCCGCTTCCGCCGCCTGTTCCTGCTCCGCCTTCGTTTCCGCTTCCGCCAGCATCTTTAGAAGCTACTGTATAGTCCGCTGTCACAGTACCCTGATAATTTCCGGCTCCGATAATTGATAACGTATAATTTCCGGCATTTACCACTTTATTTCCGGATATGGTGTAATCGGTATCCACAGTTAAATCAAATACTTTATCATCCCCTAACGCTACCTGTACTTTACTAACGGTCTGATTCTGCTCTGCTCCATTTGCTGTCAGCTTTTCGCCAAGAGTAATTTGTGTATTTTCTGCCGTTAAAGTAAATGGTGTAATTTGTGGTATAACGGTTACTTTTACTATTTTATAACTCTGCTTTTCATCCGGCGTAAATACTAATGTATATTCTGCATTTGTGCCAACGGAAAGAATTTCACTCAGATTTTCTCCTGTCAGTTTCCATGTTCCTTCGATATGCTTAGCATCCGCAGCATCGCTTTCTGCCACAATTCCATCGCTAATTGTAAGTTGTTCCACAACAGTTCCATATACGCCGCTGACTACCGGATTTGTCACTACTATCGGTGTAATGAGTGTTTCCGGCCAGTTTGCATTGTTTGAGTACTTGTCATACTCTGCGAAATAGTATACAATTGCGTTTTCATTTTTTACCAGTGATGGATACCGTTCTTTTTCTGCCTCTGCATTTTCGCCTAAATTCTGATACCAGATAACATTTTCTGTGGTACTTCCATTGAGCAGATATGCCACCTCACCATTTGCAAAGTTTTCTGCTGTTTTTTCTCTGCCTAAGATATCCCCTATATCACCTGACAGATAATAGCAGTTTGTCACCTGCGCATCTGCACCATTTCCGCAGATAGCTTTACTACTGTTATCTTTACTGTTTAAAGCAAATTCTGCATATACATAACTGTCTGCAATATTTACTGTTCCTGCACAATATCCTGCAATACCCGCACAATCTGTTGTTTTTGCACCTTTTATAGAACCGGTAAAGGCACAATTTGCCACACTTGTACTGCTGTTTCCACCCTGACAAAGTCCAATAATACCACCATGCATAGCCGCCCCATCATAGGAGGATGTAATGTGCATTTCACTGATACAGTTTTCAACCTTTGCGCCATGACTGATGCCTACGATACCAGCGGCATATTTTCCTGCTGTGGTAATATTTCCCCGTGCTTTTAAGTTTTTCACTGTTCCGCTTGCATGTGGGAAAAGTGCCACTGCATCCGCTGTTGCTTCATAGGACACATATACAGAGTAGCCATTTCCATCAAAAATTCCCGCATATGGAAACTCTGCTGTTCCAATTTTAAACGTATTTCCTATGGTAATATCTCTGGTTAATACCGCATTACGATTCGGATTTCCACCATTTATACGGTTTGCAAAATGCTTTAACATTTCTCTTGAGCCAATATAATAGATATTATCCTTTTCACAATATCCACAATTTTCGCAAATGCCTTCTGTATCAAATACATGCGTTTCTTCTACTACAGCACGATTACTATAGACCACACTTTCACCAAGACAATCCACATAGTTGCAGTATACCCTTGCATGACTATCTTCTAATACCGGGTATGCATCTACAGATTCCGCTAAATTCTGGCGGAATGTCTCTGCACCACTAACTTTTTCATTTAACAGATAGGTAACTTCTCCGCTTGCAAGCTGTTTTGCCGTAACCGCTATAGCCTCCACATTTCCAGCACTAACAGATGTCACGGAATTTTCCAGATAATAGTTATTACTACCTGCACTTTCCATAACTTCACTCTCTACATTTGCTATTCCCATATCAGCCATGCCCACATGCAAACAGTTATATATGCCTTTAAAATATCCATTTTCATCATAAGCAGAACCTAAGATTCCTGCACCACCTTCTGCTATCGTACCATAATTAATACAGTTTCTAATCAATGCAGCCATATCCATACCTGCACAGCCGGCAATACCACCCGCATAATATGCCTTTGTAAAATCTGCTAAAATATTTCCTTTATTCACGCAGTTTAAAACCGTAAGTTCATTTTTCCACTCATTTGCAATACCTAAGATTCCACCTGCGTACAATACTATTTCCACGTCTTCAGATGCTGTAATGTCCACTTCATTTATAAGATTCTTTAATACCACATTACCCATGCAAACGGACACAATTCCGGCTGCACTATCTACGGATGCTGCCTTTAAATCTAACTGACCGTCTATTGTCAGGTTCAAAACAGAAGCATCTTTTATCACTCTAAAGAAACCTGCACCTATCTCATCTTCTGCTGTAATAGACATACCTTTTATTTCATGTCCACGTCCGTCAAAAATTCCTGTATATGGTTTGTCCATGGTTCCTATTGGCGTCCATTCTTTGTCCGTAATAATAATGTCACTTACCAGAACTGCATTACATGCATTATTTCTGCCATTTACAAGTTCTGCGAAAGCAAAAATATCATTTTCACTGCCGATTGCATACCATCCGGCATATTCTGCATATTCTGCCTCACTCAAGCCATATTCTGCATAATTGTCCGCAGTAATTCCTGTGATATTCCATGCAGTCACATGATGGCTTATTGTCAGTGTACCATCAGAATTAACGGTAACACTTTCTGCATTTTCGCCGTTTATCTGCACATCTTCTACAGTAATCGCAGGATTAAAATAATCTCCTTCGTTTTCTGTTGTTAGTACAATTTCTGCTGCATATTCCATGCCTGCTGTTACTTTTATATCCTGCGTATCCCATGTGATACGGCTGGCTAGTTCTGTGGCTGCCACCTCTGCTTCATCCGGAAAAGCACTTCCACCAAACAAATCAATTTCCATGGATACAGTATTTATCCGGCATGACAATTTTTCATTGCCATAATTGCCTGTTCCATCGGTATATACCTTTGCATGACTACGGTCTAATATCGGAAATGCATCTGCATTTTCCACTCCTTCTGTTTGCAGATTCTGTCTCCAAATTTCGCCTCCATTTTCCTTATTGTTCAATAAATATGCTACTTCACCGCCAGCAAGCATATCTTCTGACACGCTCTCTACACCTGTCTGCTCTGTTATATGCAGTGCATTTTCAATATGATAACAATTATGCATATTAACCGCACCATACCCATCATCATAGCAAAACAGTCCATTTTGATTTGTATTATCTGTAATGCTGCCTGTATTCAGGCAATTATGTATATTCGCTTTGCCTGCATAATAGGTTTCAAATATACCAATGATAGCGGCTGCGCGGGAATCTGCTGTAATATTCCCACTGTTATAACAATTCTCTATCTGCAAATCACCATTTTCAACCCACGCATCCGATACAATACCAGCTGCATATTCTGTTGCCAAAATATCCATCTCATTTCCACAGCCTTCAATCCGTACTTCGCCACCCTGATACAAATACACCATTCCTACCAGACCAGCCACTCCATAGTTCTCCTCAGAAATTTTACAGCTTTTATCAATCAGTACATTTTTTATCACTGCACCATCGGCTATAGAATAAAAGAGAGCACACGCATTATTTTCACTGTTTAGCTGCATATTGCATATCCGATGACCTCTTCCATCAAAAGTGCCTGTATACATACCATAAAGTATTTCGTTTCCATTTTCATCTACTTCCACATCTGCTATCATACCGATAGACATCCATGTCTTTCCTGTTAAATCAATATCGGCTGTAAGCACACCGTTGATATTTGTACTCCCTGTATTCACCAATTCTGCAAATTCCATCAATGCATCCGCACTGTCAATGGCATAGTAATTCGCATACAAGGCATACTCTTCCTCTGAAAATCCAAGTTCTTTGTAACTGTCTTCTGTCACTGCACTCACTGCTAACACAGTCATTTCACAGGTAAGCGTCATGGTTTTTCCATCTTCTGCCACTGCAACTCCTATTACAGAAGCATTCTCTATGGTCACGGTATCTTTATTCAGTCCGATGCCAAAAAGCACACCTTCTCCTGCACTTAATACAATCTGTGCCTGATAGGTTTTTCCAGTCTGTAAAATGGTATCCGTTGTCTGCCATGTAATATTTTCAAAACGAACCGTTTCTTCCTCTACTATAATTTTTTGTGGAAATTTATCCCATTTCTTCAATGGCTCACAAGAACCTTTGAGTGCGGAAAGCTTATACTCTAATGGTGTATTAGAAAATACACCTGCACCATCTGCATAGACCTTTCCATGGTCTGTATCTAAAACCGGAAAACTGTCTGCTTCTGCCACATCTTCTGCTGCTAATGTCTGCCGATAGGTATCGACACCGGATACTTTTCCGTTTAAAAGATATGCCGCTTCCCCACTGGCATACTGTTCTGTGGTAAGCTCCTGTATACCGTCACGCAAAGAGGTTTCTATACCGGATAGCTGATAGCAGTTTTCCACCTTAAAGTTTTCATGAACAAAAAAACCACCCTGACTATCTTCTTTTTCTGTTGCAGAACAAATCTCTCCTGCGTTAAAACTATTTACAATTTCTCCCCCTTTGGAGATTCTTGTAAATGCTGCTATAGACGAACCGTTTTCAACCGTAATCCTACCGGCATTGTAACAATTTTCAATAACTATTGGTGCACTGCCGCCACCTACAATTCCTGCAACACTTCCGTAAACACAGCTAACAGACGCTTCATTTCCACAATTTCGGATATATACAGGCTCCTCATCATTCACACCATAACCTATAATTCCTGCCGCATAGGAATATGCAGAAATTGCACAGGATTTATCCATAATAATGCCTCGAATATCTGCTCCGCCTCCTACATAACGAAATAATCCAATATATTTTCCGGCATCACTATTCTCTGTATTTTCAAATACCCAATTATAAATCCGATGACCTCTTCCATCAAATTTACCAAGATATTTTACCGCATACTCTTTTCCAATCGGTGTATAATCCACACCTTCCATATCAATATCTTCTGCTATAAGTGCATTTGTACTGTTATTTCCTGCATTTACCCATTCTGCAAAGAGCATTAATCCTTCTGCATCTGTAATAACTCTGTAGTCTATATAGTCCAAATATTCTTCTTCAGACAATCCATACAAATGATAATTATCATCTGTAACAAAGCCAAGCTTATGCACACTTATGTCAAATACTGCCTGCAATATACCATCTTCAGATATCTCTACACTTTTTGCCTTTATTCCGTTTAAAAGCACATTCTCCGGCAGAATATTCTGTGAAAATGCGTAGTTCATCTCCGAAGTATTCTCCGTTTGCATTGTGACCGTTACTTCATAACTGCCCTTCTCATTTGCAATCTTTTCTGTAGTATTCCATGTCACATTGGTACAAATTGCCTGTGCTGTCTGACTTTTTGCTTTTTTCGGAAAAGTTCCATTTTGGTATAAAGTATCCATCTGTAGAGATACATTTACCAGTTTATAAACGGATGGCAGGGAATTTGCATATACATTTTCTCCATCAAAATAGACTTTTCCATGGGTGGTATCTAATACCGGATGTGTATCTGCCTCGATAGTTTCCTCTTCATCAACAGTTATATTCTGACGCCAGAGTTCTCCTCCATTTACTTTTCCATTCATAAGATAGGCTACTTTTCCAGAGGCAAATTCTTCTGCCGTTGCGCAATGTAACCCCTCTGCCTCTGTATAACCTTCCTCTATCTGGTAACAATCTGTCAGCAAAGTAGACTGTGCATACTTCGTGGTTGTTGCTGATAATACACCTGTATTATAGCAATTTTTTATTTTGTCCGTATACATACCACCGGATATAGCATAGGCATATCCTGAAGTGTGACCACATGTAATTGCTCCTGTATTATAACAATTCTCAATCTGGGCAATCACACCTGAACTATCACCTAAAATTCCGGCTGCTGAAGTACCGCCTTGTATAGTAACATCTGCTTCATTCCCACAGCCTTTAATCACTGCATTTCCTGTTCCGTATGCATAGCGAATAAAACCGGCCACTCCAGAATACCCCGTTAAAGAACAGCTTTTATCAACAATCACATCATATATTTCCGCACCTCCTGCAATATAATCAAATATACCTGCCCCTCTTACGATATTCTTTAACCTGTATTTTTGACCATACATCTTTCCTGCAAATGGATACTCTGCAGTTCCTATGGACACATACTTTAAATCTGTAAAATCAAGTTCTGCCGTAATAACACCTGAAATATCCGCTTTACCCTTGTAATTTACAAGATTTGCAAAATCTATCATGTCTTCTGCAGTAGAAATTCCATAAGCACCTTCAAAAACATCTGCTTCTTCTGCTGTGAGGTTATAAGACTGATAGTTTTCTTCCGTGATTTGCTGTACTCTACAGGCAGTTACCGTACCATGAACTACTACCTGTGTATATTCGGTATTAAATACTATCGCATCTACCGTCATTCCCGATAAAGTAAAATTAGACAAATTCATTCCCGAATTAAATATATAGGTATTTGTATTATTTGCAATCGTTTCTATGGTAACTTCTACTGCATACGTCTTTCCATGCTCTACTGTTTCGGAAGTTAATTCTGTTTTATCTGCATTTTTCCACACAATATCTGTACACTCTGCATACGATGAATTTAGATGCATAGTAGTTGGAAATGTGTCTCCCTCTTCTAACACTTCCATTCTTCCACTTATATTTGCAAGCATAACCGTTGTAGAAGCATATACCATATCTGCTTCCCACATACTTTTCCCAAGCTGTGAAGACATAAATATCGTAGCTCCGACAAATAGAAATAGCAACACATGCACTATGACTGTTTTGATTTTCAATTTTCTTTCCATTCACGCTTCCCCCTTTTGCAGAACATTTTTATTATTATACACTATAAATATCGACAAATCCATGCAATGCATTAAATTGTCTTTTTTCCACAAATTAAATACAGAATTTTTAGCCAATTCCATATATTCAATTACGGTTTAGCAATGTAGTTTATTCAGGAATGTCGGTGCAAAGCTTCCGGCAGACGTGTGTTGTACTTTAATGCAGTTGGCGAACCAAAAACAGCAGCCCACCGAAGTATTTCTCCGGTAAACTGCCGTTTCCTCTTTCAACTACACACTATAAAATTCTATCTCCCCACATTCTACAGGAAAATATACTTACATACAAACAACACTGCCAACACATACATAAGCGGTGTAATCTTCTTCGCCTTACCACATACTAAGTTAATGATAACATAAGAAATAACACCAATTGCAATACCTTCAGAAATGCTGTATACCATAGGCATAGCAATCATACAAAGGTATGCCGGAACTGCCTCTGCTGCATCTTCGAAATCTACTTTTAAAATAGAAGATACCATTAAAAATCCTACGAAAATCAATGCCGGAGCTGTTGCAAATCCAGGAATTGCTGTAAAAATCGGTGCAAAGAAAATTGCAAGCAGGAATAAGAAACCTGTCACAACAGATGCAAGACCTGTTCTTGCGCCTTCACCTACACCGGCAGAGCTTTCTACGAAAGTTGTGGTTGTAGATGTACCAAAAACTGCACCTGCTGTTGTAGCAATAGCATCTGCTAAAAGCGCAGGTTTGATTCTTGGTAATTTGTCATCCTTATCTAACATACCTGCTTTAGAAGAAACACCAATCAATGTGCCAAGTGTATCAAAAATATCTACAAACAGGAAAGATAATAAAATAACCACAAAATTAAATACACTTACGTTTGAAAAATCTGCTTTAAAGCACTGTCCAAAGGTCAGACCAATTGCTGAAAAATCTGTAAGTGCCAATGTCGGATATAAAGAATAAAATCCATTTTCCACATCTACCACATAAATGCCTGCTGCCTGCGCAACCATTCCAAGCACCCATGTAGCAATGATACCGATTAAGATAGAACCTTTCACACCTTTAATGTATAAGATTGCTGTAATAAATAAACCAATCAATGCTAATACTGCACAGATACCTTTTGTATGCCATTCGCCGGCAAAATCTACATAGGATACTAATGTAGAATTATTTGCCACGGTAATTTTTGCACCCTGCAAACCGATAAATGCAATAAATAAACCAATACCGGCACTTACACCTTTTTTCAATGTACTAGGAATAGCATTGAAAATCGCTTCACGCACATTTGTAAGAGATAACAGGATAAAAATAATACCTTCCACAAATACTGCCATTAAAGCTACCTGCCAGCTATATCCCATAGCACCACATACTGTAAATGCAAAGTACGCATTTAAGCCCATACCGGGTGCTAACGCAAACGGATAATTTGCAAGTAACGCCATTGCTAATGTTCCTACAAAGGAAGCTAAACATGTAGCAATTAATACTGCTGTTGCATCCATACCGGATGCAGATAACAGACTTGGGTTAACGGCTAAAATATACGCCATTGTCATAAAAGTGGTAATACCACCAATGACCTCTGTACGAACCGTTGTATGGTTCTCACTTAATTTGAAAAATTTTTCTAACATTACTTTCTCCTTAATGATTATTTACCGTCATATGTGATAACAGATGCCACATCATATCCGGCAAGCTTTTCTCTGCCTTTTAATCCGGCAAGCTCCATTAAAAATACAATTTTGGCAACCTCTCCGCCTAATTCTTCAATTAATTTGATGCAGGCTTCAATTGTACCTCCTGTTGCAATCAAATCATCTACCAAAATAGCTTTCTGTCCCGGTAAAATAGAATCCTTATGCATTTCAATTTCTGCACTGCCATACTCTAAATCATATTTAGCAGAAATTGTTTCACAAGGCAGTTTTCCTTTTTTGCGAACCGGCACAAATGGCTTGCCAAGTGCATATGCGATAGGCATACCAAAAATAAATCCTCTGGATTCTGTACCTACAACTACATCAAAATCTACACCATCTAAAAGTGCAATCATAGAATCAATAGCTAATTTTAAACCTTCTGCATCCTGCAAAACAGTTGTTACATCCCGAAACATAATGCCTTCTTCCGGAAAATCCGGTATTGTTCTGACAAAATCTTCTACTTTCTTCATCCCAGACACCTCCTTTCTATGTGTTTGCTTAATACGATATAATTTCATAACCATCTTCGGTCACTAATACCTGTACTTCCCACTGTGCGGAAGGCTTTCCATCCTGTGTATATACCGTCCAGCCATTTTCTTCATCGGTATAGATTTCCACTTTACCCATATTAATCATCGGCTCAATGGTAAAAATCATACCCGGAACCATCAGCATCTCTGTACCACGCTTACTGTTATAACCTACCCATGGGTCTTCGTGAAATTCTAGTCCTACACCGTGACCGCCTATTTCCCGTACCACGGTATATCCATTTTCATAGGCAAAGTCATGAATAGCCTGTCCCATGTCACCTAAAAAGCCCCAAGGTTTTACTTCCTTCAAGCCTACATTTAAACATTCTTTTGCCACTTCTACCAAACGTTTCTTTTCCGGGCTTATATTTCCGATACAAAACATTCGGGAGGAATCAGAAAAATATCCGTCTAAAATCGTGGAAACATCCACATTTACAATGTCTCCCTCTTTTAAAATATCTTTTTCTGACGGAATCCCATGACATACCTGATCATTTAAAGAAGTACATACACTCTTTGGAAAACCATTGTAATTTAATGGTGCCGGAATACCTCCCATTTTTGTCGTCAGGTCATACACCATTTTGTCAATTTCCGCTGTACTCATGCCCTCACGAATATGTTCTGCCACATGGTCAAGTACTGCAATATTGATTTTTGCACTTTCTTTGATTTTTGCAATCTGTTCCGGTGTCTTGATAATATCATGATCCGGTACAATATGTCCCTGCGCTGCAAAACGGGCAATTTTTTCATCAAACGCCTGATGGCATACCTTATACTTCCTGCCGCTTTTACACCAGCAAGGGTCATTTCTTCCTATCTTTGCCATAACTTTCCTTCCAATCAACGTCCGGGTGCAAAGATTATGTTTCCAAAATCTAAACGCTCCCAGAGTTCTTCATTTATTTGATAACTATGCTTCGCTAAAAGCGTGGCATAATATTTACCTCCAATATTATACTCCCTGTAGTCAACCCCTTCACTGTCTGCAAGAAGCTGCTGCTGCTTTTGCGCCAATGCCATCCGGTAAAAAACCTCTTTTATTTCTTCTTCGGATACACCTAATCTTTCCTGTCCTTCTTCCTCCAAATCATTCCAAAAATCCATCTGCCGATTCAGCATATAAGTTTCTTCCTCTGCTGTCAATGAAATATTTTCCTTTTCCGCCAACCGGAAAAAAATCGTATCATGCACCATCATTTCCATAGCTGTATCCCGTGCCTGAAAACGAAGAAAATTATTCTCTGAACGAAGATTCCAATAGGATTTGATATTTTCCATATCATATACCTTCGCCTGTTCTTCTACCGTACTTTCCTGATAAGCCAGATAAAAGGCTAATTCCCGCAACGGATAACTTTCTTCATCAATAACAACAATTTCTTCATCTAAATGCTCTAAAAAAGAAACTTTTCCCATCTGCCCTGCCCGGTAAACAGAGGCTGAGCCCGCTGCAATAACCAGCACCAGCACCGACAGTAAAAATACGGCTATCTGTCGCTTTTCTTTTGTTATTTTCATAGAACTCCTTACTGACAGAGTTTTGTCACAACCTGATTGATTACTTTGCCATCTGCCTTACCTTTTAATTCCGGCATAACCGCTTTCATTACCTGTCCCTTATTGCCCAAAGCAAGTACATCTGCAAATTTTTCTTTTAATATTGCCTCAACTTCTTCTGCAGATAAGAGCTGTGGTGCATATTCATTCATCACATCATAACGAAGCTGATATTCTTCTAATAAATCTGTTCTGTCAGCAGGACAACTGTCAATCTGCTCTTTTACGGTTTTTAATTCCTTTAAAATCACACGGTCAACCAGTTCTTCCTTAATATCTTCTCTACAGCCTTCATCAATTGCCACTTTTTTTACTGCGGAGATTAATGCTGAAATTGCATCTTTTCTGCCTTTATCTCTTGCTTTCATTGCTGCTATCATATCTTTTTGTAATGTATCCATCTGCATATTTTTTCACCTTACCTTAATAGGTCCTTTCTCATATTATTATAATACCCGCCGTACACCTACAATTGTACGATAGGTTGCTGAACTTGTAGTAATACCAACTGCCTTACTCTGGGCATGTACAATTCGTCCACCGCCCATATATATTGCCACATGACCGGAATAACAAATCAAATCTCCCGGCTGGGCATTCGCATAACTGACTGCTTTTCCACATCCCTGCAATGCGGCTGAACTATGGGGCAGACTAATGCCAAACTTTGCATATACACTCATCACAAAACCGGAACAGTCCGCACCATTTGTCAGGCTTGTACCTCCCCAGACGTACGGATTCCCCACAAACTGACAGGCATAATTTACCACATCATTGCCACTGACATTTGTAGAATATCCGGGATTTGCACCGCCACCACTTGCACCTCCATTAGAGGAATCACCGGATGAACTGCCGGAGTTACCATTATTTCCATTAGAAGTTCCATTGCCTGTATTGTTATTAGCATTTGCCTGTGCTTGTGCCTGCGCTGCCTTTCTTGCAGCTTCTTCGGCTTTTTTACGCTCTTCCTCTGCCTTTTTTCTAGCTTCTTCAGCTTTTCTTTCTTCTTCTTTGATAATCGCATTCTGAGCAATAATAGTTTGCTTATATTTTTCTGCTGCAGCCTGCGCATTGGCTAACTGCGTATCGTAATTCCCCATCTGCGAACGCTTCTGTGCAAGCACAGCTTCTAAATTTTCCTGCTGCAGGGCATACTCTACCTGCATATCTTCCATTTCTGACTTTTCCGTTTCGACCGTCACCTTTAACTCTGCCACCTGCTGTACGGTATTTTGATATTCCTTTAGCAGATTTCTGTCATAGGTATATACATCGGATACATATTCTACCCGATTTAAAAAATCTGCCATATCTGCAGAGCCTAATATTGCCTCTATCATGGCTGTATCGCCTTTTTCGTACATGAACTGTATACGCTTTTTCATGGAGGCATACTGACTTCTTTCTGTTTCTTCGGCTATGGAAAGCTCTTTTGTTACCTGCTCAAGCTGCGCAGTTTTTGCAGTAAGCTCATCTTCGAGAATCCCAATATTTACCAGTAAATTGAAAAGCTCTTCGTCTTTTTTGTTAATCTCACTTTGTAGCTGCGCCTGCTGCTGCTCTATGGCTTCTATCTGATTCTGTGTTTCATTCAATTCCTGCTCAGCTTTTGCCTTTTCATTTTTTGCTTTATTCATGGTGCTGGCATCGACTGCCTGAAAACCTGTACCGGCAAGGGCTAAAACTAAAACAAACGCCAGAATTTTCTTACTCTTATGTAATTTCATATCAACCACCCTTTCCTTAATACAAACCCTTTTTTCCATTTTGCATTATAGCATTTTCACAATAGTTACGCAACCACAAGAAACCTGCATACATAATATTCCAGACGCAAATGAAGCCGGAAATATATCCGACTTCATCACATACACACTATTCATTTGCCTCATCCAATGTTTTCTGCAAATCCTCTGCAAGAATATAAATGGATTCAAAAACTGCCCGGCATTTCTCTACTTCACTGACGGTAATCTTTGACTGTTCAAGTCCTTCTGATGAGGAAGAAGCTACTTCTTCACTTGTAGCCGACAAATGAGAAATATTATCTGCAATTACACCGGAAGCTTCTACGATTTCCTGCATAATGATACTCATATCATTAATGCTCTGCATCAATTCGCCAACCTTCTGCTCTACATCATCGAATTTACCCTTAGTATTCTCAATTAATTCATTCTGTTTATGTACAGACTCCACAGATTCTAAAATACTCTCATTTGCTCTTGTGGTATCTGCATTTAATTCCTGAATAATGCGGGTAATATGATTGGATGCTTCCTGCGTGTCTTCGGATAATTTACGAATCTCCTCTGCCACTACAGCAAATCCTCTTCCGGCTTCACCGGCTCTGGCTGCTTCAATGGAAGCATTTAATGCCAAAAGATTCGTCTGACTGGAAATACTAAGAATTGTACCCACAAAGTTCTCTACTTCATGTACCTTATTTGTCAGTGCTTCAATAACGTCTTCTACAGTGGTACTTGCCGCTGCCACGTTATCTGCCTGCTGCTTCAAATCATTGACAAGCAATACACCTTCACTTACAGAATCTTCTACTTTACCGGAGGCATCAATCATCGTACCTGTCATGTCACCGCCACGGTCTGCATGTTCGTTGATATTCTGGCACATAACCGCCTGATGTTGAATCGCTTCTGCAGTACTTTCTGTACTATCTGCAATATTACTCATAGAAAAACTGCTGGTATTGATACTCTCTGTCAACGTATCCATCATCTGCATTGCATCATGAAAATGCTTAATAATATTGTCTGCCACCATGCTTCCTGCTGTATGACATTCCTGCTGAATCTCTGCTGTCCGCTGAATCTCTTCTATATTTTCTTCATTAAATTTCTTTAAAATCGTAATCACACGAATAGAGGCACATGCCACAAGAATACAAATCAGCAAATTCACCACCATGGTAGAACCGCCATCCTGCATAATCTTATCCGCATTCATAATCAGACGAAGCAGATTTGATGATAAAATTACGATATTTCCTGCTACAATTATCCGACTATTCAGATATGCCATGGATACAAATAAAATCGGAAAACCATATCCACAACTATCTTCTGTTGTACCAAAAAGGCGAACTATCATATATACCAATGAAGCTGCCGCTAACATACCGACTGCCCCGGCTTTTTCTTCACGCTTTGTCAGAAAAAATACAGTTGTACCAATCAGTCCGGCAACTGTACCAACAATCTGTATATACGTCCTCCATGTCACATCTGCTCCATCTTTCATCATATGTGCCATAAATAAAAGTAAAATATATCCCATAATAATCATCAACACAGGATACACTATTCCACTTGCACGTCTGTACTGTACTTTTGTCATAGAATTTTCCTCCCTTTTCATTTGTGAATTCCCCTATTTTTTATTATAACACTTGTTTTTTTATATTTCCATGCATTTTCGTGGAAAAAATGTATTTTTCTGACATTTTTCACATTACCGTTTTAACAATCAAAAGTTTTTCCCCCGGACGGATTTGCTGACTTGAAAGTCCGTTCATTTCTATAATATTTTCTACCGTCGTATGATGCTCTCTGGCGATTCCAAAAAGTCTGTCACCCTCTCTGACAATATAACCGACCAGTCCCGGTCGTTGCTGTAAGGCTTTTACATCCAGTTCTTCTTCATGAATCTGTGTAATCAGTTGTTTTTCCATCTGTTCTAATGCTAACAGTCTTAATGTAATCACTGCTTTAACATCAATACTGCGATTATCTGCTAACAGCGTTGTTAACTGGTCTATACTACCATCCATACAAATATTAACATTTTCTCCTGTCGCAGGCATTTCAAGCATCTGATGAAACGGTATATACACTTTTTTTGCGCTTAATGGCATGGTATCATCCGCAGTTATATACAAAATCTCTACCGTCAGTATTCCCTCTGCCAAAATACCATCCTCAGTTCTTGTCATTTGCTCAATATTTAACTGCGTTTCATTCATGCAGACCTGTAAAATATCTTCCTGTTCCTCTTCTAATTCTGCCCGCTCAAAAACTCTGCATTTTGCTTCATTTTTAACCATTAATTTTTCAAAGCAGGTCTTTTTAAATTCCGGCTGAATCTGGCGGTCCAATGCATACATATCCGAAAGCATCTCTATCTGTACTTCCTGCCAGAGTGAAATTTCCAGATTCATCACCAGCTCCAACAGCAGAACTCTTGCTTCTCCATCCTCATCCCCGGTAATTTCTATATTTACCTGCGAAAGTTCTGTCTTTATCCTGCAAATCTGTTCTTTGGTGCAGCTGCTACATTCTATACTGCCTTTTATGGGGACTGTTGTTTCAAACCATTGTAAATGCTCTCCATCCTCAACAGATGCATAGAGTACCTGCACCAGTGCCTCTCCGGCAACTTCAATTTTGCCCTCCTCCAAATAACAATCTACACCTCGCGGCTCTACACTGTTCCAAAGAATTTCTTCTATATTCGGCTTGTTAGATGACAAAGGCAATTCCTGTCGAATACGCAAAGTATCCTTTTTGTCCATCACAAGTTCTAAGATATCGAGATTTTCCCTCTCCGTTTCACAGGTGTTTTCTTCTTTGATACCGGTGAGTATTTCCTCTTCGCTTCCACGGTCTGCCACCCCATGAAACTCTACCAGAGAACGAATACTTAATTTTCGTGAATTAATCACACTGACAGAAATATCCTCTATACGCCCATCTACCTTTACCGCATCCGTTTCCTCTATCCCATCTATGCTTAAATTTTCCTGAAAAGGAATCTCGCCCTTTAGATAATTGATTTTCTTTCCATCTAAATCTGTCCGGTAGAGAATCTGAAAACGTAAAACTCCCTTCATTAAAATATGTCCGCTGTTTATACGGATTTCATCAAAATGCAGTTTTCCCCTCTCTCTGATTACCTTTGTCAAATCCGGCTTATAATCCGGCAAATTATAATCATCATCCAGCGTAATCTGGCTGAATGCCTTACCTGCATTTTCATTTTTATGTATAATTCTTTTTTCTAATTCCACAATAAAAGCCCTCCGTTCTGAATTTGTACTATCCTATTCAGAACCAAGGGCTTTTATGCCATTTATTAACAAAGCTTCATTCGTATATCTCTTGTAATAATATCCGTATAACTAAAGGATAATAACTGTGGAGGATTACTGTCATTTGGATCATTTACCAAAATTGTAAATACACTTGGATATGCGTCCTGAATGATACCTTCCTGCACATCAATCTTATTCCGTCCGCGATCCAGTTGAATCATTACCTTGCTTCCACACTTCTGATGTACAGATGCCCGTACTTTGCTGATGTCTGACTGCTGCATTTTAATTCCTCCCTTTATTTAACCACCAATTTAGATACCTGCACTTCTGACAAGTACCGCATTTTAGTATAGCACCGTGCTAAACTGTTGTCAAAAGGACATTAGTACTATTTAAAAATGATATTCTTCCCGGGATTTTCTGTCTGCAAAACCACATAGGGATAGCTTGGGGCTATGTTTTTAGTCTCATCCTTGGAAGGACCTAACAGATTTGTGGAAAATATTACTGCATTTTCCGTCATATAAAAATCCAGAATCTGTATGCTGTATCCTCCTGTTTCCTGTTCTCCATATCCCCGGACAACATACATACTTTCATCGCTTTCATACACCAGTTTAAAATCTGCCGCCTTTTTTTCTTCAATTTTGGCTAAAAGCTCCTGTGGAATATCCTCCTCCTCCACCAGCACATAGTCCAAATCCTTTACCTTTTTTTCATCGGTCTTTTCCATATTGCAGCCACAAAGCAAAACACTCATAAACATCTCCAAAAGAAACAACTGAAAAACTTTCCTGTGCATTTTCATCCATTTTTCCTTCTAATTTTTTTATATTTTATTCCATAAATCCGGTTGTAATTCCAATTTGCAATTAGTATAATATTTTGGTAGAAAAATTTTGCAGAAAGGATTAAATATGTTTCGCTTTATTCTTATTGCTTTATTTTTAGGACTTTTTTTACTTTTTGGTATTCCTGTGTTATGCATCGAATGGCTGATTAGCAAAAAGAAGCCTTACGTCGCAGATATTTCGCAGCTTCGCATTGTACAATGGGCATTTCGTCTGATTATGCGTATCAGTGGTATTAAACTGATTGTCATTGGTGAAGAAAATGTCCCGAAAGACTGTCCGGTACTCTATGTAGGCAATCACCGCAGCTATTTTGATATTGTTATCAGCTATACAAGATGCCCACGCCCTACCGGCTATGTAGCAAAAGATAAAATGGCACGATACCCGCTTCTTTCTATCTGGATGGAACGACTGCACTGCCTGTTTTTGAACCGTGAAAATATTAAAGAAGGTCTTAAAACAATTCTTGTCGGTATTGAACAGATAAAAAATGGTATTTCCATGTGCATCTATCCGGAAGGAACAAGAGTCCGTGGCAAAGACGAATTAGACATGCAGCCCTTTAAAGAAGGCAGCATGAAGTTAGCAGAAAAAAGCGGCTGTCCAATTATTCCTATGGCAATCACAGGCTCTGCGGATATTTTCGAAAAGCATACGCCAAAGGTTGTGCCGGGAACGGTAATCTTAGAATATGGAGCACCAATCTATATGGACAAGCTTTCTAAAGAAGACAAAAAACATTTAGCTACCTATACGCAAAATATTATCCGGCAAATGTTGACTGCACATCAGAATATGTAAAAGGGATGCTTTCGCATCCCTCATTTTTATGCCAATAACTGTCTGACAATCTGTACCAGCCAGAAAATGCAGAACAGTCCCATTCCCCAGTTCAAAATAATGGTCTTAAAACGATTTCCTTTTTCAATCACTACCTGTCCCGGATTTAACACAAATTTCTTACGATTTACAATCCATAACACAATACCTGTAATCACAAAAGCAATCAGACACATACCATACAAACCAAGTGCTGCCATTCCCATCATTTCAGATGTGGTAAAATCTGTAAGCATTTCTCCTGCCATCAGCTTATCATATCCACTTGCCTTTAATAACAGGGTACTTACAAAAGACCCAAAGAAATTCATTACCATATGCATAACGATTGTATAACGGATATTTCTGGTTTTTACATAGATAAATCCCCAAAAAGCACCCATGAAAAATGCATATACAAACTGGTTTAAGTTACCATGATATAATGCAAAAATAAAACCGGATAATACTACGGATACGCCTTCGCCGTATTTTACAGTACGGTCAATTAACAGCTTACGGAATAACAGTTCTTCTGCTATCGGTGCACAGATAACTACTACAAATAAATTTACCCATGGATTTAAGGACATGGATAATTCTGCCATAACATTTGATACACTGCCCTGTTTTAATATACCAATTCCTGTCGTAATAAAAATACCGATAAAGTTACAGATATACATTCCGGCATAACACATGAAAAATGCTATCATCCACTGTCCAATCGTCATTTTCTTCTTTTCTTTACTGCTTTCTGCCGGAATCGTGCCGATACATTTTGCCATAATCGGCATAGCGATGATGTACATAGGCAGCATACCCGCTAAAAATACTATGTTATAATTTTCACTCCATGCCGGATTTAAAAGCTCTAACAGCTTCGTGCCACCTATCTGCACGGCAAACACAAGAATTGTTCCTAAAAAATACATAAATCCCAATTTTGAAAAATGTTTCTTCATATCACTCTCATCCTTTACTTTCTTTTTTCTCTGTTGTCTTTTCGCGATTTTGACAATTTTCATTTACAAGTTGACAATTTTTCTTGTCAAACACATCATATCATTGACAACTTTACTTGTCAATATCTTTTTTCCAAAAAAATACAGATGGGATTTTCCCATCTGCATTTTTCTATGTATCATATTTTGTTATTATTTACCTAAGCTTACTGCACCGGTCTGACGAATCTGCATTGGATATACATTTTCACGACCAACATATTTTGCAATATATTCAACATAATCATTTGTCTTAGCCTTTGGCACAACTGCAAGGATAACACCTGCAAATCCACCACCATGTACACGGCAGCAGCCATCGCCTAAATCCTTTAAGTATAATTCTGTAAGTGCTAAAGTAAGAGCCACCTTCTGGTCTTTTTCGTTGGATTTAGACATACAGTTCTGTAACCATTTCCATGAAGAATTTCCGGACTCTGTAAGCATCTGAAGAACAGTTTTTCCATCTCCTTTTTCAAGAGCTTCTGCTGCTGTTTCCACACGTTTGTTTTCTGTGAAGAAATGTAATGCACGCATAATTGCACGGTCATTATTCAATTCTTTTTCAATTCTTGGAAGTTCTTCTAAGAATTTCTCTAAAGAGCTTTCACAAAGTCTGTTTACACCAAGGGCTTTTGCCACATCGAACATTTCTCTTGGTACTGCGGAATATTCATCACTTAAATCGCCATGACCTTTTCCTGTGTTGACAATTACCATGTCATAACCTAACTTATCAAAGGATGCATCGATTTTTTCGCATTTAATATCATTTGCAAAGTCTAACAAAATAGCTCCGCCTGCTGCACAAGCCATCTGATCCATAAGTCCTGAAGACTTCATCCAGAAATTATTCTCTGCATACTGTCCGATTCTTGCACAATCACCTAATTCAATTTTGTTATCGTTAAATAATGCATTTACAATGGCACAGAACATCATTTCAAAGGATGCAGAAGAGCTTACACCTGCTGCAGCAATAACTTCTGTTGTCATGTATGCATCAAAACCTTCTACGTTGTATCCAAATTTGCCAATCGCTTCTACCATACCTGCGATTAACGCTTTTGTACCGGATTTTTTCTCTACAGAAGAAGCCTTTGCAATTTCTACTTCAATCTTATCATAACCTTCACTTAAAATACGAATCGTACCTGTTCCGTTTTTCGCTGCTGCACCGATTGTATCTAAACTGATACTTGCAGCTACAATTTTACCACCATTGTGATCTGTGTGGTTTCCAACCATTTCTGTTCTGCCCGGTGATGTAAAAAATTCTACTTCTGCATCTCCAAAGGTTTCTGCAAAACATTTAGAAATGTGTGCAAATCTTTCTCCACTCTTTACGCTTTCTCCATATACACGCTCTAATACTTCTTTTGCCGGCATAGTTGACATACCATATTCTCCTTTCGTTTAAAACACTATAACTGTCGGTCCTCACCGCAGTTACAACACATATATTATGATTATATTCTATACTTCCCCCTTTTTCCATACCATAATTAAATATGCAAAGATTAGCATTATATTGCGTTTTTTCATTTTATACGATATGATGTAACAAGAATGTACTGAATAGTTACATGCCTATATTGCGCTTTATAAAAAAGGAGAGTTTATGCAGATTCTTACCGATAAAAGTCAAAAGGAGCAAAAAAATCACGGCACACATGCCTTTCCTCTGCTTATCAGCAAGGAACGGCTTCTTGCCTATGAATCCGGTGCTTTTTTCTGGCACTGGCATCCGGAAATTGAAATTACCATTGTAACCTCCGGTGAAATGAATTATCAGGTCAATAACTGCCACTTACATTTAAAAACCGGAGATGTACTTTTTGGCAATACAGCCACCCTACATTCCGGCAGCATGTTTGGACATTCAGACTGTGAATATACGGTTATTACCTTTGATGCGAAGCTGCTTTATGGATACGAAAACAGTGTCCTGTACCATTCCTATATTAAACCTGTTTTGCAAAATTATGCCCTGCCCTGTCTGCACTTTGATGGCAGCAGCAAATGGCATCATGAAGCTATTTCGCAGCTTATGCAAATTTTAGATACCTATGAAAATCAACAAACTGCATGGGAATTTGATGTATTAGAGCATTTACTGCACTTTTGGAAGCTTTTGTATACCCATACGGATTCCTCTATTGCCCTATCCACCGCAGACCAGAGAAATTATGAACGAATCCGCAACATACTCTCTTATATAGAAGCAAATTATGCATCCAAGATGACCCTAGAGGATATTGCAGACCATGTGCATCTCTGCAAATCCGAATGTTGCCGGATGTTTAAACGCTATATGCGTCAGTCCCTGTTTGATTTCATTTTAGCTTACCGTATTGAAAAAAGTCTCCCCTATCTAGGTGACAACAGCTATTCCATTCAGGCTGTTTCGGAAAAAGCGGGATTTTTAGATTCCAACTATTTTTCAAGGGTATTTAAGCAGTTAAAAGGCTGCTCACCAACGGCTTTTCGCAAAGAAATTTTAAATTAAGGAGTACATTATGATAAAGAAATCACCAAAAAAATATCTGATTTTCCTGCTTATAATTGAGCTTTTATTCGTAACATACGCTGTAAACCGATATTGTCAGAACTACCAAAACAAAGAACCCTTAGAACTTACCGCAGAAAATTTTTCTTCCCGACAGGGTGACTTGTTTGATGGCGGATATTATGTAGATGCCAGCCAGCCGGATATTTTTGCCGGAATATTTACCTATGGTCCCTATGTCAAAGCCGTAAAGGGCAGTTATTCCATCACACTGTACTATGAAACGGATACCGAAGGAAATACCTGCTATGTACACTCGAATTCCCTGACAACCGGACAGTTAAAAACGCCTTACCGCATTTCTCTTCCGCCGGAGCAGAATTCCGTGACCTTTACGACTATTCTGACACAGGGCATTGAGGATTTAGAAGTCATTACAGAATATTGTGGTACAGGCTCTTTGCGTATCGAAAAAATGACCCTGACCAAAACACCATATTTTTATATCCGCAATATTGCGATTACTTTAGCATGGTGTCTGCTTGTGCTCGTTGCCTATTACTTTTATGTAACAAATATAACCAACCGGAAAAGTATTCTTTTCTTAACATTGATTACATTCGCTTCCTGTTATCCTTTATTTATTGACTATTTAACGTTAGGGCATGACCTTCCTTTCCATATGCTTCGCATCGAAGGTATTGCACAGGGTTTAAATCAGGGCAGTTTTCCGGTGAAAATCCACCCTTTCTGGGCAAATGATTATGGTTATGCCACCGGCGTATTTTATGGAGATACACTGCTGTATTTTCCTGCAATTTTACACCTGCTTGGTTTTTCCCTTACAGAATCCTATAAGGCTTACATTGTGTTTATCAATATTGCCACGGTACTGATTGCATGGAAATCCTTTAAACGAATATTTGCCAGCACAAACGCAGGACTTGCTGCATGTCTGCTCTATACGCTTGCACCTTATCGTTTAAGTAATATGTATTTACGACATTCTGTAGGTGAATATACCGCTTTAACCTTCCTTCCGCTTATTTTATGTGGATTTTATCTGATTTTTACGGAAGATACAAAACAAAAAGGTTATCCGAAATATGCTCTGCTAATTGCAATCGGGCTTACAGGCATTATCCAATCCCATGTCCTAAGCTGTGAAATGGTGGCTATTTTTATTCTCTTTTCCTGCCTGATTATGATTGGAAGAATTTGTCAGCTTCGTGTATTTTTAACCCTTTGCCTTGCCGTTATCATTACAGCATTGATGAATGTGGGTTTTCTTGTGCCTTTCCTTAGCTATTTTGGCGGTGACTTTGTCATGAACTCCGCCGACTGGAACAGCACACCGATTCAAGGGGCTGGCGCATACATTGCCCAGCTATTTCCGGTTTTTGTAAATGGCAGCGGAAGTTCTACAACAGAAACCATTGCAGGAGAAATGCCCCTTGGTGTAGGTTTTACACTATTCCTTGGCTTACTGCTCTTCCTTTATTTACGTTTTTGCAAAGCACCTGCAAAGGACAGTCAGTCCAAAAATACTGCATTACCGAAATTTGCTGTATTTTCCGCAGTAATCTCGGTTCTTGCATTGTATATGTCCACCAACCTGTTTCCATGGAATTCCCTTTCTTCCATGGGTGACGTATTAAAGGCACTAATACATAATATGCAGTTCCCATGGCGTTTTCTTACCATTGCCACACTATTTTTGGTGGTTGTGACTACTTTTGCCCTGCAGATGGCAA
The DNA here is from genome assembly GCA_017624495.1 of Lachnospiraceae bacterium. Lineage (GTDB taxonomy): Bacteria > Bacillota > Clostridia > Lachnospirales > Lachnospiraceae > Roseburia_B. The sequence continues at coordinate 42,085 of JAGAMY010000028.1, read as the reverse complement.
AAAAACAACTTTCCAGGGAAATGTTTGTCGGCATATCTGCGGGCATCCTGTGTATCTTTGTGGTATCCACTTCATGGTTTTACCATGACCTGCTAAATCAGGGAGAGGTATACCGCCCATATGAAGCCACAGACTTAAACAGCATGGCACTTGGCTCAGAAGAATATCTCCCGGAAGGCACAGACTTAGACCTTCTTACAGAAAAAAATCCTATACCGGAAAATGGTGTAGAAATAAGCAGCTTTAAAAAGAAGGGAACAAATATCTGGCTGCAATTAAGCAATACAGAAACGAACCGCTATGTAGAGCTTCCACTTTTATACTATGAAGGCTATACGGCTGTTGCAAATGGCAAATATCTGCATTTAGAAAAAGGTACAAATAACGTCATCCGTCTTCATGTACCTGCGGACTTTAACGGCAGTGTATATGTATATTTTAAAGAACCTGCTGTATGGCGAATTGCTGAACTGATTTCCGCCCTCACAATTCTTTGCATAATAATAGGGCTGTTTACAACAGCCCTGAAAGGTCGGCGCTTTACACAAAAGTAAACGTATAGTCCTCCTGTGGACTAAAGCCGCTAACCTGATAGATACGGGAAGGGGTTTCGCTCATTTCCATAACCATTAAGAGCCAGCCCTTTTTCCACAATTCTTTTGTCATGTATTCAAAGAAATAATCACATACATTTTCTAATATCGGATTGATAACATTGAAAGGTTCCATACTGTTCAAATACTTATCCTGATATTTTCCAAGCAGTGAATCAATATACTCTTCTATATCCGAAAATCGGACAAATACACTTTGCTCTACAGCAATTCGCATGGTAATCTCCCATGTATGGGAATGTACTGCGCCCTGCTGTCCTTCGATTTCTACAGAATGATTCATATTCAGGTAGAATTTGTACTTGTACTGTCTGTGTAACATTCTTTTTCCTCCGGTTCTTCTAACAAAGCTTTCACACCTGCACGAATTTTATATAAAATCTCAAAATCATCCGTCACGGTTTCTTTAATCTCCTGCATTTCCTCTTTGAAGGATTTTGTTTTCCATGAACTTTTACGTTTAATGGAATTGATAATTCCTGCAAAGCGGATAAAAAATGCAAACATATTGTATAACGGCATAAGTGCCACATACCCTATTTTTCTGCCATAATACCTTTGGATATCCTTAAAGGGCTGCAAAAAGGTCATAACATTTCCATAATATAAAAATGCGCCAAACACATACAGAATATAGATAATAACAGTTGCTACAATAATATTAAAGAAATTGTAATTTACACAGCCTAAGGCAATCAGGGCAAAATACCAGATTAAACGTGGAAATGCAAAGGTATGGTCCTGTATCAGCACACGCATGCTCGGATTCTTTATATAACTTTTAATCGGATGATACAGCTTTGTTTTCATAAACATATTGCTGACTTCTAATTCACCAATCTGCCAACGCTGTCTCTGGGTATAAAACTTATTGACACTTTCTATCGGGTCTACCATAAATAACGCATCATGGCAGAACAACACCTTCTTTTTCAAAATATCCCGAATCTGAAAGGCTAAATGCGCATCCTCACATATGGTATTGGTATTATACAAAAAAGTCTTTAACAACACCGATTTACGGAACGCTGAAAAAGCGCCGGATAAAGTAAACAGACTATGAAACTGTGACTCAAAGTTGCGTCCTGCCAAAAATGCATGAGAATACTCTAAAAATTCCAGTTTTTGAAACTGGCGAAGCCAGAAGTTTTCTGTTTTTTCTATTAAGTCCGGCTCAATTAAAATTGCTCCCGTCATACAGTCTGTTTTCGGATAATTCTCAAAACGTCTAACCATATTGGTAAGGGCATCCTTATGTAAGATACCGTCACTGTCTATATTTATGATATATTTCCCGTTACTGTTAAAAATTGCTTTATTTAGTGCCTTAGACTTGCCCTGTCTTGAATACATCCACCACATACCAAGCTCCGGGAAATCCAACTGTGCCTGTTGAAAAATCTTTAAGCTGTTATCCTTTGAACCATTATCCACTAAAAGTACTTCCATGCGGTCTGTAGGATAAGTAGAATCATTTACCGACTGTATACACCGATATAACGTTGCTTCTGAATTGTATACCGGAATAATCAGTGTAATTACCGGCTTATAATCCGATAAATTCTTTTCCTTGTGCATTAAAAAAAGCTTTTTCCATAACAGCACCAGAGAATAAAATATATTGGGAATAATTTCTACCAGCAGTGGGATAATGACCCATGCTGCCCAATAACAGATAACACTTGTCAATTTAGTCATTATAATCAAACTCTCCTACACGCTGATGCTTAATCTGTCTTCTGGTAAACACATAAAAATACAACATGATTGTAAACAGATAAAAGACCATTCTGCCCACAATGGTATGTGCAAGATAATACACTTCATTTCCCATAAAATGAATCATAATGCAGATAATCATAAGACGTAAGATATTTGCAGCTAAAATTGCTGCAATACCTAATATACCCACAATAATCTTTTCCCGCCATTTATATGCCTGAAAGAAGGTAAGCAACGAAAGAAAAACTAAAATCTCTACTAACCCTGCACATTCAAAATCCACATATAAGGATACCGGTCCGCCTTCACTTTCCTCAATAAAAAGTATACCGTAGCTGGCATATGCCGAAAACATACCTAACAGTCTGCCCATAGCGCCTGTCAGATAACAGACCAGTTTTGCAAGGGGTGCTGTTAAAATCGGCTCAAAAATGGTAAAAGCAAACACAAACATGCCCACACTTCCACCAAAGAAATAGAAAAAACTCTGCTTTCTTCTGCGAAATACATTTATGGCATATAGCCAGATAACCATAAAAAGGACTAGCATCATCAAATTCATCGTTTATACCGTAACCTTCCCATACTGCTGGTTTAACTGTTCTTTATAAGCTTCGATTTTTGCATCCGATATTGTCCGGTTTGTTCCACCTAAAAGACGTCTTTTTCCTATTCCAAACAATGCAATCGGACTATCACCGACCTCTATCTGTTTCTGTTCCATACCATGTGCTGCAGCTATACGCTCTGTATCTGCTGCTAACACCTCACAAAGTACCTCAATGGTAGGCAGCTTTCCCTGAAACTGTTCCAGTTCATTTAAGTACTTTCCACTGTACTGATGCAGATATTCCTGTAATGCTGTTTCACACCTGTTCTGCTTATCTAAATTTACCTTTGTCACTTCCATATACAAAATCACCAGAAAGGAATGGGTATGTTTCCCTTCTTCTAATTCCGGGGTAATATTGTGCATAGCATTAAAATGAAATTGCCATTTATACGTTCTCTTCATCGTTTTTCTTCTTTTTTCTAAATTTTTTCAAAATAATTGAGCTTCCCGGAATAAGCAGTAACGATACTCCCGCAGTTACCATGGGAAGTGTATCTGCACCGGAAGCCGTAATGGTACGATACATCAGGTTTGGTGTATAAAATTTAATCGTGCCCAGATTTTCCATATCAATTCTGTCATTCTGACGCATCATTTCTGATAATGGAATCTTAAATTCCACCTGCGCATTTACATTATCCTCATACTTCGTCAAATAACCAACGGCTCCTTCCACATTTTTTCCGGAAATCCATGAACTTCTGTGGCGTACTTCAATCTGGTGTGTTCCTGCAGACATTCGGCGTGCTGCCTGTTCAATACTTCCGCCCCCCGGCGCAGTAAGCTGAAAGGCTGTCATCTGATTGTCAAAATAATAACGATAATCATCTCCACAAACTACATTCCAGTAATCTCTGGAAAAAATGACATGAGTATATACATATGTACCATCACAATATATCTGAATTTTATGTCTTACATCTGTGCTGTACTGACCTACCGGTGTAGTATAACGCACACCATCTACCCAGACACCCCAGTACCAGCAGTTCACAGAGTTATCCCAGTTATACTCATAGGAGGCCGGCAGACTATCCCAGTCAATACCAAACTGCGATGTGGAGGCTCTGTCACCAGTGGATGTGGCTGTGTTTAGTTCCCGTTCATCCAAATATTCTGCAATACCAAAGGTCGTTATACGATTTACGGATTCTTCTTCCTCTAAATCCAAAACCTCCTCCGGTTCTTCGCCCATGCTGATAGAAAGATTGATACTTCCTGCCTGTTCTGCTGATACATCACCGAGCAGACTCTGCTCATATACCACACCTTCAGCATACTCTGCGGAATAGGCATAGGCTTTGATAACTTCAATTGTACCGCCGCCCGGTAAAACCACCTGTCCAAGTAAAGCAAGTGCCTCTTCCTCTGTCATACCGGTTACATTTGGGATTTGCACCGTTCCCACTGCGGTCTGCTCTGTTGGTGCAGGCGTATTTTCTTCTGTTGCAGCTTCTTCGACCTTTGTTTCTGCTTCTTCCGTTCCTGCATCTTCCGGCTTTGTTTCTGTTTTACTTTCGGTTTCTGTGGCTGTTTCCTCCGGCTTTGTCTCCGTCTTACTTTCTGTTTCTGTGGTTGTTTCCTCCGGCTTTGTCTCTGTCTTACTTTCTGTTTCTGTGGTTGTTTCCTCCGGCTTTGTCTCCGTCTTACTTTCGGTAGCCGTCTCTTCCGTCTTAGTCTCTGTCTTGCTTTCGGTCGCTGTTTCTTCGGTCTTTGTTTCTGTCTTGCTTTCAGCCGCTGACTCTTCTGATTTTTTCTCTGTTTTGCTTTCAGCCGCTGCCTTTGCATTAGCATTAACTTCTGTAATTTCCGCCTGCGCTGATGCATAAACCATCTTTGTCTGCACGGGTAATGCCACAAGCATCAGACTTAATCCTAAAACCCCTATCCGCTTAATTCTTTTTTTCACTTTTACTTCCTCCCTGAAATGCCCACAATAAGGACCAGAAAATCAAACAACCTGCAACACCCACAATGGATACAAGCGCACCCAGTGTAAAGTCCGTATACTCTACCTCATATATTGTTGTACCCTTATCCACAACTAAAAGATTACTCTGTGAAACCTTCTCTTTATCTTCCTGTGGTATAAAACAATCCAGTGCTGCAATTCCCGTAATTACATCATCATGCTCTGCCAAAATGGTGACCTTATCCGCCTCATACACCACCGATGTCGGTACAATTTCACTCTCCATAAGCACTCCCGGTTCTTCCTCAAAGGTCTCATTTAAAAAAGTTAAAAGCTCCGGTAAATGGCTTTCATGATAATAATGCACTAAGTTAAAGCCCATAAAAGTTATGTTTGGATGTCCGTTTTTTGCTAAATATGTCAGACTGGTAATACTGTCATAATACGCATTTTTGAGTTTTTCAGATGCGCCTGAAACATATACGGTATTCCATTCCTCATAACCTGCGGTTTTAAAATCCAGTTTGAACTGAGAACCATTATTGATGGAAAGTACCGGAAACTTCTCTGTAAATGCCACATACTGCGCAAATACATCCAAAAACTCTGATTTACCCGTCAGTTTATTGTCCGGAATATGCTGCATATCAATATAAATCTTTACGCCTTTATCAGCCAAATCCGTCAACATTTTTTCTGCCACAGCCTTATCGTCATAGGTAAATCCTGACAGATAAATTTTTTCATATTGCAGTAATTCTTCAAAGGTGTAATCGTCTAAGGAATTACTTTCTCCATAACCAAATTCAGGATAAATATAACAAATCCCCTGCGCATGCTGTCCAATCGCAATATTCCGGTAGTCTTTTACAATTCCAAATGAACCTTCTGCTTCATTTAAATGATACAGCCAGACCCGGTTATTTTCTTCCATCAGTGTATACCCAAGTTTTTGAGCGGCAAGCTGCATGGAATCTACATTTTTTTCCTCCACCAGACGCTTATCAATAAGAATTGTATCATCCCCAAGCTCTAACATTCGGTCAAATACAAACTCATAAAATCCACCCTCAGCGGCTTCATTAATACTTACGATGTTATTCAGTGTCTGCGCACCCTGATATGCCATCCAAAGCTGTACTGCACACTGGTTTCATCCATATTTTTGCTTAAATACCAGCTAGGGACTGCTCCCCATGTACTGTTATCTAAAATACCCAGCCGATTTTCGGTAAGCTCTACCGCCTCCGGCAGCAGATATTGACTCATATCCTTTTCCACCAAATCTACAACCTGTTCATCCCTTACTTCTGCCAAAAGTGAAAAGGTCATCACACCATCCACCACCATGGCTATCGTAAACAGGATAATTACCGACCGTTTCAGTTCTTTCCACAACAACAGCGACAGGAAAAAAATACACATTGCCATCGGCACAAAACGCTGCATCCAGAATACCTGACTCATAGGCAGCAGTCTTACCACCGCAGATGCAGAGGTGGTAGTCGAAATAAAAATCACAAGGGTTGTGATAAAGCCTGCGCCCATTTTTTTATTGGCAGCTATCACACCGAAAAGCACCACCACAAAAATCACAATACCAAAATAGAAACTGCGGACATATCCCTCTCCACTTCGAAAAAACGGATTTAGGGATTTCACCGCCTCCTGTGCCCACTGGTTAATCGTGGCAATGGAAGCCTCTGAATTTTGTGAGGTAAGACCGCCTCCGGTAAGACCCGGAATCAACATAATACCAGACATCAGATAGGCACAGACCAAATCGATGGTAACAAATACCAATCCCTTTAGTTCTTTATTCATCATGCTGTATACAGCACAGAAAATAAAAATGGAAATACCCATCATTGCCGCTATCATATAGTGGGCAGTCGTTATTAAAACGGTTACAAGGGCAAATCCCACCAGCTTGCGATAATTCTTATACCGCATACATTCCCATACACAGTAAAAAATATACGGCAATAATGCAGTTATAAAAATTCTAGGCACATTTCCCTCTGCCATAAAAATTCGTATATTATCCGGGCAGAAATAGTATAAATTACCAGCTAAAAATGCCATTGCCAACCGATTCTCACTTTTCCCAATACAAAGCCAGCCGGACATATTCATCATATAGGTCAGCCCTGCAAACAGATAAAAAGCAGTCAGCACATCTCCTCCGGTAAAAAACTGCATAAAGGATAGCGCATAATACGAAAGCGGCGGCCAGTAGCGGAACAACTCCATGCCGTTATACCAGTACTCTGTATAAATCGGATAAAGATTCCCCTTCTTCATAGACTCATACAGATAATTACTTTTAAACAGATGTCCAAAGGTATCTGTATCCACACTGTCCGGGTAAATGGAAAATATATACAGACAAGCCGAAAAAGCCAGCGCAATTCCAACTGCTGCCAGCATAAATAAAAACATATGTAATTTTTTCGGTTTCATCCTGTCTGACATACCGTTTTCCTATCTTTCTTTATATCTTCTGCGATTTATATTTTACATATTTCGACTAGAAATTCTCTAATATACTATTATACTACAGTATTTTATAGATGTAAACCGCAGAAGGCGCAAGATTACTAGGAAATTAGCTTTACTTTTTTAGTAAAATTAGTAAAAACATTTAATACTATAATAAACACTAAATCAATAAGCACAACCGCCACAATAGAACTCATACCATAGAAAATCCCTGCGGATTCTGCAATTTTTCCAATAACTGAAGGCATTAAAATAGAACCAAGGCTTGCAAACGTCAACTGAAAACTCCATGCCAGCGGATATTTTTTATTGATATGACCGGAAATTGCCACGGTGGTAGGATAAATTCCTGCCATGCTATATCCAAAGCCAATAACACCAAGAACAATTAATACGCCATTTGTACTGGTAATCAATAGGAAGAAAAACAGTACAATGCCTATGCCCATAACAAGCAGCAAGCGCTCTTTTTTTACCTTTGCAGAAAGCCATGCGGTTGTCAGTCTTCCGGCTAGAATCATTATCCAGAGCACACTGGCAGAAATCTGCGAAAACCATTCCGGCATAAGCCCTGTATCCTGAAAATAGGTTACCATCCAGCCAATAACTCCCTGCTCTGCGCAAAGATAGAAAAACATCGTTGCTGTGCAAAGATAAAACAGCGGCTCTTTAAAGAATCCAAAGTCCGTTTCTCCTCCCTGTTTTCTTTCTACCTTATCACTGTCTAATGGAATCATAAAATACAGACTCCAGCTTAAAATTCCCATTGCCAGCATAAAATAGCAGGCATATATCCAATTTGCTGCATCCGCTGTGGTCAATACTGTTAATAATATCGGAAAACTAAATGCTCCAATGGAAAACATAGCATGCAGACCATTGATGACTCCGGCTTTTCCCGGTGCAAGATTATTGATTACTGTATTACAGAAATTGCTGGTAGCCCCTCTTGCTAAACCAGTCAATACAAAAGCTAATGCGATGGCCCATTTATTTCCCGAAAAAGCAATCAGCAGATACGCTATGGCAAAAAAGGCATTAAAGGTCAATATACTTTTTTTGCGCCCGATAAATACCGGCAGAATACCGGATATAAAGCTGGAAATCAGATTTCCCACAGAATGTAGACTGACAATCAGTCCACAAAAAGCATAGTCTAAGCCTTTTGCATCCCGGATAAATGGCAGTAATGACCCAATGGACAATGCTAACATGCCGTTAATAATAAACACACTATAACTAAAACCAAACTGTTTCTTTTTCACTTTATCTTTTAAAAAATCCATGTTTCTCACCTTATGTAATAGAAAGCACCGCCATTTTTCAAGCAGTGCTTTCCATACATTTCTTCCTATTCCTTATAAGCTTCTTCAATCGTGCTGATAATTCTATGATATCCCTCTATGGTAATCATTCCATCCGAATCCTCCACACGTCTGCCACTACAGCGCACCGTCACCTCGCCAAGTGTCGGATGTATCCATGGATACTGTAACTGTATGACTTTATCCGCTGCAATCATACGACTGACATTTTCCATCACATAGGATACATATTCTTTCTTAACCCGTTCATACCAGAACTGATAAAATTCCTGCGGTGTATATTTTTTATCTACACCACTGATACGTTCCATCGTATCGTCTGCGTGTAATTCAAAATGCTGTTTCTCTAAATCTACACGGATAATCCACAAACCTACATCTGTTGTCCTAAGAATATCCTTCGGGTCAAAATAAAGCACACGCATCTTTTCTTTGTACTGATATAACTCCTGTACAAACTCTAAATGCTTTCTGTATTCCCCCGACTCCTTATCGATGTAAAACTGCTCAAATTCCCTGCTTTCACAAGGTTTGTCAAATAAATACCCCTGTAAAAGATTCGGAGAAAGCCCTTCTAACACTGCCAGCTCATGTACATCCTCCACACCTTCGCAGCAGATACGCAGCGCATTCATTTTTGCAAATTCAATCATATTATTTACCAGATGATAATTGTACGTTGCTTCTTCAATGCCTTTTACAAACATTCGGTCAATCTTTATCTCATCCACTTCTAAGTCTCTAAGATAACTCATATTGGCATATCCCGTACCAAAATCATCAATGGAAATTTTTATGCCTGCATTTCTCCAACGGCTAAAAATGTTATTGTAATACTGCATTTCCTCCATCCGTATAGACTCTGTAATTTCAATCGTCAGTGCTTCTCCCGGCAATTCTGCTTTATCTAAAATCTCTAGCACTTTATCCGTAATATCCTTTTCCCGAAGCTGTACTGTAGAAAAATTAACGCTGATACGAAAGTCAGGATATACACGCCGCCAGCTTTTACATTGCTGTAACGCCCTCTCTAATACCCATTTCCCCACGGGAATAATCAGTTTAGAATCCTCTAAAATAGGAATAAACGCATCCGGAAATACCCGTCCCCTATTCTTTGAGTTATAACGAAGCAACGCTTCTGCTGCATAAAGCTTATAACTTCCGGCTTTCACCTGTGGCTGATAGCACAGATAGAATCCTTCACAGTTGTGTTTTACGCTTTCCTGCAGTTCTGCTAAAAGCTCCATAGCGGAAAGCTTATTTTCCATATCTTTTTCTGAGAAAAAGGCAATGGTATTTTTGCCATTTTCTTTTGCTTTCTTTAGGGTCTGGTCAGCACAATCATACAGATAATTTTTTTCCTTAAACATCTCATTATTGTTTGGCACAACACCGGCAGAAAGTGTGCATTTATCTGCCATAAGCTGCTGTAATCTGCCATATACAATGCAGACTTCCCGTTCCGTTTCCACATCTAAGTATACGGCGAAGCTGTTATGCTCAATGTGATATATTTTCTGAGACTGTACGATTTCTTCCATGGCGGCTGCTAAGGATTTTAACACAGCATCTCCGTATTTTCTGCCATGCTTTAAGTTAATATCGCCTAAATCATCCACATCTAACAGCATAAAATATCCGCCGTCTTCTAAAAGCGTACCTTCCTGCATATCAGAAAACATCTTTGTCTTATTAAAAAGCCTCGTCAGCGGATTATACAAATATTTTAATGCGGTATCGGAAACCCTGCCAATCATAACAAATGGACTTCCATCCTCATCCGCAATCACTTTTCCCCTGCAGCTAATCCATACCGCTTCACCTTCACGATTCACCCAGCGGTAATTCATGTTATGTATCTGCTTTTTTCCACTGGCTATCTCAGTCAAATCCTCATGCAGCAATGCTCTGTCTGCCGGATAAACAATGGCTTCCATCTCTGCTGTGGTATTCGTCGGTCTGCCCTTATCACGCAGGGCATATTCTGCATCTACTGAACCAAAAAACCAGTTTTCATCCTTATCCATATCCCAAAGGAAAAGATAATCATCCGTACTCTGACTTAAAATCTCTAAAACATTTAAGTAGTTCTTTATGCGGGCATCCTTTTCACTCTGCTTATCAAATCCCACGTTTCATCACCTTCTAACACATTCCCCATAAAACAAATTTGTTACCCAATTCTAATTTATTATACCAAAAAATCTGACAATAATCTATTCGCATTTTGAACAGAAATACGCAAAAATTTGCGTACTATTCACTTAGCTCACCGTAACAAATATTATCTTTGCATGTTTTTACGGTACTCCGTAGGTGAAACACCATAAGCATTTTTAAACAGCTTCATAAAATGCTTTTCATTGTCATAGCCTACCTTCTGGCTGATTTCAATAATTTTCAAATCCGTTTCCGCTAAAAGCTGCTTTGCTTTGCCCATACGAATATCCTTTAAATAATTTACAAAGTTCTGTCCCGTATACTGCTTAAAGGAATAGGAAAATAGCGAATAATTCATGGATATATGATTTGATACCACTGCCATATTCAAATCATCCGCATAATGCTCATCGATATATTCTACTGCAAGACGCATTTTCTGGGTATTTTTGCTGTTATCATACTGTGTATTAATTTTTTCATGAAGATGTAAAACAAACTCCATCAGCCGTTCTTCATATTCATTTAAGCACCCGGCACACCAGATATTTCGAATACTTTTTTCTGCGGACTTTGGTAATTCAAAGAGGTTTTTGTAGGTCTTTTCCACATCGTTCAAAAACTCTTGTATACAGTTTTCAAATTCCTCCGGCAGAATACGCCCGTTTTTTACTGCGAAAAACAAATGATTCATGCTTTTTGTCAATTCTTCCGTGCGCTCCGTACCAAGAAGCTGTACTCTTTGTGCAACAGCTTCCGGTGTTAAGAGCATTTTTGCATCTTCTATCAGCTTCTTTGGCACATGGGTATTTTCCTCTCCATAAAGCATTTTTTCCCGATTTATGCAAAATGCTTCTTTTCGCATGGCAAGGGCTTCACAATATGCCCTTCGTAATTGCCGGATGCCCTGATGTATCCCACTGATTCCCACAGAGCCGTTTGCCATTTCATTCTCTAAAAAATGCTCCATATGCTCTTGCGGCACAATAAAAATATCCTGCTCCTCTATGGTCTCCATCATATACTTGCGGTCAAAGCGTTCCCGTTTGCATGTATTCTGACAACAAATTCGATAATCCCCTGCATAAAAGAAATCTGCATACGCTCGTTCAATCGCTCCTAACTCATCCTCCGTCAGCTCATCACTAAGCATTAAATGCTTAATCTGCTGATAACCCATTTTTTTATTATCTTCTTCTGCTGCCTGCTGACTCTCAATCTCCCTATTCAATTCTTCTAATATTTCTTTAATGCGTTCACGCTCAATGGGTTTTAAAAGATATTCACGCACACCTTTTCTCAACATTTCCACCGCATAAGAAAAATCATCATACCCGCTAATGGCAACGGTCAAAGGAACGTGCTCACAGCTTTGCATCTGTTTTACCAGCTCGATGCCGTCCATCTGGGGCATACGGATATCCGTAAACATGACATCTACCTTCTGTTCTTTTAATACCTCAAGAGCCATTTTTCCATTACTGCACTCAATAATGACCTCCACCGGCACACCGCTTCTTTGTACCATGGTCTTAATACCCTGACGAATCATTTTTTCGTCTTCCACAATCAATACTGTTTTCATTTCATCACTCTCCGTTTAGCGAATCTCACTATGCTCCCGTTTCACGTTCCGCATATCTTTTTCTTCGATGTCACCGGGATGCGACATGGGAATCCTTACCATAATTTTCGTGTAACAGCCTAATTTTGAAGCAATTTCTATTCCATATGCATTGCCAAAGGCAATGTGAATACGGTCCTGTACATTTTTTAAACCGATGCCGTTGCCCGAACCACCGTTTGAATCCAATTCTCCGGCAATCTTTAAGCGTAGTTTTTCCACATCCTCTTCACTCATGCCTTTTCCGGTATCGGTAATTTCGATAATACAGTCCTCTCCGTCAAAAAGCCCCTTCATATAGATATTGGTATCCTCTGCAATTTCCTCTATACCATGGCAGATGGCATTTTCAATAATGGGCTGTAAGGACATTTTGGGAATTTCCTGTTTTAAAATCAGCTCCGGAATATTTAAAGATAAATAAATCTCATAATCATAACGCAGATTAATGAGTGCCATATAGTTTTTGATATACTCTAACTCCTGCTCCACCAAAACATTCCCGGATACCCATTTCATACTGTAACGCAACAGTTTTCCTAATGCTGTTACTGCATCGGAAATATCATATTCTTCATTGATTTCCGCCATCATTTTAATGGATTCTAGTACGTTATAAATAAAGTGTGCATTTATCTGGTTCTGTAAAGCACGGATTTCTGAATTTTTCGCCAGCATTTCACGCTTTAAGTTATCATCCATCAATGCCTTGATACGTTGCAGCATTTCATTAATCTGTGTACCCAGTTCTCCCATTTCGTCTTTACCGCAGTTTTCGATAATCACATCCAAATCCCCATTCTGCACCTTACGAATAGAGGATAAAATGTCATAAAACTGCCGCAAAAGACCATGCACAATCTGATTGGTGAATACAGCCAGAATCAGCATAAGCACAACCATACCTAAAATAAATATATTGCGGGTACTATGTACCTCCTGCACATTTCCGGTAATGTTTTTAACCGAAATCAGTGTTCCATCCAATTCACTTACCGGCATATAAGAAATGACAAAATTCTGATTTTCCATTTCCCGATAAATTGTCTGAATGGTTTCTTCTTTTGGTATCCTGCTGACGATTTCATGTAAAACCAATGTGTCCGGTTCGCTTTTTTCCTCATCAAAGTAGTAATCTCCTTTATCCGAATAAAAAAAGCTCCACTCATTTTCAATATCCTCATAAAGACTTGGAAACATATTTTCCATAGTCATTGCCGCTTCAATTATGCCAATCGTATTATCATTTTCATCCTTAACAGGTGTAATCAGACCTATCATTTTGCTGTTCTGACTCATGGTATGATTGGAAAATGCCTGATCCTTATAATTATAATTCCATCCAAAATACCCTACATTCTCTGCCCATAACTGCTTTTTCATGCGGCTATTCTGGTATAAAACCGGCATCATTTCCTGTACATTATCATTTGCCGCATATACCCGGACAGCATACAGCAGTGGGTTATTATATACCAGACGCTCTAATGAGGATACATTATAGTCTTTAAATTCCACCCAGTCATGAATACTGATTTCTTTTCCGGCTGCTGCTTTATTTAAAATCTCAAAGAGTCCTTCATCACTCAAAAAAAACTGGGTAGACATATTCATGGAATCGATTTTGCTTGTGATAGCATCCTGATTTCTCTGCATGGTATATGCCATGTAGTTTAAATTTTCATCCACTACATTTTTTTCCATGGAATAAAAAAGTACACTGCCAAAAATACCTATCGGAATAATTGTAAAAAGCACAATTACAAAGGTAAATTTTCTATTTAGTTTCTGATTACGAAATATCTCTTTTAATCTATTCATTCCATCAGTCCTAACTTTTTCTTTGCCTCAATCATATACTCTGTACCATCTTCCATAACCTTTGCATAGCCTAATGCATCTCTTTCTGCGATAAATGCTGCAAATATTGTGTCAAATTCTTCTTCGGTGGGTGCTAAGAGTAACTGTGGAAGTGTTTCACTCCAGAGTGTTGTAATCTTATCCTGTGCTATCGCACTTTCTGAACCTGCCGGAAAAACCGTTTCGTACTGTCCGTTATATACCACATATTTTCTGGACCATTCCTTTAACTGCTCCTCTGCCGGAGAAGATGTCTGCTGCCATTTTTGCTGCATGACTAAATCCTGCAGCATCCAGTAGGCATTATCCGCACCATAAAGCGTATCATAGGCAATGCGGTCCGTATCTAACAATTCTTTGACTTCGGATTTTACTATTGCTTTTTTATCCACCACATCATAGGTTTCTCCCTCTACACCTAAAAAGATGGTTTTCTGCCCTTCTTCTCCCATAAGATAACTCATAAATTCTATTGCACGTTTGGGGTCTTTACAGTTTTTGGATATCAGTGTTACTGTCCATCCACTGACACTGGTACAGGAAAGCGTCGGTGCATCTCCATTAGCATTTCTAGGACCTTCTACTGCAATGTAGACCTTATCCGGGTCATTTTCATAGAGCACCTTTTGCTGGGATAACATATCTGTATACTGGTATAGCATACAAAAATATCTGCCCTCTGCTAATTTTTCTTCCATCTGTGTACGGGTATCTACAAAAATATCCGTGGCAAGATACCCTTCCTCCCCTAGCTGACGGAACATTTTCAGCCATTTGACATATTCTGCATCTGTATAACGGTCATACAGCTTTCCATCCTTTTCCCATGGAACTGCCAGAAAATTCATTAGAAATTTATCAAAGGATACATTTCCTTCATTGTCAAAGCAATGGGCACCTATAGGGACTAAGGGTTTCCCCTCTGCTTCGGGAAACATTTCTGCCGCCTTTTTTACTGCCTCCATAAAGCCTTCCGGTGTCGTCATGTCCGGGCTTCCAATTGCTGTATAAATATCTTTTCTTACCAAAAATGTCTGGTTTGAACCAATAGAAGCATTTTCCTCTAAATCCTTTGGTGATATAGAGGAATTTGGATAGGCATAGATATTCCCATCTTCACGGGTGTACCAGTTTACCGCTGTTTCATCTGTCACTTCCCAAAACTGCGGTGCATAAGTATCTGCCAGTTCATTTAGGGCAAATACCATATCTTTATCAATCATCTCATCCACCTGTGGCTCCCAGTAGCCTAAAGTAATCATATCCGGCAGGGTATCCGAGGCAATTAGAGCATTTAATTTTTCGGTTTCATTGCCAATAGGTGTCACAAAATGAACATTTACACCGGTTTCTTCCGTAATCGCTTTAGAAACCAGATTTTCTCCCCATGGAGTAGCAAACCATGAATAATTGACATACCAGTCTAATGTGATTTTCTCCTGCTCTACATCTGCATTTTCTGTCTGTAAG
This sequence comes from Lachnospiraceae bacterium, assembly GCA_017624495.1. Lineage (GTDB taxonomy): Bacteria > Bacillota > Clostridia > Lachnospirales > Lachnospiraceae > Roseburia_B. Next base: position 26,280 of record JAGAMY010000028.1, on the reverse strand, counting down.
ACTTCTGTTTCTTCATTTCCACAGGCAGACAGACCTGCAAGCATAACAATTGTAAAGAAAATAACTGCAAATTTTTTCATATTCCCTCCTTAGTACCTCCGCTGCTTTTAAATACCAGAAAGGGGGCGAACAGTCTTTCTCTGTCGCCCTTTTATTTCCATTTTTAGTATAGCACGTTTCTCGTATTACAACAACGTTCCTAAAATCGTCTCTATCTGTTTTTGTGAGAGTTTTTTTATAGGTGAATTATCATCAGAGGTATCTGCATTTTCAACAATCAGTACTACGCCTTCTTTATCTAATACATGATTATGCCAGAAACCTTTTTTGACAGTATAAACCTTATAGGGTTTTAACTCTGTAAAGGAAATCTCGTCCGGTTCTTCTCTATCCCCTGCGGTAATTAATGTTGCCTTTCCCCTTACTAATACAAATACTTCATCTGTCTCTTCATGCTTTTGCATGGTAAGAATTTTCTTTGGTGTCGTATTTTCACAGTAAGCTAATACGGCAACTCTCCAGTTTTCATACTCTACAAGGGGTTTGTAATCTGTCGTTGGAAAATCCACAATCTCTATTGCTTTTTTCATATTTGCCCCTTATTCTTTTACTGCTCCGGCAGAAATACCGCTGATAATATATTTAGAGAAGAAGGCAAATACCAGTAAAATCGGAATTACCGAAATAGCAACGGATAAATAAATTGCACCCTGATTTGCCTGAATATCCGTGGAAGCACGAAGACTTGCCATCATAACCGGAAGTGTAAATTTCTCCTTATCATTTAATACAATCATTGGCAGTAAGTAATTGTTCCAATTTGTAATAAAACTCATAATTCCCATGGTTGCCATACCCGGTGCCATAATCGGAATGGCAATCCGGTGAAAGATATAAAACTCACTGGCACCATCAATTCTGGCAGCTTCGATTAATGACTTTGACAGGGAAGACATGGCATACTGTCTTAAGAAAAATACGGTTCCCGGTGCTGCAATTGCCGGAATAATCAATGGTATGTAGGAATTTACCAAATGTAGTTTTGTACACAGATTGTAAAATCCAATAAGACTTAACTGTCCCGGAATCATCATAAATACAAGAATCGTTCCAAAAATCAGTTTATTTGCTTTAAACTTATACATTGCCAGTCCATAAGCTGTCATGGCAGAAAAATATACCGTTAAAAGTGTTGCCGGAACAGCTACTTTTACACTGTTCCAAATACCCTTGAACAGGTTAAAATATTCAAACACGGTATTCCAGTTATCCTTTAAGCTGTTACCCGGAATAAAGGTAAAGGAGCTTGCAATCTCTGTGCCGCTTCTGGTGGCATTGACAAGCATCAGAATGAACGGAAGCATACAGGTAATACCAAGCAGAATTAAGAGTATATACAATATGGATTTTTTTATTTTATAACCGATTCCATTCATGGTTCTTAATCCTCCTTTCCATTCATAACCTTGAACTGCACAATAGATACAATACAAATAATCGCAAACAATACATAGGCAACTGCTGATGCGTAACTGGTCTGTGTCGTTCCTGTTTCAAAACCGAATTTATACATGTACATAACCACTGTCTGTACGGAATTGTAGGATGCATCTGCTTTTTTTGCCATCAAATACGGCAGGTCAAACATCTGTAAGCCACCGATTAAGGACGTAATTGCCACATAGGTTAAAATTGGCTTAATAAGCGGTAAAGTAATTTTTCTAAAAATTGTCCATCTGCCGGCACCGTCAATAGCTGCTGCTTCAAAATAATCTTTGGAAATTCCCTGTACACCTGCCATAAGCATAATGAAGGAATTACCAAACCACATCCATGTCTGTATCACGGATATGGATACACCTGCAAACTGCTCTGTACCCAGCCAGTTAATCGGATTATAGGAAATACCGATAAAGTTGCAGATAGCATTGATAATCTGGTTAAATGTACCGTAACGCCAATCTAATAAGGTAAGAAACAAAAATGCAATTGATGTGGCTGCAATAAGGTTTGGCAGATAGTATACAATACGGAAAACCGCCAGACCTTTGATTTTATATTTCATATCCGAAAATACCATCATCAGAAGAAATGCAAGTCCAAGCTGTAAAACAATGTTCACACCCCAGATGCGAATGGTATTTCCCAAGGCTCTCCAGAAAAATTTATCTGTTAATACACGTTTATAATTATCCAACCATACCCATGCGGTATCCGGTTCAAAAATCCGCATGTCGGTAAAACTGATATAAAGTGTCCGAAGTACCGGATATACACTGAATATGCAAAATACAACAACGAAAGGCAATACAAACCAATAACCCATATTGTCATATTTTTTCATTCCTTTTTTCTTTGTTTTCATAAATAACTCCTTGCCCTTTCGCGGTATTTACTTCAGCTATTACTGTGCAGCCTGCATATTTGCAGGCTGACACATCATTTTTTTATCTTTCCACAGTAATATCCGGGTAAGTAGATTCAATCACATCATAAAATTCTGAAATCGCTTCTTCTTTGGTCTTTTCACCGGTTTTTACTGCTGAAATCGCATTGCCCCATGCATCGTTGATAGCTTTGTCATAACGTGTAACCTTAGAATAATCAATGCCCTCTGCCTGCTCTAACCAGAAAGCATAAAGCTTCTGCCCGCCGTATACTGCATTTTCATCATCTTTATGTGCTTCAATGGCAGAAATTAAGGAAACAGTATCTCCATCGGATTTTTCAATCCACCAATTTGCTGTATCTTCATTTAATGTTGCAAATTTTAAGAAATCCCATGCTAATTCTTTTCTTTCTGATTTAGAAGAAATACCAATATAGGTACCACCACCAAATCCATAAGCAGGACCGGAGCATACGCCCCATTTTCCACTGGTATCACCCATGTTGTCACGCATGGTAATTACACCCCATGCCGGAAGTCCATAAGCAAATACTTCTGTTCTTTCATAATCTGCAGTTGCTGCTTTAAATGCTTCGGAATCCCATACATTTAAGTCATCTGTACCCCACTGGGTTTCTGCCGTTAAGATAGGTACTTCGCCGCCCATAGCCATATACCATGGTGTTGCCCACTGTGCGGCATATGCTGTTAAATCCTGCTGATACAGTTCCACGCATAAGTCCATATAATCATGTCTTGCCTGTGCAACATTTAATTTGCCATCAACTACCCATGCAGAGTCGCCAGCGAAGTACTGGGTTTCCGCATCCGAAGCAAAAATACGGTAGCCTGCTGCCTTTAAGGTCTGAGCTGTTTCTAAAATGGTAGGGTAATCTGCAAATAATTTAGCGATTTCCTCCGGATCTTCTGTTCCGAATACTTCCTGTGCGATATCTCTTCTATAATAGAATCCAGCCGGTGTAATCTGATAAGAAATAGCTCTTTGTACACCTTCCGCATCCTGTCCGACTTCCCACACATAATCTACAATCTGGTCTGCATAATCCTGTGCACCAAACTGGTCTAAATCTTCAAAAAATCCCTGTTCAAAAAAGTCTTCTAACATCTGTGGCTCACCTACGATGATATCCGGCTCTGTCTCTTCTGCTAATAATGCTGTCTGTACCTTTGTCGGATATTCTTCCGGTGGAATTACTGTAGTATGTACGGTTACTCCGGTTTCTTCCTGATATTTTTCAGCAAAGTCCTCTAAATCGTCTGCTAATGTCCAAATTACCAATTCATTTTCTTTTGCAGCGGATGCTTTTCCTTCCTCTGCTGTTTTTGCTGTGTCATTACCTGTTTCTGCTGTTTTTCCGCATGCTGCTAAGGACAATGCCATAGTTCCTGCTAATATTGCGGAAATTACTCTTTTACATCTCATAAAAATATCCTCCTGTTTTTCTCAACTTTGTTTTGTTTTCTGTTGATAGTTGTATTATAGATGTCTATATTCTTTGAAAAAATGTACCTAATTTTATAAAGGTGTCATTTTTTTATTCCGACAAATATTTCCACACTTAAAATCTCTCCATCCCTAAGATTTCTCGCAATATTCTCCTCTGCACAGCCTCCATTTACATTCACTACCCGCTTATTCTTATACACAAAACGCATCTGTGAAATACGATAATTACCCGGAATATAATCTTTTACCTCGTCAAACTGATACGTCACCGCTACATTCCCAAGCATAACTGCGCAAACCTTTCCATCTGCCGGAATCAGATATTTCGGCAGCGCAGGCTGTGGGGTAAAGCATAATTTACCCTCTTGCAAGGAAAATACACTTTCGCCAAATAACATCCATTTCCACATACTGATAAATTCCACAGTAGAACCGCTTAATCTTGCCACAAAGCCTTTTCCATGTATGGACGCATCCGGATTTTTACTGCTGGCTATAAAGGAGGAGTTTTCATAGATACTTCTTCCATATACCTTAGGGTCTAAAAATGGTACTGCTGCCTGATGGAAATCCGCAAAAAACTCCTCATACATGCCGTTGCGAAGTAATTCCAGCAGGTATTTATATTCCATATGCAGCCAGATGGACTCATTTTCCAGCCAGCCCGGTGTAAAGGCTCTTGCTCTTCCTAGTTCATAGGATGCCTCTTCTAACGAAGCATTGACTTTATACATATGCAGTTTTTCATCATATAAATCACTGTTTTTCACCCTGTCGTATAAAGCCTGTTTATTTTCCTTTGTATCCTGTAATTTCAAATAGCGGACAGGTCCTTCTAAAAATGCAGGTACAGGCTTTACTACAAAGCGCAAAGGTTCAATTCCTTCTTCCACTTCTTTATATTCCGGTACTTCATAGGTAAAATAGGTCGGACTTATGCCGTTTCCTAAAATACACGCCTTTCTTATTCCACATTTCACCGTACTTAAAAATCCTTCAAAAATATCTGTAATTTCTTCGGTTGTCAAAATATCTTCTGCACCGGAAATTCCGTCAAATACTTTCACTCTATAGGCTTCTTTTGCATCATTTATATCATTCCAGAAAGAGAGAAGCTCTCCCTGCGCAGTAATCATTTCTGCTGTACAATCCATATCTTCCCATGCATGTATGACTTTTCTTTCTTTTTTGTTCATGGTATCTAATACCCTTAAAAACTCTGCCAGCTCCTTAAGCAGTTCCACTTCTCCCGGATATTTTTTCAAAACATCCAGCGTATATTCTAACATCCGGCATAGTTCGTAGGTTTCTGCCATGGATGAACCAAACATTCCCGGCATACCATTTAGGGCATCATACCAGCCGGGCTTGCCTCCCTCCATCTCAATTCCCATACCATACGCATCAAGCGCAGCGAATTTTGCTGCACATAACAGCACAAGCTTTGCTAACAACGTCATTTTGTATGGCTCGCCTTTGCCAAAATCCATGCGCACCAGTTTCTCTTCCGTATGACGTTTCCCTTTTTCGTCCAAAAAATGATACTGACGCAGTCCGTTTGGCGTTTTCGCATAACGTTTCTTTCTTGGCTGTATATTTATCTGGGATAAAAAGCAGCTATAATCCTTTTCGAAAAGCATTTCCTCTTCTTTTTCCGGAAATACCTCCAGATAGTCTGCGATTAAGTCTAAATTATAGGTCCAGTGGTCACTCCAGTAGCCTTCACCAAAATTTCCATTTACCAGTCCTTTGGCAAAATCAATCAACCGCAAAAAGAGAGCTTCCACATCCTCTTCTGCCATACAGGCATCTAATTTTTTGTATAATGCCCCCGGAGTAAAAGGTTTATTTACAAAGTCTTTGATTTCTTCAAGTACTTCCTCATTTATTCTTCCGCTATCTTTTTCAACAGACAAAATTTCTTCTGCAATTGCAGGCTCTAACTGGTATGTCAGCTTTTCAATGCCAAGCGGATTATATCCGTCTAGCTGTATCAGGCTGTAAAATTCTTTGATGTTTTCCCTGCCTACGAAAGGTGCAAAAAAGACATCACACCGACGATTCTGGTTCACATCACGGAAGTTTCCATTTCCCTGAGAGTAAAATTCCGGCAGCATGGAAAAATAATTATAATCACGCTCTAAATCTCCATGTTTTCTGGAATACACATAAAAAATCTTATTACTGCCTAAGCGGATAGGATATCCGCCACGAAGTACATTATCCATATAGGTATACTGGCAGTAGGCATCAAAATCCTTAGAAGCAGTTTTTGTAGAAATTCCTTTACAAATTTCCTCCACATAACTGTCTGCCTCCCTTTTCTTTGCAGCAAAATATTTTCCGTCTATTTTTTTGTCTAAAAATTTCTGCAAAACATCCTTATTTTCCACCTGACCGATAACTTCATACATCGTAACGGCTTCACCTGCTGTTAAGCTTCGTTTTATACCATAGAAATTACATGGCAGCTGATTTTTGGTTGCCTGTGTTGCGTTATAAAGCTGCTCTATGGTTTTTTCTTCAAAACCTGCTGCACTGCGCAGAGAGGTATCATAGGAAAATACTACAGTTGGATCTACCAACGGTTTTAATAATGTGCCATCCTCTAAACAGCCATAGGAAAAGTTTCCACCCAAAATGGCACTTACCGTTGCTGTATCTGCCATACTTGCACGAACTCGAAAATACGGCATGCCACTTTCTACGTCCTCTGCCTGCATCCATGCCTTTGCTGTCTGTCCCATATTTTTCATGCTTTCAAGCTCTACGCCATAGGGAATCAATGCCGGCATACCATCTAATATCTCTAATTCTACGGTTTCTTCTGCAAGATTTTCTATGGTCACCTTCCGCACCAGTGCGCCTACCCGTTCACCCGGAAGGCTAAAATAGCTGACCTTTGTTTTCAGTCCATTTTCCGTATTTGTATCTTCAATATCCAGACCATTCATGGAAATATGCATACTATGCGGTATCTGCTCTTTCGAAAAGGGTTCATAGATTTTTCCTTCTTTTTTGATGAACGTACGAAAACCTGTGGTTTTTACATTCTGGTAAGCCTGATGCGCCGGATAAAATTCCATAATGGCATGGTCTTTGTTATCCACGCCAAAGCTCACTACACCCTGCCCACGGTTCACATAATAGCACCAGATAGGAATTCCATGTATACCGGAAATGCCCGGTAAAAAGCTGGCAAAGGTAGATTTTTTTCCGTAATTATCTATGGTAAATGTTGTTTTCTGTGTCATTATTTTCCTCCATCTCTTATCCCAACAAAATTTCTACAATATGTTCTCTTTTTGTATCTGCCTGCGCAAACTGCTCCTTTGGTATGGTGATATATGCCGCATTTTCCAATACAGCTATCTCCTGCTTATCCAAAAATGCACCTGCAATTTTATAATTTCCATATTCTTTTTCTTCTGTATTGACATAAACCACTGTCCATTTTTTTCCTGCAAACTGCAGTTCCACAGATGCTTTATGTAAATCGTCAAACTGCTCTGCTAAAAGCTTTGGCTCTATTTTTAAGTCACCAAATTCACCCCGGACACCAAACATTTCCGTGATAACCGTCAGCATATACCAGCTTGCTGCACCTGTCAGATAGTGATACAGACCTCTGCCCTTTGCATTAAAGTATTCCGGGATTCCCGGATAAATCTGACTGGTTTTAAAATCCATTGCCTGTTTTTCCAATGCATCTAATGCCTTAAAGCCTTCTTTTACATAGCCACGCTTATATAATGCATTGGCATACATTACCGCCATGTGGGAAAAGACTGCTCCGTTTTCTTTTTCTCCATAGGCAAATCCAAACATACGACCTAAATCCATTTTTACTTCGTGGAAATTTGTATTTAAACGATATCCTCCGGTTTCTTTCTGGTACAGGTATTTATCTGCACTTTTCACAATAGCCGCTATCTGCGCATCCTTTGCTGTACCTGCCATAATGGAAAATACCTGACCTGTCAACATCATTCGGACTCCTAAAGCAAATTCACCTTCCACCTGTCTGCCATGATTGTCATAGTAACCATTAAACCAGCCATTGCCTTCCTTATCCTCTACCCACTCCTGTTTGCGGATATGCTCCATCAGCCACTTGGATTTTTCCAAAAGACTAAGCACCAGACTTTCTATGGATACTTCTGTCATTTCACCGGATACATCATGGGCACAGGTCTTTAAATATTTTTGCAATATTTCTGTTTTTTTCTGAACCGAGGTATAACATTTCTGTTCTACCAGCCCCATAAGTGCTTTTGTAATCTTTACCGTATTTTTTCCGGTTTTCTTCTGATATGCCTTTAATAAGTCTGCCAAATCTGCCAGATTTCCGGCATAAGCATTGGTAAATGCCACGCTTTCGCCCCGTTCCTCTGCCATATCCAGCGCATCGTTCCAGTCCGCACCACGCAGACGCATGATATTATGTTCACCAACTTCATAAAAGGCTGTCAAATTCTGTATCAGCAGATGTTCCAAAATGCTGCCCTTATAACTACTGCCATTTTTCGTTTTCTGCCAGCAGCCATATGCCTCTGTCCATTTTTCATCGGTCTTTGTCCCTCTGTAAATCTGTCTGTCCTTAAAGTACGTCACCTCTTCATCCAGCAGCTCTAAGTCCCCGGTCTGGTGAATGTAGAGTTTCGTTGTCATAAGCGGCCATACACCATGATCCATCCAGACTCTTGTAATGTTATTACGGTCAGCAATAAATTCTCCCTGTTTGCTGCCGATAATCGTGGCATTGCTGCCATCCATACGAACACCGGCAAAATTGTCCACAAGCATCTGCCGCACACCCTTTGGATTCATAATCAAAAGCGCCAGACAATCCTGCCACAAATCTCTCCAGCCTCTGCCGCCTTTTCCGTAATCATGATGAGGAAGGAATGAACAGCCAAATAATCTGCGCAGCATAGGCTGAAAGCTGACCCATTTCATGAACCTGTCAAATTCCTTGTCCCCGGTACAATAGTCAACATTTATTGCGTTCTGCCAGTAATTTTTTACCTGAGCAAATTCCTGTTTTAACTGCTCTTTTCCACAAAAACGATGCATTAACGCTTTATTTTCCACAATATTATCCGTCACACCAAGTAAAATGGTATAAGACACACATTCTCCGGGTGCTAGGGATTTCTCTGCAAAATGCAGACCGCCTACAGCTTCGCTGCCCTCTAAATCTTCTCCGGCTTTTGTTCCTTTTATATTCTGATAAACCGCATATGGACATGCAAAATTTCCGCCTTCCATCACAAAATCATCCACAGCAGGATAAAAATCCACTGGCATACAGCCATTTTCATCCATTCCATACACAAAATACGTCATAGCATTTTTCTGATGTCCTCTTTCATCAAAGGACAGGGTTGGTGTCACCTCCACGCCATATTCCGTTGTGTGTATCCGATGCAGTAATGCAGTCACATGTCTGTGGTCACGAAGATTATCCGCACTTCTTCCATAGAGTGGAATGACTGCTGTAGGCACAAACTCTACACGCTCTTCGCCGATATTCTTTATTTTTACCTGCATAACTTCCACATTTGTATCCACAGGAACAAAGGAGAGTACCTCTGCCCTTAATTTATACTTTTCTGATTCCCGGCTTACCTTCTGCCACATAAAACCTGCGGTTATGCAGCTTTTATCGCTTTTTCCGGTACAACGTTCTGCCATCTGTTCTGCGGACACACCTGTAGCCGACCAGCAGCCCTTTCCTTTTATATTGCACCAGAAATTTCTGCTGCTGCGGTTATTATGTAAATTTTCCACACTTACCGGTTCTAACAAAAATGTATTCTGATCTATTTTTGCATCTCCCCCTAAAGTCGGTGAAACTGCACTTTTTAAGCCTGTTTCACTTGCTAACGGAAAGTACAAATAACCATATTTTTCCGGTTGTTCTAAGGTAAAACTGCCATTTTCATCTAAAAATCTAATTTCCTTCACTGTCTCTTTCCTCCTATTCTGTTTCCCATTGTCGCAAACCGCAGGGTACAAAAAAAGATACCTTTTTTAACAAAGGTATCTTTTTTTTACTTATATATTTTTAGAACTTGTATTTTTCTATCTGTGCTCCTAATTTTTCTGAATGTTGTGTATTTTTTTGTGAAGCAATATTCAAACTTTCCAGACTTTCTGCTATCTGATTTGTGGACTGTGCCAGATTATTTGCACTCTCTGCAGTGGATGTAACCGTTGATGCAATCTGTGAAACATCCGTATTAATATTGGATATATTCCGTGAAATATGTTCACTCTGTTCTCCAATTTGCGTCATCTGCACACGAATAGCATCTGTCGTACTTCCGTATTCTTCTCCTAAATCTGCAAAAGCATCATAATCTTTTACTACATCTTCAGATACAAACCGAATCATTTCTTCTGAAGCCTCTGAAAGTGCCCCTACTGCTGTAAGCACCTGACTGTTAATTGCATTAATTTCTGTTACAGCCTGATCTATATCATTGCTTAATACTCCAACCTTTGTAGCAACAACCGCAAATCCTGCGCCCGCCACGCCTGCACGGGCTGCTTCAATCTGCGCATTCAGACTCAAAATTCTCGTCTGCCCTGCAATACTGCCGATTTCTTCAGCAATCTGTTTTACCTTTTCTATTTGCTGTGCATCTTTACTGGTATCTTCGATTTTTTTCTGCATCCTATGAATAGAATCCAATGCATTTTTTCGATTTTCTTTTGCCATCGCAGATGTTTTCTGCGCATTTTCATTTGCCTGCTGCACCATCCTGCAAATATCGTTTACATTTTCTGCAAACTCTGCTATATGTCCGGCACTTTCTGCTAAATTTTCAGAAAGAACGTTGCTAGAAGCAGAACTCATTTCCATATTCGTACTGATATCTTCAATCTCACCATTCATATTAGACATAATTTGAATATTATTAGAAACCGTTGTACTCAAATCCTCTCCGGTAACTAAAATATTCTCTGTAGACTGGGCAACATCCTTTACCAGTGAACGAATCTGACGGATAAAAATGTTCATATTTCCGGCAATTACTTCCAACTCATCTCCGGTATAAATATCAATTTCTTTCGTCAAATCTCCTGAACCACCGGCTAATTCTTTTACTTTATCATTCAGTTTTCCCATGCTTCTTTTAAATCGAAGCATCAAAAACTGCAAAATTACAAGACTTAACACATAGGTAATTACACAAACTATAATAACCAGATTTCGAAGCATGGTTATCTGTTCTTCAATCCAGTTTGCACTGATATCCACGCCAACCACACCAACTATCTTATTTCCGTTATATATCGGACTATATGCTGATACATGATTTCCCCATTCATCCGCAAATGCCTCATCATCCGCAACGGTATTCCCTTCCTCATATGCCTTACAAAGTGCATCTGTTTTTTCACATATATCTCCTATGGAAGCCGGTTCTTCTAAATCTGAATCTACAACAAAAATAAATTCTCCATCTTCCCTCTGACGTAAAGTATAAATATACTCCAACTCTGCATTATCCCTAAATAATGCCAGTTCTTCTACAATTTTATCATATTCTGCAGACGCTTCATCCCCTGATTCTATCTGTTCAAGAATATCCCCACTTACATTTGCCGCTGCACAGACCGCAATATTTCTGGCATTGCTCTGAATCTGTCCAAATAGCGAACTCTCCGAGCGATTATACACCGAAATTCCCAATGCCCCATTTCCCAACAGTAAAAGTGCAACCAGACAAATAAATAACTGATTAAAAATACTTATCTTGCGTACTTTCATAAACCTTCTCCTCCCTGACTACATTTTTAAACACACAAATAACTGTTCTATATAAGTATTACTATACTATACTATTCTGTCAGGGACAATGACATTTTTATCTTCTTTTATTTATCAAAAGTCGTCAACAAGGACAATGCGCATGGTCTGCCATTTTCATCATAATTCAACTTCCAAAGGTACTGTTTCGTTGTCCACGCTGTATTACTAATTACATATTCTCCATCTGTTGTTAAGAAATAGAAATTATCTAAAACTTCCTGTGCACATTCTTTTTCACAAGTCACATCTTCATAACATTTTAACTCCCAGACTCCTCCTGTTGTCGAATCACACACCATTGGTTTATTTAATCCATCCGAAACATCCGCTTCATAAAAAAGATAGTTATCCACTACTGCACTAATCTGACGATTTCGTATACCATATGGCAGTGTTCTATCCTCTCCTGCTGCAGAATACAGAACTTTTTTCGTTTCCATATAATATGAATATTCGACAATAATCATGTCCTTATTTACAAATTCCACATAGGAATAATACTCTTCTTTTTCACCTTCCGGTGTCAGTTTCTGCCATTGTCCTTCCTTCCATTCATAGAAAAGTTCTGTACTGCGCCATATACCATCTTCTTCTAAATGATAAACAATCTCAAGCATAAACTTCCTGTCACCTACTGTATAAAACTGTGCTTCATTCTGCCTGTCATCCTCATCAAAGGTCATTTCTTTTGCACATACATTTGTATACTGCTCCGTTATATCCGCACCTGTCCTATCATCTAAAACACGCTCGTATACTATTTTTCTGTCATAATCGTATACCTCGATGAAAATATCTTCCATGATTTTTGTCTCATCAAAAGATATTCCCATGTCAGAATACGCATCCACAGCAAACACTTTTTCTGTCTTTCCTGTTTCATGCTTCCGCATATAAACTTCATTTTCCAAGGAATAGAAAATACCATATGTATTCACGATATACACTCGATACTTCTCTTCATCTATGATTTTTTCATGGATACCATCTGTTATGCAATACGCATATATTCCCTCTCCCGGCACAGAATAATAATACATATCTCCTACAATTTCACCGATTATTGTGGAAGAACCACAAGTTTCCATTCCCTGTGTCCCTAGCAGCGGTTCTTGATGTTTTGACAGACTGCGAATCCCCAATACGACAATTGCCAGACAAGCTGCAGCTGAGACCATTTTTATTATCTGGCTACGTCGCTTTTTTTGTTTTTCATTTCTGTTATATATATCTGATGCATCAACCGAAATATCCTTTACATACTCTTCCTTTACCTCTCCAATCGCTTCAAAAAGCTGCTCTGCGGTTATTTTGCTCATAACTGATACCCCTCCTTCTTTAGGAACTGCTCTAACTTCTTCCTAACCCGGGACAATATGACTAGCACATGACTTTCTTTGATTGCATAGCGGTTTGCAATGTCCCAAGTACTTTCCACATAATAATATCTTCTCAAAAAAATCTCCCTGTCCCGCTTTTTTAATACACCTAAGAACTGATTAATCTTTTCACTTAACTCTTCTGCTAATATTTCCTGCTCTATATCATCAGATGCCGGTATACATTCTTTCAGCTCGTCTAACACCAGATGTATCTCCTGCTCTCCTCTTTTTTTTGCATGATTTTTCCGCCAGCGGTCAAAGGAAAGATTTCTGGTGATTTTTCCTAAAAAAAGAGATAAGTATTTCGGTTTTTGTGGCGGTATAAGATTCCATGTGCGAAGCCATATATCATTGACACATTCTTCTTCATCTTCGCAATTATGCAGTATATTATTTGCAATTGTATAGCAATACGCTCCATAGGTATTCTGCGATTCTGTGATAGCCTGCTCATCCCGCTTCCAGTATAATTCTATAATTTCGCTGTCGTTCATATCTCATCCTCTCTTTCCCCTAAGTTTAAAAAGCCCCTTCACTATTACAAGACGTAAAATTATCCTTATTCTAACATAAAAATAAACAGAATTTTCCATTTTAGAGAAAATCCTGTTTACAACACTTTCTGCTACTCCAATTTCTTTTTGATATTTTGAGCAAAAATATCAACTTATTACTTCATACGTTAATTCTTCAAAATCCACTACCAGTCTGATTTCTGCATCCATATAGCATCTATAGATTTCTAACCAACTGCCTTCTCCTTTAACCTCACAGCAAGCATTCTCACAAAAAGCCTTATGCGTATTTCTTAGCTTCAACAACTTTATCTGCTCTTTTATCACATTCGATTTTAATACCTGTTCCATCTCTTTTACAGAAAGATTCGTTCTATTAATTTCCTTATGTCCACCGCTTCCAGCACGTTTTACGGCTTCATAATCATTACTGCCTGCAAACAAATCCAGATACCAAATCTGCGATATTCCCGGCATGAATAATTGAATCGCTCTAGCTAAAAGCAACTTGCTTTCCTCTTCATTTAATGCACTAAAATATGTGGCATTTACCTGATAATACACATTTTTTTCTCCATGAAGATCCTTAACATAACCACCCCTGTCAACAATACAATTAATCAGTGATTCGATTCTTTCCTGCGGTAACAACCCTTTCAAATCCAGAACCGGTATTCCATCATGACATCCAAGCATATTTACCGTCATAATCTTCTCATCGATAATTTCCTGTATCCAACGCACAAGATAGGTTACATCTTTGTTCTCAATAGCATCAATCAAAAGCCCTGGCGTAAAGAAATCATAATTCATATATCCCTTCTCATTTAGTTTTTTATAAATCCCTTCTTCATAACTTGCATGTATCTCCGGCAACAACTTTACCTGATACTTATCTGCGATTGTCTGTATTCTTTCAAGTGTCTCCCATGTATCCGGCTCATTTAAAAAGTTGCGTTTTCCAACCTCCTTCGATGCGTATGCAAAAGCATCCAATCTTACAATCGATGCACCATACGCTGCCAGTTTTGCAAAAACCTCCTGATAAAACATCCATACCTTTTCATTGGACAAATTCAAATCCATTTGTCCAAGATAGGATTTCCCCTCTTCTAAAACCTCCTGATAAAATGTATTCCAATAGGGAACTTTGCTGCCGTCTGGCATTGGAATCATAAGTATTGGCAAACCCGGTTTACGGAAAAACATTTGCTTTATGTACCTGTCTTGCGGAACAATATATCCTTCTTCACCAAGCGTTCCATAGCCCTCCCAAAATGTATTCCAGTTAATAAAAAAATCCGCAAATTCAGAATTATAGCCTTTATTAAGAATATCTTGAAATTGTGGCGAATTTACAGACAGATGATTCATTACAAAATCCAGTTTTAACTGCATATCCATATTTTGAATCTCTTTTAAATCCGCTTCTTTTGCCAGCTCCTTATTAAGGTCATAACTGATTACAGAAAAACCTCTGTCTAAATCCGACATAAACAGACTTGGCAATATATAAAATCCGCTAAAAGCATCCTTTAACGCATCCTTTTTCAAAACTTCCACCGTACTTGACAAACTTCCACCCATACTGTCCGGATATGCATTTAGCATAACTCTTATCTGCTTTTTCGGATAAACAATCTGTCCCTGTCTAAGCATAATCAACGAAGCGGATTTTTTTTGACACTCAAGCTTCTTCTGCTCCATCGCTATTACCATCTGCATAAAAGGACTGGACGCATTTGCATCTCTTCCTCTAGCAATTCGGATATCTTTTGTTTCTGCCGGTGTAGTTTGAAGAAATATAGAATAGTCGACACCTTTTAAATATTCACTACTTCCATGGGTCCACTCGATTAACAGAATCTTAGTTTTTGAAAAATCTACATCCTCCTGCCAAATCTCCTCTTCCTTTTGTCCCATACGCCGAAGGGAAATCACTTTCTTATTTTCTTTAAATGCCAGAATGACACGGTTTATTCCTTCAAAATCAATCTCCTCCGGCGTACCAAGATATTCTTCTAAAGCTTTTTGTCCGCCTGTCTCATAGCGTTTCATTCTCTCTTTATCATTAATTTTTGGAACTCTTCTAGGATAATTATCTCCGGAATGTGTATAGGTTTTTACTCCGTTTTTATTTAAATAAAATGCAAGGAGAGATGCAATTGACGTTTTTCCAGAGCCCGAACCGCCACTGATAGAAATTACATATTTAAAATCCTCTTGCTCAATTCCACATTTTTTAAGCTGTTTTTCCAACTCACCAAATAGTATATTTGCATTTTTAATACAGTTCGGATGAAATACTATTCTATCCGTTGGCATATCTCCCTGTTTTATTTCTTCTGATATGACTGGAATTGTCCACATCTTTGTTTTCCTCCTATTCTACAACAAAATGAAGCTGCATCGCAGGATAATCTCCTTGAATTATACCAAATGAATAGCCTCCTTTCATTAAGGCAATCCCTGTATATTTTTTTCCCGAACTTTCTTCCACATACATACTATCGGGATTTAGTCCCTTTAGTTTTACAAACGGATACTTCCCATTTGCCTGCACATGTGTCACCACAAGATTAAGAAGAACTTCTTTCTGACTTTCATCCACAAACTCCCATGCTGTGTAATATGCCTCTGTATGCTCATCTGTAAGGCGGTAATATTTTCCATTTTGAATCAGCCAGTAGTATTTATGAAAATCCGCTATCTGCGATTTTATCTCTTCCTTTTCCGCATTTGAGAGTTTCGCAATATCCAGTTCATAGCCAAACGTTCCAGACATAGCCACAACGCCTCTTGTATGAAGAGGTGTTGTGCGCATTGTCTGATGATTTGGCGAAGCAGAGACATGACTTCCCATCGTAGATACAGGATACCCATAACTGGTGCCTTTCTGAATCTTAATTCTCTCTATTGCATCCGTATCATCTGAACACCAAATCTGTGTCGAATAGAATAAAATTCCTGCATCATACCTTCCACCGCCTCCTGCACAGCCTTCTATCATAATCTTAGGATTTGCTTTTAATAACCGATCCATCAATTCATACGTCCCTAGCACAAACCTATGTGAAATTTCTCCCTGTTTTTCCAAGTTATGATAATTTGAAAACACATTTGATACAGAACGATTAAAATCCCATTTGATATATTCGATATTTGCGCTTTTTATAACTTTGTCTAAACATTCAAACAGATACTCTACAACATCCTCCCGTGACATATCAAGCACCAACTGATTTCTCGACACAATCGGCTCTCTTTCCGGCTCCCTAAGTGCCCATTCCGGATGCTTTCTATATAAGTCACTGTCCTCATTTACCATTTCAGGCTCAATCCAAAGTCCAAATTTTAATCCAATTTTATTTATTTCATCTACAAGATTCGATAATGTTCCGCCAAGTTTTTCTTCGTTGACCACCCAGTCTCCAAGACCTCTATTATCATCATTTCTTTTGCCAAACCAGCCGTCATCTAAAACTAGCATCTCGATTCCAAGCTGCTTTGCTTCTTTTGCCAGAGTAAGCAGCTTTGTTTTATCAAAATCAAAGTACGTTGCTTCCCAATTATTAATTAATATCGGACGCTTAATCTTTTGGTATTTCGGGTCACAGACATTTTCCCGTAATATCCTGTGATAATTCTGACTCAATCCATTCAAACCATCCTCGCTAAAAGAAAGAATTGTTTCAGGCGCATAAAATTTTTCATTAACGCCAAGATTCCACTCGAATTTCTCATTATTAATGCCTGTAACGATTCTCACTCCGCCTGTCTGATCCATCTCAATTTCTGTACGATGATTTCCTGAATACATAAGCATCACACCATATGCTGCTCCGGTATCTTCATTTGCACTTTTATCACACAAAATCACAAACGGATTATGATGGTGACTGCTCATTCCTCTTCCCGATGCAACTACCTGTATGTTATTTGTGACAGGTATTCTTTCTACCATCCTCTCCATGCAGTGTCTCCCATAAAAATGAATGATGTCATACTGTCCATACGAAAAGTCAAGACATGCAGAGGCAATCTTTTGAAGCTTAACTGTTCCACTGTTTTTATTAGAAATAACCACACTTCTTGTAATAATGTCCTTATCCTCAAACACTCCATAATAAAGTTCTACTTCTATACCAAGCAGTCTATCTTCCAAAGTTATCACTAACGTTTGAACTTTACTTCCATTCTCCCTAACATAAGGCAACCCTTTTAATCTGTATTTTCCTTCTATAATACAATGCTTTTTATATCGTAAATCTATACTTCTACTTCCATCCACATTTACTACTGAAAGGGCATTTACTCTGTAATCACCGATTCCAGCTACAGAGTACTCATTCGGCCTTGTATCCATAGAAATTCCTCGATGGTCTTTTAATTCATATGGATTTCCTGAAAACCCTCTGTCACAATCAATTATCAGGTAACTCATATCTGATTTATAAACTTTTGCTCCGTAATACAAATGCTCCAATATTCCAATTTCATTTATCCGCATTTGATACGTTGACTTATCTGTTTCTAACAAAAAAATATTATTTATCTTATCAAAAACTACACTCATTTTCTCATCCTCTAATTACAATTTTCCTCCAGATGTTGCAATACCTTCCACGAATTGTTTCTGGAAAATCACATAAATAACAATCATCGGAATTACGGCTAACACTGCCGATGCCATCATTGATGGATAATCACTACCATACTGTCCCTGCATTTTTGCAAGTCCTGCACTAAGTGTGGTCGTTGCAGACTCTGTACAAACAATCATTGGCCACATTAAATCCTTAAATGCAAAAAGAGCAGTAAAAATACCAAGTGAAACCATAGAAGATTTTGCCAATGGCATCATAATAAATAAAAACGTCTGTCCTATATTACATCCATCTAACTTTGCCGCTTCCTCTAACTCTTTTGGAAGACTTTGATAACCCGTCTTCAGTAAATATGTTCCAAATGCAGTCACAATTCCCGGAAATACAAGACCTGCCATTGTGTTCATTAGATGCAGTTTTGATACCATTAAATACTGTGGAATAATGTAAATCTGAGAAGGAATCATCATCTGAATCAGTACCAGTGAAAACATTATTTTCTTTCCCGGAAAATTTAATCTTGCAAATGCGTATCCTGCCATAGTTGCTGTAAGACAGGCACAAATCACACGAAACAATATAAAAAGCAGGGTATTCTTGTATAAAACAAAGAAATCATAACTTTTCCATACAGTTGCAAAGTTCTCAAAATGCCATCCATTTTTAGGAAAAATGTAAAATGGACTTACCGATATAGCTTCCTGATTTGTTTTAAGCGCAGTCAATATCATCCAGGCAAAAGGAATAATCATAATAACTGCAGCAATACTCAAAAATGTATATATAAGTATTTTTCGAATCGTATATTTTGTTCCCATAATTATCTCCTTAATTATAAAACACAATCTTTTTCTCAATTTTCTGAAGTATCAAAGTAATTAACATGATAAAAACAACTAATATCATAGCAATGGCTGCACCATATCCCTTATTACCGTTTGTAAAGGATTCTGTATAAAAAAGATAGACAATAGACTGTGTATTTCCCAATGCTGCATTTGTTTTATCCATGACCATAAACATCAAATCAAACAGGGTTAAGGCTCCAATGATTCTTGTCTGCACCACAAAAAACATTGTGGGCGAAAGCATAGGAATCGTAATATGGAAAAATTGCTGCAGTTTTGAAGCACCGTCTAATTCGGCCGCTTCATAATAATCATGTGGAATTTCCTGTAATCCACCGATGAACAAAACCATGTTGTATCCTATAATTGACCACACACCAATAATTGCAATACTAATCCATGCAATTTTAGGTTCTGATATCCATGCAATATTTTTATGCACCAAATTATTAATTAATCCAAACTGCTGATTGTACAACCATTTCCACACCATGGCAACCGCTGCCGGTGCACAAACCATTGGCAGAAAAAATATGGTTCTAAACAACGACTTTCCCTTTATTTTCTTATCACATAAAAATACTGCCAGAATCAAAGAAATTACAATTCCAGCGGGAACCTCTATAATTGCGTATTTAACCGTATTCCATAAAGACTGCCATATCTCTGTATCAGAAAATGCTCTCTTATAATTTTCAAGTCCTACGAATATATTTCCCCTCCCAAAATCCCCCGTCTTACACAACGACTGGTATACGGTATTAACAGCAGGTATGTAATTCAGTATTATTAAACCAAGCATGGTTGGCAAAATAAACACCCACCCCCAAATTGCTTCCACCTTTGAGGCATGGGACATTTTTGTTTTTTTTACCCTCATAAAGCATCCTTTCTTTCATATCCCCCGTAACTGTCATAGTTACAGGGGATAAATTTGTTTACTGCTCTGCCGCAATTACATCTTCAATAATCTTTTGTGCATTATCGCAAGCTTTTTCCATTACAGCCGGGTCATTCGGATTCTGCCAGCCATCTAAGAAACCTCCAGCCTGCTGAAGTGCATCTTCCCATATGGTTGTATTTCTTGTATATGGCCGGAAAAACAAACTGCCATTTTCTTCAATTTCTGTAAATGCGGAAACATCCATACCTTCAAATGCATTTGTAAATTCACTTGAAACATTCTTCATACCTCCCATTGTCACTCCCAGTTCCGCCTGCATTTTCTGTCCTTCCTCAGAACAGAAATATGAAATCAGGCTATAGCAGGTATCCGGATCAGCAACATTCGCATTTGCAGCCCATCCCAGTCCGTTATATGCAGAATATCTTTCATTTGTATCGCAACTTCCATTTCCATTTACATCTGCATAAGGTAACATTGCCCATGCATAATCAGCAGAATTATCCGCTGTATAGAATGTATTAATCATCCAGGATCCCTGTGTAATCATTGCCGTCTTCCCTGAAAGGAATAACTTGTCAGTACCTGTCTCAGCAACTACAGACTGTGGAGCCCCTACAGAAATCAGCTTTCTTACCATCTCCATGGCATTTTTACCTTCTGTTGAACCAATCGTAGTACCCTTATGATCGTCTGTTATAACCTGCGCCCCATAATCATATACCACATTGTACCAGCCATCCTGATTATTAGAGGTATTCATTGCCATTCCATATACATCTCCACTAGATTCTTCCGAAATCACTTTTGCAGCTTCATACATATCTTCCCAGGTCCACGCATCCGTTGGATATGAAACCCCATACTGATCAAAAATAGACTTGTTATATAAAAGTGCAATGGTATCATGATCCTTTGGTAACGCATATTGCTTTCCATCACTCTGATAAAGATTCCAAACACCTTCGTAGTAATTCTCTTCTGACACTTTCGAATCACCAGCAATATAATCTGTCAGATTAAGAAGTATCTCATTTTCCATATACATCTGTGCTGTATTTGAATGCATCCAGAAAACATCCGGCATTTCGCCACCCTGTGCCCCGGCTTCAAGAAGTGTCCAATAATTATCCCAGTCAACAACTTCAATAGAAACCTTAACACCACTCTCTTCACTCCACTTGTCTGCAATCGTCTGCAATCCTTCTCTCTGGTTGTTATCCCAGATGGTTACTTTGACTTCATCCATGCTTTTTTTTGAATCCACGGATTCTCCAACTGTTTCTGTGTTACTTGTTCCACAACCTACAAGTGTAGTTGCCCCAAGCATTGTGCATAAAATTAATCCTGCCAACTTTTTCTTCATATCTTTGCTCCTCCAAAATAGTAGTGTAAAATCAGTCTTTTTGAAGACCAACTTTCATTGATTTGATACTTGTATTATATACTTGATTTTAAAGAATCAAAATGTTATTCTGTTTGTAGTACATGTCATTTTGTGACTTATGATTATATTGGAGGATGTTTATGAAAAAGAAAGAACATGGAATTGGATTTGATTTTAGTGCATTTCTAGAATATGATTTATGCAGTGATTTTACGCTTCACGAAATTGGATATTTTCAATGTTCTTCCGGATATTCTTATGGTCCTTCCATTCGTTCAAGAACCATTATTCATTATGTACATTCCGGCAAAGGTGTTTTATACCTAAATGAAATAAAATATGAAATCAAGGCACACGAGGCTTTTATCATTCCAGCCGGAGTAAGTGCCTATTACGAAGCAGATGCAAACGAACCCTGGCGTTATTCCTGGCTTCATTTAAGTGGTCCGACTCTAAATAATGCTCTTGAACAGGCGGGACTTAATATAGAAAATCCTGTCTACATACCATCACAACCTAATTTGCAAATCGAAGAGGCACTTAACACACTTTTAACAGAATATGAAAATCCTTACATTGCTATTTCCAGAGTGTATGAGTTTTTCCATTTTCTTATTTCGAATTCCTCAAGCAAAAAGAAAGTAAAAGTTGATTCTCAGATATCTTATGTCAAAAATACCATTCGTTATATCCAAAATCGGTATTCGTTAAATATTAAGGTGTCTGACATTGCAACTGCTTTAGGTGTAAATCGTAGTTATCTCTCACGATTATTTAAAGAAGCAACCGGTTCTACCATTCAAGACTATTTATTGTCCTATCGAATGAACGAAGCTACAAAATTACTGGCAAATCCTCATAACTCTGTATCCTATGTTTCATTTGCTGTAGGCTACAGTGATGCAGTTACATTTTCTAAAGCCTACAAGCGATATACAGGAATCAATCCAAGCGAAGTTACTTCCTCACAATTGGTCACCCAAAAACATTGAAGGCTTGGCACAAAGCTCACATTCTCAATATTTACAACAACGCAGAACAAAAGGCATCTACTTTTATATCATTTTCTGATTTTTCATGTTCTTTTGGGTCAATCAAAATAAGTTCTGCATCAAATTTGTCAATGCCGATATATTTTTTCATTTTCTCCATTGCTTTATCTGCTCCACCACCGCTAAAACACATAAATGCAGCTATTTTCTTTTCAGAAATGCCCTTATTTTCATGAATAAATGTCCTAATCGGCGGTGCAAAATTACTTGCCCACACAGGTGTACCAATAATAATTCTGTCATATTTTTCTAAGTCAAATTCATAAGGTTGCAATTTTGGTTTTTCTCCCATAACTGCACTTTTACCACCCCATATGAATTTTTTCGCTCCCTGACTTGGATATGCTTTTACCGGTTCAATACGGATGATATCTGCATCCAATTTTTCTGCTATTTTTTCCGCTGTATATTTTGTATTTCCTGACATTGAATAGTATATAATTGCTGTTTTCATATATTTTATGGCTCCTTTCTGCCCAAATATTTTTCTATTGTACTTTGCTCCACAACCACTTTTCCAAGCAATGTAATTGCCTGTTTCGGACAATGATTTATGCATCGGTAACACATTGTACACTGATTATTTTGTACAACCATACCATCGATAACTTTTATGTTTTTCATCGGACACAAATTTTCACACTTGCCGCAAGCTACACATTTATCCTTATCTATCCGTAGTTTATCTGAGAAGTTTTTTGTTTTATGCCCAAAATAAAGTCTTTGTCCAAAGAAACCAGCCAGACGATACCAGATATTCAGTCCTTCTCTTGTAGGGTTGCCATTTTTCAACCGCCCAACTGCATTTTTTATCTTATTTTCTGCCGCTCTGATAAGCTCAACATTCTTTTCCAATGGACGCTTTAACAGCTTTTCATCCCCTATGCTATCCGGCATTTTCACATGCAGTCCACCAATAATTTCTGCTCCATATTTCCGGAAAAGCCGACCTAATATACCTGCCCCATCACCACTAAACAGCCCCATTGTAGCAATAATAAAAATCTTCTTATCCTTCCACAGTTCTTTATTATCACTTATAAAATCACGGAGAAGCTTCGGCACAGTGCTATATTGTACAGGATATGCAAATATCATCCTATCCTCTTGTTTGACAGCTTCAAGTACTTTATTATCTTCTATTGAAAATACTTTTATTTCTTTATTATATTCGTTACAAAACGTTTCTACTGCATATCTTGAATTACCTGTTCCACTAAAATATACACCTAACATACATATTCCTCATTGTTTTTTGTATATTTAATATAACATATTGCATTTGTTTGTACTATATTTTTTAAAATCAATATGAAGTAATACTTATTTTTTCATTTCACCAGACGAAAAAGAGCCTTCCGATTTCTCGGAAAGCCCCCAAAATTTCTGCGGTCAATCTATCAGTCATGACCACTTTCGCTCTCCTGAAAGGTCCGAGCGATTTTTCAGCATTTGAATTAAATAATCACAGATATCCGCATTTTTCTTTTCACCAGATGACTGACCATCTTTCATCAGGTCATATACATCTTTCAATAGCTGTTCTGCATTAATTTTATCATTTACAAAACTATTTTCATTCATCATTCCCATACCATATCCTGCATTTGCTTTCATCGCTTTATATGCTGAATAGTTATTGATAGCCCCGGGAACATTGTTTCCTTTATAGCCTTCATAAGATAACAATGCAAACATTTCCATATCCGATGCATTTGATGTATCAACATCGTTTACATGCACATGATAAACTTTTCTCTCGTCACCTTTCCCATACGCAATCTGCACAATTGGATCATTCAAATCAGAATCCTTCACTAATCCCGCCATAACCAATTGACTTGCCATCGAAGAGATTTCATAACTCGTCAATCCGATTGCTTTAATATCGCCTCGCGGAATTTCATTTTCCGGCGAAATTTGCTCTACTGCACTTTTCTTTTGGATTCTTTCCTGAATTCCCCTGGATGCCAAACTCAATTTTTCAAAAATCTCCTGGCATCCTTGTTTCTTGTTTGGTGCACTATATGCCTCAAAAGTCTTTTCAACTGATGAAGCATCTAACATACACTGTTCAAATCCAAACATTCTCGTATTGGCTGAAACATTACTAAACCACTTGTTGTTATACTGGGTATTACAACTCACCACACGCATATTCATTTCGTTTACCTCCTTTCCTTCACAAAATAAAAAGGCATAGTATTCAATAGTATTTCAATCCATTGAATAATACGCCTTCCTTGCATTTTTTATATCGGCACTTTACTATAAAATATTTACCTAACTACCAAGATCCTATGCAGTATTTTCTTTGCTTAGGACACCTTTATTCAGCCTTCTTTATCGGATACCTTATTATTGACTTCCATTTATCTGCCGATACCTTTCTTGCATCAGACAAATAACTTTGTTTCCCTCATTGATTTATTAAAATGTTCTTCTAATGTAATCTGTTTTCCGGCAGCTTTATCCTCAAATTCTCGCATGTAAGAAAAAATCTTCGTGCTGTCACAAATAATTCCATTATGTGCACACTCATCCTTAACCAAACTCATTAATTTTTTATTATTAGGCGAAGGAATCTCATAAACATTCCCATAAGTTCTGATATACTTCTCTTTCATCCCCGGAAAATGTTTATCCAATTGTTTATAAAAGTATTCTCTGTCACCTTCCCGCAAAGTTACTCCTATATCAAACAATAGGATTCCATATACTTTCGCCTCTTTGCAATAATCCAAAAGTCCGCAAATATTCTCTTCCGTATCATTTATAAATGGCAATATAGGTGTCATCCAGCATATAGTTGGAATTCCTTCATCACGCATAATCTTCAAAATTTCAAATCTTTTCTTTGTAGTACATACTCCGGGTTCCAGAATCCTGCATAGTTCTTCATCATAAGTAGTCATGGTTATTTGTACTACACATTTTGTTTTTCTGTTAATACTCTTTAACAGATCCAAATCACGAAGTATTAAATCTGATTTTGTTAGAATCGTAAGTCCGAACTCATATCTATCGATAAGCTCCAAACATCTCCTGGTTAGCTTAAGCTCCTTTTCTATCGGCAGATACGGATCACTCATAGCACCAGTTCCAATCATGCAACGCTTTCTTTTTCTGCGCAGTGCGTCTTCCAAAAGCTTAGGTGCATTCACTTTAACTGCAATATCTTCAAATGCATGATCCATTTGATAACATGTGCTTCTGGCATCACAATAGATGCATCCATGAAGACATCCTCTATAAAGATTCATTCCATTTTGTGGACTCAATATTGATTTTACAATCATTTCATGCATAGTATTTTAACATCCTTCTATTTCTTTTCCAATAAATATTTAATCAACTTACAAACCACAAGATGTCGTCAGCAAGATTTCTTGTTGACGCTTTTTACTAAAGCTGTGAAGCACCAAGGCATAGGATTTATCCAGCATTTCCATCAACAAATCATCCGACACTTCACCATCAGGCTTAATAGAATTCCACTCTTCTTTCAGGTCTTTGGTTACACCTGTCTTATTCATCAGATATTCATCCATCCATGCATACTTCATTTTGCTTATTCTCTTTTCTTTATTATAATTTACTACTTATAACACGCCATCTGTATGTCCTGTTTAAAAAATTATAACAAAAAAATAGTGAACGTACAATTGAACCATCGTAAGCGTTAAATATAAAGGTGGCTTTAAAATCAATAGAGTAGCATCAAATCATTTAGATATTCCGGTTGATTTCGCCCTTTCTAGCAAATAGAGTAGAGAAATAACAGTAAATGTTATTTCCCTCTCATTGAACCGTACATACGGGTCTCGTATACGGCTCTACAATTTATATTCCAACCTCTTTAAGGTAATAGGATAAAGGATTTAGCAACCCTGCTGAGTCCTT
>JAGAMY010000027.1 GCA_017624495.1 Lachnospiraceae bacterium | reverse complement strand
GCCGACAGGACGTCGGCGCAAGTTTGAACCATGACAGGGATGTCATGTTGAAAACGGTGGCGTCCGTTGCCACAGTCTATATGAAAATAATTAGAAATACTTATTTCACGGACACTCTGCCACTGTATAGTCCCCGGCTCTTTTTGCCAGCTTCCAATATCGTTTATACCGGACGGAAACTTAGCCACACAACGCACGTCTGCCGGAAGCTTCGCCCGGCATTCCGGGATAACATACATCGTCAAACCGGAATTTTACGCCTCATCAATCGCTTTACCGATATCATTACGCATATACTTATTCTCAAAAGAAACCCATTTTGTAGCTTCATAAGCATTTGCTCTTGCAGCTTTTAAATCACTTCCCTTTGCTGTAATGCCAAGCACACGACCGCCATTGGTCACAACTTTTCCTTCTTCATTCAAAGCTGTACCTGCATGGAAGCAGTAATAGCCGTCTTTGCCTTCAAAATTTTCTTCTCCTGTAATTTCAAAACCTTTTTCATAAGCTACAGGGTAACCATCAGAAGCTAATACTACACAAACTGCAGCATTATCTTCAAATTCTAATGTCAACTGGTCTAATGTGCCATCTACACAGGCTTCCATTACATCGATAATGTCATTCTTCATTCTTGGAAGAACTACTTGTGCTTCCGGGTCACCAAATCTTGCATTATATTCTAATACCTTTGGACCTTCTTCTGTCAACATTAAACCAAAGAAGATAACACCTTTAAATTCTCTTCCTTCAGATGCCATAGCATCTACAGTTGCCTGATAAATATATTTCTTACAGAACTCGTCTACTTCTGCTGTATAGAACGGACTTGGAGAGAATGTTCCCATTCCACCGGTATTTAAGCCCTGGTCACCATCTTTTGCACGTTTATGATCCTGTGCAGAAGACATAATCTGAATACTCTTACCATCTACAAAAGATAATACAGATACTTCACGACCTGTCATAAATTCTTCCACAACCATGTTATTTCCGGCAGAACCAAATTTCTTATCTTCCATGATTTCCTTTACGCCGGCTTTTGCTTCTTCTAATGTGTTGCAGATTAACACACCTTTTCCTAAAGCAAGTCCGTCTGCCTTTAATACGATAGGCATCTTAGCTGTTTCTAAGTATGCTAAAGCCTTCTTTGGATCGTCAAAGGTCTCATATCCGGCTGTCGGAATGTTATATTTTTTCATCAAATCCTTGGAAAATGCCTTAGAACCCTCTAAGATAGCTGCATTTTTTCTAGGTCCAAATACTTTTAAGCCTGCTTTTTCAAATTCATCAACCACACCACCTACTAATGGGTCGTCCATTCCAATGATGGTGAAATCAATCGCATTTTCCTTTGCAAAAGCTACTAATTTATCAAATTCCATAGCACCAATGTTTACACATTCTGCAATTTTGCCAATTCCGGCATTACCCGGTGCACAGTATATCTTATCTACACGGCTGCTCTTTGCAACACTTGCTGCAATGGCATGTTCTCTTCCGCCGCTTCCTACAATAAGTACTTTCATATTTTGTCCTTTCTTATACATCAATCTTGGTTTTTCCGTTTTCTACTCTTACCTTACCGTTGGCTATCAGATGAATTGCCTGCGGAAGAATCTTCCATTCTGCTTCTTCCATCACACGTTTCTGTAATACTTCCGGCGTATCGCCATCCACAACAGCAACCGCTTTCTGTAAAATGATAGGTCCTGTATCCGTTCCTTCGTCTACAAAATGCACTGTTGCACCTGTCACCTTTACGCCACGCTCTAATACACCTTCATGCACCTTCAAGCCATAGTAACCTGTTCCGCAGAAAGATGGTATCAAAGATGGATGAATATTGATAATTCTGTTTCTGTACTGTGCAATCATTTCCGGTGGAATTACCACTAAAAATCCTGCCAAAACCACTAAATCCACATGATAGGAATTTAATTTTTCCAAGAAAGCAGCATTAAATTCTGCCCTGCTTTCAAAATCCTTAGGAGAAATACATATTCCTTCAATTCCTTTAGAAGCTGCACGTTCTAAGGCATAGGCATTTTTATTATTACTGATGACAACAGAAATTTTGGCATTGGTAATGGTGCCATTCTCTATAGCATCCATAACTGCCTGCAAATTTGTGCCGCCGCCAGACACTAAAACAGCTATATTTAGCATAAGGTTACTCCTTTTTCACCATCTGTAATTTTACCGATAACATATGGTGTATCTCCGGCAGCTTTGATTGCTTCCATAGTCTTATCCACGTCCGCAGGGTCTACACAAACCATCATACCAATACCCATGTTATAAGTATTGTACATCATATCTTCTGCTACATTTCCTTCTCTTGCCATCATTTTAAAGATAGCCGGAACTTCGTAGCTGTTCTTTTCAATCACTGCATGTTTGCCTTCCGGTAACATTCTTGGTACATTTTCCTGAAAACCGCCGCCTGTAATATGACTGCATGCTTTTACAGTAACACCGGCTTCTTTGATGGATTTTAATGCTTTTACATAAATTATTGTTGGTGCAAGTAACGCTTCACCAAGAGTTTTTCCTAATTCTTCATGATATGTATTTAAGGTTTCCGCATCCATTTTGAAAATCTTACGAACTAAGGAGAAACCGTTAGAATGTACACCGGAGGATGCCATACCGATAATGACATCATCTGCTTTTAAGTTTGCACCTGTGATAATATCTTTTTTATCTACAACACCAACTGCAAAACCAGCCAAATCATATTCGTCAACAGGCATAAGATCCGGATGTTCTGCTGTTTCACCACCGATAAGTGCACAACCGGACTGGATACACCCTTCAGCAACACCTTTTACGATGGTAGCAATTTTTTCAGGATAGTTTTTACCACATGCAATATAATCTAAGAAAAATAATGGTTCACCACCTGCACAGGCAATGTCATTTACACACATAGCCACTGCATCAATACCGATGGTATCATGCTTGTTCATGATAAATGCAAGCTTAACCTTTGTACCACATCCATCTGTACCGGATACTAATGTTGGTTCTTCCATATCTTTGATTTTTTCAAGAGAAAATGCTCCTGAAAATCCGCCAAGACCACCTAACACTTCCGGTCTCATGGTCTTTTTCACATGCTCTTTCATTAATTCTACTGATTTGTAACCTGCTTCGATATCTACACCTGAATTCTTGTAATCCATTGCTTATCTCCTTTTTCGTATATTATTTTTTAGTAATTTTTATATCCGACTTCCTGTAATCTTGCGTCTTTTGCCTGTACCTGTTCTTTTAAGTCGTTAGAATAGTCTTTTAACTTCTGCAATAAATCTGCATCGCTGGTAGCTAAAATTTTTGCTGCTAAAAGTCCTGCATTTGCTCCGCCATTAATGGCAACTGTAGCAACCGGGATTCCGGAAGGCATCTGTACGATGGAATATAAGGAATCTCTTCCACCTAAGGATGTAGTATGCATTGGAATACCGATAACCGGCATTGGGAAAATTGCTGCACACATACCCGGCAGATGTGCTGCCATACCTGCACCTGCAATAATTACTTTAAATCCTTTTTCTTCTGCGGTCTTTGCATATTCAAAGAAAACATCCGGTTCTCTGTGGGCAGAAATAATTGTCATTTCATAGTCAATTCCTAACTGCTCTAAAATGTCTGCTGCTTTTGCCATTACAGGCATATCTGAGTCACTACCCATTACAATTCCTACTTTTGCCATGATTATTCTCCTTTTCTATTCTCCATATATCTCTAGGACAGCAGCATAAATCCACTGTCCCTAATGTTACCTACATTGTACACAGAATCACTAAGAAATACTAATTATAAATACTACTATCATTTATTAGCGTTGCTTATTTTCTCTGCGACTGCTTTATCCATTTTCTGAAATTCCGGAATATAAATTTCAAGAATATTTCTCACAAGTTCTTTTGCCATATCTCCATTATAAATATGCGTACAGTCATTACGTTCTCTAAGCATCCGAAGCCAAACCTCTTCCTCGATAAAATCAAAACAGGAAAATGCCGCCTTTATAATTTCTCTTGGAGAACCGGTGTGCCCTCTTACATCACCTTCCTGTAAAAGCAGTTCTTTTAATACTTTCCACCCTAATTCAAACTGTACAAAAAATTTATCAATGATTCCACTGATAATAAATTCATTTTCCAAATCCTCATCAGAGGCTCTTGATAAAACCATCAAATGTGTATGAAAATTATCATATTTTTTCATATAAAACAACTCCATCTCTTTGAATTTCCCGTTTTAAATCCTCTGATATATATGCTGCATCCATGTTGATAATATCTAATTCTAAAAGTGACCATAGTTCTTCATTTAATTTATCCTGCAATTTATCAAAGTCTAAACAACCATAGACTGCTATATCTATATCACTTTTTTCCTGATGCGTTCCTCTTGCACGAGAACCAAAAAGTACGACTTTTTCCGTCTGAAATTGTCTGGCAAAATCAACAATTTCCTCATAAACCTTGGTAATATCCCGCACAAAAGCACCTCCTTTATCCTACATCAGCGGCACATTCAACTCCTCTGTTCCTGATACCACGAATTTACCATTTCTGATAATATCCTTCGTGCTGCCATCCTTTGCCACTGCTACAATACTGTCTAATTCATCATAAGGAATGGTAATATCCGTATGACAGTTAAAATAGGCTTTTTCCATATCTTCTTTTCTTAAAATAGAAATCTCATTATCCCTTGCCACAATTTCTTTACCATCAGGATTGTACACCTTTGTATCCTCTGCATGAGAATAGCAGGTATCGCCCACTGCAAAGTGCGGTCCCGTCTTTTCTGCAATCAAAATCGGCAGTTTATCCGCAATATCATAGTCTCTTGCCATACGATATGCTGTGGTATTTGTACCAATAGCAAACTCACCCATTGGAAGCGTCTTATGATGATGCAGCAGATTTTCGTGTATAAACTGCTTGTTTTCTTCCTCTGTGGCAAAATTCGTACAGGTATATTCTGCAATTTTACCATCCACAAAGTCAATTTCTAAATTCAGATATTTCAATTCATTCAGATAAACCTGTGTCACATGCAGTTTTCCTTCTGTTCCTGCTAAAACAGGTGATGTAAAGACTTCTCCCACCGGGATATTCACATCTGCCACACAGTTTTCAAAGGCTGTTTCTTCCTGCGGATTTGCAAGGAGATGAATCTTCACCCATAAATCTGTCTTATTTGCACCTTTTCCGGTGATATGCACACGGTCAGCAGTATCTAATACATCGATAATTTTCTGCTGCATGTTCCGGTAAGCCATATAATCTAAGGTATTAATTTTTACCGTTTCCTTAAAAATCTCCGGGAACTTTTCGCCGATAGTTGGTATCGGGTAGGCAATAATCGTAAAACTGCGCTCTTCTCCCGGAATATAGGTATTTGTCATCTGTCCTAAGCGGCTCATCTGGTACACATTCAGCTCATTCTGTTCACTGCTGTATTTTGGTGCTTCCGGTTTAATCATCGGTTCAAAAGGTACTTCACCAAAAATTTCCATGACTGCCGGTCCTGCATGATGCTTCGCTTCTTTTTTATATTTTTCAAAGGCTGCCTTCATTGCCTCTAGTCTGCGTTCTACATATGCCTTGTCTAAGTAAAAACTGCGGTCTGCCTTATGGTCAAATTCAAACTGCTTATTTACAGATTTTACATAACATCCACGCTTGCCGCCTCCGGTTCTGCCAAAGGAAGATACCGGGTCTCTGTAAATCGTGGATTTTAAGCCTAATTTTTCAAAGTTGGCAATTACTTTTCGAATCACACGCTCAAAACCAATCGGATATTCCACACATACAGTTTCCTTTTTGGACAAATCCTTTCCAGTTGTTTCAAAACCGATGCGATACCCCTCTGTCATGGTATCTGCCATGGATTGAATTTCTTCTTCGCTTAGCTGATTTAAAAACTTTGCAACCGTAATTTCACAATCACTGATATATTCACCATAACGGTATAAATAACGCATATCTTCCAAATCCGAAGTATTTACAATCTGCGCAAAGAAATCGTATTCCGGGTCAACCATATCCCGAACCTTATCCTCTGCAAACACCTCACTATAATCATGGAAAAACCAGTAAATTATATTTTTGATTTCTTTTTTATCCGGTTCACTATCTGCTTCAAAACAGTTATAGATTTCCATAAACAGCTCACACAAAATCGTAAAATGCATTTTTCTGCCTTCAAAAGCATAGGAAATCATGGCACGAAGCTCAGTATATAAAAAGCATAGCATCTGCCCAAAATCTTCACCCAATGCCTCTACTGCAAAAGACGGATTGGCAAAGCTTTTTTCATAATACTCCGGCAATATGTCCTGATAAAGCTTTTGATTGGTTTCTTCGCAGACAGCAAGCTCTCTGTTTTCAAGCTCTCCTGCACTTTCCTGCTGCAAAACCGCATTTACCTGACAAATAAAATCTGCGGACTTTTTAAAATACTCCTGATATTTTTCTGCAACATTATTTTCTAAACGGATTTCTGCAATCCGTTCCATTACTAACGCATATCTTTCTGCAACTTCCTCATTGGATTCTTTGAATATTTCTTTATAACCCATTTACTGCTGTCCTTTCCGGTTTATTTATGCATCCTGCAAATTCCCCTGTTTTACATTTTCTTCAATAATATTTCGGATGTACTCCCACAGAGTTTCACTTCCTTCATGGGTATATGCATTTCTGTTCATAACCTGCGATTTTTTCACTTCATGCTCACGCCATGAGCGGCCGCCCGAAGCATGATTTAATAAAATCGGCTGTACATTATCCAATGCCCTTGCAAATTTCGCCTCCGGGGTTTCTCTTGCTTCAAATTCATCCCAGAGTGCACGGTATTCCATTTTCTGCTCTTCTGGCAGCATACCATAAATACGCTCTGCTGCTTTTAACTCCCGCTCCTGTTTGGTTTTTAATCCACAAGTATCATAGGCATAGGTATCTCCTGCATCAATTTCAATCACATCATGAAGAAGTACCATTTTTATGGTTTTTAAAACATCAATTTTTTCATTTGCATAGTCTGCCAGCAAAAATGCCATAACAGCTAAATGCCATGCATGTTCTGCATCTCCTTCTTTCCGGCTGCCATCTGCCAAATATGTCTGACGCACAATCTTTTTTTGTTTATCCAATTCCAGCAAAAAACGTAACTGTTGTTCTAATTTTTCCATAGTATTCCTTTCCACAGGCTTTTATACGAAAAAGAAGCCTGCCGTATATACCGCAATCCATGCACCTGACGCTAAAACGGAAAGTATCACCGACAAAATCGGAAATCCACGAAATGTATCTTCTTCCCGAATACTTTTTACTGCCTGTACAAACGAAATCACCGCCACAAACAGGGCAAGTACCCCCGCACTGCCTAAATATACACTGCCATTTCCCTGCTGTAAAAAGGAATTATAAAAAACATATAACAGCGCAAAGATGGATGCTGCCGCTAAAGCGCAGGACAGCATCCCTCTCCTTGAATGTTTTTTTCCGGTAAATTTATAGTGATTTTTTCTTCTCATCCTTACCTCCCGTGTGTCTTTATCCTTTATCCTTTGTTCCCGGATGCCTGAACCTGTAATACACATAAAAAATGATATAGCCTATCATTCCTCCAAGGGTATTTAACAGGATATCGTCCACATCAAAACTTCCTACTTTCCATATAAGCTGGATAACCTCTACACAAAGACTAAATTCAAAGCTTAACAGAGTTGTAAGAAAAAATCGTCTGCATCGCACAAAAATCCCCGGCAGAAAAGTTCCAAAAGGAAGAAATGCCAGCACATTTCCTGCAAGATTTAATGCCACAGACATAAAACCTAAAGAATGTCTGTACTTCCAGAAACGGGTAATTTCTTTGAAAGGCAGTAGATTATAATGGTACTGCCTCTCTGAAAAGGTTCTTCCCATACTTTCTGCAAAAAACAAAAAATAACACAGCATCGCCAGATACGCCGCAAATAAGAGAATTCTGCTCTTTTTTCCCAAATTTCTCTCCTTTGAAAATACTATTTTACTCCATACTGTTTATAGTATTCATCAATTGCTGCTTTTAATGTATCATCAATCACAATTTTTCCATTACATTCACGATTATATAAATGCTCCACGACTTCTTCCATGGTTACAATGGCATTTGCCGGGAATCCATAGGTTTCACTGACTTCGTCTAAAGCACCCTTTACTCCGCCAAGTCCGACCTCCATACGGTTCAAAGAAACCATAAGTCCAACGATTTCTACATTTGCCGCACCTTTTACCTTTGGAACAGTTTCTTCCATAGATTTGCCGGATGTAGTTACGTCTTCAATCATTACCACTCTATCGCCATCTTTTAATTTGCTGCCAAGAAAACTGCCTTTATCTGCTCCGTGGTCTTTTTCTTCCTTACGGTCAGAGCAGTAACGGATTTCTTTTCCATATAATTTGCTATATGCAATGGCGGTTACTACACTGATTGGAATACCTTTATAAGCCGGTCCAAATAATACGTCAAAATCGTCACCATAGGTATCATGAATAGCTTTTGCGTAATATTCACCTAAACGCATAAGCTGTGAACCGGTTACATATGCACCTGCATTCATGAAAAATGGGGATTTTCTGCCACTTTTTAATGTAAAATCACCAAATTTTAATACGTCACTTTCTACCATAAATTCAATAAATTCCTGTTTGTATGCTTCCATTGTCTTTTGACCTCCTTATATTCAGCCATTTCTTTGGCACTATACGCAATAATAAAACCTCAATAATTATGCTAACATAAATATTGAGGTTTTTCAATTTCTTTTCTAAGGACTTTTTATAATGTATAATATGCAATTCCGATGGTTTCTAATCCGACATTACATGCCGTTGTAAAAGATGCTTTTTGTATAATAACCTGCTCAAACGGAATACACTTTAATATTTCTTTAATAACCATTTCCTGTTGCTTTACACTTAATCCCACATGCGTAATAAATACCACATCCCGGTTTATCCGCCATTTTTTACGCAAATGCCAGCGAATAGCACGTTTCCATGCGCTTTCTAAGCTTCCTGTCATTATCCGCACAAGAGTCGTCTTACTCTGTCTGACTTCTCCTAACGGATGCAGCTGTAACAGACTGCAGATTTTTGCCGGCAATGCTTTAATACGTCCATTATGATAAAAAATTTCTGCTCCGGGCATAATAAATTTCATACGAACTTTACTTTTCATTTCATTTAAAGCCTCACAAATAGCATTTACGCTTCTGCCCTCCATTGCCATTTTTGCTGCATATAAAACAACCAGTCCCTGTCCGCCGGATACCTGTTCGGAATCAATAACGTGTACATGGTCAAATCCCTTGGCTGCTTCCACAGATATACTATGGCTTCGTCCTGACTTAGATGCTAATGCAAGATGTATCACGGATTCTGCCTGTGTCAGTACCTCTGCAAAAAATTCTTCGTATTCTTCTACCATTACCTTATCTGCAAAAGCTGTTGTACTATCTTTAGATATGTACTGCATCAAACTGTCTGAATCAATTTCCCTTGTGTCCGCAAAACGGCCATGTGGTGTTTTTACATAGAGATACATCAGCTTAATATCGTATTTTTCTAAAAGCTCTTCCGGTAAATCACAGGCACAATCTGCTGTAATACATACCTTCTTACGTTTCTTTCCTGTAATTCTTTGAATCTGACTGTCTGCTTCTGCTTCGATATGAGCAGATTCCTGATATTCAATAATATCTCCCGGCAGGAATTTTAATATTTCTTTTTCTAAAACCTTTCCCTGTATCGGCTTTTCCACATATCCGTCAAAGCCCTGATCCATAAGTGCTTCCTTTGCTCCGGACAAGGCATTTCCCGTCAGCACAATTACTGCGGAATCCCTGCACAGACCATTTTCCTGATTACGAAGTGCCTTTAATGTTTCTGCTCCACCCATTCCCGGCATCATATAATCTAATAAAATCACATGATAATATTTCTTACGGGTCATTTCTAAACATTCATAACCACTGTTTGCAATATCAATCTGCACTTTGGTATCCATTAACAGACGGCTTGCCACCATAGAATTCATTTTGTTATCATCCACAATCAGAATTCTTGCTTCAACAGCCTCAAAACTCGGCCTATAAATTTCCCCTTTGGTACTTCTGCCGATATCCATTGTACCAATCGGTCTTGCGTCCACGACTTTTTGTTTTATACTGACTGTAAATATTGTACCCTTTGTATAAATACTGTCTATGGTAATTTCACCATCCATCAGGTCAACTAATTGTTTCGTGATAGCTAAGCCTAAACCGCTGCCCATTACCTGCGCATTTTTCTTTTCATCGATACGTTTAAAAGAATCATAAATATGCTCTACATCCTCTTTACGGATACCAATTCCTGTATCAGCCACCTTAACTTTTAAAACAATCTCTCCTGTATTCACCTCTTCTTTTTGTGCTGTTAAGGTAACAGAACCTGTTTCCGTATACTTTACGGCATTATCCAGAATATTCAACAAAATCTGCCGCAATCTTTTCACATCACCCAAAAGCGTACTTGGCAGATTCGGGTCAACATCTAAATAGAATTCGAGTTTTTTCTTTTCCAACTGTGCACGAATCAACTCCGATAATTCTTTAAACACTTCCTTTGTCTGATACTCCACAGGAATAATGTGCATTTTTTTCATTTCAATCTGTGACAAATCTAAAATATCATTTACCTGATTTAAAAGCATCTGACTTGCCAGCTGGATATCCATGGCATATTCCCTTGTTTCTCCTGTTGGGTTTGCCCGCAGAATCATTTCATTTAAACCAATAATCGCATTAATCGGTGTACGGATTTCATGACTCATATTTGCAAAAAATACATTTTTGGAATTACTTGCTTCTTCTATTTTTTCCTGTTGCTTAATCGTTAATTTATGCTCATTTTCAAACACAAGCATATGTGCCTTTAAAATCGCACCCGTCACTGCTCCTACTGCCAGCACAGAGAAAAATGCATCAAAATATGCGGCTGAACGCGATGACATGGGAACGATTAACTGTGGATACGCATACGCCAGCCCAAATGTAATTGCATATGAAGTTATGCACAATAGTAAAAAGAACACCAGTCTTTTTCCACTAAACATAATGAATATGTACAGTATGCCCAGCACAAGCCAGACAGAAGCTCCACTCTCAATTGCCCCACTTACCAAATACATAATCGGCATAACAACGGCAGCAATAACCACACCAAGCAATATAGCTGCAAAATCATACTGTCGATATTTAAAAGTAAGCACAAAATCTAAACCCATGACAAATAAAAGTAACAGCAACATTGCCAACAGTCCTGTGTTTACTTCCATTACAAGTATGATTTCCGTAATTGCAACTACCGTTGCTATCGCACCAACCAGAATGATTGAACGTAACATTCTTTCCCGCAATTCACAGTCTTTTCCATGAACAAGCTGAACAATCTTTTTCCACATCTGTTATTTCTCCTTATCTGCCAAACTCTGCTTTAGCTGTACAGTCATCTCCACTGCTGAAATATAATCTGACATTTCTGCCTTTCGTTTTATCTGCATCAGGGAGTTTTCTAAGCTTTCTCCATGATACTGATATTTCTGCAAATCGGCAATAATTTCCAATAACCTGCTGCCATTTAATGAATACATTGCTTCTTCCATATCTGCTATAAACCTATCAAACTGGGAATCTTCCAGCTCTGGCAGTGCACTGCTCTTTTGTACCTCCTGCACTTCCTTCTTTGGACAAAGCTCTTCAATCTCCCGCAGACGCTTCAAAAGCTTCCGGTGTGCATCCACTAAATCCCTATGATTTTCCAAAATATAGGATATTCTTCCTTCTTTTCCTGCCATTTCAAGACCAAGCGCCATATCTGAAATATCTAAGGCACCAATACTTCGCATAGCACTCTTCATTCCATGAACAGTAATGGTATAATTTTTCCAATCCTGCTTTTCAAATAAATCCTCTGCCTGTGCGCCGGCATCATCATAATCTTCACAATATCCCTGTAAAACTTTGATATATGCCTCCTGTCCATTGCAATACAGAACACCTTTTTTTACATCCAGACCTGCAGCCGTTATCTTTTCTTCAAGACTTAATGCTGTCACAGGCATCTGAACCTGTACCTGTTCTATGGTCTTTTCCTTTTCTTTCTGTTCTTTACAGATAACAATCTTTTCCTCCGGAATGTTACGTCTAAGTACACGCTCTAATACAGAACGCTCGATTGGCTTTTCTAAGAAATCATCAAATCCTTCGGCTAAAAGCATTTCTCTTGTACCTGCAACAGCATTTGCAGTCAATGCCACAATCGGGACTTTCTGATAATACGTTCCCACTTTATGACGGATACGTTGCATGGTCTCCACACCATCCATTTCCGGCATCATATGATCCATAAAGATAAAATCATAGTCTGCTGTAACTACCTTTTCTAAAGCCTCTCGACCACTGGTAGCTTTCGTCACTTTTATCTGATAATTTGCAAGAAGTCCTTCTATTACCCTAAGATTCATACGATTATCATCCACCACTAAAATATGGGCATCTTTCGTAATAAATTTCTCCATTTTGACAGAGGTCTGCATTTCTTCACCATCATAAGAACCGTTTAAAGCAGAAACAACAGACAAAATGTAAAATGGCTTGTAAATCTTTAACAATCTTGGATTTGTTACATTTTTTTCATCCTCATGCTCTAAAATCACAACCACCTTTGCTCTTCTGGATAATTCATCAAAATAAATCTGCTCTTCCTTATATTCCGCAATACTGATAAATATATGCGAAAAACCTTCTTTTGCTTCCCGTCGCTGTAACTCTGCAAAATTGCGGCAAATGTGACATTTTCCCCGAAGCTGTTCTACCATGTGCATAATTGTTTTTGTATATTCATCACGAATAGCCATCATATCGAACTGTTCCATATCAATATACGTTGCCACACGGACATTTTCTCTGTCTTCAAGAGTTGCTAATGGTGTTTCATCCAATACCTTTTGCGGTACTGTAAACTGGATAAAACTTCCTCTTCCCAATTTGCTTTTTACAGTAATCGCACCACCCATCTTCTTAACAAGAGCATGGGAAATGGCAAGTCCTAAACCAATGCCGCCTTCCTGACGTTTTCTGCTGGCATCCACCTGACTGAATGTGGTAAAAAGTTTTTCTACACTTTTTTCATCCATACCAATTCCTGTATCTTTCACCGCAACCGTAAGATTTATCCCATAACTTTCTTTACGATAACCTACCATGATGCTGACACAGCCTTCTTCTGTGAATTTTATGGCATTGTCTACCAGATTCATAATAACACGGCGCAGCTTCTTTTCATCTCCTAAAAGCACACTGGGAATATTGGCATTACAATCCACAATAACTTCAATCTTCTTTTCATTTTTTCTTGCCATCGTCATATTGATAACATCATTTATCGTAGATGTGATATTGTAAGCCTCTTCCTCTAACTCCATCTCACCGGATTGCAATTCTGAGAAATCTAAGATATCACTGACAATTGACATCAGATTCCGTCCTGCCCGCTGAATATCTAATAACTGGTCTTTTATCTTATAAGGCAGTTCTTCCCGCAGCATGATTTCGCTCATTCCGCAAATAGTATTTATCGGTGTTCTGATTTCATGACTGACATTTGCCACAAAATCATCCTTTGTGCTTTCCACTTCTTTTAAATCATTGATAACTCCCAATAACTGTGTGCTGCCTTCACTATTCCTCTTTGTCCATATATATACAATGTATTCTAACAATAATACATTTACCATCTGGGATATCAGTCTGCCAATTTCAGCAGCCGTATCCACTTCAAAATATCCT
Source organism: Lachnospiraceae bacterium (assembly GCA_017624495.1). Lineage (GTDB taxonomy): Bacteria > Bacillota > Clostridia > Lachnospirales > Lachnospiraceae > Roseburia_B. The sequence goes on along the minus strand of JAGAMY010000027.1, from coordinate 35,257 downwards.
AAAATCAAACCATGATAAATAAACATCACAAATGTTGCCACTACAGATGTATAAATAATATCCGGGATACCAAATAACCCAAGACAAACCGTAAATGTTAAAAAAGATGGCAACGCCTTTGAAATCTCTTCCACAGATACTGCATATAGTATCATACTGCACTGCATCATAATTGCAGAAAATTTTGCCCGAAATGCATAATCCTTATATTCACTGATATGTACAATAAGGCTAATCATCAGCTCAAACAGGAGCATAAATGCCATCCAGCCACCATTTTCTTTATCTGCAAATGTAGCTATAATGGAAACCGTATACATAACATAAATTCCCATCAGAAATCTTTCTATATTTTTTTGATTTCTGTCATACGTTACTTTGTCCACTTCCATCCTCCCACTTAAACATAAAACCTCTTTAACCGCTTTTTATGAATAGCAACAAAGAGCATCCCGACATCCGGTTTTAGTCCGGATGCCAACATGCTCATCTGCAATATTTTAGTATTTTCCAAAGCTGTCATTTAAGGATATAATCTGTTCATTTCTATCTACAGAACCTGCATAAGCATGACCTGTCATGCCCATTCCCATAGACATCTGCGGATGCTCTTTTAATTTATATACAGAAAGCAAATCACGAACTCTGCTTGCCTGATTGGATAATTCCATGCTGGCTGCCGCACACTCTTCACTGGTAGCAGAATTGGTCTGTACTACCTGTGATACCTGTTCTACCGCCTGGTCAATCTGTGCAATAGCTGTTGCCTGATAATTGGATGCTTCTGCAATTTCTGTAATCAAAGCTTCACTCTGCTGTACTACTTTTGTAATTTCTTCTAATGCTTCTGCTGTACCATTTGCAATCTGAGAACCTGCTTCTACCTTCTGAATAGAATCCTCGATTAATTCTGCTGTTTCTGCTGCTGCGGAAGAACTCTTTGCTGCTAAGTTTCTTACTTCTTCTGCTACTACGGCAAAGCCTTTTCCTGCTTCTCCAGCTCTTGCTGCTTCTACTGCTGCATTCAATGCTAAAATATTAGTCTGGAATGCGATATCATCGATAACCTTAATAATCTTGGAAATGCTTTCTGAGGATTTATTGATATCCTGCATAGCAACCACCATCTGCTGCATTTCTTCGTTACCTTTTTTCACATCTTCAATTGCTTGTAAAATTAATTCTTCTGCATTGTTTGCCATATCTGCATTTTCTTTTGTCTTAGTTGCTACATCTGCAATAGATGCTGTAATCTGTTCGATAGCACTTGCCTGTTCTGTAGAACCCTGTGCTAAAGCTTCACTTGCACTTGCTACCTGTGAGGAGCTTGTAGTAACCTGATATGCAGATTCTTTGATACTTCCAATGGCATGATTGTTTCCCTGAATCATTGTTTTTAAAGCAATACCTAATACATCTTCATCCGATAACAGTTTTACATCTACCTGCATGTTTCCACTGGCAACTTCCTGTGCAATCTGTGCCTGATAACGCATATTGTCTACTACTTTCTGGAAATCATCTGCTAACTCACCAAACTCATCATTACTGCGTTTTTCTAATTTCATATCCACTTTTCCGGCTGCAAGCGCATCTGCTGCAACTTTCAAATCTGCACATGCTACACGAATTTTTCTTGTCATCGTAACTGCAACACCTGTAGATATAATCATCATGGCAATAAACATCACAGCGGTAAATTTCGCATAACTGCCTAAATAATGCTGTGGATCTTCTACAGTAATAATCTGTGCTGCTGTTGTATACCCTGTATACAATGAAATTACAAGTAATGCTTCAATAATAATAAAGCCAATTGCTAATTGTGTAGATACTTTCATATTTTTGCCCATAGTAATTACTCTCCTTCTTCCATGTCTGTTTCTTCACTAATCTGATCTAATACAGTTAAGTCTTCATCTTTTAATAATCTGTCCGGGTCAAGCAGAAGCTTTACACTTTCTCCCACTTTTCCAATCCCATATACATATTTGTTCTGGGATTTCTCTTCATGTCCGATGGTTGCAGACGGTGGCGGAAGAATATTTTCTTCTGTAATCTCTACTACTTCCGCAATTTTTTCTACAATCAGGCCTACAACTGTGTCCTTTACATTGATGACAATAATACAGGTTCTGTCTGTATATTCGATAGGTTCCTGTTTAAAACGTACCCTGACATCAATGACCGGGATGATTTTACCCCTCAGGTTAATAAGCCCTTTTATGTAATCTTCACTTTCCGGTACTTCTGTAATTTCCTGAAAAACAATAATCTCATTTACATACTGAATTTTTAATGCGAAATATTCATTCCCGGATTTGAAGGTCACATATTTATCACGTTGTGTTTCAAACTCACTCATATGCACCTATTCCTTTCTTATATGTTTATTTTTTATTCAATTAATCCCGGTGCATCCAGAATCAGTGCAATACTTCCATCACCTAACTGGGTACAACCTGATAAACCTTTTACTTTTTTGATATAATCCGGAATTGGTTTTACAACAATCTCCTGTTTGCCCACTAAACGGTCTACAAACAGACAAATCATCTTTTCTTCCACTTCCACCAATACAAGCATACCTTCGTTTGTGTTTGCCTGATAATCTTTTAAATTGTACCATTCACCAATTCGAAGTACCGGATACCCTTCACCACGAAGCATAACAAACTCTTCACCGCTTGGCTCATGATAGAGCATATCTTCGCGGACACCGACAAATTCTTTTACAGAACCAGTTTCGATAACAAAAGAGGACTTTCCTACTTCCATAACGATTCCATCAATAATGGAAAGTGTCAATGGTATCTTTAAATTCATGGTACTTCCCTGTCCCGGTGTACTTTCAATTTCTAATGTTCCGCCTATGGATGCTAAATTGGATACAACTACATCCATACCTACGCCTCGACCGGAATATTCGGTAACCTTCTCATTTGTGGAAAATCCCGGCAATGTAATAAACTGATACACTTCTTTATCTGCATAAGCACTATCCGGTTTATACGGGTCAATGATTCCCTGCTTTCTTGCTTTCGCCAGAATCTTATCACGATTTAAGCCTTTTCCATTATCCTGTACGCTTATCCATACTTTTCCGGATTCGGTCTTTGCTTTTAAAGTAATCTTACCTTTTTCTGTTTTCCCGCTTGCCTGACGTTCTTCTACGCTTTCAATTCCATGGTCTACCGCATTTCTTACCAAATGCATAAGTGGGTCAGAAATATGTTCAATGATATTCTTATCCACCTCTGTATGTTCACCAATCATTTCAAATTCGATTTCTTTTCCTAATTTTCTGGAAACATCAAATACGATTCGGTTCATTTTCTGGAAAGTATTTGTCAGCGGCATCATTCGCATGCTCATAATAACATTCTGCAAATCCGTAGAAATTTTTGTCATCTGTCCTGCTGCTTTATTGAAATTATCCAGTTTTAATCCCGGTACTTTTAAATCCGGATTCTGCAATACAACAGACTCGGAAATTACCAATTCACCGATTAAGTCCATCAACATATCCATCTTGTGCACATCCACACTGATAAACTGTGCTTTTTCCTGCTTTTTCGGCTTATCTTTGGCTAGTTTCTTTCCTTTACCGGGCTCTTTAGATTCAATAACGAAATCACCGGGCGCAATCTTCTTTGGCTCCGGCTGTTTTACCGGAGTTTTGGCACTTTCTGCCTGTTCGGCTTGTTCTGCTTTCGCTTCAATCTCTTCCACGCTGGATTCTAAATCTATGCGGATTTCCGTGCCAAAGCTGTCAAATCCCTGCTGAAACTCCTTGGCACTACATTCATAAATATCTACTTTCTTTAATTCGTAACCTTCCTGTACAATCTCACGCAGCTGCTCTTCTGTACTCTGTGACTGTAATAATATCTTAAAGCCATTTTCTAAAATTTCCTCTGCTGTGGATTCATCAGAAATAATATCTTCAGGATAATGCAATAAATCTTCTGCAATTTCCTTTAACGCATAAACTGTTTTGTAGGCATGTACGTTTGCTAACTGTACATCCGGATGGAAAGTCAGGTAAATCTTGTAAAAATGACTTGCACTTGTCGCCATTGGTGCAATATAAAACTGCTGTGGCTCCTCATGCACATTTTCCTTAATCTCCTTACCCTGTTCTCCCTCTCCATTCTTGATGGCTGTCAGAAATGCATCGATGGCTGCTACGATTTCAGTTGCATCCCCATCCGCAGATTCACCATCCTGTAGTTTTTCTAACTCTCCTGTGATAAAATCTGCCACCTGCAGAACATGTTCCACCAATTCTAAATGGGGAACATTGTCCGGTTTTGACTCTCGCAGATAGAAGAATACATCTTCTAACTTGTGGGATATCTTGGTAACTTCATCAAACATCATTACCCCGGAAGAACCTTTGATTGTATGCATCGTACGGAATATCTCATTGATACTGTCCTCATCGAAACAATCTTCATCCTTCTGCTCTAATACGATTTCCTGAAGCCTTTCAAGCAGTTGTCCGTTCTCAAACAGGTACATGTCTAACATTCCCTGGGTATTAAACTCTTCTGCCATTTCATGCTCCTTTCTCTAGTTTTATACCAGTCCAAATTTCTTTAAAACCTGTTCAAATCTATCCTGATCAATCGGCTTACCTGAATATACTGTACATCCAAGTTCAAATGCCATTTTGACATTTTTTTCTTCGTTTAATGCGGTAGTCATAATCACCTTTGCCGCTTTCTCCGGCGGAATATTCCGCTCTTTTTCTAAATTACGGATACCCATAAGTGCCTGATATCCATCCATAACCGGCATCATAATATCTAAGCAAACCAAATCATATGGCTCATCATCTTCTAATGCCATCATGAAAGCATCTACTGCTTCCATTCCGTCTACGGTAACATCACATTCACCGTATTTTGACAAGAAACCTGTCATAAATTTTCTTGTGACGAAATCGTCCTCTGCTAATAAAATCTTCATTTTTCTCTTCCTTTCTGCCTGTTACATTTTGTTTAAAACCATGTAGGTTCTCTTCGCAACATCCGGCAATTTTTCCTGATACTCCACTGCCCCCAAGTCATATGCCACTTTTGGCATACCATAGACAACACAAGTGGATTCATCCTGCCCAATCGTTCTTGCTCCCGCTTTTCGCATAGCAAGAAGACCTTTTGCACCATCGCCTCCCATTCCGGTTAAAATTATACCTACCGCCCTGCTTCCTGCTACATCCGCTACCGAATGAAACAGAACATCTACAGACGGACAATGCCCATTTACTTTTGGTCCCTGTCGGACAACAACCTGATATACACCATTTCTTTCTACTAACTGCATATGTGCATCACCACCCGGTGCAATCAATACCTGTCCCGGCACAACTGCATCCCCGGATTTTGCTTCTTTTACACTTACTTGACACTGTGTATTTAACCGCTCTGCATACATAGCGGTAAACCCCGGCGGCATATGCTGTACAACCACCACTCCCGGTATATCCTTACCAAATTCTTTTAATACAGAAGCAATCGCCTCTGTACCACCGGTAGAAGCCCCAATTGCCACAATTAAATCTTTATTACTTATGGAAAGTGGCTGATTTGGCATGGTAAGCGGTGCTTTTTTCCAACTGCTCACCTTCGCTATGGATGCTACTTTTATCTTCACCGGAAGATCATTTTTTATAAATGCTGTTAATTGTTCACGGTTCGCTCCCTGTGGCTTTGCTACAAAATCTACCGCCCCGGCATTCATGGCATCAAATACCTTTTCACTCAAGGAACTGATAACCACCACCGGAAGTGGATACTGCGGCATTAATTTCTTTAAAAATTCTATCCCATTCATGCGTGGAAGCTCTATATCCAGTGTCATAACATCCGGCTTATGTTTTACAATCGCATCTCTTGCTTCAAAGGGATCCCTTGCTGCTGCCACTACCGTAATAGCGGGGTCCGCATTCAGATTCTGCACCAATAGTTCCCTGAAAACCAGAGAATCTTCGACTACTAATACCCGTATCTGACGCATATGTCATTCTCCCTTTCTTATTTTCGGAATATAGATGGCTGAACCATCCTAAAAGGTGTATTGTTTCTGTCGATAGTTTCTGTCCTGCCAACAAACAAATACCCTCCCGGTTCCATCACATCATATACCTTTTGTATTAACTGCCCTTTTGTTTCCTTATCAAAATAAATCATGACATTCCGCAAAAAGACAACGTGCATTTTCCTTTTAAAAGGAAATGCATCCATGAGATTAAACTGTCGAAACAGTACCTCATCCTTAATTTCCTGCGTAATTTCATAACGCATACCATTATCTATGGAACGTAAAAAACGACGTTTCCATGTATCCGGCAGACACTCAATCTGTTCTCTGTCATATCTGCCTGCTACAGCCTGTTGCAATACCTCTGTAGAAATATCTGTTGCAAGAACTTTTGTATCCCACAACCCATGCTCCAAACCAAAAAATTCCTTTAATAGCATCGCTAACATATAGGGTTCCTGACCTGTGGATGCAGCTCCACACCAGATACACAAATCCTTTCTCCTCTCTTCCTTTTTGCGAAGCTCAGGAAGTACCACCTGTTTTAAAAAGTCAAAATGCTCAAATTCCCGCATAAAAAAGGTATGATTTGTCGTCAGTATATTGACTAACTCTCTTTCTAACCCTCCGGTAATATCCTTCTCTACTGCATTCATATAAGCACTGTAACTATCAAACCCTTGTGCTGCGATATAATTTTTAAGTCTACCGTCTATGATTTCTTTCTTGCGGTCCATATCTATACCATAACGGCTCTTTACAAAATAACTAATCCGCAAAAACTCTTCATTTGTCATGTATGTAACCCCATGTACCATTTATATCTTTTAACGAAGCTGTCTTGAAATCTTTTTTAACACCCAGAAAATATCCGGATTAAACTTAATTTCAACATCTTCCTCCATTATTTCAAATGCCTTATCCTGACTGAACGCTTCACGATAACTTCGATTCTCCGTCAACGCACAGTAAGCACCTGCTACTGCTACAATCTGTGCAGAAAGCGGAATTTCTTCCCCTTTCTTACCATCCGGATACCCTGTACCATCCCAGTTCTCATGATGGGAATTAGCTATTTCCACCGCCATATGTATCATGCCATTATCTATACCGGCATTACCAATATCCCGAAGTATCCTTGCACCAATCACCGTATGCGTACGCATAGTTGAATTTTCCTCCGGTGTAAGTCTTCCCTGTTTTTGTAAAATCTGGGTAGGAATCGCCATATTACCCAAATCACATAACGGCGCAGCCAGTTCAATTGTATCAATATAATTATCCGATATCAGATAACCATACATGGCAGACATCTGCAAAGCTTCTGCCAGTATACGGCAGTTGTAGCTTAATCTGTCCATATAATTGTCATCATAGCAGGCATTTTCCCTTGCCACCCGAAGCAGTGCATATAAAACACTTCTCCGTTCCGCCTCCATCTGCTTAAGCTGTTCACTGACAGATTTCTGTAACTGACGATTCATTTCCATCATACTGCGGTTTGCCTCTGAAAGCTTCAAATGCATATCCACTCTCGCTTTTACTACTTCCGGAATAAACGGCTTGGTAACATAATCTTCTCCACCGATGGAAAAACCTTTTACTATATCTGCCGGTTCATCAAAAGCAGATATAAATATAACCGGTATTTCCCTTGTCGCCGGGTCTTCCTTCAACTGTCGGCAGACCTCATATCCATCCATTTCCGGCATGGCAATATCAAGAATAATCAAATGAATCTTCATATGCTGCACCATTTTTAGTGCCTGTGTACCTTTTTCCGTCAAAACCGGCTGATATCCCATTTCGGATATAATATCCCTTAAAATAAACCGGTTCGCTTCCACATCATCCACAATCAGAATCCGTGGAATTTCTCTGGTCGATTTCATTTCTGTCATCCTTCTCCTCCATGATGCCTACATCGTTTCCTGTAACAACTCAAAAGCGGCTGATGCCTTCTCATAATCGCCCTTTTGTACTGCCATTTTCAATCGAAGTGCTGCACTCTTTACTTCTCTTGGTGCCTCTTCTACTAACTGTTTTACTGATTCTGCAAACATCTCTGCCTTTTCCCAGTTTTCCATTTCTACGGAAAGAATCAGCTTCGACATTTTCTTTTCCAGTTCTTTTTTATTTTCCGTTGTACCATATTTTCGTATATTTTCACTAACAGAATTCTCGGTCAGATTCTTTAATTTATAGAGTAATTCCTGTTCTTCCAGGCTCATGGAAAATTCCTGTTCATTTTTGCAGTCTTCCTGTGGTATTTCTACCCATACATGAAAGGAAAATGTCGTCCCGCGTCCCACTTCACTATCTACATGTATACTGCCATCCATAAGTTCCACTAACTGCTTGGTAATATTTAGTCCAAGACCGGTTCCGCCATATTTTCTTGAAATAGAGGCATCTACCTGCGAAAAACTCTTAAACAGTTTGTCCTGATCTGCCCTTGCAATTCCTATTCCCGTATCGATAACCATAAAGAATAATTCTGCACGATTTCCCATCTGCGCAGTTTTTACAATCTCTACATGTATTTCACCTACGGAGGTAAACTTATATGCATTTGACAACAAATTATTTAAAATCTGCACAATTCTAAGCTCATCACCAATGATAAACTCCGGAACTTCCGGTGATACCATAATGGAAAATTGTAACCCTTTTTCTATAATGCGGTTACTGTGATTTCCTTTTACATAATCAAGCATACTGCGGAAATTGAATCTTCGTGGCTCTAAAACAAACTTTCCTGCCTCTAATTTGGAGAAATCCAAAATATTGTTAATCAATGCATTCATGTCCCTGCAGCCACGTTCAATCAAATGCAGAAGCTTTAGCTTCTTTGGCTCTGTTTCTTCACTAAGCAACTCCTGTGTATTTCCCAATACGCCATTGACAGGTGTTCGAAGCTCATGGGTTACATTTGCCACAAACTCATTTTTCACTTTCTGTGCTTCTTCCGCTTCCTGTTCTGCACGATTCGCCTGTTTCTCCAGAAAATCTTCTGTAGAAGCATTTAATGCCGTACAAACATATATCTGCTGTTCATCATTGATACCAAATTCTTCTGCATTATCGTATGCAAACAGCTTTGCCTTAACAGGAAAACATGTCCGGTTTTTGCGGTATGCCATCATTGTCTGCATTTCACCGTCTGCCTGCATTTCCATGACAATACATCCGTCTGCAATTTGAAATGCTCCCGGAAAAATCTCTGTAATCGGACTATCACACAGTTCTTCATATTCTAATTGTTCTTTTGCTGACTGATTGGCATATAAAATTGTCCCGCCATCATCAAATATCACTATAATTTCCAATGCATTATCTATGGAAAATTGAAACAAGCTGTTCTGCCCCATTCGCATTCCTCCAGTACATCAGTTATTAATATTATAGTAAATATGTACTAATTTCACAAGAGATTTTTTTGTAAAATCGACATATTTTCTGATATTTTTTCAACATTTTCGGTTTAATATCCAAAAATGTATGCACTTTATAGACTAAATCCGCTCATATTTTAGAAAAAACAGGGTTTAAGCCCAAAGACTCAAACCCTGTACTTTTCACCATATACTATTTTACTTTAATTGTAATGGTTGCTTTTTTACCATTGTATGTCTTAACCGTAATCTTTGTTGTGCCTTTTTTCTTAGCGGTTACTAATCCTGTTTTGGATACATCTGCTATTTTCTTCTTACTTGATTTGTAAGTAAGTTTGTAGCTTGCTGCATTGCTTGGTTTATATTTCTTTACTTTAATCTGGAAAGTTTTCTTTTTCTTTAAGTTTAAGGTTACGCTCTTTTTATTTAATGTAATCTTTGTAGGCGCTTTCTTTACAACTACTTCACAGGTTGCAGTCTTGCCGTCTGCCGTTGTGGCTGTAATTGTTGCTTTACCTGTTTTCTTATTCGAAGCTGTAATCTTTCCATCTTTTACAGTTGCTACTTTTTCATTACTAGATGACCATGTAACTGCCTGTCCGGCTGCTGCACCCTCAACATCAGCTGTTAATTTCACATTCTTTTCTTTAAGACCCATAACTACTTTCGTTTCGCTTAAAGTGATTGTGGTTTCTGTTGCTGGTGGAGTCTGTGGTGTCTGCGGAGTTTCCGGATTCTGTGGGGTTTCTGGGTTCTGTGGAGTTTCTGGTGTTGGCTGTGTTACCTGCGCTTTCACCAATTTTGTCTTAGCATCTGTCAATGCGCTTACCACTTCACTAATCATGCTTTCTGTAGCCTGTGAATCATCATTTACAGCTTTTGCACCTGTTAATGCTGTCTGTAACGTTGCCCAGCTTTCAGTTGTATACTCTGTTGCCACAAGCTTTTCAACTTCTGCAATCAATGTCTGTAAAGCGGATTTGTCCCCTAATGCTACCAATTCATCCATAGCGTCTGCCAACGCTTTTACCGCATTATCAATGGCAGTCTGTGTTGTATTTTCGGTTTTTGCTTTTTTCAACGCAGATTCTAATTTCTTCCATGAAGCTGATGTATACGTTGATTCTTCTAACGCTTCTGCCTCAGCAATTTTTGCTTTTAATGCTGTTTTATCAACTACGTTAATTTCCTTTGTAATTGTAGCAGCTTCAACAGTTTTTCCTAAAATAGTAACCTCTTCTGTTGTTCCAGTTAAAGTTACAGTTCCAATTTCTGCAAAACTGCCTTCCTTTGTCCATGTAACATCTGCATCTACATAGATACGTCCCATAGATACTTTTACAGAAGAAGGTATTGCACTTTCATCATAACCTACTTCTACAACCTCTGGCACTTCTACATCACCCATAACAGGTGTACCATAAGCTTCCTGTAATGCTTCATATTCTGCTGATGTAATCGGCATAATTGTTCCATGGCTGGCATCCGGTTCAGGCATGGAGTAAATAGATACTCCATCCACTTCTTCATTCTTAGCTGTTCCTAATACATGGAACCAACCTTTTGTAATATCATCAGAAAGTCCTAAGAATACTGTAGACCCTGTCTGATCTGCGGATAAGCAGTAAATTTCGTCGCCTTCTAATGTGATTCCTTTTGCTGCTGCATATGCTTTAACAGTTTTTACATCTTCCGGATTGATTTTAGAAATACATGCACCTTCAATCTGTCCACCGCCTACGTTAAGAGAATCACTATGTACAAGCTCCCATTCTCCTAATAAGGATGTGCTTCTTTCACAATATACACGCTTGCTTGGTGTTCCGTATACATTCTTACTACCTGATTCATTTTTTGTATAACGATAGTAATAATCTCCTGCTTTAATTACTGTTGTATCAATAACAGAAGCAGCTTCATCTATCCATACCTGCGGTTCTGAGAAGCTATAGAAATCTCTTGTGGTTGCCAGCCAGACATTATGCTGTCCATCTATCATTGATGCCCAGAATACCACAAACTGTTCTGTTTCTTCGTCCCAGTATGCTTCCGGTGCCCATGTACATCCTGCTGCTTCATCGGCTACTTCGCACATTCTCTGTTCTGACCAGTTTACTAAATCCGTAGATTCCCAGACCATAATACTCTTACTACCCATTCTCTGGTTATCTCCCCAGCCCATACCTGGATATTTAACTCCATCCTGTGTCACACCTGCAACTGTTAAATCCGTTGCAATAAGATAGAATTTATCACCTTCCGGTGAACGGATAATAAACGGATCTCGAAGACCATGTGTACCTAATTTAGATTCTAATACGAATTTACCATCGTTTAAAGCATCAAAGTTTGTACCATCATCACTGATACCAAAGTAAATTCTTTCGTCCTTTGTAGATGTATATGGGAAGTATGCAAAGAGATAATCTGTCATTTCGCCTACTTCTGCTTTTGCTTTTACCACACAATCAAACTCTTTTGTTGCAGTTACTTTATCTTCACCTTCTCCATATGCAATGGTAGCTGTCAATTTCACTTCCGTATCTTCTTCCTGACGTGTCACTTTACCCGGAAGAATCTTTCCATCAGCAGTTGTACGAATCACTTCTTCGTTGGTAGATTCCCATGTAATTGAAGAATCTGCATCACCAATTGCAGGAAGCGTAATATTTCCCCGAATATCCTTTACATTTGAAATTGTAAGCCATTCTTCATCCCATGCTACAACTTTATCCGGTTGTTTATCTGCTGCCACGATAAATGTCAATGGCTTTTCTACAGTACGACCATTAAACGTTACTTCCGCTGTCATGGTAACTTCTACATCTTTTACCATAGGATTTATTACACCTTCATTTGACATGATGTCCGGATTACTGCTTGTCCATCCGGTAATCTGTGCTTCTTTGGTATACTCTTCAACACTAATAGTAGTCGTTGTTGGCAACTGTAAATCAGCAGTTACTGCATCCGCAGATATACCATCCGACAGACAATCTTCTGCTTTCAAATCAATATTTGAAGGACCAAAATCACTCAGTTTTAAGTCTATTAACGTGTCACTTACTTCACCATATAATGCACTAACTTCCTCTGCATTCATTTCACGCTCGTAAATCTTAAAATCAGCTACAGCACCTTGGAATTTAGGGTCATTTCCAGTATAGAACGACCATCCCATATATCCATCACGGTCATCATTTGCTTTCATAAGACCTTGCAATGTACAAGTTCTTTCATCCTTTACAGCATTTCCTGCTGAGATAGCCTGTTCTGCCTGTTTTTCACCATTTAAATAAAAAACAAAATTCCCACCATCTTTATATGTAACAGTAACATTCTGCCATTCTCCTGCTGTCAATGCCTGTTCACCTGTTACTACACTTTCATAACTCCAACCATTACCACTATCCGGTGCATTTCCAACACCACCACGCATAACTTTTCCCTGATCCGCACTACAACATCCTGTAAAGTACATATATCTCTTGTTATTTGTACCTAAGCAAAACATCCATGAAGCCGGCACATTTTCCGATATTTTTACCAACATATTTACTGTTACTTCTGTTGCTTCTGTACTAATCGTACCATCCGGTATATCTACATAACCGCCCGTCATATTTAATACCGGAATTGTTTCAACTGTAGATAACGATACAGAACCATTCTGTTTACCTGCATGACCATTTCCTGTCAAGTCCTTCAAGTTCCCATTTTCATCCGCCGTCATGTCCCAATGCAATACAAGGTCTTCTGTGTACTGTGTATCCACAGCAGACACATCCATTGGTATAGAGGTCGCCACCATGGCAAATGCTAATGTTCCTGCTAAAGCTGTTTTCAGCCATTGTTTAAATTTCATAGCAATCTCCTTCTTTCCTTTGATTTTTCTATAAAATTATACCAAAAAATTACACATTCAGCAACATATATTATCTATACAATTTTTTTACAAAAATATATTTTTTTCACAACTCTTTTTTTCCTTTCAATTGTTCACTTTATTCATATATTATTCCAACCATTTTTTTGCATAAATTTGCAAAATATGACAAATCAATACTTGCAACAACAAACATGTCTATGTATAATATCAATGTATTTCATGATGCTTTATGCATCAAATCTATAAATAAAGAAGGTAAAATAATGGAAAGAAGAGTCGGTACTATTTCAAGAGGAATCCGTTGTCCTATCATTCGTGAAGGTGACAACTTAATAGACATCACAGTTGACAGTGTTTTAGCTGCAGCTGAAAGCGAAGGCTTTTCCCTTCGTGACAGAGATGTTATTGCTTTAACAGAATCCATCGTGGCAAGAGCACAGGGAAATTATGCAACTGTTCAGGATATTGCTGATGATGTTAAGGCTAAATTAGGCGGTGAAACCATTGGTGTTATTTTCCCAATCCTTTCCCGTAACCGTTTTGCCATCAACTTAAAAGGTATTGCAATGGGGGCAAAAAAAGTCGTATTGATGTTGAGCTATCCTAGTGATGAAGTAGGTAACGCACTTCTGACCTATGATCAGTTAGACGAAGCCGGTATCAATCCATACTCTGATGTTTTAACATTAGAAAAATATCGTGAATTGTTTGGTGAAAACAAACATGAGTTTACCGGTGTAGATTATGTAGACTACTATGCAAACATCATCAAAGATGCCGGAGCAGAAGTTGAAATTATTTTTGCAAATCAGGCGAAAACTATTTTAGATTACACAGACTGCATTATCAACTGTGATATTCATACTCGTGTAAGAACCAAACGTATTTTACTTGCAAACGGTGCAAAAGTTGTATGTGGTTTGGACGATATTCTGAATTCTCCTGTAAATGGCAGTGGTTTTAATGAGAAATATGGTTTATTAGGTTCTAACAAATCCACAGAAGATAAGATTAAACTTTTCCCACAGGAATGTAAGGATTTGGTTGTAGCCATTCAGGAAAGCATTTTAGAAAAAACCGGAAAACATGTGGAAGTTATGGTCTATGGTGACGGTGCTTTCAAAGACCCACAGGGTAAAATCTGGGAGTTAGCAGATCCTGTTGTTTCCCCGGCATTTACAGATGGTTTACAGGGTACTCCAAATGAATTGAAATTAAAATATCTTGCAGATAATGATTTTGCAAACCTTAGTGGTGCAGAATTAAAAGAAGCTATCTCAAATAGTATCAAATCCAAACAGGATAATCTGGTTGGAAATATGGCTTCTCAGGGTACTACACCTAGACAGTTAACAGATTTAATTGGTTCTCTTTGTGATTTAACAAGTGGTTCCGGTGATAAAGGTACTCCAATCATTTTGATTCAGGGTTATTTTGATAATTTTACAACAGATTAATTTTTCTCAAAAAAAATATCGCTAAAGTGATTTTCACTTTAGCGATATTTTTTATTTCTTTTATTAGTTTTTCTTTCTCTTAGATAAAATATCAATGGTTACAGCACCTAAAAGTACAGCACCTTTTACAATTTTCTGAATATCTGTGGACCATCCATATAAGGACATACCATTATTTAAGATACCCATAATGAAAGCTCCTACTACTGCTCCGGTGATTGTTCCGGCACCACCGGCAACGGCTGCACCACCAATATAACAGGAAGCAATAGCATCCATTTCGAAACCGTCTCCGGCTTTTGGTGTAGAGGATGCGTTACGGGCTGAAAGCACGATACCTGCTACAGCACTTAATACACCCATGTTGGTGTATACCCAGAAGAATACTTTTCTGGTATCAATACCGGAAAGTCTTGCTGCTTTTGCATTTCCACCTAACGCATAAATCTGACGACCTGCTACTGTGCTTGTAGTAATAAATACATAGATAAATACCAGTACACACATGATAATTAATACAAATGGAATACCATTGTAACGTGCCAGTTTATAGAAGAAGAACCATACAATAAACATAAATACTGCATTTTTTGCGATAATCTGCCATGTTGGGTTCAATGCAAAGCCATATTTTTTCTTTGTGGCAATGCTTTTCATTTCACCTAAGATAATACAAACCGTAACAACCACTGCTACACCGATACTTACTAAATCCAATGTACCGCCTGCAAATGGTACTTTTACTGTCGGAAGGAAACCTGCACCGATAAATACATATTCATCTGGAAGAGGTCCTTTTGTCTGTGCCTGAAGTAATGTATATGTAAGACCACGACCCATTAACATAGTTGCTAAGGTTACTACGAATGGAGGAATGGATAAGTATGCAATAAAGAAACCAGCAAACATACCGATTAACAAACCAATCACTAAAGCAACAATAATGGCTACCCACATATTCGTACCGTAATCAACCATCAGGATACCTGCTGTTGCACCGGTTACAGCTACAACAGAACCTACACCAAGGTCTACGTTACCAGTCAGTACACAAAGCAGCATACCAACAGCCAAAATTACTACATATCCATTCTGCATAATCAAGTTATTGATATTTGCAGGAGATAAGTTTTTGCCACCTGTCATAATGGCAAAGATTACATAAATCGCAATCAGCGCCAGAAACATACCATACTGTTTCATATTTAAGTTAACAACATTTTTCTTTTCCATTTCTAATCATCCTTTCTATTGTGAGCCATAATTGATTGCATGATTCTTTCCTGTGAAACTTCTTCTTTGCTTAATTCATCTGCAATCTCACCCTCATTTATGACGTATACCCTGTCGCAGGTACCAATAATCTCAGGCATTTCAGAAGAAATAATAACTACTGCTTTACCTGATTTTGCAAGTTCATTAATTACACAATAAATTTCGTATTTTGCACCTACGTCAATACCACGGGTAGGCTCATCAAGAATGAGTACATCCGGCTGTGTCAGCATCCATTTTGCCAAAACAACCTTCTGCTGGTTACCACCGGATAAAGAACCAACAGTCTGGTTGATGGAGTTTGCTTTTACATTGATTTTTTTCTTATACTCTTCTGCTGCAAGAATCTCATCATTGCTGTTTACCACACCATTTTTAGAGAAAAAGCTTCGCAGTGCAGCCATTGTCATATTTCGTTTGATATCATCAATCAGCACCAGACCATAATTTTTTCTATCCTCTGATACATAGGCAAGCTTATTGTCAATGGCATCTTTTACATTTTTGATTTCTACTTTTTTACCATTAATCAGAATACTTCCGGATATCTTTTGTCCATAAGATTTTCCAAAAATACTCATGGCAAGCTCTGTTCTTCCGGCGCCCATAAGTCCTGCAAGACCAACGACTTCTCCGGCTTTTACCTGAATATTGACATTTTTAATCATCTGCCTGTTAGCATCATCCGGGTGATATACATTCCAATCTTTTATTTCGAAAATAGTATCGCCAATGGCAACACCTTCACGAACCGGATAACGATTGGTAAGTTCACGACCTACCATACCTTTAATGATTCTATCTTCTGAAAAATCGTCTTCACCTTTTATCAGTGTCTCAATCGTTTTACCATCACGGATAACGGTAATGGAATCTGCTACATAACTGATTTCATTTAATTTATGGGAAATAATAATGCAGGTAATTCCCTGTTTTTTCAATTCTAACATGATTTCCAAAAGCTTTTTACTTTCTTCATCATTCAATGCTGCTGTTGGTTCATCCAAAATCAGCAATTCTACTTTTTTTGCCATGGCTTTTGCAATTTCAATCAACTGCTGTTTACCTACCCCAAGGCTTCCTACAGGTACATTGACATCTTCACCGCCAAGCCCTACTTTTTCTAACATTTCGTGTGCTTTTTTGCGTGTTATCGTCCAGTTAATTACACCTTTTGCAGAAGTCTGTTCATTTCCAAGGAACACATTTTCTGCAACGGAAAGATTTGGACTAAGCGCAAGCTCCTGATGAATAATTACAATACCTTTTGCTTCACTTTCACGGATGTTATGGAACTTACAAACCTCTCCATGATAGACAATATCACCTTCATAACTTCCAAAAGGATAAACTCCTGAAAGAACATTCATTAATGTAGATTTACCCGCACCGTTCTCACCACATAATGCATGTATCTCACCACGTTTAACTTTCAGATTTACATCGTCTAATGCTTTTACACCCGAAAAAGCTTTCGTTATGTGATTCATTTCCAAGATATATTTAGACATATGTATGGTTTCCTTTCTAAATGAATAAGGCGGCGGTCAAAGCCGCCGCCATGAATATCTTTTAAGATTATTCTGCTAACTGTTCTTCTGTGTAGTAGCCACCGTCAACGATTTCTTTCTGGTAGTTATCTTTATCTACTGCTACAGGTGTACATAAGTAAGAAGGAACTACAATCTTACCATTGTTGTACTGCTCTGTATCGTTGATTTCAGGTTCTGCACCTTCAAGCACTGCCTGAACCATGGTTACACATTTTGCTGCAAGAAGACGGGTATCTTTGTAGATGGACATGGACTGTTTTCCACTGATAATATTTTTAACAGCCATAAGCTCTGCATCCTGACCTGTAATCATTGGCCAGTTAGCATCTGTGTATCCAGCACCTTCTAAAGCAGCTTTGATACCATAAGCAAATCCATCAAATGCGGAACAAGCAATATCTAAATCTTCGTCTGCATAGAAACCTGTTAAGTAGTTTTCACAGTTCTGCTGTGCTGTTTCCTGTGACCATCTTAAGATACATGTATCATCGAAAGATGTTCTGCCGGATTTACATACTAATGTACCATCGTCTAAGTATGGCTGTAATACTTCCATTACACCATCATATAACATTTTCGCATTGTTATCATCCGGTGAACCCATGAAGAATTCGATTGTATAATTTTCTCCTGCTGACTGTGCGCCAGGTAAATCTTTCTTTTCTTCGATGTATTTACCAATTGCTGTACCTACACCTTTGTTATCAAATGTTGCGTAGTAAGAAACTGCATCGGTATCCATTAATAAACGGTCATATGCGATAATTGGAATACCAGCTTCTTTTGCCTGTGCTTCTACGTTTACAAGTGCGGATGAATCGATAGATGCGATAACTAAACAGCTAACACCACTTGCAATCATGTTTTCAATCTGAGATACCTGCATCTGTACATCATCTTCTGCGTACTGAAGGTCAACTTCGTATCCAAGCTTCTCTAACTCTGATTTCATGTTTGCACCATCGTTGATCCATCTCTCAGATGACTGTGTCGGCATCGCTACACCAACTTTTTTGTCTCCACCTGCTTTTCCCCCTGCGGAATCACCACCGCCGCAGCCTGCAAATAATGTAGCTGCCATAGCCAGACTGAGCATTGCACTTAAAATTCTTTTTTTCATAGTTCGTGTCCTCCCTTATCCTTTTTTGACGAATTCTTTTCCACGGCTAATGTTTTAAGACTTTTGTGTAATTTGCACTACTTTCCTCTTAGAAAACATTTCCCTGTGGTGTTTTCGCCATATTCTTTGTTTGACGTATTTATATATTATGATACATTTGTGCATTTGTCAACTCTATTTTGTGTACAAAATAAACAATTTGAGGAAGATGTCAAAACTCTGCATAAATATGCAAAATATTTTAACACTTCCTCAAATTGTCCATGCAAATATTCGCTATTTTGTTATTTGTTCACCGTTGTTTCATCCAGCTTAAATTCTCCTACCATGCTCTCTAATCTTCCGGTAAGTCCTAAAAGCTGTCCTGTTGCCGAAGAAATTGCCTCCAAATTTGCGCTTTCATTCGTAACAACCGTATTGATGCCGTTGATTTCCATTACGCTTTCATCCGCTGCACTCTGAATTTCACTGGCACTTCCTACCGTATCACCAATTTTTTCCATGAGTTCATTCAGTTTTTCCATAATATCTGCAACACTTGTTCCTACTGCTTCTGTTCCGTTTTTGATAATTTCAAAGCTGTTGCAGGTTTCTGCTGTCATTTCATTACCCTTTTGTAACTGCTCAAGACTTTCGCTTAATTTACTATTCATATGTTCAGATTCATCCTGAATCCTATTAATCATCGCACCGATATCCTGTGCCGCACTCTGGGAATCATCCGCAAGCTTTCGTATCTCGTCTGCTACTACGGCAAATCCACGACCTGCTTCACCTGCTCTTGCTGCTTCAATAGACGCATTTAAGGACAAAAGATTGGTCTGTGAAGCAATCTCTGAAATAGAATTTAATGCGGCCGTCATTTGTCTGGTATTATCATTAAATCGGCTAAATACATCTGTCACTTCCTGTATGGACTCATTAATAATTTCTAACTGTCCAACATAAGCAACAATTTTTTCCATACCGCTTTCTGCATTTTCCCTTGCATCTTCCGTGGCAGAATGAATATTTTTTGCATTTTCCACAACAACACCGGAAATGCTTTCCATTTCCTGAATCTGCTCTGCTATTTTTGTCACTTCATCCTGCTGCTTCTGCAGTCTGGTCAGCATTTCCCCTACAGACTGGGCAATCTGCGCACTTCCGTTTACATTTTCCTCGATACTGTCATTTACTGTACCTGTTGCCATTTTTAATTCTGCTGCACTTTCTAAAATCTGCCCTAAGATATTCGCAATACTATGCTTCATTTTATTAAATGCTGCTGCTAAATGTCCGGTTTCATCCTTAGTTTTTACAGAAATATCCGCACCGGACAAATCTCCGTCCGCAATAACTACCATGCGCTTTTTCAAACGCTGAATCGGTTTTGTGATGCTTGTAGATACTGCTATAGAAATCGCAACCGTAAACACTACTGCTATCACAATTACAACCATTAATGATGTAAATAATGCCTTAAACTCTGTCTGTATGCCCTTCTGCAGTGCCTCACTTCTGGTAATTTCATAACCTAAAAGTGTCTCTGCACTGGTCGCAAGGAAAGCGGTAGAATTATTAAATGCTTCTGCCTGTGATGCCGCTTTGTTAGAATATTTATCTCCTGAAATTTTCACAATTTCATTGTATGCGGTTACATATTTATTTACTTCTGATGCAAGACTTTCCAACTGGTTACGGTTCTGATTATATTCCACATCGTCTCCAATATTATTCCGGATGTCCTCTATGTACTGCTGCATGGTCTCTACCATTTCCGGGTGTCCGCTGCTCTTAATATCTGCACCTGCAGCACACATATGCATAACAGTTTTTGCCATTTTCGGTGCATTGGTCTTAATGTAGGAAATTTTACTGATATTCTCAATTACTTTTTCGTACTGGTCATTGTACTGCATGGATTTTTGTGCAGTGAAAAAAAGTAATCCCGAAAACAGTATTACGATGAAAAATATTAGTCCGTTAATTTTTCCCTGAATACCTAAATTCCATTTTTTTCTTTTCTCAGGTTTCTTTACAGCCTTTTTTTGCATGTCTTTTTTGTTTTCTTTTGCCTTTTTCATACGCCATCTCCCTTTATCTTTGAACACTTTTATTAATTTTCATCCCTTTTTGCAACTTTTTTTGTTACATATGTACATGATACGATATATTAATTTTCTTGTCAACGTTCCATAGGAAAATCGTACGATATTTGTACTATTTAAACTCATATTTTCGGATTTCACAATTTTTTATTCCAAATTTTGCGTATTCTTCATTTTCCATATCATGAAAATAGGAATGTACGACTCTTGAAATCCCATTATGTGCAACTAAAAGATATGTCTTATCCTCTGCCTCTGCTTTCATTTCATCCAACAGGTTATAAATACGCTGCGCTAAATGCAGCATAGTTTCCCCACCCTCAAAATGGTCTATAAAATGGGTTTTCATTTCTGCAAATTCTGCTCCATCCCTTGGCGTTGATTCATATTTTCCAAAGTTTTGCTCTTTTAAGCGAACTTCTTTACGCATGGGTATGCCTGTTACTTCTGAAATATGTCTTGCCGTTTCTGCCGCACGAATAAGAGGCGAATATAAAATCTCATCAATTTTTAATCCCTGACGTAAAATTTCTTCCCCCAGCGCAATTGCCTGCCGGTGTCCTAAATCTGTCAAAGCAATATCCGTTGCTCCGCAAATTTTATTTTCTACATTCCAGATGGTTTGTCCATGTCTTGTAAAATATATATGTGCCATATTTTTCTCTCTTTCTATTTTTATAAATTGGCTAAAATCAAGCTTCCTCCTGAAATCACCAACATGATAATTACTATTTTTCTTACTATTTTTTCATCCAGTATTTTGCCGCTTTTCATCCCTAAAAATAACCCCAGCAACATTACAGGCATCAGAACAACTGCCTGTTTCAATGTCTCTACTGTGATAATGCCTGTCATTGTATAGACAATCACCCGAAATGTGCTTTCTGCCAGAAATACCATACAAATATTTCCTTTAAATGCATGACTATCCTCTGTGACTCTGCCAACATACGCACCTAATAATGCACCTACACCATATACCCCACAGAGTATCCCGGATAAAATCCCGATTATCCCAAGTATCGTCTTAGACTGTCTGCGCTTCTGATGCTGTTTTTCCCGATAAAGCATTTCCATACCGATAAAAATAATCACAAATCCAAATAGGATTTTTATCAGTCTGGTATCCGCTGTTTTTAAAAAGAACATTCCCGGTATACTTCCTGCGAGTACAAGAACAGCTAAGGGTATACATACAGATAGTTTTATGGATTTACGCTCTTTCCATGCCATAATAGCATTGGTAGGATAACCTAAAATTAATTCTACCGGTGTAATATTAATATTACTGTTTCCAAAGCTAAGTATTGTGGTAAATATTAATGTGTTGGCAAAACCACATAGCCCTTTTACAAAAAATGCGCATAATGCTGCTATTATCCACCAAATCATAAAATTCCCCCTTATGGTTATTGTTGTTTGCATTTATTCTATATGTGTCCGACGTTTTTCACCATAATTAAGTGGGGGAAAATTAGCATTATATTTGATTATTTTTCTTTAAATAGGTTAAAAAAGCTTCACAACCTTCTACTACATCTGCATAGGTTTCATCAAAATTACCAGTGTACCATGGGTCTGCGATGTCTCTGGATGTTCCTGCGAAAGACAGTAGTTTGAAGATTTTGTTATCCGAGTCTCCACCGGCGATGCGACTCATATTGCGGATGTTGGCAGTATCCATGCCAATGAGGTAATCGTAGTCATCGTAGTCGGCTTTTGTCATCTGGATGGCACGGTGTGGGACTACGGGGATGCCGACTTGGCGAAGCTTTGCCACTGTGCCGTAATGTGGTGGGTTGCCAATTTCTTCGCGGCTGGTGGCAGCGGAATTGATTGCAAATGCGTGGGTTAGGTTGCGCTGGGTGACGAGATGCGTGAAAACACTCTCGGCCATGGTGCTGCGGCAGATGTTGCCGTGGCAGATGAAAAGTACTTTAATCATTGACTGTATATCTCCTTATAAGTTGATTTTTCTTTGTTTCTTCTGTATTTTACTCTAATCCACCAAAAACCGTTTTTTGGCTTTTGGTGGCTGATTTTGGTATATCTTTTCTAGCAAAAGTTGTACAACCAGTTGTAAACTGCATCTTCGTACAACCCGCTATTTATCAGAGGTTGCAGACTCTTTGCATCTCATCTTTTACATCTTCAAAACCTAAATGGGTGTATGTATTTAAGGTAACGCCTATATCACTGTGTCCCATAATATATTGAAGGGTTTTCGGATTCATACCGGATTTTGCCATGTTACTGCAAAAGGTATGTCTGCATACATGGGGTGTGATTTTGGGCATCTGCACTCTATAAATGCTGTTATACTTTTCACAGATGTGCTGAAAATACTTTTCCCAATGCAAGGCTACCATAGGCATGTCATTTTTATCCAGAAACAAAAATCCTGTATAACCGGAAATCATAGGTTCTATTTTCGGCTTTTTGCGTGCTGATAATATGCGTTTGAAACATTCGTATACATCATCTGTCATGGGAACTAGGCGTGTTCCGCTTGTGGTTTTTGTATCTTCTATAATATATTCCATTCTACGGCTTCTTTGCAGCTGATGATCTATCCGGATTTTGCGGTTTTCAAAGTCTATATCTGCTTTTGTCAGTCCTACAAACTCTGATATTCTAAGTCCTGTATGGAAAAGGATGTATATTCCGTCATAATATTGGCTAAAATGCTCATCACTTTTTACAAAATTCAAGAAATCTCTCTGCTGTTTTCTTGTGATAGCCTGTCTGGTTACACTGTCATTTACAACCACCGTTGCTAATTGAAACTCAAATGGATTTTTACGGATTAAGTCATCGTCATATGCCATCTGAAAAGCTGGACGAACTACTCCACGGACAGATTTAATGCTACTGTAACCTCTGCCGTCCTTTTGCAGCTTAATCAGCCACGCTTTGGCATCAGATAACTTTACCTTATCTATCCGTTTCTTTCCAAACTCCTCTTTTTCAATTATGCGAATGACAAAGTTATAATTTGCTTCTGTATTATGGCGAATCCCTGCTTTTAGAGAGATGTATTTTTTAACCAAATCTAATACGGTCATGTTGCCACCGTCCGGTACAATCTGGTCAAAAATATCTGCTTCTATCCTTTTTTCTTTCTCCCGTAAGGATAAATCATGTTTCTTTCCTGCCGGGGTTTTGTCGTTTCTGTCTAAACGCCAGCTGTAGACATATTTTACCTGTCCTGCAGAATCTATGTATTTGAACATATATCGTCCATCGGAACGCTGGCTTTCTCCCTGTCTAAGAATCCGGTTACGGTTGTCCCTCCTCTTTTCACTCATAGGTCATGCTCCTTTCGTTATCACTTCAACTAAAAAGAGCCTTGATACGATAGACTAATCATACCATATCAAAGGCTCTTTGTCATAACTTATTTAGACAACTGTAGCCGCATCTATGTACTGTTCAAACAGTTTGCGTTTTATCTGCGCACGGTTTCCGTTCATAAGTATGAAATCCGCTGCCGGATTTTCTAAGATTAACTGTCTTAGCTTTTTCTCACCAATGCGAAAATACTGCGATGCTTCTTCGATGGATAATGTGTATTTCTCCCAGAATGGAATTTCTTTCGTTGTATGCATAATGGTTTCCTCCTTTTCAAGTGGATAATGTATCATTGTATTTCTTGATTTTTCTTGGCTTCGTAGTAGAAAAACAGGAATTTACACGATACTATATTTATAGTATTCTTTAACACTTACTTTCAAAATATGCAGATATCGCTCATTATCTAATTTTTTGGTCGATTTTAAATTCTTACTATTGTCCATTAACAGAAAACGAGCCTCTCTGAATTGTTTTGTAACTGCCTGAATCGTAATCGTCGAATCATTATAGTATATGCGCATCATATCACGTAAATTTACGGTCGTTATACAGATAATATCTTTTCCCTGAAAAAATGCATCGTCACAATTTTTATCATAACACTCTTTTTCTTGTGCTATGCTTAACTTTTTTCTATTATACAGCTCTGCAAACGCAGCACAAAAATCTTTCTTACTATCTTTTGCAACTATCTTTTTAATTATCCTCACCTGCTTTAAAAGTGTACTTTTCAATGCAGCTGTCATATTGTACATAAGATCATTCGATTCTTCCGAATAACCATTTTTGCATAAATAATCATGCAGTATATAATAGGTACTTTCCATAATGAAACCATGTTCATTGAGTCTTTCCTGATAGGGCACATGTTTTTCTCTATTATGACGATAAATACTAAAATTCTCTTTAATTACGCTAACAATCCTATCGTAATCCATCTGCACACAAGAAAGAAAACTATAGGCGACCGTAGAAAGCATCTGCGGATTTTCCCCAAGTATTCTCAACCAATAAGCTTCAATTGGATAATCTATTTCTAAAATCAACATTCTACTCAATGTAGATTCAGAAAATATA
This sequence comes from Lachnospiraceae bacterium, assembly GCA_017624495.1. GTDB lineage: Bacteria > Bacillota > Clostridia > Lachnospirales > Lachnospiraceae > Roseburia_B. The sequence goes on along the minus strand of JAGAMY010000027.1, from coordinate 9,999 downwards.
GGAATATATTCTCCAGTAATAATTACATTTGCATTTGGCAAACATTCCCGAACACCATTTCCGGAATTTATACTTTTTCTTGCACGATTTCCAACCAACCTTACAATATGTTCTACAACATCCTCCTGTTTTTGCTGATATTTTTTATCACGAGTTTTTGAAACATCATCTAAAATTAGTGTTGTATCTTTATATGCAGAAATTAGTTTTTCTGCAACAGCGTTACTTGTTTTTTCTACGGTTCTTACTGCAAAATCCATATCAGTATCTCTGCAATACAAATTATTTGTTAATTTAGCAAGTGTTGTTTTTCTGTTTTGCTGCTCTCCAGCCAAATATAGAATAAAGTCTACTGGTACACCTGCCTCTTTATACAACTGCCTCAAAAGCCCGGTAAAAAAATATCCCAATGTAATAAGACCTTCCATAGGAGCTGTTTTTAGTACGTCAATAAAGATTTTTAGCATTTCTCCTTGCTTTTCTTCTAAATAGCTTAATTTATATGGACTTAAATGTGATGCTGTTTTTGCATTCTTATCTCCACCTATTTGACCATTTCCAAAAACATACACATTGTTACCATACACATCTACATTCCATCCTAATTGCGTGTAATGTGTAATACGGGTTATTTCCCTTTCATATTGAGCCACCTGCACTTGTACCAAATACCTGAGAAAAGCATATGCCTCCTTGTTATGTTCATCTATTAAGCATTGCTGACATAAGTCAAACCATCGTACTCTTTGTAATTTCTTAACAGGCAACATTATTTCTATGTCATAACCTCCTACAATTTTTAAATTTAGCACAATGTACTTTTCTTCCTGTATATCTTGTACATCTTTTACCTCTGGATAAAAATTTCCAACATATACATTTTCTGTTTCTTTCACTTGAAACAAACCCTCCGTATCTGTCCAATGATAATTCATTTTTGTATTATCTTCTGTAGTTTTCATTTTTTTCTTTCTCCTTCTTTCTATATTTTGCCAAATAACCATCCTTTGGAATCAAGTCTAAAATATAACTTCTTTTCTTCTTTTTTTCTGGCTCTACCTCATTCTCCGGATAAATTTGAAACTGCCAAAATCTTTCATCCATTACTTTCCACCTCTTTTCTTGTTTTTGTGGGAATATTTCCACCTTTTTACACTTATTGATGGAATTTTATTTTTCCGACATCATCACGATATCACATAGTGGGGATAAAAATGTTCACTATAATCCTCATCTTTTAGTTCCCTATGTCAATTTAGTTTTCAAAATATACTCATTGACAATTTACCATCAAACACTTTACTATAATGACAAAATAGCATTTAACGGAGGATATCTACATGAAAAATCCTGAAAGAAATAGCATTTACGAAGATTTGATAACCGATAGAAAAGAAAATTATTATTTAGGAAATAATCATTATTATATTTTAAAAACAACAGAAAAAAGCACTACTTATGTTTCAAGCAACGAAAAAATTTTTGACATTTATTCTTATACAAACCAGCATAATACTTTTTTAGAAATGCTCCCGAAAATCACAGATGGCTTCGCAAAATTAGAGGATTCTCTAAAAAAATACTACAACTACGCCCAAAACGAATCCTACGATAGTACTTCTGCAACAAATCAGCTCAACACAATATATGTACACATAAAAGAATTACATCCATTTTTTACTCATAGCAGTATATCACTTTCCTATATAGGACACGCTTTATTCCAATATTGCTCCAAAACATGGGAATATCGTTTTTACATTTATCTTCGTAATAACAATATTCTGCCTCCTGATTTACAAAAATATCGTGATAACGATCTAACTAAATTAGAAAGAAATGCATATCACAATTTCCGCCAACAACATAAAAATAGTTTACATCAGGCTTTCAAGAAATTCTTATCTTATGAACAAGCATTTCTTGAAAAACTTTTTCTTCCTATATACGAATTACTGTTCAGTGACTCTGCAAATGAATTTATACAAAAGAAAATGCAAAATTTCTGGTTGTTTTACAGTAAAAATATTATTCCTAAAAATGATACCGATACTTCTTTTAACATATATTTCTTTAAAGATGAAATAAACAGACTTATAGAAAAATACAACTCACAATATATTCTTTTTCGTTTAAAGACCATAGCAGATGTATTCACAGACTATTTTTCTGTATTTTCCAACTTACTTAGTTTATATAAGGATACAAAAGTTGTGCAGCAATATGCCCTGCTTTTAACTAATAATCCTAGATTTTATCGTTTAATAGATACTTGCAAGGTTTATTCTCCGCATCAAACTATGCACAAAATAGCTAAATATTATTTCATGCAATATTATAAATTCGAAACGGAAAGAAACAACTGTCCATCTTTTGTACTATCCGATGATGAAATAGCTACATTTTTAACGGATAATATATATGCTTATATCAAGGATTGTATTGACAGTAGCTCTCCAGCTAAAGATTATATTACTAAAACCTTACCAAAATGCTATCCTACAACCCTCGAATCCTATAATGGTTGTCAGCTTATAGGATTTCAAGATTTTGAACAACTCCTTGCCATTGAGTTGCTAGATATCATACAAGAAAATTGCCTAATTAAAAAATGTCCTTTTTGCGACTGTTATTTTACTACTAAATCCAAAAAGCAAAAATACTGTAACGAACACAAAAATCAGCATAAAATTCACCAAAATTCTTATTCTGATAAAAAGACGCATTCCCGGTCTGAATATCAGCAGATATGTGACCATTATCTTACATGCTTTTATAAGCGTGCCCGGCGAGATAAATCTTTACAGAAGAATTTTAACAAGCTAAAATATGAAGCTATTACTTTAGTAAATCAAACTAAATTGTCTACTTCTTTAGAAACCTTTACCAACAAATTAAACTCTCTATCTGAAGAAAACGCTTTTTCGCCTCCTCGAAAATATCATAAAAAAGCATAGCACATGTTTGTATTCCCCAAAGCCGTAATTTCACATGGCTTTGGGAATACATTTACAATTTATACCATTTTTCAAAATATCATTCTGAACAAATGGATTCTATCATATCTTTCAGGTTATCTTTGAACTCCTGAAATTCTTTTTTACTTTGATGCCACTTCTTCCCTGTCCGGTAACTTACCGCATTAATTGCAAAATGAATATGCCAGTTTTCCTTTGACATATGTATACCATATGCAACCTGATAATCCTTAAATATGTAATCCGATATCTCATCTGCACATTTAATGATTACAGATTTATCATGCATATCTTTTGGAAAACTCACGATTAAATGATACATTCTTCTCTCGTAATCTTTTCCATACATTTCTTGTATACATACCATTTGCTTTACTGCTTTATTTATCTTAGAAGATGTTCCTCTAATTTTAAAATAAAGTAATTTTTCCCTGTCCTTATTCTTCCCCTGTGCAGCAACATATTTTACTAAATTTTTCATTCTCACAGGGGATTTATAGTGGCTATTTTTCATTTTTATGACAAGCTTTTCCATACGTCATCCAACATCCTTTCTAATTTTTTATCTGGTGCTTTCTGCTTTGCATTGATATATTCACAAATGTCTTGCAGTTTTACTAATATAGAAATACTGTTTTTTGAAATCTTAGTATCTTCAAAAAGCATAATTCTGGTATATTTTGATATATTCATATCATTCTTTTCGGCTAATACTTTTATCTGTTCGTATTCTTTCATTGAACAACATGTCTGTATAACCTTTTCTTTATTTTCTCTTTTCTTTCTGCTCATATGTGTAATTCTCCTTTATCTATATTCTATTAAGTCCAGTAATTTTATGTATATATATTTACTTAGCACAGATACGCAATTAATTTTGGCGATTATCTTTATATTTTTGCCTTAAAAGCATTGATTTTATTGGCTTTTTCACCTCTTTTCCATGCAAATTTTTATATTATAAATTGCGTACCTTTCGGACTTTTTTATTCAACTGTTTAGCTCAAATAATTTTTAATTACAACCAACAGTTATGTAATAGAAATAAATACTTTTAAACAGCACTCAGAAAGGAGTTCCCTATGAACGAAAACTTATTAACTATTGAAGATATCTGCCGTGAACTTGGCATTGGCAAAAGTACTGCCTATAAACTACTCAAAGAGAAAAAAATTAAAAGCTGTAAAATCGGCTCCCGGCTTATTGTAAGAAAAGATGCTTTGGAAGATTTCATAAAAAAGCAGACAAGCTAATCGTTTTCGGATGCATTGCATTAAACAGAGGCATCCACAGTCCTAAGACCATGAATGCCTCTCTAAAATTCTATCTTCCTACCCGACCATAGAAAATTATCCATGAATAGCCACTTATGCCGCTGTCATTACAATTTCATTCTGCACAGAAAACATATCTTCCGAAATCTGATTCTTAATAGATTCATCTGTAGATAATGCTCTCTGGAAATCCGTTTTTATCGGTGCATATTTTAAAGCCTGTTTTATAACGGTCTTTTTCGCCATTTCATCATAGCAGGTTTTCCATGGGGAATAATCAGAACCAAATGCTTTGGAATAAGTCTTGGCGTAATTATCCATGTCAAACTTAGACATTACACAAAATCCAAAGCCTCCATTGACTGTACGGAAAATACCATAAAAGTATGTCACTTCTCCCCTGTCCTTGGATACAGGTCTATGTACAAGCTTAGGCTCTAATCCATATTCATACTCGAAATAGTCATTTTCATAGACTGCCTGTGCCTGAATGGTCTGTATTTGTCCGTTACGATATGCCAAATCAATCAGTCCTTTGTAACCTATCTGAAACTGACATTCTAAAACACCCTTATTTTTGTAGGGAATCAAATACGCCTGTCCTAATGGAGTGTTGGGTTCTAACCCTAATTGTGCCGCATTTAATAATGCCGCAATAAAACTCATTGGTGTACACTGCTGTAACTGCGGTGTATTATTTAATGCCGATAAAGCAATCCTTGTAAAGCGTTCCGGTGTCAGTACACTTGGCAGGGCTTTCTTAATCTCCGGTTCCATGGCTTTTACCATATCCGGTATTGTCATATTTTTTGTTAATTTAACCTCTTTATCTGCAACAGGCTCTGCTTTTGCCTGTTGTTTTAATTCTTCTTTTAAATCCATAGCTTTCACTCTCCATTATTTTTATGCCGCATGATTTACGGTAAATCTGCGGCTATTGATTGTTTTACAATAACTATCATACAGTTTGGGATGCTCTTCTTTCAGTTTCTTGGAATCTAAGCGTTTGGATTCGCTCTGTGTCCATGAAATCTTATAATCTTCTGTCATGGCATAAGCGGCATCCTGCATTTCCAATTTTATCTTCTGGTCGATAGTGTCCTTTTCTTTCTCCATCTTTCCAATCATCTGTACTAATTCTTCCCTGCGGTTCAAAAGACCATTAAACCCCTGTAATTGCACTGACTTCTCAAAATCGGATTTAAAATACAACTTTGCAATCTGCTCTGAACAGCTGTCCGTTCCGTCCGGTTCTGGCATAATTCCTTTTACAATATGCTCATTCCAGAACCGTTCCTCTATGGTAATCAGATATTGTATCAGTTCCTCGTCACGCTCTATCTTTCGTATGACAAATTCCCTGCCGAAAATAATAGCTGCCACATACCAGCAGTCATATCCCGATACCGCAAGATAGTGCTGTACCTGCATCTGGTAATGTAATGGTATATTCCCATCTTTCCACTTATCCGAAGAATATGGCGATACGGTTTTACACTCCAGTCCGGCTTTCTGCCCTATAATAAGCCTGTCAAAATCGGCAAGCATAACAGGATGTTCTTCATTCTGGTATATGGCATTTGCTTTTCTTACCTTTAATCCGGTTTCTTCCATAAAACGCTGTGCCACATAATCTTCCAAATCCCTTCCCTGACGCATACTTTCATTATCAAAGTCTGAGATTTCTTCCGTTGTCTTATCCTGATAAACCTGAAATGCACTGACATAGGGATTCATTCCGGTAATTGCTCCGGCATCTGTGCCTGTAATTCCCTGTTTCCGGTATTTTAACCATTCTTCTTTTGGTAATCCTACGGTTGAAACTAATCTTCGCATTGTATCATCTCCTCTAATACATGATTTTTTAATTCCTCATAGAAACCATCTTCTTTTTTAAGCCATCTGACATATAATGATGCTATGATTCCGGATGACTGATTTAACCATACAAGCAGAACAGCTTCTGATAGCTTTTCCGCCTGTTCTATTAAAATCTCATAGATATTTACATAAACTTCTATCTTGTAGCTATCGCCATAGATACTTTCCTTGTCCTTTGTAAGCACTGAATCCTTAAATTCTTTTAATTCCTCTGCTATTCTTTTACAAAACAACTCTCTGTTCTGCATACAAACACCATCTTTCCGAAAAAATAGAGTACCCATTTTTTGAGTACTCCATAAAATACTTTCTCATGCCGCTGATAAAACCATTTTATATGCCTTATCTATCATTGGATTTCCTTCCACGGTTCTAAGGAACAGATTTTCCTTATAGTTCTTTCTCTTTCGTATTGGCTTTGCATGGGTGGCAAAATCTGATACTGCATTGATGAAACGATAGCCATTTTTACCTACATCCAGTAAATCCGGTGCATCAAAATATCTGGCTTTCATGTTACTTAACAGCTTCTGGTTGTTACTTCTTTGCAGACTGCTCATATCCTCTGTTACCGGAAAGAACTCACTCATATATTCCATAACCTTGCGGTCAGATAATTTAATACGGGATAAACCGTCGATTTCTTTTCCAAGCTCGGACATATACTGGTCTGCCATTAATATGGTCTGTCTTGCTTCACTGATACGGCTCAGGATATTTTCTGTATGTTTTGTTGTCCATACTCTTTTTGCCCTGTCTAAGGCAAGATTTAATGTATTCTGGCAGACAACACGAATTGGTGTCATGGCTGCTTTGATACTACAGGAACCGTCGTGGCTGTTCATAATGACAAAGTATGGTGTAATCTCATCTCCGGCAATAATATACTTCTCCGGCATTTTGGCAAGCATCCATACCCGTCTTCCACCCTGTAATGAGCCTGCGGTTTCATAAGTAACACCTTCGCCCAATAATTCATCCGTAAATTTGAAGGCTTCTTCGTTCTGTACCACCTGATAGCGTTCTGTTACGATTCCAAGGGTAGAAAAATCACTGCTTCTGACATTCACTTTATAGCCGGGAATGATGTAACCATCTTCGGAATATACATCACGCTGTATGACCTGCCAGTCCAAACCTGCCAAACGCAAGGCATCTGTAGAATTAGGTGCTTCCTTTACCTCTGTTCCCAACCCATGCTACGGTTTTTCCCTTACATAAAACATACTTTCCACATTTGCTGACATCTCACTTCACTCCTTCCAGTTTTCCGGCAACCCAGATGATGACTTTAGCTGCTGTTTTTCCTACTGCTTTTAAAATTTCCACTACTGTTTTCATGTGCTGATTCCTCCTGTGTGACTTTTTTATTTGTTGTTTCATAGAAATAATGTATTATTCAGATTTTTGGGTTTACGATATGTAAATGGACAACTACAGAATCTGCCACTGCGGATGTATAACAACAAAAATACCTGAACCTCGTTTTTCATAGAGATTCAGGTACTTTTTTACATCTTTTTAAATGTTACCGTTGATTTCTGTCCCTTATTCGTAAACAGCTTTCTATATTTCTTTATCTTCGATTTTGGAACTTTTACTTTTAATTTTGCATTTACATTTTTCAATGCATTACTTCCTACAGATTTCAATTTCTTTGACTTTATAGTTAATGTCTTTAATTTTTTACAATTATAAAAAACCTGTTTTCCAATAGACTTTATATTTGCTCCAAGAGTTATTGTTTTCGCCTTTTTACATTTTGAAAATGCCTTATTACCAATACTTTCGATGCTATAATCATAGCCATTTATGGTTACTTTATCCGGAATAGAATAGGATTTTTTCGATGTACTACTCACACCAGTTACTGCAACCGTTCCTCCTTGCATTGTATCTGATGTAACTTTATATTTTATACCCTCTATTGTGGCTTTTTCACCATACTCCATAGATTCACCTATCGTTATCAAACAGGTACTCTCTACATTACTTCCATCATTTGCCCGACAGGTAATAACTGTTGTTCCTATGCTATGTAAATACAGCGCACCTTCCTGCGTTATACTTGCAACTTCCGGGTTACTGCTAAACCATGAAACACTGCCATTATCTGCATTTTCTGGATATACTTTGGCAGTAATCGTTCCATAATCATCGTCATCTTCCATTAAATCCAAATTAAGCGCTGTATAAGGCAAATCAATTCTCTGCACATAGATAGGTGGTACATTTACTGTACACTGTGTACAAACACCGCTACCATCATTGGCTATACAGGTAATGATTGCTGTTCCACCGGAAACCGCTGTTATCAAGCCATTTTCAGATACTGTAGCAACGTTTGGATTTGAACTGGTATAGCTAACAGTTTTTAACACAGCATTTTCTGGCAAAATATATGGTTGTAATAAATAATTTTCCGTATGTTTTAATGTCAGATTTGTGCTGTTTAATGTAATTGATGATACCTGTATATCTGAAATATGGAATTGGATATTTGTATCGTCTCCCGGCTCTATCCAAAAATAATAGGTCATTCCCTGTTCGACCTGAAACAACAACTCAGATTCTTCATTTTTAACACATGTACCAGATACCATTGGTGTATAATCACGATAGCTTACTCCATATGAAACATAACTACTTCCCTTGGTACTAATGATTGCCTTACAGTATCCTGTTTTGGATGCTACAAACTGATAATTTCCATTAAAAATATCTAAATATGTATACCATGAATAATCTTGGTTAAGCATCACCGTCTGACGTTCATCCTGTGCATATGCTGTCCCACAAACAATTTTAAATGTACAATTAGTTGCTTTTATTGTACTGATATAAAAATAATACTCTTCTTCTGCCTCAACTGGCTGACTATATGAATAACCACCTTCTGTTGTTTCCCAGTATTCAGTCTGTTCTCCTAAAGATGGTATTCTGTCACCCCAACTGTAACCCGTTGTAAGTTCCAGACCACTGGCATTATATCCGGTCATTTCTGAATACTTATCATATCCTACACCGATATATTTTGCATACTCCGGTGTGGTAATCTTAAACCAGCCTTCTGTTCCTGTTGTCGTATATTCCTGCTCTAATTCTACTTCTACTGCCTCTTCCATGCTTTCTCCACCAGTTACGGTCATAGCTGCTTTGATACTTTCCGGAATCATAAAGCATAAACTTACCACAAAAAGAATCATGCATACTCTTAATTGTATATTGTACTTCATATTTTCCTCCGTCTTTTTATAAAATCCTTTTCTTATGAAACATAATGTTCTGTCATTACCAAGTATCCCAAATCTGCGCCATCAATAAATAAATGCATATCCATATCATCTATTGATGTTCCTGAAACTCCAAAAATGATAGTCTTCCCATCTTCAGAAAGAACCTGATATACATTTGTCTGTAATTCTATAATTTCTCCACTATAAGTCGTTGTCGCATCATTTATAGAAATCACTCCTACTGCTTCACCGTCAAATGAACTATACATACTTAGTGAACAACTTGCTTTTATTCCGGAATAACTTCCGGCAATATCCATATATGGAATTGCATCTGTACTATATGTCAATGCATCTGGTATAATTCCGGTTCCAGAATTACTTACTGTAGTTTCTGGCTGTGCAGATTCCTTAAGCACAAATACTACATCTCCACATTCCAGTTCAATATTTGACGCATTTTCCGGATTTATTTTTCCATATAATATTCCATCAAATTTTCTTCCTGATGACAAATCAGCAGAAGAAGGCATATTATCTTCCATATAGCTTTCCTCTACCGCATAATCATCTGCATAAATTGCAAACATTGAATCTCCAACAAAAATATTGGCTTCGCCTGTATTTTCT
>JAGAMY010000026.1 GCA_017624495.1 Lachnospiraceae bacterium | reverse complement strand
TGGACGCCGTGTCAGATTCGGTAACGGACGTTGTCACTATCTAAATGAAAATGTATAGAAACCCTCTTTTCACGGACTTCCACCGAACTACTCCCTACGTCTGTTTTACTGACTTCACAGTCTACAAATACCGGACGAAAACAGCCACACAGTGTACGTCTGCCGTCAACTTCAGAAACCGCCACCGGAGCTTTCTTCCGTATACTTTGGCACGTTACGCTCCGGCATTTCGGGATAAACTGCATCGCCAAACCGTAATTTTCTATCTTGCCAATACCTGCAAAATCTCCCCAACATACATCGTATGGAAATCACCATCCTTGTACCACGCATCTTTTATGGAAGCATCAACAAAATCCTCCGGCTTAATCTGTGTTGCCGACATCTTTTTAAAAGTAATCACAAAATTCCCATCATCAATATATGGAATACCATCTGCATAATCAATGCCAAGATGTGCCGCTTTAATCTTATCTTCATTACGACCGGATACACCGCCTAAGTATTTCAAAGGTGTTTTCTTAAATTCTTTCGGAAAAAATGTAAGGGAAAAAGTTTCACCATTATCAATAAACTCCTTGGTATAACGGGAGTCTCTTACAAAAATAAATCCGACATTTTTGCCCCAGAGAACACCTAAGCCACCCCAGCTTACGGTCATGGCATTCACTTTCTCTTCGCTACCGGCAGTTAAAACAGCCCAGTCAGAGCCGATTCTTGTAAATGGATTAAGTTCAAGTAACTCAATAGGATATGGTTGAAAAGTATGCATAGCTGTTACCCCCCTGATTCAATTTAAAGTATACTAGTATTTTACTATACCCCTGTAAGAACCGCAATAAAAATAATTTTTTGCGAACCATTTACAAGTTTATTACAATGTATAAGTGAAGGGCAGAAAACATCCCTTTAAGACGTCTAAAAAGTGGAGAAGCAAATGACAAATTTAGAATTAGAGCAATTTATTTTAGAAAACCAAAAGGCTATATATTCCTTTTGCAGACAATTGACACATAATACAGAGGAAGCAGAGGATTTATATCAGGATACATTTTTAAAAGCTTTTGAATTAGATAAAAATATGAAGTTAGAACAAAATCCTAAAAGCTATCTGTTATCCATTGCTATTCGTTTATGGAAAAATAAGAAAAGAAAATATGCATGGCGCAGACGAATTGCCGAAGAGAAGCTTTTGTTGGAAGAAGAGGGTGAAGTAGAAGTATTGTACAAAAAGCAATTACCGGAGGCGCAGGTGATTGATAATGAGCAGAGGGAGATTGTTTTACAGCTTGTAAATGCCTTGCCGGAAAAACTTCGGCTTACAGTATTATTATTTTACATGGAAGAAATGTCTGTGGTACAAATTGCGGATGTTATGAAAATTCCTAAGGGAACCGTCAAAAGCAGACTGTATAAGGCAAGGAAGTTGTTGGAAAAAAGTCTGCAGCAAAATGGAATAGATACATGGCTTTAGAAAGGAATGTGGTTATGAAGAAAGAAATAGATATAATTTTAAAAAATGCCCTTACACCAATGGAAGAGCCAGATTTCTGGTTAAATCAGAAAATTTTACAACAGGTAAAGGAGCAGAAACAGATGAGAAAACAAAGAAGAATACCGGCAGTAGTATTGACAACAGTCATTGTGTTAGGTCTTGGTTCAGGAAGTGCATATGCGGCATGGCATTATATGTCCCCAAAGCAGGTGGCAGAAACAGTAACAGATACAAAGCTGAAGCAGGCATTTTCCGGTAAAGATGCCATTATGGTAAATGAAATACAAAGTTGTGGTGAATATAATATAACACTATTAGGCATTGTTTCCGGAGATACCATATCGGATTATCTGCCGGAATATAATGGAAAGATTTCAGGGGATAGAACATATTCCGTAACTGCCATAGAGCGTGTGGATGGTAAGCCTATGCCGGACACATCAGAAGATGCTTATGCAGAGCAGGAATTTTTAGTTTCTCCGTATATTAAAGGATATAATCCGGCGAAATATAATGCGTTTACATTATCGGGAGGATATCAGGATTTTGTGGAAGATGGTATACTGTATCGTTTAAGTGAGTGTGATAACGTGGAAGTGTTTGCAGATAAAGGTGTATACCTTGGTATTTCGGATGGGAGTTTTTATAATGCGCAGGCATATGTTTTTGATGAAAAGACAGGTGAAATTGTAAAGAATGATATGTATGAAGGTGTAAATGCATTATTTGAGCTTCCGTTAGATAGAAATAAGGCAGATGCTAAGGCGGCTGCAGAGTATATTTCGTCAATAGATGAGTCGAAAAATGATACGGTAGAAATAGATAACGAACAGCAGGAGTTAAAAGAAATAGTATCTGCATGGATGCAGAATTTATCACCGGAAAATATTGATGAAAAAGCACATCCAATCGAAAGTACAAGACAAGTACTTACACCGGATGTCAATGGATATTTTTCTTATTCTTATCAGCTTGCAGATGGTAGCGGCGGTTCTGGTACAGATGAAGTAAGCAATATTTTCCCAAATGGAAAAAGAGGGATGTCAGAAGTATTTTCTTATAGCTATTCAGACGGAGGGATTAATGATTTGGAAATTTTGACATTTACTTTGAATGAAGATGGAACAATAACATTTGTAGTATATATGCCAAATTGAATGGAATAAGTTGGGAAAGGGCGGACAAAAGGTTACAGCTTGTCCGTCCTTTTCGTAAGAGTTACAAATACTCCCGTAAATCCTCACACAACTTATTTTCGATAGCAATCAGTCGTTTACAGATATTTCTGGATATTTCGTTTGCTTCGGAATATTGATTTAAATATTTATACAGGGATTTTATGCCCATATTACAGCCATCTGTAATCAAATCAGCCACAGTAGCATCGCCGCCTTCCATACCCAGTTTAAGATTGGTTTTTAACCAGGACATGCTTTTTGCCATTGGATTTGGGTCTTTTTCTTCGCTTTGGTATTCGTTTAAAATCTCATGGATTTCATTTCCAAGCTTTGTATGATGGTCTTTACTTTCAATCAATAATTGTTTTAAGGTCGGATTGCTTGTGCCTTCTAAGACATCATCAATAGAAGCTACACCCATTTTTGTACCGGAATCACATTCTTTGAGCAGACAAATGGTATCTTTGTTAATCATAGGGAAAACCTCCGTTTTTTTTCTTTAGTATGCCGGTTTTAAAAAGGAATATACGAGATAAGACAATTTTGTGAATGGACTTTGCATCATTATTAAATTTGCATAATTAGAAAAAATGTAGAATATAATGCATAAAAGATATGATAAGGGGTTTTGTATGGAAATAAAAAAAGGTACGCTGCTTAAATGCATAGCTATTCCGGTACTGACAGGTACATTGTCGGCATTATTGTCAGGAGGAGGTATGCAGGCATTTTCGCAAATGAATAAACCTCCATTATCACCGCCTGGCTGGCTGTTTCCGGTGGTTTGGACTGTTTTTTATATTCTTATGGGTGTGGCATCTTATCTGATTTTGACATCGGATGCAGATGAACAGGAGAAATCAGATGCATTAAAAATCTATGGTTATCAGTTGGCTGTAAATTTTTTATGGTCCATATTTTTCTTCAATTTTGGATGGTATTTGTTTTCCTTTGCATGGCTGGTGCTGCTTTGGGTGTTGATATTGGTTATGATACGGCTTTTTTATCCTATTTCTAAAACAGCAGCATATTTAATGATTCCTTATCTGCTATGGGTAACATTTGCAGGGTATCTGAACTTTGGAATATGGATTCTTAACTGAATTTTAGCATAAAAGTATTTGACATATTTTGTCGATAAGGCTATACTTGTCAAAAAGGGAGTAGCTGACACAGAAATGTGTGCACAATGCGACATAACCGGTCGAAGTACCCGTATTGTGATTAAATAGCAAGACTTTATTGGTGTAAATGCCAATAGAGTCTTTTTGATTTCCCGCAAAAATACGCAGATTTATGCGTGAACATTTACAAAAAGAAAAGGAGAAAAAACATGATACTGAACATTTTATTGGTTATTGTAGGATTTGTATTGTTGATTAAGGGAGCAGATTTCTTTGTAGACGGTTCTTCATCTCTTGCCAGTAAATTAGGAATTCCATCGTTGATTATCGGTCTTACGATTGTAGCTATGGGTACAAGTGCGCCTGAAGCAGCAGTGAGTATCAGTGCAGCATTTAAAGGAAGTACAGGAATTGCCATTGGAAATATTTATGGCAGTAATATTTTAAATATATTAGTTATATTAGGTGTAACCGCCTGTATATCACAGTTAAAGGTAGGAAAAACTACAATTAAATATGAACTTCCGTTTATGATTTTTATTACGGTGGTATTAGCTGTTATTGGTGGAATTACAGGAAATATTAATAAAATGATTGGCGTGGTGCTTTGGATTTTATTTATTGTATATCTGGCATATTTATTTTATCAGTCAAAACATATGGAAACAGAAGAAGATGGAGAGATTAAAGATCTTTCCGCTATAAAAATTATTGTGTATATCATTGGTGGTATGGCAGCTATTATTGCAGGAAGTAATATCACTGTTGACGGTGCAACTGCCATTGCAGAGGCATTAGGTGTTAGCGACCGTGTGATTGGTCTTACCATTGTGGCATTGGGAACATCCCTTCCGGAGTTGATTACATCTGTAACGGCAGCCAGAAAGAATCAGGCAGATATTGCCATTGGAAATATTGTAGGAAGTAATATTTTTAACATATTGTTTGTACTTGGAACAGCCAGTCTGATACATGATATAACGTATTCTGCAGCATTTATTTTTGATTCTGTTATTACAGTTGCAGCTTCAGTGTTATTATTCTTATGTGTATTTAAGAAAGAAAAGCTGACAAGAGGAAGCGGTATTCTTATGTTAGGATGCTATGCAGTGTACTTAGTATATATGCTGGTTGGATAAAAAAATAAATATGGGGGAGATATATGGTAAATCAAAAACATTTAGACAGAGAATGGCATAAATTACTGAAAGCGGAAAAAAGCTTTTTAAACCGCAATTTTCGTGCTTTAAGTGGGAACTGGCAGGAAAAAATAGAAAAATATGTGCCGGAGAAATTTCAATCTACATTAGATAAGACATTTTTAAAAGCCTTTGATTTGATTTTTGAAAAAGGTACACCGGTCATTGAAAAGACCTATAACCGGGAAAAGATGGAGCAGGATTACAAAATCTTAGAGTTTGTGGATGGGGTCAAAAATAATGGCAGTTCCCTGCGGGCATTTGGTAAGCATGCCGCAAAGAGCCGTATGGTCAATCAGGCTATATCTGCGGCAGAAGGAGTTGGTATGGGAGTGCTTGGTATGGGACTGCCGGATATTCCGCTGTTTTTAGGTGTTTTATTAAAAAGTATCTATGAAATTGCTTTATCCTATGGGTATGCATATGATACAATGGAAGAGCGTATTTTTATTCTGCAATTAATGGAAACCGCATTACTTCGTGAAAAAGATTTACTAAAGGCTGATTTGCTGATAAATCAGCAGATTTCTAAAGTTGCAGATAGAGAAATTACGTTAGAAGAGCAGAAAGAACGTACAGCAAAGGCGTTAGCGGATGAAATGCTGTATCTGAAATTTATACAGGGTATCCCGGTTGCGGGAATTGCAGGTGGAATTTCAGATGTGGTGTATCAGAAAAAAATTACAGACTATGCAGCATTGAAATATAAGCGGCGTTTTCTTTATGCAAAGCATGTGAAAGGAACATCTTATGGAACAGCAACATAAAAGGCGGGTACGCTATAAAGGGACACATCCAAGAAACTATAGTGAAAAATACAAAGAGCATCAGCCGGAAAAATATGCTGATACGATAGAAAAGGTTATTCGTAAAGGAAGTACACCGGCAGGTATGCATATATCCATCTGCGTACAGGAGATTTTAGATTTTCTGCAGATTCAGCCGGGACAAAAGGGTTTAGATGCCACTTTAGGCTATGGTGGACACAGTAAAGAAATGCTTAAATGTCTAAAGGGCGAAGGGCATTTATATGCATTGGATGTAGACCCCATTGAAATTGTTAAGACAAAAAAGCGTTTGGAAGAACAGGGATTTGGTGAAGAAATTCTAACAGTGATGCAAAAGAATTTCGCCAATTTAAGTGAAGTAGCAAAAGAGCATGGTCCATTTGATTTTATGATGGCAGATTTAGGGGTATCCTCCATGCAGATTGATAACCCGGAGAGAGGATTTACCTATAAGTTTGAAGGACCTTTAGATTTGCGGTTGAATCCACAGCAGGGGGTATCCGCAGCAGAACGTTTAAAGGAGCTGACACAGGACGAGCTTGTGGGTATGCTGATTGAAAATTCGGATGAACCCTTTGCAGAGGAAATTGCAAGGGAAGTATTTATGGAGTTTCGAAAAGGAAATGAAATAAAGACAACAACACAGCTTCGGGATGTGATAGAAAAAGCTCTGCGAAAAGTTCCTGAAAAAGAACGTAAAGAGGCAGTAAAAAAATCCTGTCAGCGGACATTTCAGGCACTTCGTATTGATGTAAATAGTGAGTTTGAAGTATTAGAAGCATTTTTGGAAAGTCTGCCGGATGCCCTTGTATCGGGGGGAAGAGTGGCGATATTAACCTTCCATTCCGGTGAAGACCGTTTGGTGAAAAAGACCTTTAAGCGTCTGCAAAAAGAGGGTATTTTTAGTGAGATTTCCAATGAAGTCATCCGTCCATCCGCAGAAGAGTGTGCCAAAAATGGCAGAGCCCGTTCAACGAAAATGCGTTGGGCAGTTCGGGCATAAATTTCCATTTGGCAACCATAAAAAAGGATATCCATGATAGAAAGTTAAATGTCCTAAAAACATTGATTCTATCATGGATATCCTTTTCCACATCTATTGTAAAATTTCTATACCATGCGAAAAAATCTTTACCGGCTCTAATGTTTTTTTATCTAACAATACCAAGTCTGCATATTTTCCAGTTTCTATGCTGCCAATCCGGTCATATACACCAATTGCTTTAGCAGGATTTGCAGTAGCACACCGAATAGCAGTTTCTAACGGAATCTGCATTTGCCAGACAGCAGTTTGAAGACACTTCATCAAGTTCGTGGCTGAACCGGCAAGTGTACCATCCTTTAAGGTGGCAAGATTGCCTTTTACAAGGACATCCAGTCCGCCTAAAGCATAGTCGCCATCTGGCATACCTGTTGCCATCATGCTGTCGCTGATAAAGATTATCCGTTCTGCGCCAAAAAGTGCAAATGCTGCCCGCACGGCTGCCGGGTCAATATGAATACCATCACAAATAATTTCTGCGGTAACATCGGCACTATCCATCCCGGCGGCAATTGGTCCCGGATTACGGTGGGAAAGTGCCGGCATGGCATTATATAAATGGGTCATATGGAGAGCACCTGCCATAAAGGCTTCATGTGCCACACCATAATCACAATCCGTATGACCGACAGATATGCGTACCTTATTGGCGAAATGCCGGATAAACGCAAGAGCGTTTTCGGTTTCCGGGGCAATGGTTGTCAGTTTTATCAAACCATCAGCAGTAGCTAATAACCGCTCAAACATGTCTATATCCGGTGTCTGGATATAGACGGGATTTTGTGCGCCCTTTTTTTTCGCAGAAATAAAAGGACCTTCTAAATTTATGCCACAAAGACTTGCCGTTTTTCCGGGTATCCAGTTATTTCGATAGGAAACAGCATTTTGACAGATTTCCATTAATCGGCTTTCGGAAAGTGTCATGGAGGCAGGGCAGATGGATGTGATACCATTGCGTATTTCATATGCACCAATGTGGGTTAAGGCTTCACTTGTGGCATCACAAAAATCATATCCGGCACAACCGTGAAAGTGTATATCGATAAGCCCGGGAATCAGATAACAGCCACTGCCGTCAATGCTTTCCTTTTCACAGGCTGTTTCTGCAATAAATTCTCCGTCAATATAGACATCTTTATTTTCAAAAATAAAATTTGGGGTATATACGGAAGCATTTTTTATAATCATCCTGTTATCCTCCAATGTGACATGGTAATTATTTATTCGTTTCCTTGCGTAATCGGTTATACACAGATAATGCCGCTTCATCCGCTACAAGAGTAACATCCGGATGCATCTGTAAAATGGATGCAGGAACCTGTGGAGTTACCGGACCTAGGATGACTTTTGCTACAATATCAGCTTTAGCTTCACCATTCACAATAATTAAGACTTTTTTTGCCATCATAATGTTTTGTATACCCATGGTATATGCCTGTGTAGGAACTTCTTCGATGGAGGCAAAAAATCTTGAATTTGCCTGAATGGTGCTTTCTGTCAAATCTACACAATGGGTTTCTTTTGCGAAGTATTCATCCGGTTCATTAAATCCGATATGTCCATTTAAACCTAAACCTAAAAGCTGTAAATCAATGCCGCCAAGTTCACGGATAATGGCATTGTGGTCATCACAGGCTTTTTGCGCATCCGGTTCCATACCGTCCGGTACATGGGTATTTTCTGGGTGAATATTGATATGGTCAAAAAAGTTTGTTTTCATGAAATAATGATAACTCTGGTCGTTTTCATGAGAAAGTCCCCGATATTCGTCTAAATTGATGGAAGAGACTTTGGAAAAATCCAGGTCACCATTTTTGTATGCATCAATCAGGCAGGCATATGTCTGCAAAGGTGTAGAACCTGTTGCCAGCCCAAGTACACAGTCCGGTTTCATAATAACCTGTGCAGAAATAATGTTTGCAGCCTTACGGCTCATGTCGTTGTAATCTTTTGTTTGAATAATATGCATGAAAATCCTCCCTTAATACATGTAAAATAGTATATTGTAGTTACATTCTATAACTATAATAACAGGGATATTTTTTATTTGCAAGACGATGTCGATATTGACTTACAACTTGCTTTTCAGAAAGAAAATTGATAGTATGTTACTGACCCTTTTTAGTTTGCAGGGATAGGAGAAATAAAATGGAAACATACAGCGGATTTGCAGAAGTGTACGATTTATTTATGGACAATGTACCCTACGAGGAATGGTGTACATATGTACTAAAAATATTGCATCAACAGGATATACGGGATGGTCTGGTTTTGGATTTAGGCTGCGGAACAGGAAAAATGACAAGGCTGCTATCTAAAGCAGGTTATGATATGATTGGTGTGGATATTTCAGAGGAAATGCTTGGTATCGCAAGGGAGCAGGAGGAAGAGGATTCTAGTATTTTATATCTCAATCAGGACATGCGGGAATTTGAACTTTACGGAACGGTAAAGGCGGTGGTAAGCATTTGCGATTCCATGAATTATATAACAGAGGAAGAGGATTTGCTTGCAGTATTTAAGCTGGTGAATAATTATCTTGACCCGGGTGGTATTTTTATATTTGATTTGAACACCATATATAAATATAAAGAGATTTTAGGTGAAACGACAATTTGTGAAAATCGGGAAGAGGGCAGTTTTATCTGGGACAATTATTATGATGAAGAGGAACAGATAAACGAGTATGATTTGACGTTATTTATTAAAGAGGAAGACGGCAGATATGTAAAATATGAGGAAACCCACTACCAGAGAGGTTATGCATTAGAAGTGATAAAGAGTTTGCTGGAAGAAGCAGGACTTGAATTTGTGGCATGTTTTGGCGAAGGCTCATTTGAAGCTCCGGTAGAAGAAAGTGAAAGGGTATATTTTGTTGCAAAAGAATGTAAAAAGATAAAGGAGGCATAAGATTATGTCAGATTATATAGCAAGAGCAACGGCGGCGAATGGACAGATTCGTGCATTTGCCATTACATCAAGGGATTTGGTGGAAAAAGCAAGGGTACATCATAATACAAGCCCGATTATGACAGCAGCTTTAGGCAGACTGTTATCCGGTGCGGTGATGATGGGAACGATGATGAAGGGAGAAAAAGACCTTTTAACCATTCAGATACAGGGAAGCGGTCCTGCAAAGGCATTGACAGTAACAGCAGATGCAAAAGGACATGTAAAAGGCTACCCGGAGGTGGCGGATGTGGTGCTGCCTCCAAATGCACAGGGTAAATTAAATGTAGGCGGAGCACTTGGTCTTGGTGTGATGAGTGTTATCAAGGATTTAGGCATGAAAGATCCGTATATCGGGCAGATTGCGTTGCAGACAGGAGAAATTGCAGACGATTTGACCTACTACTTTGCAACCTCTGAACAGATACCGTCATCGGTGGGACTTGGCGTATTGATGAACAAGGATAATACGGTAAAACAGGCAGGTGGATTTATCATTCAGCTTATGCCTTTTACGGATGAGGAAACCATCGATAAATTGGAAAAACAGATTGCAAATATGACCTCAGTAACAGCACTTTTAGAAAAGGGTGATTCACCGGAAATGCTGTTAAAGGAAGTATTAGGTGATATTGATTTTGAAGTGACAGATACCATACCGGTAGAATTTCGTTGTGACTGTTCAAAAGAACGTATTGCAAAATCCTTAGCCACCATAAGCAAAAAGGACTTAGATGAAATGATTGCGGATGGCGAAGGGATTGAAGTAAAATGCCATTTCTGTAATACAGCATACAATTTTGACACAGAGGAATTAAAGGAGATTAGAAAGTGAAAGATGGATATATTAAGGTAGCTGCTGTAACACCGGATGTAAAGGTGGCAGATACAAAATACAATACAAAAAAAATCTGTGAGAAAATCGAAGAATGTAGTAAAAACGGTGCAAAAGTAATTGTTTTCCCGGAACTGTGTATTACCGGTTATTCTTGTGGAGATTTGTTTTTACAGGACATTTTGTTATCCGGTGCCATAAAGGGGATAAAAAAGATTGCAAAATTTACAGAAGATGTGGATGCCATTGTTTTTGTGGGAATGCCGCTTGCGTTTAGAGGGAAGCTTTATAATGTGGCAGCAGCAGTATCGAATGGAGAGATTTTAGGATTTGTGCCAAAAACGTATCTGCCAAATTATAATGAGTTTTATGAGGCAAGGCATTTTGCAAGAGGAATGGAAGAGACTGTGTATATTGAAATGGAAGAGGATTCTGTTCCGCTTGGCAGCAGGCTTCTATTTGTCTGCTCCGAAATACCGGAGTTAATTATTGGTGCAGAAATATGTGAGGATTTGTGGGCAGCAAATCCACCAAGCACACAGCATGCTTTAGCCGGTGCGACTTTAATTGTAAATCCATCCGCAAGTGATGAAACCACAGGAAAAGCTGTATACCGAAATGACTTAATCCGTGGACAATCTGCAAGACTGCTTTGTGGTTATGTGTATGCCAATGCCGGAAATGGTGAATCCACACAGGATGTGGTATATTCCGGTCACAATATTATCGCAGAAAATGGCAGCATGTTAGCTGAATCGAAGCTTTTTGCAAATGAGACAATTTATACGGAAATCGATGTGCGTAAACTGGCAGAAGAACGCAGACGCAACACGACCTTTGAACCACAGAATATAGAGGCTTATGATGAGGTGGAGTTTTCTCTGAAAATGGAAGAAACAGAATTGACACGCTTTATCGACCCGTCACCATTTGTTCCGGGCAAAAAAGAAGAAAGAGATAAACGTTGTGAAGAAATTTTAACCATTCAGGCAATGGGACTTTATCAGCGTTTGAAACATACAAATTGTAAATGTGCCGTAGTGGGTATTTCCGGTGGATTGGATTCCACATTGGCGTTGCTTGTGACAGTTCGTGCTTTTGATAGTTTAGGTTTAGACAGAAAAGGTATCAAAGCAGTTACCATGCCGGGATTTGGAACTACAGACAGAACCTATACCAATGCAGTAAGCATGATAGAAAGCCTTGGTGTAAGCTTTATGGAGGTTTCTATTAAAGATGCAGTAAATGTGCATTTTACGGATATTGGGCATGATGCATCCATACATGATGTGACTTATGAAAATGCGCAGGCAAGAGAGCGTACTCAGATTCTTATGGATATTGCCAATAAAGAAAATGGTATGGTGATTGGAACGGGAGATATGTCAGAATTAGCCTTAGGCTGTGCGACCTACAATGGAGACCATATGTCCATGTATGGAGTAAATTCTTCTGTACCAAAGACGTTAGTACGCCATTTAGTACGTTATTATGCAGATACCTGTGGAGATGCGAAGTTACGAGAGGTTTTACTCGATGTATTAGATACACCGGTAAGTCCTGAATTATTACCACCGGAAGATGGTAAAATTGCCCAGAAAACAGAAGATATTGTAGGTCCTTATGAACTGCATGACTTTTTCTTATACAATATGCTTCGTTTTGGATATTCACCGAAGAAGGTGTATCGTCTGGCGTTAAAGGCTTTTGCAGGTGTATATGAAGAAGATGTTCTGCATAAATGGCTTGAAAATTTTTACCGGAGATTCTTTACTCAGCAGTTTAAACGCTCCTGTCTGCCGGATGGACCGAAGGTGGGAACGGTTGCCGTATCACCAAGAGGAGATTTACGAATGCCATCGGATGCCTGTGTACGGATTTGGATGGATGAAGTAAAAGGATTAAAAAAATAAAATCATGTGAAATAAGACAGATGTATCGAAAAAAAAGATATTTCTGTCTTGTTTTTTGTATATTTGCCTATTGCGTTGGAAAAAAATTTGTGTTATTGTTAGTTACCTAACAAATAAGTTAGAAATCTAACAATATATACTGGCGTATGGAGGTGAGGAATTGGATAAAAACCGGGTAATAGGATTTAAGATAAAATGCATATCCAATATGATACGCAGAAATTTGGACGACAGATTTTCAGAACCGGAATTTGAGGGACTGACAGGCGTACAAAATGCCATGATGGGATTTATCATGGATAATACAGCAAAAAAAGATGTATTTCAAAAAGACATTGAAAAAGAATTTAATATTCGCCGTTCTACGGCAACTGTGATGCTGCAGGGATTAGAACAAAAAGGATATATCCGACGTATATCTGTAGCATATGATGCCAGACTAAAAAAGATTGAATTAACAGAAAAAGCAGAGAAGCTGCAGCAGAGAGTACGCCATGAAATTGATTTGTTTCATGCAGAAATTGAAAAAGATTTTTCTGATGAAGAACGGGAACAATTATTGTATCTGTTGGATAAGATAAAAAAGAATTTGGAATAGGAGTTGATTTAACAATGCTAAAAACACTTATGGCACAAATTAAAGAGTTTAAAGCCGATTCTATCCGTACACCGATATTTATGATTTTAGAGGTTATTATGGAGATGCTGATTCCTGTATTTATGGCATCCATCGTGGATTATGGTGTGGAAGCCGGCAACATTACCCATATTTATAAAGTGGGTGCAATGATGCTTGTGGCGGTAATTATCGGTTTATATGCCGGACTTATGGGAGCAAAATATGGAGCAAGAGCTTCCACCGGATTTGCAAGAAATTTAAGAGAAGCCATGTATGAGAATATTCAGACATTCTCATTTTCTAACATAGATAAATTCAGTACGGCAGGACTTGTGACAAGACTTACGACAGATGTGACAAATATCCAGAATGCTTACCAGATGATTCTGCGTATGTGTATGCGTTCACCGGCAACACTCATCTTTGCCATGGTGATGGCGTATCGTATCAATGCAAAAATTGCGACGGTATATCTTGTGGCAGTGATATTCTTAGGTGCTATCCTGTTTTTAATTATCAAAAAAGCCATGAAGTATTTTAAACAGGTATTTGAAAAATATGATGAATTAAATGCCAGTGTACAGGAAAATATCACAGGTATCCGTGTGGTAAAAGCCTTTGTCCGTGAAAAATTTGAAACCGAACGTTTCCATGCAGCCAGTGGAAATGTCTACAAAATGTTTTTAAAAGCAGAATCCGTTGTGGTATGGAATGCTCCGGTGATGCAGTTTACCGTATATGCCTGTATTTTAGGTATCAGCTGGATTGGGGCAAAAATGATTGTGGGCAGCAGTCTGACCACTGGTGAATTGATGAGCTTGTTGACTTACTGTATGAACATTTTGATGAGCCTGATGATGCTTTCCATGGTATTTGTTATGATTACACTTAGTATGGCGAGTGGAGAGCGAATTGCAGAGGTATTAGAAGAAAAGGCTGATTTGGAAAATCCTAAAAATCCGGATATGGTTGTACCGGATGGAAGTATTTCCTTTGAAAACGTATCCTTTAGCTATAAGAAGAGCGAGGGTGAGCCGGTTTTAAGCAACATCAATTTAGATATTCATGCCGGAGAAACCATTGGTATTATAGGTGGAACCGGAAGTTCTAAGACGAGTCTTGTGAATTTAATCAGTCGTCTGTATGATGTGACGGAAGGTTGTGTAAAGGTCGGCGGTAAAGATGTACGGACGTATGATTTAGAAACGCTTCGAAATGAAGTATCTGTGGTTTTACAGAAAAATGTATTATTCAGTGGTTCCATTTTGGAAAACTTACGCTGGGGCGATAAAAATGCCACAGAAGAAGAATGTAAACGTGCTTGTGAATTAGCCTGTGCAGACGAATTTATTCAGAAAATGCCGGAAAAATACAACACGCATATTGAACAGGGCGGTGCAAATGTTTCCGGTGGGCAAAAGCAGCGTCTGTGTATTGCAAGGGCTTTATTGAAAAAACCAAAGATTTTGATTTTAGATGATAGTACAAGTGCTGTAGATACCGCTACCGATGCAAAAATCCGTAAGGCATTTGCAGAGGAAATTCCGGATACAACAAAACTTATTATTGCCCAGCGTATATCCAGTATCCAGAGTGCTGACCGTATTATTGTTATGGATAATGGTAAGGTAGATGGTTTTGGTACCCATGAAGAATTATTATCTTCTAATGAAATTTACAAGGATGTATATGAGTCACAGATGAGTGGCAGTGGAGATTTTGATGAGAAGGAAGGTGAAGCATAATGGCAGGACCAATGGGAAATAAAAGAATACCTCCAATGGGTAAAAAGAAAATAGAAAATCCGGGAAAAGTATTTAAACGTTTACTTTCCTATGTATTTAAGCATTATATGTTTGCCTGTATGGTGATAATTATTTGTATATTTGTCAGTGTATTGGCAAGTGTACAGGGAACGCTGTTTTTAAAGACGTTGATTGATGATTATATTACACCATTGTTATTGGCAGATGAGCCAGACTTTTCAGGATTGCTTCAGGCGATTCTTCGTACAGGTGGATTTTATGCCATTGGTGTGGCAGCCACATTTATCTATTCGAAGATAGGTATTTATATCACGCAGGGAACTTTACGCAGACTGCGTGACGATATGTTTGCACATATGGAAAGATTACCGATTAAGTACTTTGATACTCATGTGCATGGAGATATCATGTCGAACTATACCAATGATATTGATGCATTACGACAGATGATAAGTCAGAGTATTCCGCAGATTTTATCCAGTATGATTACCATTGTCAGTGTGTTAATCAGTATGATTACGCTAAGTATTCCACTTACGGTGGTAACACTTGTGATGGTAGCCTTTGCATTGGTACTTACCGGTAAAATTGCAGGTGCCAGCGGTAGCTACTTTGTTGACCAGCAGAAAAATATTGGTGCTCTGAATGGTTTTATTGAAGAAATGATGGAAGGACAGAAGGTTGTAAAAGTATTCTGCCATGAAGCGGAAAGTAAAGAGCAGTTTGGAAAATTAAATGCCACGCTTTTTGAAAGTGCTTACAAGGCAAATAAATTTGCCAATTATTTAGGACCATTAAATGGACAGCTAGGGCATTTGAATTATATTATCTGTGCCGTTGTAGGTGGTATTCTTGCACTAAATCAAATTGGTGGACTAACGGTTGGTGGTCTTGCAAGTTTCTTAACCTTTAACCGGAACTTTAATATGCCAATCAGTCAGGTAAGCCAGCAGTTAAATGGTATTGTTATGGCATTAGCAGGTGCACAGCGTGTATTTGCCCTGTTGGATGAAAAGCCGGAAGTAGATGATGGATATGTAACCCTTGTAAATGCAAAGGAAGTTAATGGAAAATTAGAAGAAACCAATGAACGTACCCATATCTGGGCATGGAAGCATTATCACAAAGAAGAGGGAACAACAGATTACATCCGTTTACAGGGGGATGTGGTCTTTGATGATGTGGATTTTGGTTATACGGATGAAAAAATGGTGCTGCATAACATCAAACTTTATGCAAAGCCGGGACAAAAAATTGCTTTTGTTGGTTCTACCGGAGCAGGGAAAACCACCATTACCAATCTGATTAACCGTTTTTACGATATTCAGGATGGAAAAATCCGCTATGATGGTATCAATGTAAATAAAATTAAAAAGGATGATTTACGTCGTTCTCTTGGTATTGTATTGCAGGATACCCATTTGTTTACCAATACGGTTATGGAAAATATTCGTTATGGACGTTTAGATGCTACGGATGAAGAGGTTATTGCAGCAGCAAAGCTTGCCAATGCAGATGGATTTATTCGTCGTCTGCCGGAAGGCTACCAGACAGTGCTGCGTGGAGATGGTGCGAATTTAAGTCAGGGACAAAGACAGCTTCTTGCCATCGCAAGGGCAGCGGTTGCAGACCCACCGGTATTGATTTTGGATGAAGCGACCAGTTCTATTGATACCCGTACGGAAAAGATTGTTCAGGATGGTATGGATAAACTTATGGGCGGAAGAACCACATTTGTTATTGCCCACAGACTTTCCACTGTAAAAAACAGTGATTGTATTGTAGTCTTAGAAAATGGACGGATTATTGAAAAAGGAAATCATGACGAATTGATTGAAGAAAAAGGAAAATATTATCAGCTCTATACAGGAAACAGTATTACAGCGTAGCTGTTGCGAAAAGATGCAAAAAGTAGTAAAGTTGTATTGAGCCAAAAAAGCGACCGTGTCTGCAAAGGCATGGTCGTTTTTTGCAACATAATGATGGGGTGTTAATGAATGACAAGATTAGAGAAAATGATACAGTTTATCCAAAAAGAGCATGTATATATACAGACACATAATTTTCCGGACCCGGATGCAATCGCCTGTGCCTTTGGCCTGCAGAATTTACTGGCACACAAGGGGATAGATGCGACCATCTGTTATAAAGGGAAAATTGACAGATATAATACCCTTAAGCTCATAGAGCTGTTAGGGATTGAACTGGTAAATTTAGAGGATATAGAAGAGCAGTTGTGTGAGGATGATGAAATTATCTTAGTAGATGCACAGAAGGGAAATTCTAATATTATCGATATGACAGGAATGGAAATTATCTGTATAGACCATCATCCGGTATCGGCATTAAGCAGCAGAAAAGAAAATCAGATGGAATACCGTTATACAGATATCCGTCCGGAGGTTGGTGCCTGTGCCACAATTATCGCAAGTTATTTTTTTGAAAATCAGATTTTCATGGATGAAAGAATAGCCACAGCTTTAACCTATGCCATTCGCAGTGATACGGACAAGCTTTCCAGAGGGGTGTCTAAGCTGGATTTAGAGATGCTTTACCGCATGTGGGAAAAATGTGATGGCAGCATTATTAGAAAATTAGAAAATGCAGAGATTTATTTTGAAGATTTAGCTGCGTATTCGAAAGCTATTGAAAGTATTCGTGTATTTGACAGTATAAGCTTTGCCTGTGTGGGAGAAAACTGCCCGGAGGCTTTAATTGCCAGTGTTTCGGATTTTATGTTAGCCGTGGTGGAAGTGAAATTTTCTGTGGTATATGCGATTCAGAAAAATGGTATAAAGCTTTCTGTGCGCAGTGAAGGCGGTCATGATGCCGGGCGTATTATCAGCCGGGCGTTAAAGGATATTGGAAATGGCGGCGGCCATGCGGCTATGGCAGGAGGATTCATTCCGTTGGCAGATACAAAAAATATAGAAGATATTTTAACCGTTGTACAAGAAAATATATTAGAGGAAGTGAAATACGCATGATTTAAAATTTCTTGTATAAACGGACGAAACGACTTGGAAAAACCTTGTATAAACGGACAAAAATATATGAAAAGCCTTGTATAAACGGACGAAATATGGCATATTATAATAAAAAAGTGCAAGAAGGTATAGTATGAAACGGAAAATAAAAAAAAGTATACAGCGTTTTTTACGAGGAGATTTGAAAAAAAAGGCATTACTTATCACCGGTGCGCGACAAATAGGAAAGACATATATTGTAAGAGAATGTTTAAGAGAAGAATTTTCTTCTGTTATAGAGATAAATTTTGTTGAAAATGAAGAGGCAAGAAAGATATTCTCTGATTTTAAGGATTCTAAAGATATCTTGCTTAGATTATCGGCAATTGCAGACAAGCCGCTGATTAAGGATGAAACAGTAGTATTTTTGGATGAAGTACAGGAATGTAAGGAAATGGTTACGGCTGTTAAATTTCTTGTGGAAGAAGGTAGTTTTCGCTATGTGCTAAGTGGTTCTTTGTTAGGGGTTGAACTGAAAGATATTCGTTCTGTTCCGGTCGGTTATATGCAGATTATGGAAATGTATCCTATGGATTTCGAAGAGTTTTGCATGGCAAATCAGGTTGGAGCGCAGATTATGGAAATGTTAAAAGAGTGCTATCAAAATGTGAAACCTGTGGATGCATTGATTCATGATAAGATGATGGAATTGTTTCGGTTATATCTGATTGTAGGTGGGATGCCGGAGGTTGTACAAAGATATATAGATACAAACAATCTGCAGCAGGTCATAGAATTACAAAAACAGATTATAGCACAATATAAGAAAGATATTGCAAAATATGATCCGGGAAATAAATTATATTTAGAAGATATTTTTAACTTGATTCCGAGTGAATTAAATAATAAGAACAAGCGCTTTATCATGAAAAGTCTTAATGAAAATTTTAAGTTTTCCAGATATGAACACAGTTTTATCTGGCTGAAGGATGCGGGGGTAGCGCTTCCGGTTTATTGTGCATCAGAACCTGCTGTACCGTTGCTGTTATCTAAGTCTACCAATTTATTTAAACTTTTTTTATCGGATGTGGGATTATTGGCGGCAATGTATGCAGATGGTTTTCAAATGAAAATTCTTATGAATGAATTAAACATGAATTATGATGCGATATATGAAAATGTTGTGGCACAGGAATTGAAATGTCATGGATTTGATTTGTTTTATTACAATAATAACCGATTGGGAGAATTAGATTTTCTTATAGAATATCAGGGAAAAGTTCTGCCAATAGAAATTAAGTCAGGAAAAGCTTATGAAAGACATGCAGCATTAAATAATTGTATGACGAATCCGCGATATGGTATTGAAAAGTCTTATGTTTTTTGTAATGCAAATATTAAAGAAAAAGGAAATATACGATATTATCCGATTTATATGATTTCTTTTGTGCAAAAAGAGGAATTAGGAGAAATGATTTATAAACCGGATTTCAGTATTTTGATGTAAAAGGAAGTGAAATACGCATGATTCAGATTTATACAGGAAATGGAAAAGGAAAGACCACAGGTGCTGTAGGAAGTGCCATACGCTGTGTGGGAGCTGGAAAGAAAGTGCTGTTTTGTCAGTTTTTAAAGGATGGTACATCTGGTGAATGTAGTCTGTTAAAAACGCTTTCGGGTGTAGAGTGCTTACTTCCGGAGAGAGAGTTTGGCTTTACTTTTACAATGGATGAAGAAACCAGAAAAGAAGCTATGGCATATTACAGAACTTACTGGGATAAAATCGAACAGGCTATGGCAGAAAAAAATTATGACATGATTGTATTAGACGAGATATGTGATGCCTGCTGCACAAATATGATAGATGTGGAAAAAGTGCTGAAATTTCTGGACAAATATGGAAAAACAGTAGAAATTATATTAACAGGACGTAAACCATCAGAGACTCTTGCAGAAAAAGCAGAGTATATTACAGAAATGAAAAAGATAAAGCATCCCTTTGATAAAGGCGTATCCGCCAGAAAAGGCATAGAATTTTAGTGAAATTTAAGGAAAACAGGAGAAAAAAATTATGCATTTAGAGTTGGTTAAGGGCAGACCACAGAACATAGATAATCGATTAGAAAAAGAAGTCAGAGTATATGATTTATTAGACAAACTAGGGATTGAATATGAAAGAATCGACCATGAAGAAGCAAATACCATGGAAGCCTGTGAGGAAATTGATAAGGTGTTAAATGCAGCCATATGCAAAAATTTATTTTTATGTAACAGACAGAAAACACAGTTTTATCTGCTGATGATTTTAGGGGACAAAAAGTTTAAAACAAAGGATATTACCTCCCAGATTGGCAGTGCAAGACTTTCCTTTGCCGGAGCAGAAGAAATGGAAAAGTATTTAGACATTACACCGGGGTCTGTGAGTGTATTAGGGCTTATGAATGATAAGGAAAATAAGGTGCAGCTTTTGGTGGATGAGGATTTATTAAAGGATGAATATTTTGGCTGTCATCCTTGTATCAATACCAGCAGTTTGCGGTTAAGATGTAAGGATGTGTTTGAAAAATTTTTACCGGCGGTGGGGCATGAAATGGTGTTGGTGAAATTGTAAAACATTAAAAAAAAATCGTTGAAATTATCACAAAATTCGGATAAAATAAACCTATGAGAAAACGGAATTTACACAAAGGGGGATAAGTATTATGATGCAAATGAAAAAACTTTTAGCACTTGGACTTACACAGGCAATGGCTGTCAGTCTTTTAGCAGGAGTACCTGCTGTAGAGGTAAAAGCAAATGATGTACAGACCTATAATGGACATTATTATAAGTTTGTCAACGAAGTTGTGGATGCCTATACGGCAGAATACATGTGTGATATAAGCGGTGCGCATTTAGTGACATTAACCAGTGCAGAAGAAGAAGCCTTTGTAAAGACAAATTTATCTGGTGAAACAGATATCTGGCTGGGGGCGAAAAAGGTAAATGGAGCATGGAACTGGATAACAGGTGAACCGTTTAGCTATGCGAACTGGCATGAAGACGAGCCATCAAATGGTGATGAGGAAATCTTCCTTTCCTTATGGGAAGGCACATGGGATGATTGTCTGGATATTAAGAGTTTGGGTGCCGGTGGAAATGCATATGTCATGGAATGGGATTCAGAAGCTGCATATAACGCCTATGTGTCCGGTAACAAGGCAGAAATGGGTAAAAATATTTTAGGAACAAGTGCCTATAATGGACATAAATACAAATATTATGGGCTATACTCAAGCTGGACGGAAGCAGATGAAAAATGCAAAAATTTAGGTGGTTATTTAGTGACACCGACCAGCAAAAAAGAAGACAAATTTGTATATGGCTTATGTAATGAAAAAAATACATGGATTGGTTTAAATGATGCCAAAAAAGAGGGTAAATGCGTATGGGTAACAAAAGAACGTACAGACTATAATAATTTTGGCAGTGATGTAAATAATGATTTTGATGGCACGGAAGATTATTTCGGCTACTACAATGGCAGTACATGGAATGACTATACCAATGAAGCAGAAGGCGAAGGAAAATTAGGATTTGTCTGTGAATGGGATGATGCGAATCCGATTATTCTTACTACAGTAAAGTCCACTATCAATGTAAAAGCCGGAAAGACAGCAAAGCTTTTGTATCAGAGTTATCCGGTGAAAAAGAAAGTTACCTTTAAGAGCAATAAAAAGAAAATTGCATCTGTGAACAAAAAAGGTGTCGTTACCGGAAAGAAAAAAGGAAAAGCCGTAATTACCATTAAATGTGGCAGTAAAAAAGTAAAGGTAAATGTAAAAGTAAAATAAAAGGATAGTGTATAAAAGGTTGTTGCGCAAACGTGCAGCAGCCTTTTTTGTGCAGAAACACAAAAAACTATTGACGATTGCAAGAAAGACTGTTAAATTAGTTATATGAACAACCGATTGCGCCGCTTCCTATAAAACAGCACTATAAAGTGAAGGTTTGCGCAAATTGCAGAGAATAAATTTACAGTACAAGAAAATTAGAATTTTGTCATATAGGAGAAAAAAGTGAAAAATATAACAATATCAGATGTAGCAGAGGCTTTAGGTGTTTCCAAAACAACCGTTTCCCGTGCTATATCAGGAAAAGGCAGAATTGGTGCAGAAACCAGAGAAAAAGTACTTGCGTACATCGAAAAGCATAACTATACCCCAAATGTGATTGCAAAAAGTCTTGCGCAGTCTAAAACATATAATATCGGCGTAATGATACCGGCAGAATATGATATTACCGACCTGCCATTTTTCCAGAGTTGTCTGTTTGGTATACAGGAAATTGCAGCAACTATGGATTATGATATACTTCTTACCATTAGCAAGCCGGAGGATACCTCCCATTTAGAGCGTATTGTTACCAATCGAAAAGTAGATGGTGTGATTCTGATGCGTACATTTGTGGATGATAAGCAGGCAAAGGTACTTGCGAAGCGTGGACTGCCATTTGTAACCATTGGTAGTACAAATGTGGAGCAGGCAATTCAGGTTGACCAGGATCATAAGAATGCATGTAAAGAGCTTACCTCCATTCTTTTGATGAAGAAAATGACACGCATAGCTCTTATTGGCGGTGACGAAAATCATGTGGTTACACAGAATCGTCTGCGTGGCTATATAGAAGCCTTTGAAGATGCCGGAATACCTGTGATAGAAGATTTGATTTATCTTGGTGCAAATAATCAGGTACTATTGGAACAGCGTGTAGAAGATATTTTGCAAAAGGGTGCAGACTGCATTATTTCCATGGATGATGCGCTTTGTGGAAATGTCTTGAAAAAACTTCGTGCCGAGCATGTAAAAGTACCGGGGGATATTAAAATTGCATCTTTTTATAATAGTTCTTTATTGGAGAATAATGTGCCCTCCATTACCTCTTTATCCTTCGATGAAAAAGAGCTTGGAATGGTAGCCTGCCGCAACCTGATGGATAAGATTGAAGATAAAGAAACACATAAGACGACTACGCTTGGTTATCAGGTGATTTTACGGGAATCTACCCAATAGTACTTGCAATTTATGTTTTGTTGCGCTATAATACATGAAAATTGAATAGAAACAGACGGGAGCTTGTGTTACAGGCTGAGAGTAAGGTATAACCTTAGACCGATAACCTGATTTGGATAATGCCAACGTAGGGATGCCTGAATAAATGCGTATTTTTACGGGAAATTATCATATGATAGTTTCCTTTTTTATTTCAGAAAATACACAGCAGCAATGGAAATCGCCAAATCAGCGGTTTCTATTTTTTTTGGAAAGGAGGATGAACATGGTAAAAATAAATGGAGAAAATCTCGACATTGCCGGAAGAACTCTTTTTGAGTATTTGCTGGATGCGGGTTATGATACAGGGCGCATTGCAGTGGAAAAAAATGGAGATATCGTACCGAAAGCAGCTTATGAAAAAACAGTGTTTGCAGATGGAGACATTGTGGAAGTTGTCAGTTTTGTTGGAGGTGGCTGATGTGATACCGAATAGGGAAGAAATGAAAAAAGCATTGGAAATCCGGCATGGAAAAGAGCTGCAGGAAAAATTTTCACAGGCAAAAGTAGCTGTCTGTGGGTTAGGCGGTTTGGGTTCAAATATTGCAGTATCCCTTGCAAGAGCAGGGATTGGAAAATTGCTTTTGGTGGATGATGATAAAGTGGATATTACCAATTTGCACAGGCAGCAGTATAAAGCCTGTCAGGTTGGGATGTATAAAACAGATGCCTTACTATCCAATTTGAAAGAAATAGCACCTTACATCCATGTGGAAAAGTATACAGGCAGAATTACAGAAGAAAATGCATGCGATATATTGCAGGGTGTGGATATTATCTGCGAAGCATTTGATGCAGCACAGGAAAAAGCCATGCTTGTAAATACAGTACTTGAAAAAATGCCGGAAAAATATCTGATTGCAGCTTCAGGTATGGCGGGACTTGGCACGGCAAACAGCATAAAAACTCGAAAAATAACGGATAAATTTTATTTGTGCGGAGATGAAGTCAGTGAAGTATCTAAGGAGAGCACCTTGTTTTCAACCCGAGTTATGCTCTGTGCTGCACATCAGGCGCATATGGTTTTGTGTATTATAGGAGGACAACATGAATAATGACAAATTAATTATTGGCGGTCATGAATTTAACTCACGTTTTATTCTTGGCTCCGGAAAATACTCATTAAAGCTTATTGAAGCGGCGGTAAAGGACGCGGGAGCAGAAATTATTACCTTAGCGGTTCGTCGTGCAAATACAAAAGAGCAGGAAAATATTTTAGATTATATTCCCAAGGGAGTAACGCTTTTACCCAATACCTCCGGTGCAAGGGATGCCAAAGAAGCCGTTCGGATTGCACGGCTTGCAAGGGAAATGGGATGTGGAAATTTTGTAAAAGTAGAAATTATGCGGGATATGAAATATCTTCTGCCGGATAATCAGGAAACAATAAAAGCTACCGAAATTCTGGCAGGGGAAGGCTTTGTGGTAATGCCTTATATGTATCCGGATTTGAATGTGGCAAGAGATTTAGTCAGCGCAGGTGCGGCAGCAGTCATGCCGTTAGCTTCCCCCATTGGTTCAAATAAAGGGCTTGCTACAAAGGATTTTATTCAGA
The DNA here is from genome assembly GCA_017624495.1 of Lachnospiraceae bacterium. GTDB lineage: Bacteria > Bacillota > Clostridia > Lachnospirales > Lachnospiraceae > Roseburia_B. The sequence continues at coordinate 7,563 of JAGAMY010000026.1, read as the reverse complement.
TTTTAGTGGATGAGATAGATTTGCCAATTATTGTGGATGCCGGAATTGGCAAACCGTCGCAGGCCTGTGAAGCAATGGAAATGGGCGCAGCAGCAATTATGGCAAATACAGCCCTTGCCACAGCCGGGGATTTACCAATGATGGCATCTGCGTTTCGGCAGGGAATTGAGGCTGGACGAAAAGCATATCTGGCAGGACTTGGCAGGGTGTTGACAAGAGGAGCATCCGCATCCGACCCATTGACAGGATTTTTGCGGGATTAAGGGGTGTTTAATATGGAAAATCATTTTTTTGTAGATGCGAAGCATCTTTCAAAGGAAGCACTAGAAATAAAGCATCGATTAGAAACAGACCCGTCTTATCGAAAAAATCATATGGAATATATGTCGGGAATGGAGATTATAGAATCCGATGTCTGCGAAAATGTCATGTCACATATGCAGTCTTATGATTATGAAAAATATACAGCAAAGGACGTTCTTTGTGCATTAGAACATGAAGTCTGCACGATTGAGGATTTTAAAGCACTCCTTTCTCCGGCAGCAGAGCCCTACTTAGAACAGATGGCGCAGAGAGCACGGGTAGAAACCGGCAGACATTTTGGGAATACAGTGTATTTGTTTACACCACTGTACATAGCCAATTACTGCGAAAATTATTGTGTATATTGTGGGTTCAATTGCTACAATGACATCCGCCGTATGAAGCTTTCATTGGAACAGATTGAACATGAGATGCAGATTATATCTGAAAGTGGGATGGAAGAAATTCTAATTCTTACCGGAGAGAGCCGTGGACAGAGTGATGTGAAATATATCGGTGAAGCCTGTAAGTTAGCGAGAAAATATTTCCGCATGGTAGGATTGGAAATTTATCCTGTAAATACGGAGGAATATCACTATTTACATACATGTGGTGCAGATTATGTGACAGTTTTTCAGGAAACCTATGATGCAGACAAGTATGAAACCCTACATTTGCGCGGGCATAAACGTGTATGGCCTTATCGTTTTGATGCACAGGAAAGGGCATTAAGAGGCGGTATGCGTGGAGTGGCATTTTCAGCATTACTTGGATTGTCAGATTTTCGTAAAGATGCACTTGCCAGTGCCCTGCATGTATATTTTTTGCAGCGTAAATATCCGCATGCAGAAATGTCACTGTCCTGTCCAAGACTGCGCCCCATTGTAAATAATGACAGGATTCATCCTTTAGATGTGCATGAAACACAGCTTTGTCAGATTATATGTGCATATCGTATTTTTCTTCCTTATGTGGGAATTACGGTTTCCTCTCGTGAAAGTGCCGCATTTCGTAATGGTATAGTAAAAATTGCTGCCACAAAGGTTTCGGCAGGCGTATCCACGGGAATTGGTGACCACGAGAGTAAGTACAGTGGAAAGGAGTCAGAAGGTGCGCAGGGAGATGAGCAGTTTGAAATTGATGACAACCGCAGTCTGCATCGCATGTATGACGATATGGCAGAAGAAGGTCTGCAGCCGGTTCTGAATGATTATCTGTATGTCTGATATTTTGTGTGTAACAAACCGGAAACTTTGCAAAGAGGATTTTTTGCAGCGTATAGAGCGCATTGCGAAAGCAGAACCTAAGGGCATAATTCTTCGTGAAAAGGATTTAGAGCCACAGGAATATAAAAAACTGGCAGAAGCGGTATTGCTGCAGTGCAGACAGCAGGGAATCGTCTGTATATTGCACAATTTTACAGATGTTGCCATGGCATTAGAGTGTACTGCCATACATGTGCCCATTCCTGTATTGCGGACACTAAAGGAGACAGAAAAAAAGAACTTTACCATATTAGGTACGTCCTGTCACTCCGTTGAAGAAGCAAAAGAAGCAGAAAAACTTGGTTGCACCTATATTCTTGCGGGTCATATTTTCGAAACAGACTGTAAACAGGGATTGTCCGGCAGAGGAGTGGATTTTTTGCGGAGGGTGTGTGAAAGTGTGGACATTCCGGTGTATGCCATTGGCGGAATTGATGAAAAAAACGTCCATTTGATAAGAAATGCCGGAGCAGAAGGTGCCTGTGTGATGAGCAGTATCATGACTTGTCGTGAACCGAAGCAATATCTTGCACAGCTAAATAGAGTGTGAAATGCACGAAAGGAGAAAAATGAAGTTTAGTAAGGAGATGCTGTTACTCTATGCGGTAACTGACCGTACATGGGTAGGCAGTCAAAGTTTATATGAGCAGGTAGAGGAGGCAATTCTTGGAGGTGTGACGATGGTTCAGCTTCGGGAAAAGCATCTGTCGAAGGAAGAATTTTTAGCAGAAGCAAAATGCATAAAAAATTTGTGTCACAAGTATCGGATTCCATTGATAATTAATGATGATGTGGATATTGCATTAGAAATCGGCGCAGATGGTGTACATGTTGGAAGCAAGGATGCACCGGTAAAAAAAATCCGTGAACTGGCAGGAGAGGATTTTATCATTGGTGCGACGGCAAAGACAATAGAACAGGCAATAGCCGCCGAGCAGGCTGGAGCAGACTATCTTGGAGTAGGTGCAGTATTTCCTTCAAGTACAAAGCAAAATGCCCTGCGCATCAGCAAAGAGCAGTTAAAGGAGATTTGTCTTTCCGTATCGATTCCGGCAGTTGCCATAGGTGGTATTTGTGCAGAAAATCTCATAGAAATACGGGGTGGAGGAATGGCTGGTGTTGCAATGGTTTCTGCCATTTTTTCCGCAGAAAATATACGAAAAAACACAAAGATGTTAAAAGAAAAAGTAAAGGATATTACAGGGCTATGAAAACAGCATTAACAATTGCAGGCAGTGATTGTAGCGGAGGCGCAGGAATACAGGCAGATATAAAAACCATGACGGTAAATGGTGTATATGCCATGAGTGCCATAACGGCGCTGACAGCGCAAAATACAACCGGTGTTACAGGAATTTTTGAGGTTACACCGGAATTTTTGGAAAAGCAGTTAGATGCAGTATTTACAGATATTTATCCCGATGCAGTAAAAATTGGTATGGTATCCTCTGGGAAGCTGATAGACGTTATTGCAGAAAAACTTGAATATTATGGGGCAAAAAACATCGTAGCTGATCCGGTTATGGTATCCACAAGCGGTTCAAAACTTTTGCAGGAAGATGCAGCCGATAGCTTGATAAATAGATTATTGCCTGTAGCATCGCTTATAACACCCAATATTCCGGAGGCAGAAATTTTGTCAGGAATAACCATACAAAATGAAAAAGATATGTTGTATGCGGCGGAAATCATTTATAAAAAATGTGGTGCAGCAGTTTTGTTAAAGGGAGGACATAGTATTTACGATGCCAATGACCTTTTATATACAGAGGGTACATACCGCTGGTTTCAAGGTGTCCGTATTGACAATCAAAATACCCATGGAACCGGTTGCACACTTTCTAGTGCAATTGCTGCAAATCTGGCGAAGGGATTTACTGTGGAAACGGCTGTTTTGCGTGCAAAAGAATATGTTTCCGGTGCGCTTAGTGCAATGCTTGATTTAGGAAAAGGAAATGGACCTATGCATCATGCATTTTGCAGTGATGGATATTTTATGAAGGATGCGTAACTATTCAGTAGGTCTGCGCATTTACTGCGCTGACCGTAAGAAAATGATTCAAGTGTGCAAAAATCTCATCGCTGAAAGCGATTTTAAATAGATTTTGGCATGTAACTGTGAAGGTACTGAACAGTTACAAGGATGCTTTGCATAGTCAGGATGAAATTTAGAGGATAGGAGACAGTAAAATGAATACATATGCAACACAAATGGAGGCAGCAAAAAAAGGTATTATTACACCTGAAATGGAAATTGTAGCAAAAAAAGAATATATGAAAGCAGATAAATTGCGGGAGCTTGTTGCAAAGGGAGAAGTGGCAATTCCCTGCAATATCCGGCATAAAAATATTTCACCGGAAGGCATTGGCAGCGGACTTCGAACTAAAATTAATGTCAACCTTGGGATTTCCGGGGACTGTAATCATTACGAAATGGAAATGGAAAAGGTAGATTTGGCATTAAAATTTGGTGCAGAAGCCATTATGGATTTAAGTAATTACGGAAAAACCAATGAATTCCGTACAAAATTAATTGAAAAATCTACGGCAATGATTGGTACTGTACCCATGTATGATGCAATAGGCTATCTGGATAAGGATTTATTGGAAATTACGGCAGAGGATTTCTTAAAGGTGGTACGCGCCCATGCAGAAGAAGGTGTGGATTTTATGACCATTCATGCAGGAATTAACCGCCGCACGGTGGAAGCGTTTATGCGGGATAAGAGAAAAATGAATATTGTATCTAGGGGTGGCTCTTTGCTTTTTGCATGGATGATGATGACGGGAAATGAAAATCCGTTTTATGAGCATTATGATGAAGTACTGGAAATTTTGCGTGCATATGATGTTACCATCAGTCTTGGGGATGCACTGCGTCCGGGTTGTATTGATGATGCTACCGATGCCGGACAGATTGCAGAGCTTATAGAGCTTGGCGCATTGACAAAACGTGCATGGGAAAAGGATGTGCAGGTGATGGTAGAAGGACCAGGGCATATGGCAATGGATGAGATTGCAGCAAATATGAAATTGCAAAAACGCTTATGTCATAATGCACCATTTTATGTATTAGGACCATTGGTAACGGATATAGCTCCCGGCTATGACCATATAACCTCAGCCATAGGTGGTGCAATTGCGGCAGCAGCCGGAGCAGATTTTCTATGCTATGTAACACCGGCAGAGCATTTACGTTTACCGGATATTTTGGATGTAAAAGAGGGCATTATTGCAAGTAAAATTGCAGCCCATGCAGCAGATATTGCAAAAAAAGTTCCGCATGCAAGGGAAATTGACAATGCGATGGCAAAAGCCCGTCATGAAGTGGACTGGGAAGAGATGTTTAAGCTTGCCATGGATGGTGATAAAGCCAGAGAATATTTTGAAAGTACACCACCTTCTGACCGTCATACCTGCTCCATGTGTGGAAAATGTGTGCCGTAAGAACGACAAATATGATTTTGGAAGGAAAAAAGGTAGAGTTTTGTAGTGAGAAGTAAATCGGACGTTGTTTTTTACATCATAATTCGTTATACTAGAAGAACGAAAAATAGTAACGAAATGATGAGAAATAAGGAGCAGCAATGAGCATTTACGATACACTAAACGAGCCACAAAAAGAAGCAGTTTTTCAAACGGAAGGTCCGGTACTTATTCTCGCCGGAGCAGGTTCAGGTAAAACCAGGGTGTTAACCCATAGAACAGCATATTTAATAGAAGAAAAAGGTGTGAATCCCTACAACATTATGGCGATTACCTTTACAAATAAAGCCGCAGGAGAAATGCGTGAGCGTATTGATGACATGGTGGGATATGGTTCAGAAAGTATATGGGTAATGACTTTCCATTCCACCTGTGTACGGATACTTAGAAGATACATAGACAGACTGGGATTTGATACCAATTTTACCATTTATGATGCAGACGATCAGAAAACGTTAATGAAGGATATCTGTAAACGTCTGGAAATTGATACGAAGCTGTATAAGGAAAAAGCCTTTCTGGGTGTGATTTCCTCTGCAAAGGATGAAATGATTGGACCTACCGAGTTTGCATTAAATGCAGCAGGTGATTTCGTAAAAGAAAAACAGGCTTTAGTCTACAGGGAATATCAGAAGGCTTTAAAGAAAAACAATGCATTAGATTTTGATGATTTGATTTTTTATACGGTGGAATTGTTTAAAACGGATGCAGAAGTTTTAAACTACTATCAGGAACGTTTTAAGTATATTATGGTGGACGAGTATCAAGATACCAATACTGCACAGTTTCAGTTGATTCACCTTCTGGCAGGAAAGTATAAAAATCTTTGTGTGGTGGGTGATGATGACCAGTCTATTTACAAATTCCGGGGAGCAAATATATACAATATTTTAAATTTTGAAAAATATTTCCCGGAAGCAAAAATCATTAAATTAGAGCAGAATTATCGTTCTACGCAGAATATTTTAGATGCTGCAAACAATGTGATTGCCAATAACCGGGGCAGAAAAGAGAAAAAACTTTGGACAGCCAATGGTGCAGGAGAAAAAATTGCCCTGCATCAGTTAGATACCGGTTTTGACGAAGCGGATTTTGTGGCAAAGGATATTACAGAAAAGGTTTATAAGAAGGGATATACCTATAAAGATTGTGCAATTCTATATCGTACCAATGCGCAGTCCCGTCTGTTTGAAGAGAAGTTTGTAGTTTCTAATATTCCTTATAAAATTGTGGGCGGTGTAAACTTCTATGCCAGAAAAGAAATTAAAGATTTATTAGCTTACTTAAAGACTATTGACAATGCCAGTGATGACTTAGCTGTGCGCCGTATTATCAATGTACCAAAACGGGGAATCGGAGCTACCACGTTAAATCGTGTACAGGAATATGCCATTATCAATGACATGGGCTTTTACAGTGCATTAAGGATGGCAGAAGATATACCGTCTATTGGCAAAGCAGCTGCAAAGATTCGTCCGTTTGTCATGTTTATCCAGTCAATGCGAAGCAAGTTAGGGCTTATCAGCCTGACAGAGCTTTTGGAGGAAATCATTGAGACAACCGGATATGTGGCAGAATTAGAAGCAGAAGGTACGGATGAGGCAGCAGCCAGAATTGAAAATATTGATGAATTTATCAGTAAGGTTGCGGCTTATGAAGAAAGCGAAGAAAATCCTACATTAAGTGGATTTTTAGAAGAAGTTGCCCTTGTGGCAGATATTGACAGCCTTGATGAAAACAGCAACTATGTGGTATTAATGACCTTGCATAGTGCCAAGGGATTGGAATTTCCAAATGTCTATTTAGCAGGAATGGAGGATGGACTTTTCCCAAGCTATATGTCCATTATGGCAGACAATCCGATAGAGGAATTAGAAGAAGAACGCCGTCTGGCATATGTAGGAATTACAAGGGCGAAAGAAAATCTTTCCATTACCTGTGCAAGACAGCGAATGGTGCGGGGAGAAACCCAGTATAATAAGGTGTCACGGTTTGTACAGGAAATTCCTAAAGAGCTTATGGCTGGAGCTGTCCGTAAGCCCAAAATTGAAGAACTGCCGCGAAATAATGCCTTTCGTCAGGCAAAGGAAGCGTTTCGTTCAAAGCCAATGGCTGTAAGCAGTTACAGTGCGCCGAAAAATTTCGGTACAGCGCAAAAAACACCATTGGAATATGGTGTCAGTGACAGAGTACGTCACATGAAATTTGGTGAAGGAACAGTCACGCAGATAGTTGAAGGCGGCAGAGATTATGAAGTTACCGTAGAATTCGATACGGCAGGGGTTAAAAAGATGTTTGCTTCTTTTGCAAAATTGAAAAAATTATAAAATTGTAATTTTTTATTGGTGATTGGGAAAAGATATGGTATAATCCCATCTTTGACAGTTTGAAAGAATAAAAACGGTCACAAAGCTAGTAATATCAAGCTTTGTAGCCGTTTTTTGTCTTGTAACGATATGTGCTATAATTTTTCATTAGATGAATTTATTTCCTTGCTTTGTTTGATTAT
>JAGAMY010000025.1 GCA_017624495.1 Lachnospiraceae bacterium | reverse complement strand
GTTACGAAAGGATTTAGGGATAATCTTCATCGAAACCTCCACAGGTAGATGATGCCGGAACACTTACGGCTACATCTCTACTCTATGGAGGTTTTCATGTATGTTATCCCGAAATTCTTCGTAATACAGGCAGACACGTTCCACGCTCTCTAGTCCGGTATCACAACGTAAATTAGTAAAACAGACGCAGGGGGGACTTCCACCAAACTCCCCCCTGCGTCTGTTTTATTGACTTCATACATTATGAATACCGGACGGAAACTTAGCCACACAACGCACGTCTGCCGGAAGCTTCGCCCGGCATTTCGGGATAGCATGCATCGCCGAACCGGAATTTATTTAAAATAAGAAATATAAGGAGAATCTAATGAAAAACGGAATTATTTTTGATATGGACGGAACTTTGTGGGATTCTGCAGAAAACGTAGCAATATCATGGGAAGAGGAAGTAAAAAAGGGTGCAGGTGGTTTTCGTAGAGTGACAACTGAGGATGTGCAGAATGTTATGGGCAGAACCATGGTAGAAATTTCTGAGATTTTATTCGGAGAATTGGGACAGGAAAAGGCACTTGCATTGATGGAACGTTGTTGTGATGCAGAAAATGAATATTTAAGAAAACATGGTGGTATTTTGTATCCGAATTTGGAAAAAACATTGCAGATTTTAGCAGAGAAGTACCCTTTATATATTGTCAGCAACTGCCAAAAGGGGTATATCGAGGCATTTTTGGAGTATTATAAGTTTGATAAATACTTTTTGGATATTGAGTGCTTTGGAAATACAAGGATGTGTAAAGGGGATAATATTGCGCTGGTTGCGAAAAGAAATCACTTGGATAAAGCCATTTATGTAGGTGATATTCAGGCAGACTATGAAGCAAGTGTCCGTGCAGGGGTGGATTTTATTCATGCATCCTATGGATTTGGAAAAATCGATCATGAAGTGCCGTATATTCGTGAATTTGCAGAACTGCCCGGTGTTGTTTCTAAAGTATTTGGAGAATAATGTTTATGCAGAAAGAAAATTTTGGTATAGATAAAGATGGAAAGAATGTAGATTTATTTACATTGTCGAATACCAATGGAACACAGGTGAAAATCACCACGTTAGGTGCAGCAGTTACATCTTTTGTATTTAAAGACAAAAATGGTGTTTTTCGTGATGTGGTATTAGGTTATGACAATGCAAAGGATTATTGCTTAAATCCCTGCTATTTTGGAGCAATTGTAGGCAGATGTGTAAACCGTATTTCTAATGCGAGAGTGACAATCAATGGTATAGAATATCCACTGGAAATTACGGAAGGGACATGGAATTCTCACAGCGGCAGTCATGGTGTCAGCCATAAAAATTGGGATTTAGATGCAGTAAATGAAGACCAGAACAGTGTGACATTAAAGATATTTAGTGCAGATTTAGAGCAGGGCTTTCCGGGGAATATGACCATAAAGGTTACTTACACATTAACGGAAGAGGATGCCTTAAAGATTGCTTATGAGGCAGTTGCAGATAAAGATACCGTGGCAAATCTGACAAATCACAGTTATTTTAATTTAGGCGGACATGATAGTGGTGAAACAGGAAAACAGCAGTTAAAGCTCTATGCTAAAGCCTATACTCCTGTAGACCCGGAATCCATAATTCCCACTGGAGAAATCCGCTCGGTGTCAGGTACACCATTTGATTTTACAGAGTTTAAAGCTCTGGATAGGGATTTACAGGAACAGGATGAACAATTGATTTGCGCAGGTGGCTATAATCATAATTTTGTGAATGATAATAATGGGGAATTAGCACTTATCGCAGAGGCTAAATGTGAAGAAACAGGAATTCACCTATATACTTATACGGATTGTCCGGGCGTACAGTTATATGCCGGAAGATATATTGAAGAGCAGAAGGGAAAAGATGGTGTTATGTATGGACCGCACCATGGATTTTGTCTGGAAACCCAGTATTTTCCGGATGCCATGAACCGGCTGGAATTTGAGTCGCCAATATTAAAGGCAGGAGATGTTTATACATCTGAGACGGTGTACCGACTGACGTTGGATTTATAGAAAATCATCAACCATTTATTGCCGTATTTTGTAAGTTTATGGTATAATAAAATCAGATTTGTGCAAAAAGTAAATGTGGCTTTATGTACATACAAAAAACAGTAAAAAAGGAGATAGGGAACTTATGTTAAGAGAAGCTTTCGGAACAGACAAACAGGGTAAAGCAGTAGAAGTTATTACCCTTACAAATGCTAACGGCACAGAAGCCAAAATTGCTACATTAGGTGCAATTTTAGTAGCATGGAATTTTAAAGACAAAAACGGTGTAGTACGCGATATCGTATTAGGATATGATGATGCGGCTGCATATTTAAATGGCGGCTGCTATTTTGGTGCAACCATCGGACGTTCTTCAAACCGTATTGCAGGCGGAAAAATCGTTATCAATGGCGTAGATTATCAGTTAGAGCAGAATGATGGCACAAACAACCTTCACAGTGGTTCTAACGGTATGCATGCTGTAGTATGGGATGTAGAGGCTGTCAGCGAAAACAGCATCACATTAAAATACTTAAGTGCAGACGGAGAGCAGGATTTTCCGGGAAATATGACGGTAAAACTTACATATACATTAAGCGATGATGATGCTTTAAGTATTGATTACGAAGCTGTTTCTGACAAAGATACAGTGGCAAACTTCACAAATCACAGCTACTTCAACTTAGGTGGACATGACAGCGGAGATATTTACGGACAGAAATTAAAAATCTATGCGGAAAGCTTCAATCCGGTTACACCAACAGGCTCTATTCCAACAGGTGAGAATCGTCCGGTAGAAGGTACACCATTTGATTTTAGAGAGTTCAAAGAAATTGGAAAAGATGCAGATGCAGATTATGACCAGTTAGCATATACAGGCGGATATGACCACAATTTTGTATTAGATGATAAAAAAGAAGTACGCATTATGGCAGAAGCAATCTGTGAAGAAACAGGTATTCATCTGTATGGATACACAGACTGTCCGGGTGTACAGCTTTATGCATCAAACTTCGTAGAAGGAGAAAATGGAAAGGGTGGAGCAGTATACAACAAACATCAGGCATTCTGCTTAGAATCCCAGTATTTCCCGGATTCTATGAACAATCCGAATTTTGAAACACCGTTATTAAAGGCTGGTGATGTATACAAATCCACCACAATCTACAAATTAGCTTTAGACTAATCGGATAACATATTCCGGACATCTGGGATTTTTTGCAGAACCGGAAGTAACACAAGACAAATCAATATACCGACAACACCCTGTGCGATATTAAATGGGATTCCGGCAGCAGAAGCAGTTGCCCCGGCAGCAATGGCTGCTGTGGTAAAACCACCGGAAGCAAAAGCAGCAAGTCCTGTTTCGTACAGGAAATAGCCGGTAACCATAATCAGCTCACCGATGGAGCCACCTGCAATGACACGGATATTCCGATTGCGGGTACTATCCGTCTGGTGGGCTGTTTTGCATATACGTTTAAACAGTATTCCGGCAGTTCCGGCAGTCAGAGATTTGATAATAAAAGTTGCAGCAGCCCATGAAGCATATCCGGAAAAAATATCGGAAAACATAGAGCCTGCGCCGGCAGCAAAAGCTCCATACAATGGTCCAAGAAGTATTCCGCAAAGCAGAACAAGTCCGTCGCCTAAATGGATATAACCAAAAGTTGGAGTTGGTATTTTTATAATCATAGTTGCAATACAGGTAAAGGCAGTCATTAAAGCGGCAATTACCATTTTTTTTGTTTTGTTGTTCATTTTCAAATCCTCTTTTCATAGTATTATCATTTGCTTAAGCATAAATTATCATATATTTCGAGTGGCGGTTTTAAAAGTGCCAGTTTTATAAAAATGAAGCAAGCCAGTTTGCGGGTAATAGAAAGTATGCTATAATAGCAGAAAAATATTTGAATAAAAAGGCTTTTTTGCATAGAGAAAGGAGAATTACGAAAGATATGAAAAAGAAAACCATGCTGGGGATTTCGTTAATGGTATTAGGCATTGTGGGTATTCTGCTTTTAGGTGGTTTGCTTTATCTAGAAAAGAAGGATGCGGCAGAATATGAAAGAAGAGCACAGAAAATTGAAAATACAGTGGAAACGGAAAAAGTACAGGATATAGGGAATGTATCAGAAACAGAAGCTATAGCAGAAAATGAGACTGGAACAGAAAATGCATCAGAAACAGGAAATAATCCGCAAAGCACAAGCGTAGTAGAAGCAGAAAATGTCGCAGAACCAGTGGAACTTCTGTTTGCGGGAGATGTGTATTTGAGCGGTTATGTGACAGGAAATTATGATAGCGAAGGAATTTCCGGTGTTGTGGATGAAAGACTTTTAACAGAAATGCAGAATGTAGATATTTTCATGATAAATGAGGAATTTCCCTTTGGAACTACAGGCACTCCGGCAGAGGATAAGCAGTTTACCTTTCGTGTAAATCCATCCTATATATCTGTATTTAAAGACATGGGCGTAGATATTGTCAGTCTTGCCAATAATCATGTTTTAGATTACGGAAAAGAGCCTTTAGGGGAGACTTTTCAGGTATTAAAGGAAAATAATATTTTTTATGTCGGGGCAGGAACAGATTTAACCGATGCCAGCGCACTGCGGACAATAGAAGCAGGAGAAGAAACCTATGGCTTTTTATCTGCATCCAGAGTCATTCCTGTGGTAGAATGGGATGTCCGCAACAGTCAGCCGGGGGTATTTACTACTTATGACGAAACACTTTTAATTGAAGCTATACAAAAAGCAAAAGAAAACTGTGATTTTCTAACTGTTTATGTACATTGGGGAATTGAGCGGAATACCATGCCGGAAGCTTACCAGAAGCAGCTAGCCCATGCCTATATTGATGCCGGAGCAGATTTGGTTATCGGTGCCCATCCCCATGTATTGCAGGGGATTGAGGCTTACAATGGCAAGTTGATTTTCTATAGTCTGGGCAACTTTATTTTTAACCAGAGTATCGAAAAAACTATGTTAGTAAAAATGGTAAAAAATGAAGAAAATATTGAATATTTTGTACTGCCTGCTCACGCTGTAGGAGCAAAAACACAGGCGGTAGAAGATATGGAAAGCTTTGAAAATTATATGGAAAGTATATCCACCGGAATTACGATAGATAGCGGAAAAATCAGCTTTTAAAGAAAGAGGACAGTCAAACTGTACAGTTTGACCGTCCTCTTTTTGGTGGTTTTCACAAAAAAGGTAAAATGCGAATTGTTTTTTAGTAAAAATGTTGAAAAAAAGTATAAAAAAATTTATGATATAGATAATGGTTGAGTGTTCTCAACTGAAGAAAAAAGGAGGATGAAAAGATGAGAAAATGGAAGCAGTATATTAGTGCAGCTACTGCAGCAGCCCTTGTTTTGACGTCTTTACCGGTTACAGATGCGGTGACTGTTAAAGCAGACGAAACAATGGATTCGCTAACAGTGGACGAAACAGTCGTTGTTCAGCCAAGTATTGCATCGAAGTTCAATGATACGGATGGAGATGGATTTGGGGAATTTGAAGGCTGGGGAACGTCCCTTTGCTGGTGGGCGAACCGACTAGGTTATAGCGAGAAAATGACCAGTCAGGCAGCAGAAGTATTTTTTGGTGACACAGGACTTGACATGAATATTGGTCGTTACAATGTAGGTGGCGGCGATTATGTTGTAGAAGCAAATGAAAAAGCTGTAGTATATGATTTAGAAACAGAAGGCAAAAAACCAACATATAAGGGTACAAGTATGTCCGTTAGTACAAATACAGCTTTTAAAGATACAGTATATACAATGTCAGATGCTGATTTTGGTATTACAAAAGGGAGTAAAGTTGGAGAAATCAAGCAAATCGGATATGTAAAAGATTTAGATGGTGCAGTAGGAAATGGAGATAATCTTAAATATACAGTAAATGTAGAAGAAACCGGGAAATATACTGTAAAAATATTGCTTACACATAACAGTGATACAGTTCGAAATGTTGCGATTCGGGTAAATGCAGAGGCAGAAAAAGATTATGTTGTAGACAATGCAACATTAAAGAAAAATCAGATAACTTCTGCAAGCGGTAGTGCATCTGCGCTGTTTTTAGCAACCATAGAGGATGTATCATTAAATGCCGGCGAAAATACCATTGAGGTTGGTGGTAAGGGTGGCTGGACATTGGATTATATTAAAATGTTAGTTGTAAAATCCAGTGATGCAGGTGTGCTTCCGCAGGAAGAATTTTTACATTTTGCGCATATTCAGCGTTCGGATTCTATCGTACCAGGATATGCAACAAATGTTACAAAAATCGATACGACAAAAAAGTCAATAGAAGAATATGAAAATGAATATGCCAGAGTGGATGAAGAATGTGGCTATGCATGGAATTATGATTGGGATGCAGATGCAAACCAGATGAATATTTTAAAAGCGGCAGCTACAGCAAGTGGAGAAGAATTCATCGCAGAAGCATTTTCAAATTCACCGCCATATTTCATGACTTATAGTGGATGTAGTTCAGGAGCAGTAGATGCCGATTCAGATAATCTTCGTGCAAATTCCTATCATGCTTTTGCTACCTATATGGCAGATGTAATCACACATTGGGCAGAAGAGGAAGTAATTGACTTTCAGAGTGCTACACCAATGAATGAGCCGGATACTAGCTATTGGGGAGCTTTTAGTAATAAGCAGGAAGGTTGTCATTTTTCACCTGGGGATTCACAGTCTGATATCATCGTTGAATTTAAAAAGGCAATCGATGAAAATCTCGAGAATACAACCAGTGAAAATGCAAAAAAAGTTTTAGGAAGACTTATTTTCTCAGCGTCTGATGAAACTGACATAGACAAGCAGATTACAAATTATGGAAAGTTGTCTGATGAAGCAAAAGAGATTGTAACAAGAATTGATACACATACATATAGTGGTTCTAATCGTTCCGGATTATGCAAAACTGCAGAGGAAGCAGGAGAAAATCTCTGGATGTCTGAAGTGGATGGTGCTTATAATATTGGAACAAATGCAGGTGAAATGGGAGCAGCATTAGGACTTGCAGAGAGAATTATTACAGACTTAAATGGCTTAAAATCTTCTGCATGGATTCTTTGGAATGCAGTAGATATGCATGTGGATGCGAATGCTGAAACAGATGGCGGTTTTGATGCAGATACCTTTGAAGAATTGTATAAAAGCAAAGATGATGGTGGCAAAGGTGTAGATTTAGAGTCTGGTTACTGGGGAATTGCCATTGGCGATCATAATAAAAAAGAAGTGGTATTGACAAAGAAATACTATGGTTATGGTCAGTTCACAAGATATATCCGTCCGGGTGCAGCTGTTATTGGAAGTAATAATAGCAATACATTAGTAACGTTTGATCCGGATAAGAAACAGGCAGTAGTTGTAGCCATTAATACAAGTGCCGATGATGAAACATGGAAATTTGACATGGGAAGCTTCAGCAAAATGGGAACTACTGTAAAAGCTGTACGAAGCAGTGGTTCTTTAGAAAGTGGTGAAAACTGGGCTGATGTTACAAATAAAGCGAGTATTATTGTAGATACAGGCAAGAAAGCCTTTGCTGCAACCATAAAAGCAAATTCGATTACTACATTTATTATCGAAGATGTAGAATATGATGCAGCACAGGATATATATGCCAATATGACAAAGGTTGCGTTGAAGGATGACATGGTAACGGGTAGTAAACCATGGAATGATGACCAGACAAATGGAGTAAAAAATGTTTATGACGGAAAAACCAATACATTCTTTGATGGGCTTGAGTCTGGTTATGTGCAGATTGACCTTGGAAAGATTTCTAGGATTGGTGCTTTGGGATACGCTTCTCGTACTAGCTATACAGATAGATGTAAAGGTACATTCTATGGTTCAAATGATGGGAAAAATTGGACAGCAATTTATACCATCAAAAATGCGCCAACTGCTGGTTCTGTTGTGACAAAGTATGCAGTTGACTTTGATGGCAGCAGTGATTGTTATCGTTACATTAAGTATCAGACATCTGATACAGTTTGTTGTAATATAGCAGAAATTGAAATTCATACTTTAGATGTGGATTTGGCATCATTGATTTCATTATATGAGGCAAGGGTAGAAAGTCGTACGTTTGAAGATACTACAGCATTTGAGGCTGCAATTGCGTCAGCAAAAGAAGTAAATGCAGACGAAACAGCAACAGAGGAAGCAAAAGCAAATGCAATGAAGTCTATCGTAGCAGCATATGATGCATTAAAAGAATTATTTGTTAAAAATTATACATCTTTTACCGGAGTAAAAGGTGGAGAGATGTATGATACAGATGGTGAAAGAATTCAGGCACATGGTGGTCAGATTCAGAAAATTGTAGAAGATTATGATTATAATGAGAATGGTACAATCGATGATGATGAGCATGAATTCTGGTTCTGGGTTGGTGAAGATAAGACAAATGACTATCGTCCTTGTCCTGGTATTAAAGGATATATTTCCAAAGATTTATATAATTGGAAGGATATGGGAAATATATTAAGAACAGCAACTGACTGGGAACAGTTTACAACAGATGAGTACTTTACAAGTCTGTATGATTCAGAAGGTGTGAAGCCGGGAGATGAAAATTATGATGCGTTATTTACCGTTTATGGTGATATTTGGGCACCGAATGATTCCGGTTCAGGTTGTGTAATTGAGCGTCCAAAGATGCTTTATAATGAAAAAAATGACAACTATGTTATCTGGTTCCATGCAGATGGACAGACACCGGGTGGTACAGGCAGCAACTATTCTAAAGCAAAAGCAGGTGTCGCTGTTTCTGATAGTCCATTTGGACCGTTTAAGCTACTGGGAAGTTATCGTTTGAACTATGACGAAAATGCAGATCATGGTTTTGACAATGATACATCCGATCCACTTGGTGGCGGAGGTCATGTACGCGATATGAACCTCTTTAAAGATGATGATAAAACAGCATATGTGCTTTATTCATCCGATGGAAATGAAACTATGCATATTGCACAGTTGAATGAAGATTATACTGGTGTAAAAGAGCCGAATATCAATAATGATGAAGAGAATCCATATTTCTCAAGAAACTTTATTGGTGAGTCTAGAGAAGCACCGGCTATGTTTAAATATCATAATAAGTATTATATGATTACTTCCGGTTGTACAGGCTGGTCACCAAATCCTGCAAAATATGCAGTTGCGGATAAGCCTTTAGGACCTTGGACTATGATGGGAGATCCTTGTGTGGATACAGGGGCTGAAACAACCTATAATACACAGAGTACCTGTGTAATTCCGGTAGATCCTGCGAATGGTAAATTTATTTACATGGGAGACCGTTGGTACAATGAAGAATCACCGGTTGGTGGTATATTGAGAGATTCCAGATATATCTGGCTTCCAATTGAATTTGCACCTGGCGATCAGATTGTTTTAAGAAGATATTCTGATTGGACATTAGATGAGTTAGAAGGAAAAGGTACATATCAGATTGTGACAGAGATTCCTACATTAGCAACTTCTGTAGAAGATTTACAGTCAAAATTGCCGGCAACCATTACGGTAAGACATGACAGTGGTGAAACAGAAGAAATGGCTATGGTTTGGTCGGATTATCCAACAGTAGATCGCACAATGGGTACAGTAAGTGTTACGGGTACATCCAGTGATAATACAAGTTATAAACAAAAAATAAGTTTTGTAGATGAAAATACGATATATTTCTTTGATTCAGCAGCAAAAGAATCAGAGTATTTAGAAAATGTAAAATCTGTTGCAGGTACAAAACTTCGCAATACATTACCAGATCAGCAGTATACACCAAGTAATCGTGCCGGATATAGCAGTGTGGTAGGTACAGATATTGGTGCAAAGAATGTAACTTCTGATGAATGGACAAGCGGATATTATGCAATGGGAGATAAGACCATTGAATATACATTTGCTTTAGAAGCAGGAGAGTATACTGTAGCTACCGGTTATCAGGAATGGTGGAATACAGAAAGAGGTACAAAGCTTGCTGCAATAGCGGATGAAAAAGAATTGGCATCTACGACATTTACGCTTGCAAAGACAGACACTGCATTACAGCAGAATATATCATTTACTTTAGATAAAGCAGCAAATGTCACGATTGTTATTAGCGAAACTGTAAGTGCAGACCCTGTACTAAGCTGGATTGCAGTAATGCAGGATGAAAAAAATGGTGAACTTATCGATATTACAGCAATTAACAAAGTAGTTGCAAAAGCAGATGCATTGAATGAATATGAGTATACATCTGAAAGCTGGAAAGCATTCAGAAAAGTATATGAAGACGTTGCAAAAGTGCATGCAAATTTAAGCGCAACAGAGGAACAGCTTGCAAAAGCAGCAGATGATTTAAATGTAGCTATGCAGGGAATGGTAACGACGAAAGCGCAGTTAGAAAAAGAAATACTGGCAAATTCTGCGGAAAAAGAGCAGAGTGCTTACACAGAAGCTACATGGAAAGTATATGTAAATGCTTTAGAAGCAGCAAAAGCATTATTTGTGAAAGAGATTGTTACGGAAGAAGAAATTGCTGATGTTATTGCTACTTTGAAAACAGCAAAACGAGCTTTAATTGTAAAGAAACCAGCATCTTCAACAGTTACAGGAACACCTTCTGCACCGGAAACACCGTCTGTACCGGATGGTAGTGCAAGTGTTCCAACTACAAAGTCTGAACCTGTAATTCTCTGTGATGATGAATATGAAGTAGCTTTTGGCAGTAAAGCATTTAATTTAGAGGCAGAGGTTGCAGCAGGTACTGGTACATTAACCTATAGCAGTTCAGATGAAAAAGTAGCTGTTGTTGCAGCAGATGGAACAGTAACCCTTAAAGGTGTGGGTGTTTGTACAATTACAATTAGCTTAGCAGAATCTGCTGATTATACTGCAATTTCCGTACCGGTAACGTTGACTGTAAATCCAAAGACTGTAAAGGTAAATAGTGCAAAAGCAGTTAAAGGTAAAAAATTAACCGTAAAATGGAAAAAAGACAATAGTGTAACCGGTTATGAAGTGCAGATTGCTTTAAATAAGACTTTTAAATCCGGTAAGAAAACCGTAAATATTAAGAAAGCAAAAACTTCAAGCACTACATTTAAGAAGCTGAAAAAAGGTAAGAAATATTATGTACATGTCCGTGCTTACAAGAATGTAACTGTAGAAGGCAAATCAGTAAAACTTTACGGTGAATGGAGTAAAGTAAAGACAAGCAATAAGATTAAATAGACAAAAATAAAAGATGTTGCATCAGGCGGCAGGATAGGCTACTGTCTGATGTAAACATAAACGGAAAGGAATAATCGTATGAAAAATAAGAAACTTCGTTCCGTAGTGTCTTTGTTGCTTACAGCGGCTATGCTTGCTGGTAGTGTACCGGTTACAGAGCCGGTAAAAGCAGAAGAAACAGACACAACGACTGAAACTATATACTATATTGATGCAGCAAATGGTGATGATGCAAACGATGGAAAATCAGAAGATACGGCATGGAAAACATTTAAAAATATTGCTGCGTTAGATGATTCGGAAGCTACAAAATTAAATCCCGGTGATAAAGTGCTTTTGAAAAAGGGATGTGAATGGAGTCTGACAGCTGAGGATGGTCCTTTATTATTAGAAAATGCAGTTGGAACAAAAGAAAACCCAATTGTTTTGGGGGCATATGATGATAAAGAAGATGCAAATGCCAAAAATCCGGTTATTCATGGTAACGGTAATCCTTGGAATGATGAGATAGATGTTAGTACTTTGGCAAAAGAAGATGTTGCAGCAGTGCATGTAAAAAATTCTGCATATATTACTATTGAAAATCTTGAAGTCACCAACTGGGAAGCAGATACAGAAGACCTAATGGGCGAAAAGCCAATGGATGAAAATGGAAAGGGTTATGACCAGAGTAAATCCATGCTTACCGGTATTCTTGTGGAGAACTGTGATGGTGAAGAGTTAGAAGGTGTTGTTATTCAGAACAACTATGTACATAATGTCAATGGATATATGTCAAAGAATGGTACAGAAGGACATAAAAAGGGTTCTGGTGGTATCATGGTACTTGTAACCACAGATAATAATACAACACAGTCTTCTTATAAGGATTTGCGGATTATTGGAAATGAAGTAGAAAATGTATGTCATGAAGCTATTTACATGGAAAGCTGCTGGGCAGCCAGACCTTTAGTAGGTGGTGCGAACAGTCAGCAGGCAGGAAAACTTGACTGGGTAGGCTGGGAAAATGTCTATGTAGCAGAGAACTATGTACATGATGTTGCAGGTGATGGTATTGTATTAATTAACTGTGATGGCGGTGTTGCAGAAAAGAATCTTTTGATTGGTTGTGCAAAAGAAGCATGGAATTATTCTAGAAACCCTGCACATGCAGCTATCTGGATGTGGGACTGTAATAATGTAACTATGCAGTATAATGAAGCATCTCATACTGAAAGTACGCAGGATGGTATGGCATTTGACAGTGATTATGGTAATCAGAATGTTATGTATCAGTATAACTACAGTCATGATAATAAAGGTGGTTTCTGGATGGCGTGTCCCGGACCATATTATTCCGTCAATTCTGTTGTACGTTATAATGTCAGTGTAAATGATGCAGGATATAATGGCGGACGTATTCTTCATGTAGGTGAATATGGAAGTATTGGACATCAGGTATACAATAATACCATTTACTGGAATAATGATCATGAAGTGGCTGCTGTAGAGCAGGGTGGCTGGACAGATAATAAAGTTCCTGCCGTTACCAGTGGAACAGATATTTATAACAATATTTTTTACGGTAATAATGGAACCTTTATTGATAATGAAGGTACAACTTATAAAAATAACTGCGTATGGGGTGGTACGAAAGACAGCTATATAGAAACAGTTGATGATCCAAATGCAGTGATTGCAGATCCACAGTTTATAAATGTAGAAAAAGGAAGTGGATATACAAATGCTTCTGTATCAGAAGATGGAAAGATTGTTTTTGGTACAGTAGATGGTTTTCAGTTAAATGCAGCATCAGAATGTATCAATGCCGGTCGTGCACACATGGCAGTACCGTTTGAATGGTTTGATGCTGATTTGAAAAATGATACACAGGTAAAGTCACATATCGAACTTGCTACTGTTGATTATGCAGGAAATCCTATTGTATACAAAGCAGAAAATACATCTGCAAATTATGTGGATATTGGTGCATTTGAGTATCAGGGTGTGGGAACAGCACCGGCAATTAAGACAGATAAAGCATATCTGCAGGCATTAACAAATATGGCTTCTGCATATAAAGCAGAGAGTTTTACTGCTGCTACATGGGAAAGTTTTAGTGATGCATTTGAAAGTGCAAAGGCAGTTATCAATCGTCCAAATGCAACCCAGACACAGGTAGATGAGAATGTACCTAAATTAGAAGAAGCTATGAAAGGTCTGAAAAAAGTAGGTGCAGAAAGACCGGGAACGGTTGAAGATAATATTCTGGCTACATATAAAAGTTCTGCGAACGTTGACAATTCAGGATTTGAAAGCAGTGCATTTGACTGGAGTTATTATCAGGCATCCAGAGAAATTTCAAGTGAACAGGCGCATGGAGATAGTGCACAGAGTTTAAAAATCACAAAGGATTCAGGTAAAGATATAGGATATTCTGAACTTAGTGAAGTTCCGGTAGAGATGAATACGACTTACATTTGTGAAGCATGGCTTTATTGTGGTGATAAAGCGGCAAGTAATGTTGGCTTTGAAGCAAAGCATCATGAAAATTATGCTGGTTCAAAAATTGAACTTGGGACTGCGGAAGCGGTAGATGTAGAAGGCAGTACATGGAAAAAAGTTACAATGGAATTTACAACAAAAGGATATGAATTGATTAGTATTGCCGCAAGTAGTAAACTAGACGTTGCATATCTAGATGATGTCGTGCTTTATCCGAAAACGGTTGTAATTGAAAATTTAGACCGAACAGCTTTAGAAGCAGTAGTAGAAATTTCACCGGAACACGAAGAATCTTACTATGCTCCGGGAACATGGAAAAAATACCAGGAAGCACTAGCTGTTGCAAAATTGAAAATATTTGATGCGATGGCAACACAGGAAGAAATAAATCAGACAGTTTTAACAGTAAATAATGCATATGCGGCTTTAGCGAAAAAGGCAGAAAGTGGAATGTTGTCTGCAGTATATCAGGCATATCTTGCAGAAACACAGACAGGTTATACATCTGCAAGCTGGAGTGTATTCCAGACAGCAATGCAGAATGCAAAAATTGTTATTGATAATGTAGATGCAACACAGACACAGGTGAATGATGCATTGGAATCATTGATTAATGCAGCAGCTTCACTTGTTGTTGAAAATGTGACTGGTAACAACACCGTTGCAAAAACAGCGCAGGTAATTACTGTAAAAGACAATTTTGAAAAAGCATATGGTGACAAATCCTTTAAAATTAGTGCAAAACTGACAACCGGTAATGGTTCATTAAAATTTGCAAGCTCTGATGAAAGCGTAGCAACAGTTTCTGCTACAGGTAAAGTAAGTATTAAAGGAACAGGTGCCTGCAAGATTACTGTTACAGCAACAGAAACAAGTACATACAATGCTGCTACAGCAGATATAACCATCAAAGTTGCACCAAGACAGGCAGAGCTTAAGAGTGTAAAAGCTGCTAAAGGCAAAAAAATGACTGTTAAGTGGACAAAGGATAAGACTGCAAGTGGATATGAAATTCAGTACAGCACAAGCAAGAAGTTTAAATCCGCTAAAACAACAGATGTGAATAAAGCTTCAAAAGCTTCTGCTACAATCAAAAAACTGAAAAAAGGCAAAAAATATTATGTACGGGTTCGTGCATATAAAAATGCCACAGTAGATGGTGCTGCTGAAAAACTTTGTGGTGAGTGGAGTAAAGCAAAGAGAAGTGCAAAGATTAAATAATAGAGTAATGAAAAAAAGTTTTTCCTTAGGGATGATAGCAGTAGTTTGTGTCGCAGTGCTTAGTGCCTGCGGCACAAAAACTGTAGAAAACGATGCCCCGGTGATGAAAATAGGTGACGAAATGGTAGTAAAAGCGGAATACCAGATGATTGTGGACAGGTATCGGTCAAATGTCACCAGACAATATACAACCGAGGAAATAAATCAGGAGAATTTCTGGACAACGGAACATAAAGAAAGTGTAAGACCTGTGGATGAAGTGATGGAGCTTGCATTGAAAGACATTACACAAAAAAAGGTCATAGCACAGCTTGCAAAAAATGCCGGAACAGTTACGGATACGGACTATCTTTCTATTTTAGAGCAGATGGGTGTGCATAATGAAGAAAGTATCTATGGTCTGTCAAATTTTGAAATCGACGATTATTATGCGTATGTTTATACCGGAATTGAGGCAGAATACATAGAAAGTTATAAAAAAGAACACCCGGTCAGTGAGGAAGAGTTAAAAGCGGTTTATGAAGAAAATATTGCAGAGTATACCAGTGAAGTCTGTGTAGATATGTTAGTTGTAGAAGTCCCGGTTGATGAAGATGCTGCATTATTGAAGGAAATTTCCAAGGATATGGCAGAGGAAACCGATATACATGTATTAACAAAAAACTATCCGCAGGGAGTGTTTTACAATATTAGGCTTTCTTCGTTAAATATGCAGGAAGGAAAGTCCGGTATCTATATGAACCGCTACCTTGTTGCGTCAGAAATGCAGAAGGATGAGATTTGTGAGCCATTTTTCGTTGCAGATAAGGTATTGGTTATGCGCTGTCTTGAACGGATGGAAAATGCAGTACAGCCATTTGAAGAAGTCAAAGGGGTATTAGAAAGTGATGTGCTGACAAGTAATGCCAAAGCATATATTCGGCAGGAAACCGAAAATGCAGAGGTTATTATGGAAGATGTAGACTTAGAGAAGATTGCATTAGAAATACTCGAAGGGGAGTAGGATATTTTATATAAAAAGGAATTCATGTATGCACTTTGGGAGGGGTGCTTGCATGGATTCTTTTTATTTGCTATGATGTAACTATTCAGAACAGGTCAAAATGCGGTGTCATTTTGTCCTGTTTAAAATAGTTACGATATGATGGCATATTAGGAGGAAAAGTAAGTGGAAATTAAGTGGAAGACTTGTTTTAGGGTAGGACTTAGTATATTTGTTTTGTATCTGTGCATCACATACTGGTCAGTGGCGTTTGGACTTTTAACTACATTGCTTAGTGCAGCAGCACCACTTTTTATCGGTTGTGTGGTGGCATACATCATAAATATATTGATGAGTTTTTATGAAAAATTCTATTTTACAAAGAGTAAAAATGTAAAAGTGATAAAAAGTCGCAGACCGGTGTGTATGGTACTGGCATTTATTACATTGCTGGCAATTATTGCATTGGTAATCGGTCTGGTTGTGCCGGAGCTGGTATCTTGTGTGCAGTTGATTTTTAACAAGCTGCCGGATGCTATGAATATGGTAGTGGCATGGTTAGAAGATATTCAGTTTGTGCCGGAGGATATTTTAGCCTCCATTCAGGCAATCGATTTGGAATCTAGATTAGAGCAGATTGTAAATGCTTTAGTTTCCGGTGTGGGAAATGTGATGGGAACAGTAGTGAGTACGGTGGCATCTGTATTTTCCGGTATTGTGACAGCATTGTTAAGCTTCATTTTTGCCATATATCTTTTGTCCGGAAAAGAAAAACTGGCAAATCAGTTCGAACGTGTAATGAAACGTTATATGAAAAAAAGCGGATATAGTAAAGTGAAACATGTGTTTTCTGTTATGAATGACTGCTTTCACCGTTATATTGTGGGACAGTGTACAGAGGCGGTGATTCTTGGTCTGCTTTGTGCATTGGGCATGTTTATCCTTCGTTTGCCTTATGCGACGATGATTGGTGCATTGATTGCCTTTACAGCATTGATTCCGGTTGCCGGAGCATATATCGGTGCCGGTGTGGGAGCGTTTATGATTATGACAGTATCTCCGATACAGGCATTGGTTTTCCTGATTTATATTGTGGTACTACAGCAGGTAGAGGGAAATGTGATTTATCCTCGTGTGGTAGGCTCTTCTATGGGACTTCCGGCTATCTGGGTATTGGCAGCGGTTACTGTCGGCGGTGGTATGATGGGAATTGCCGGAATGTTGATTGGTGTGCCTCTGGCTGCAACGGCATATCGGTTGTTAAAAGAGGATGTCAATAAAACAGCAGTAAAACCGATGAAAAAAGTAGAAGAATAAATGTGCTGAAACTTGTATATATTTATGGAAATAAAGTAACTGAATGGTTGCAGATAAGTATATGCAGGAGGTTTCATTTGAGCAATGCGAAAATAGAAAATTTATTAAATCTTTCTTTGGATGCCAGTCCCTTAGAAAGGGAAAAATCTCTGAATTTAGAAACAGGATATTTACCGGGAAATAACACTTGGGAAGTTATTGTGCGGTATGTAGGGGATGGTATCGGACAGGTAGAAAATTTGCTTAGAGAAAGTGGAAATGAAACGCTGATTTCAAAAATTGTAATACTAAGTAATTCTTATGCCATATTACAATTGCCTGAGGCTTTGGTAGATGCGGCAGCAAATCTGGATGGAATTATTTATATGGAAAAACCAAAGAGGCTCTTTTTTGCCATAGATACGGCAAAAAGAGCCTCTTGTATTACTGCGGTGCAACCTGCGACTGGCACTGCACCGGGAAATGCTGTGGATGGGGGGAGGAGACTTACTGGGGCAAACTGTCTTGTGGCAGTTATTGACAGTGGTATTGATTATGCCCATCCGGATTTTCGAAATGAGGATGGCAGTACAAGAATTGTGGCATTGTGGGATCAGACGTTAGAAAGTGAAGTTTTAAATGCAGCCCGTACAAGCATCAATGCGGATATCACTTACAGTGCGCCGCAAGGATATGCAGATGGAGTTCTGTTTTCCCGTGAACAGATAAACCTTGCCCTTGCAGAAAATGACATGGCAAATCGGCAGAAAATTGTGCCAAGCCGTGATACATCCGGGCATGGCACCCATGTAGCAGGAATTGCTGCAGGAAACGGCAGGGCTTCCATGAGAAGATACAGAGGGGTTGCCTATGAAGCAGAGCTTTTCATCGTAAAACTGGGCACACCGGGGGAAAATTCTTTTCCAAAAACAACGGAGCTGATGAAGGCGGTAGATTTTTGTATACGGGCGGCAGAGCAGTTAGGGATGCCGATAGCGATAAATTTGAGTTTTGGAAATAATTATGGTTCACACAGCGGTACCAGTCTGTTAGAGACATTCTTAAATGATATGGCAGATAAACACCAGTGCAGTATTGTGGCAGGAACAGGAAATGAAGGAGCTGGTACGGCGCATTATCAAAGTCGTCTTGCAAATGATGAAGTACAGGATATCGAGCTTACCGTCAGCAGCTATGAACGCAGGTTGAATTTGCAGGTATGGAAGCGTTATCAGGATGAAATCCGGGTGGAAATTCTTTTGCCGGATGGCAGAACAACAGGTCAGTTGATAGGACAGGGAACTTTGCGGGTGGAATTTGAGGAACTGACACTTTTAGTTTTTTATGGAGAGCCTGTTCCATATAGTATGTATCAGGAAATTTATGTGGACTTTATTCCTAAGGAAAATTATATTCCATCAGGGTTGTGGAGAATTCGGCTTAGTGCGGGGAAAATCGTGGATGGAATTTATGATTTGTGGCTGCCGTCGGGTGGTGTATTAAACGAAGGGACGGGATTTTCTTATCCATCAGAAATACGGACACTGACAATTCCATCAACCACGGCAAAGGTTATCAGTGTGGCAGCCTATGATGCAAACACAGACAGCATAGCAGCTTTTTCCGGCAGAGGATTCACTGCATGGACGAATCAGATAAAACCGGATTTAGCAGCCCCCGGTGTAGATATTATATCGGCTTCACCGGGAGGCGGCTATGTGGCAAGAAGTGGCACATCCATGGCTGCGCCCTTTGTGACTGGAAGTGCAGCTCTTTTGATGGAATATGGTATCGCGCAGAAACGGGATGTATTTTTATATGGGGAAAAGTTGAAGGCATATCTGATACGGGGTGCAAGGCAGTTACCGGCGGTGAGGGAGTATCCGAATCCGCAGATTGGGTGGGGGGTGCTTTGTGTGAAGGATAGTTTACCAAGGGAGAGTTGGCCTTTGATTAACGTATTTTATGCTTAAATATTATTGTAGTAAGATTTCCAAATATAAAAAAATTAGAATGGTTTACTTTTTAAATTTACGGTGATATTATATAAATATGGGCAATGCAATAAAACTAAGGTTTTATGAGAGTGAGAGAAGGAGAAAACCAATGAGTGAATCATTAAGACAGGTTTTAGACGATTATTATAAGACAATAAAAGAAATACGTCCAAACTATAGAGCATGCTATAATAGTTTTTTAGATTATTGTGACAGAGAATTTACAAATGTTTCATTATCAGGAATGTCTAAAGAACTTACCATGATACAAGTTAGGTATGCTTGTAGATATTATTTTGAAACAAGTAAAAAGGCAACATCTATTGAAGCAGTTCAAAGATTTTTGACAGCGATAGATCAATTTTATAAGTATATTAGGGAAAGGGGGATTATATGGGAACATTTGGAAAATGGATGTAGAAAGAAACAGGTAGTGCATGATATATGTATAAGTTTGAATGATGAATTAAGACAAAAAATATACTTGCCTTTTGATGGGGAGCGTGAAGTGAAGATTGTAGAAGAACAATTGGAACTTTTGAATTATAATAATTTTTATCAATTTGGACAACGTGTTATTTATAGGCTTCTTTTAACATATGGATTTAAAGAAAAGGTTATTATAAACATGAAAAAAGACGAGTTAAATAAAGAAGAAGGAACTCTGTTGATAAATGGTGATGAAGAGTATGGGATGCATATAAGGTTAGAAAAAGATATATTGGAAGAACTGGTAAAATATTGCGAGTTACATAAATATGTAGATAGGACATACTTGTTTACAAAAAGTAATGGTGCGCAGTTGACACCTGATAGTATATTTGGAACTTTGAAAGATAAAATGAAAAGAATAGATGTTACGAATTTTACACCGACTACAGTTGCATTACAAGGGGTTTCAAATTTGATTGAAAAGGGATTAACACTAGAGGAAGTAAAACTACTTACAGGTTTTGAAACACAAAAGATAGAGGATGTTTCAAAATATTTATTAACGGATGAGGATGTAGAAAAAGTAATTAATGAAAAACTACAAGTTTAGCAGGAATTGTAATTAAATATTGGAGAGATAAACTAATAAAGATAGAGAAAATAATGGGTGAGGTGATATTATGGAACTGGTCAATTTCAATGATTATGGGCAAAATCAAAGAATGTACGGCGGAACCGCTGGTAGAAAAATGGGAATTACTTATAATGGTAAAGATTATCTTTTGAAATTTCCGGGTAATTTAAAAGAACAACAGATGAAAAATATTAATCTCAGTTATTCAAATAGTCCGGTTTGTGAATATATTGGTTCAAAGATATATGAATTAATAGGTGTATCGGTGCATAATACGATTCTGGGGATAAGAAATGAGAAGATTGTTGTTGCCTGTGAAGATTTTTTAGAGGATGGAGACAGGCTTTACGAATTTGACAAGATAAAAGTTACATTTGAACCACATTTTTTGGATTCAAATGGCAATGAAACAAATGGTGTTGGCGTGGACTTATATGAAATCATAATGACGATACAGGAACATCCATTTCTGCAAGATATTCCCGGAGTGATAGAACGTTTTTGGGATATGTTTATAATTGATGCTCTAATTGGGAATGCAGACCGTAATAATAGTAATTGGGGAATTGTTTTGAGAAAAGATGGCTCAAAAGAACTGGCACCCGTTTATGATAATGGAAATTGTTTAAATAATAAATGGGATGATGAAAAGATGCAGATAGTAATGAATGATGCTGCTAAAATGGAGGCAGAGGCGTATAAAGCGCGTAGATGTATTTTTGAATTGCAGGGAAGACGAGTAAATCCATATCATATAATGGAAAGCATGGAATATCAGGAATGTTCAGATGCTATCCGCAGACTTACACCTAGAATAGATAGTGGTATGAGTAGAATTCGGGCAATGATAGAAGAAATACCAACATTATCAGAAGTTCAGAAACAATTTTTTATATCAATTATTGATTATAGGTATGAAAAGGTGTTATTACCGGTATGTCAGAAAATAGTGGAAAAAGAAATCGGTAATTGTGAACAGAAGAAGGGATGGTGCAGATAATGTATGTCGATGAAAAGATTTTTTTAAGAGGTAATTTGCCAGAGGGATTGCAACATGATTTTGATGAATTACAGGAATATTATGATGTCGGTGATTGGTTTATGTTTGATACAGTTTTTGAAGCAGTAGAAGCAAGTGTAAAAGCTTATTATTTGGCAGGAAAAATTAGCAAAGAAGATTTGAATTGTATTTTTAACAAATATGGAATTGCATAGTAGAGATACTTACATGAAAGGACTATATGGATAAAAATAAAATAGAAATTATAAAGACAGTATTGAATTATTGGTATGTAATTGAATTTCTTAATCAAGAAAAAATACCTAGCTGGAGTGCAGAAGATAAGAAAAAGGCGAATGAAGTTAAAAAGCAAGTGCTAAATTCAGCGAAGAACTTATCTGCGGAAGTGAAAAAGAAAAATAGTGCAAATAAGTTACATATATTTTATGAGGTTAAGCCTAAAAATACAGATATTTATAAAATAATTAAAGAATGTGCACAAGAATATGGAATGACACGATGGGGCAATATTACTATTTATGCAGGAAAAATAAAGCGCGAATTGTGTATTGAAAAAATTGCATCATTACTAAACGAACCTGATAAACGTGTTGAAAAAACTATAGAAAAAATTGCATGGGTGAGTTTGCAGACTGGTCCCGATTTGAGATATATTGAGAGAAGTTTTTCTCTTTCACCAGTAATTTGGGCGATAAATCAGCTTAAAGATATAAAAGAAAATGATAATATGTCCGAAAAACTGGCAAAAGCATTATATGACAGTGTAGATTCGCAATATGATCTTGAACTTACGGCTATCAATCAAGGTGTAAAATCAGAAGAAGCATACGATCGTGTAGAAAATGCTGATGAGGAAGATAAAAAGCAATATAAATTGGATGATGAAGGTAAATATATTCAAGAATATGCATATTCATTGAAAAAGGAAGACATAGTTGATTTACAGAAAAGTATTTATACGAAATATTTAAAGCATAACATAAAGTTCACTGAAACAGATGAATTTAAAAGAAATTATGATATGGAATCAGGGATATGGTTAGATTTTGTTCTTTATAAGGATGATGAGACATGGAATCAGGAAGAAGAGGAGGAGTATCACGGTTTATGTAAAAATTATTTTGCATCTGATATAGAAATGGTACTTGAGAAAGCTGGAGAAATAATTCAAGGCAGTGGGATGCAGAGAAGATTAGCTGATTATATTGTAAGTAGGTATGAAGAAGCATATGGAAAAAACGATAGAAAAAGGGTTGATTTACTACATGTGCAAGAGAATAGTAGAAGTATGGAGGAGTACAAAAATATTCTTTTGGATATTATGCGACCGGATAAAGCCCCTTTGGGAAAATGGCCATCCAGATATATGCCTGCATTTATGCAACAAGTGGCAATTAATTTGGCGATATCAGGAAATGAACCTATTTTTTCTGTCAATGGTCCCCCTGGAACAGGGAAAACCACACTGTTAAAAGAAATAGTTGTTCACAATGTAGTAGAGCGGGCAAAGTTACTGGTAAATTATGATGACCCGGATGATGCATTTAATCATTTAGAATTTAAACATGGCAATGTGGGTAAGAAAAATGCCTATACAAAATGGGCACAAGAATATCATGAATTGAAAGATGATAGGATAAATGATTTTAGCGTGGTTGTTGCATCATGTAATAATACAGCTGTTGAAAATATAACAAAAGAGTTGCCGATAGAGGACAAAATCACTGAGGCTTTAGGAGAAAATAAATCAGATTCTGTACAGATGAAAAGTGAACTAAAAGAGATAAAAAAATTATTTTCAGTATCGGAAAATTCAGTTGCTGAGTGGATTAAGGAAATTGAAGAAAATTTTTGGTTTACATGTAAAGAAAATGCAGAAGCGAAAGGCGAAGTATTTGATGAACCTTTGCCTGATTGCCGAAATATTTATTTTACAAAATATGCCCGAAACTTATTTGGAGAAAAGGCATGGGGATTGATAGCGGCTCCGTTAGGAAAGAGAAGTAATATTCATGATTTTTATAAAAAGGTTTTGAAAAATCTCGATTATGCGTTATGTAGTGAAAAGATGAAACGGGGAAGGTTACAAGAATATCAAAAAATATGTCAAGAGTTTAAAATACAACTAGATGTTGTGGAAAAAATGCAATTGGAGTTAAGGTTTTTATCTGACTTAGAGGGACATAAAGAGTGGAATGACTTGCAAGAAAAACTTATGTATGTAGAGGCTGAAAAAAATAAGTTGTATGAAAATCTTTACGAGAATAAGCAGAAAGAAAATATTCTTAAGGAAAAATTATGTATAGTACAACGCGAATGTCACTTAGCAGAAGAAGATTATAATAAAGCTAACAGAGCAAGTTGTGAAATGACTAAAAAGATTACTGATTTAAGACAAAAATATATGCAAGCAGAAACTGAACGAAATAGTTTGCCGAGAATAGGTATTGTTAGTAAGTGGTTTAATACAAAAAAAGCAAGAGAAATAACACAAAAATATAGTTTTTATAGTCAGGAAATGGATTTCTTAATGCAGGAAATGGAAATCTATAATAAAGATAAAATAAAATATGAAAAACAATACAGCGTAAAACGAAAGGAGTGTGAATTAAAGCAAGATAATGAAAAAAGATTAAAGCAGAAATGGGAGGAACGTGTACACAAGATTCAAGATATAGAAAGCGCAATTAAGGAAATAGAGAAAAAGAGAGAAAGTTATTTTTCGGCTATGGAGAAAATACATAAGGAGTATCTTGAACATGTAGCCAGAAGCGTTAATGGAGAAGATAGTAAGAAATTTCAATGGTTAAATGATGAATTTGTTCAAAATTTATTATCAAAAGAAGTTTCAAAGAGTACGGAAGCACATGTTTTGAACCCATGGTTTACCGCTGAGTATAATAGACAGCGAGAGCGCTTGTTTTATATTGCTTTAAGATTACATGAATCCTTTGCATTGGCATCTCGATCTGTTAGGGATAATATTATAAATCTTGAGTTATATTGGAAGGAACGCAAAAGAGATGATGGTAAAAAGGTAGTATTGTTCCATACAGAAGATGCAAGAGAAGCAGTTGGGAAATTATATCAAACATTATTTCTCTTAGTGCCGGTTGTTTCTACCACATTTGCGTCTGTTGGAACTTTTTTGAAGGATGTAGGAGCAGGAGAGATAGGAAGATTAGTGATTGACGAAGCTGGACAGGCATTACCACAGATGGCAGTAGGAGCATTGTATAGGGCTAGAAAAGCAATTGTGGTAGGAGATCCCAGACAAATCGAGCCTGTTGTTACAGATGATTTACAATTAATAAAAAGAGCATATGAACGAAACGAGATAGAAAGATTGTATGTATCAACAAACATATCAGTACAAACATTTGCAGATAGTTTAAATAAGTATGGTACATGGTTAGAGTTTAAAGGTGTTATAGAATGGGTGGGATGTCCTTTGATTGTGCATAGAAGATGTATTTCGCCTATGTTCGAAATATCAAATGAGATATCTTATAGCCAAATTATGAAACAGAAGACCATTGTGCCAAATGAAGAAAAACAGAGAACTTTTGTATATTCTGAATCGAAGTGGCTTGCGGTAAAGGGACATGAAGTGGGGAATAAAAATCATTTTGTAGAGGAACAGGCAAGAGCTGTTATACAGATATTGGAAGTGGAATTTGTAAAGAATGAAGTTCCGGATGTATATATTATTAGTCCATTTACAACGGTAGTTTTTGGGATGAAGAATGAATTAGAAAAATACATTGAGGCAAATCAGCAATCTGCCATGTACGGAAAAGTAGATTCAGAATGGCTGTCAAAACATATTGGTACAGTGCATACTTTTCAAGGAAAAGAAGCAGATGAAGTGATTTTTCTATTGGGATGTGATGAAAAAAAGGCGGCGGAAGGTGCGATAAAATGGGTTAACGAAAATATTGTTAATGTAGCAGTTACACGTGCAAGATATCGATTATATGTTGTTGGTGATGATGTTGCATGGGGAAAATCAGAAATATTTAATCAGGTTTTACAAAATATAAAACTAGACACAAAAAAAGAATAATTTGCAACTTAATACAATGAAGAGTTAAAGAGAAATCTGTAGCTCATATTGTAGCATAAAAAGAAGCAGACACTAACATCTCATCAATTTTTACTGAACTTAGCAATTATTTAACATTACCCCAACGAAGTTTTGCGGTTAGCGAGATTTTAGGTTGAAAAAAGTTCTTAGCAAGAACTTGATATTAAAGGGTGAGGCTTTGTATGAAGGATAGTTTACCAGAGTAATTGTCTATGATTGCTTGTGAAAGAAAAAATATTTGATATTGTATGTCTGAGGAAAAATACGTATAATTTTATTATATAAAAACAAAGGAGAGAGGGAAAATATGAAAACAAAACAATGGTTAAAGTCGATTTTTGCTACAGTCATGATATTTGCCATGACATTATCATTTTTACCGGTAAATGCGCTTGCAGAGGAAACAGAGGTAACATCAGATGCTGAAGTTATTACGATTCAGGCATCTGATGTAGAAGCGGCCGCAACAAATCAGAATGGTCTGACATACAAAGGGTTCGGTATGTTAAATCACAGTACAGGTAATTTGCTTTTTGATTACAAAACAAGTGCGCCTGAAAAATATGAAGAAATGATGAGTTATCTGTTTGGTGGGGAAAATCCATTATTTACACATATCAAAATAGAAATGGGTAATGATGGAAATAACGCTGCAAGTGCAGAAGCCTGCACGATGCGATATGAAGATGAAGAAGCAGATGCGTCACGTTCCGTGGGATTTGTTATGGCAGCAGATGCAAAAGCCATTAATTCAAATGTAAAAGTAAGTATTCTTCGCTGGGCTATGCCGGATTGGGTAAAAACAAAATGGAACAGTGACAGAACGGGTGAAGGATATGAAGCTGTGTATAAATGGTACAGAGAAACCATTTTTGATGCATATGAAAAATATGGTTATGTTATAGATTTTGTTAATCCGGATGAAAATGAAGCAGTAGATCCGGATGAAGATTTTATCAAATGGTTTGCAAATAAGCTTGCAACAGAAATAGATTTTCCGGAATATTTTTCAGAAGATGCTAAGGATGCGTACAATAATATCCGCATAATTGCTGCAGATGAGAAGAATACATTAAATATTGTTTCATCCATGCGAAATGATTCGGAATTATATGATGCTGCAGATGTTATTGGTCTTCATTACAGAACATCGGCTACAGAAGATTATGTAACCATGGCAGATGTGGATGATAAGGAAGTTTGGTATAGTGAGGGATGCGCAGCATTTGGTTATACGGAGTTACAGGAAAACAAGACAAGTACATATGGCTACAAAAGTATCGGTGGCTATCAGAGTCCGCTAGCATTAATGGATAGTATAATTACAGGAGCTTCATCTGCACGACACACGCATTATATATTTCAACCGGCAATTGGTTCATTTTATGAAGGACTTTCATTTGGTCACAAAGAGCTGTTAAGTGCCTGTGATCCGTGGAGTGGATATATTCATTATGATCCGGCATTATACATGCTTGAGCATTTTGCAAAGTTTGCGAAAACAGGATGGGAAGACAGCAATCCGGAACAAAATGATATCTGGCGTGTAATTGCCGGTGCAACGGATGGTTCTTTTGACGGTTCAGAGGATGAGCATGAAACAGCAGGTATTGACGGTGATGCCGGTTATATGACTTTAGCATCTCCTGATGGCAAGGATTTTTCTGTTGTATTTGTAAATAATACCCAGAATACAAAATATTTTTGTATCAAAGAAGATGGTCTGGATATAGCAGAAGATGCAGCATTGAATTTCTGGCTGACAGAGACAGATAATTATATGCAGAACAAGGGTACAATTGAAAAAGGTACAGATGGATGGTTGGTGATGCTTCCGCCATACAGTATGGCAACAGCAACTACACTTATTGTAGATGAAACGGAACTTGCTTTA
Organism: Lachnospiraceae bacterium; assembly: GCA_017624495.1. Taxonomy (GTDB): domain Bacteria; phylum Bacillota; class Clostridia; order Lachnospirales; family Lachnospiraceae; genus Roseburia_B. The sequence continues at coordinate 20,046 of JAGAMY010000025.1, read as the reverse complement.
CCAGAGGAAGGTATGCATAACGATGACAGAACTGTCTTAGATACAGATGAAGCTGGTGTTGTGAATGGTGTGACAGAAGATACAATCCTGTATGCAGACGATTTTGAATATGAAGAATATGATGAAAACTATATGGTTTCAAGGGGGAATGAACCACGTTATATGTCAGATGCACATGGTGCATGGGTTGTGGAAAATGGAATGTTAAAACAGGAGTTATCCACCGCTGTAAAACAGTGGAATGATGGAGAACCGTCTACTGTGATTGGTGATTCACGCTGGATGGATTATGTGGCATCTGTGGATGTAACAATTCCTAAAGAGGATGGTATGGCGCGTCTGTCAATTCGTTCACAGGGAGTAATGAGTTGGAATGACAGTGGATATACTTTTGAAATCAGCGATGATGGAAACTGGAAATTATACCGTTTGGCGACAGTAGTGGCCAGTGGAAAAACAGATATGACGGAAAATCATATGTACAGCCTGAAGTTGTTAGGCTATGGCAATAAAATTATGGCAGCAGTTAATGGTGAGAAAGTTGTGACATATACGGATAGTGTTCCTATGCTTTCCGGGCGTGTGCAATTAAGTTCCGCATGGGATACAGTATATTTTGATAATTTGAAAATAGAAACTGTTCTAGGAGGAATACCTTATGCCGTCGCTTTAGTAGACAGTCAGGATGATAGTGTAGAATATGCCGGTACATGGTCCATTGAAAATCCAGGTGGAAGAGATGGGGAAAGCTGGTATCGTACACTTTCTATAGCAAATACTTCGGATGCTTCATTCACATTTAAAGTACATGGAACAGGATTTGCGCTTGTAGGTGAAAATGCTAATACAGCAGTAATAGATGTATATGTCGATAATGAATTGAAAGATGAAAATGCAGAAACACTTGCAGCACCTATTCGTGGAGAATCCTATGTGTTTTCAGATTTAGCGGACGGGGAACATACAATAACTGTTGTAGTGAAATCGGGAGAATTAGTGGTTGATGCATTGTATACACTTGGTATACGCAAAGAAACAGCAGAAGATGTGGTTATAGATGCATCAGAAGATTCCCTATTGGAAATCCCGGCAATTCCAGTAGATTCAACGATAGAAGAGATTAATGAACGGTATACATTGCCAAAGCAGGTGGAGGTTACATCGTTAACCGGAGAAAATGTGTTGAAAGATGTTGTATGGTCTGTTCCGGAAAATGCGTATGATGTAGATGCGTTTGGTAGAACAAATATTATTGGCACTGTGCAGAACGTTGTGGATTTATTTGGTTATCCGATAACTGTTTCGCTTGGTGTGGATACTGTAGTTTTCAATCCTACATATTATTTTATTGATACGGTAGAAGCCGAACCGGCTGAAAATGCAACAACAGAAGCTTATGAAGCAGTAAAATCCATATATGGAGATATGCTGATAAATGAAGTATCCGATCAGTTGAAAACTGCTGAAAATACATGGGGACTGGTGGATAAGGATTGTGCTACAAAATCACATCTGAATACAAAAGACAAGATGGCAACGGGGATTTATGCAGCAAATAACACTGTTGGAGAGACTTTGTCATATGCATTTACATTGCCTGAAGGTTCATATAAAATAATTTCCGGACATTGTGACTGGTGGAGAATTGGGCGTTCAATGGCAGTGACAGTTTCTTATGAGGGTACAACCATAGATGGAGGAATTGTAAATGCAAGTGCAAGTGCAAACCCCGTTATACATACAACTGAAATTACGTTAGAAGAGGAAACACTTGTCACATATACCCTAACGGCTATGGATAACAATGCACCGATTATTAGCTGGTTGGCTGTATGCAGTGGTTGTGATTATAAGAGTATAAAAAAATTGACAGCAAAACTTACAGAAGTAAAAGAGATGCTAAAAGTACTTAATGAAGCTGATTATACAGAAGAGAGCTGGCAGGCTTTGCAGGATGTTATTACTGTGGCAGAAGAAATACTTAAAAATCCTGAACTCACAGATACTGATAGAGTATATGCTGTATTAGAGGAAATAGAAAAAGCAGAAGAAAGCTTAATGACAAAAGAAGAGGCAGAAGAAATTGCAGCAAAAGCAGAAAATATGCAGGCATTGACAGAAATACTTGCAGAAGCGGACAAGCTTGTCAAAGAAGATTACACAGAAGAAACATGGGAAGTATTGCAGGCCGCAATTGATAAAGCAGAGGCAGTTATGGCAAGTGAAGTATCTGTATCAACAGATATTCACGCAGCAAAAGAAAATGTCGATGCAGCAATAAAGGCGTTAAAAACCATAGTACAGGCGCAAAAAGAAGCAGCAGCACAGAAATTGCGTACAAAGCTTGCAGAAATAAAAGAGGCAGTAGAAGGAATGACCGCAGAAGACTACACAAAAGATAGCTGGAGTGCAGTACAGAATGCGATGATTTATGCAGAAAATGTACTAAAGGATGCAGACGTTGTATCAAGTGAAATAGTAGCTGTGTGTGAAAATTTGGAATACGCATGGGAAGCATTGGAATTTTATGTGTTATTTGACTTAGATTTTAACACAGATGCCAAAGATGGTATATTTGCTGCCGGAAAAGCAAAAGCAGAAGTTTTTGGTGATTATAAGCTGAAAGCGAAAACATTGGCAGACAAGGCATTATATTTTAATGGGACAGATACCTATTTAGAAGTGACAGCCGTAGATGGAAGCAGTCTGCTGGCAGGAAAAAATGCAATTACAGTATCTTATGATGTAAAAGCAGAAAGCGGAGAACGAAATTGTATTTTTTATGCTGCATACGCTGGACAGGATCAGATGGATAATGAAGAATATTTAGGAATTTTTCAGGATGCATCGGGACTTTGGATAGAGTGTATAAAGAATACAGGCGGTACAGGTCAGAATATCTATGTGCAGGCTGACAGCACAGACTGGATACATGTAGATATATTAATTGAAAAAAATAATATTACGCTATATGTAGATGGCGAAATGACAGAGAGTATAAATATTGTTTATGACTTAAGTGAGAGCATTGGTAATACAGAAATTTTGCGGATTGGTAAAGCAAACCCGGAGGAGTCAAAAGGCTTTAAGGGATATCTGGATAATTATATGATTTATAATGGAATTCTTTCAGAGGAAGAAATCTTTGCAAATTATCTGGAAAGTGTTGTCAACGACACAAGTGCTTTAGTAGCAGAAGAATATACAGAAGAATCGTGGAGTATATTGGAAACTGCTGTAGTTCAGGCAAAAGTGATTCTGAAAAATGAAGCTGCTGCAGCGAAGGATATACATTTGGTTACAGAAAGTTTACAGAATGCAATGGACAGCTTATTGACAAAAGCGGAAGCAAAAGAGATTGCAGCAAGGGAAGAATGTGTTCTGGAATTAAAAAAGGTGATTGCAAAGGCTGAAATATTAGTGGAAGAAGAATATACAAAAGAAACTTGGGAAGTATTACAGACAGCAATTGCCAAAGCAGAAAAAGCTATATTAAAGGAAAATGTTTCTGTAGAAAAACTTACAGAAGTAAAAGTCGCACTTGAAACAGCCTTGAAGGATCTGAAAATCGTTGAAAAAGTAAATGATGATAAAACACCAGGTGGAGATGAAAATATCAAAAATGATTCCGAAACATCAAAGGAGGAAGAACCACAGGAAACTGGTGCGGTACTGGTGACAGGCATTAAGTTCACAGAAAAAAGTCTGAAAATTGCAGCAGGAAAGAAAATAGCCTTAAAGCCTGTTGTTTTGCCGGAGGATGCGGATACATCTGAATTAGAGTGGTCATCTTCAAAAAATGCATATGCAAGTGTAAATGAAGACGGATTGGTAGCAACTAAGAAAGCCGGAGCAGGAAAAACCATTACTATTACGGCAAAAGCCGTGGATGGAAGTGGTGTAAAGGCAACAGTAAAGATTATGCTAATGAAACATGCGGTAAAGAAAATTAAATTAAAAGCAGCTAATAGTGTAAGAGCAGGAAAGCAGCTAAAAATTAAAACGACCATACTGACGACAGGTCGCAGTGTAAATAAGAAATTAGTGTGGACATCTTCTAACGAAGCCTGGGCAACGGTGAAAAATGGTGTTGTAAAGACAAAGAAAGCAGGAAAAGGCAAAAAAGTCACCATTACTGCAGCATCTACCGATGGTACGAATAAAACGGCGAAGATTAAAATTAAAATAAAATAAGAAAGAGTAGCAACATGCGTGATGTAGATTTTCGATTAATGATCATAGAAGACGACACCGGAATTGCAGAAGCTATAAAGGAACAGGCAATGATGTGGGGATTAGAGGTAAAATGCGTAGAAAATTTCCGAAATATCCTGCCGGAGTTTGCAGAATTTAATCCCCATTTGCTATTGTTAGATATCGGACTGCCTTTTTTCAATGGCTATCATTGGTGTAGCGAAATTCGTAAAGTATCAAAAGTGCCGATTATCTTTATTTCATCCGCAGCCGATAATATGAACATTGTTATGGCAATGAACATGGGAGCTGATGATTTTATAGCCAAGCCCTTCGACCAAAGTGTTTTGATAGCAAAAATTCAGGCAATGCTGCGACGTACCTATGATTTCGCGACATCTGTACCGATTATTGAGCACTGTGGAGCATTATTAAATACAGGGGATAATTCCCTCACTTTTCAGGGAGAAAAAATCGAACTTTCCAAAAATGAGTATAAAATACTTCATGTTCTCATGGAAAATAAAGGAAAAGTTGTCAGTCGTGAAAAACTTATGGAAAAACTCTGGGAAAGTGACAGCTTTGTAGACGAAAATACCCTCACAGTAAATGTGGGAAGATTGCGTAAAAAGCTAGACAACGCAGGACTTCATGATTTTATTGCCACAAAGTTTGGGGTAGGATATCTTATCGGATAATGGAGAAATAAAATGCAGTTTTTTATGGAATATATAAAAGAGAAAAGAAAAATCATTTCCATCTGGATATTCTTTGTAGGAATTTTTTTGCTGTCATTTTTGCTGTATCATCTGCCTGTTAAAGCTGTGTTGTATCCGACACTTCTTTGTGTGGGATTTGGGATGGTGTTTGCAGTCCTTGATATATGGCATAGAAAGCAGAAATTAGAGGTGTTAGAAAAGTTAAAAAATATGTCAGAGAATTTTATTGAGCAATTGCCGGAAGCCGCAAGTATAGAAGAAAGTGCTTACCAGCAGATGCTAAAAGGGCTTTGGCAAAGGCAGAAGGAAATTGTTACGCAGGCGGATTGTCGTTATGTGGACATGGTGGAGTATTACACCCTTTGGGCACACCAGATTAAAACCCCGATTGCCTCCATGCGGCTGCATTTACAGAATGAGGATTCTGATTTTTCCCGCAAATTGCTGTCGGATTTGCTTAGGGTTGAACAGTATGTGGAAATGGTACTGACCTTCTTAAGATTAGGTTCGGATTCCACAGATTATGTTTTTAAAGCATATGATTTGGATGAAATATTAAAAAGTGCAGTAAAGAAGTTTCGTAGTGAGTTCATAGCCAGAAAGCTTCGACTAGAATACGAATCGGTAAATGTCAGAGTTTTGACAGATGAAAAATGGTTATCCTTTGTCATTGAACAGGTATTATCAAATGCGTTAAAATACACAAAAAAGGGAAGTATTACCATTACTATGGAAGATTCTGACGTTTTGTGTATAAAAGATACGGGAATTGGCATTGCACCGGAGGATTTACCAAGAGTTTTTGAAAAAGGATACACAGGTTATAACGGTCGCAATGATAAGAAAGCCAGTGGAATCGGCTTATATCTGTGCAAGCGGATTTGTCAGAAATTAGGACATAAGATATCCGCTGAATCGGTGATTGGTGAAGGAACGATTATAAAAATTGAGTTGGAAAAGAAGAAATTGGGAATAGAATAGCACTTCTTACAAAACTGTAAGATTTCAAAAGGGAATTGTAAGCCAATGCAATGGTAAGCAATTCCTTTGTTTGTTAAACTAACTACAGAAATTCAAAAGGAGGATTTTTGTAATGTCTATATTAGAAGTAAACGGACTAAAGAAAGTGTATACCACCCGCTTTGGTGGAAATAAAGTAGAGGCATTAAAAAATGTCAATTTCAGTGTTGAGCAGGGAGAATATGTAGCTATAATGGGTGAATCCGGTTCAGGAAAAACGACATTGTTAAATATTTTAGCTGCTTTAGATAAAGCAACATCCGGCAATGTGCTCTTAGATGGCAGGGATTTATCCAAAATTAAAGAATCGCAGATAGCGGCATTCCGAAGAGATAATTTAGGCTTTGTTTTTCAGGACTTTAATTTGTTAGATACTTTTTCCATAGAAGATAACATATATCTGCCGTTAGTTTTGGCTGGAAAAAATTATAAGGAAATGCCAAAGCGTTTACAGCCCATTGCAGAGGAATTGGGAATAGTGGAATTGTTGAAAAAATATCCCTATGAGGTTTCCGGTGGACAAAAACAGAGGGCAGCCGTAGCCAGAGCTTTAATTACCAATCCAAAACTGATTTTAGCCGACGAACCAACAGGAGCCTTAGATTCTAAAGCTTCCGATGAGCTTTTGCATTTATTTAGTAAAATCAACAAAAACGGACAGACAATTTTGATGGTTACCCATTCCGTAAAAGCTGCCAGTAACGCAGGCAGAGTTCTTTTTATCAAAGACGGTGAAGTATTCCATCAAATTTACCGTGGAAACAATACCAATGAGCAGATGTATCAGTTGATATCCGATACATTAACCTTGTTAGCGACAGGTGGTGAACTGGCATGAAAAAGGGAATGTATGTAAAATTAGCATGGAATGGCATGCAGAAAAATAAACGATTGTATCTGCCGTATATATTCGCCTGTGTAGGCATGGTGATGATGTACTATATATTGGCAGCACTCGCTGATTTAGAAAGCTTAAATCTTCTTCGTGGAACAGGAACTTTACGCATGGTTTTGGGGATGGGGTGTAACATAATAGGTATTTTTGCGGCAATATTTTTATTTTATACCCATGCATTTTTAATTCGGTCCAGAAAAAAAGAATTTGCTTTGTACAATATTCTTGGAATGAATAAGAAAAATATCAGCCGGATAGTATTCTGGGAAACTTTGATAGAACTTGGCATTGCTCTCGTTGCAGGTATTGGACTTGGAATTGCTTTTTCAAAGCTTGCGGAGCTTGGACTTATTAATATGATGCGTCAGGAAATCAGTTATGATTTATTTGTTTCCTTTCACGGAATCAAAAAGACCATACAGGTATTTTGTATAATTTTTGCAGTTATATTATTAAATACATTGCGTCAGATGCATTTTTCGAATGTAGTAACGCTGTTAAATAGCGATAAAACCGGAGAAAAGCCGCCAAAAGCAAACTGGTTTTTAGGTTTAGCGGGACTGGTTATGCTTGGTATCGCATATGCAATTTCTGTGGGAATTGAAGACCCATTGTCTGCATTGTCATGGTTTTTTACAGCGGTTCTGATGGTGGTTATAGCCACATATCTGTTGTTTGTCAGCGGTTCTGTGCTGATATGCCGTATATTGCAGAAAAATAAAAAATATTATTATAAAGCCAGCCATTTTGTATCGGTTTCTTCCATGGCATACCGTATGAAGCGGAATGGTGCAGGGTTAGCTTCCATTTGTATTTTAGGTACAATGGTGTTAGTGATGATTTCTGCTTCTTCCTGTTTATTTATCGGTACAGAAGACAGTCTTCGCATGCGCTATCCAAGGGATATCAATTTAGAAGTGGATTTTCGTTCGTTAGCGGATATGAATGACGAAAATATGGATGTTTTAAGAACAGAAATGGCGCAGCTTTTAAAAGATAACAGCCAGATGGGAGAAAAGCTTTTAGATTACCGCTATGTGACAGTGACCGGTCATCGGACAGGAAATGAAATTGAAACAGACGTAAATAAGATAGAAAATTCAGGTGAAAATTTCTTTGAGGGCTTATGTGGAATGTATTTTGTGCCCCTTGACGATTATAACAGGCTTTTAGGAACAGATAAAAAATTAGCAGAAGGTGAAGTACTGCTCTATGCACATCGCATGGAATATGATTATGATACGATAAATATTCATAATGGAGGAACATTTCATGTGGCTGAAAATCTGGATAGTTTTTGGAAAGATAATGGGATGGGAATGGATATTTTACCGGCTATGTATGTGGTGGTGGATGATTTAGAAAAAGAATTGGCACAGTTAAATGAACTTGTTGCCTATGATGGCAGCCATATGATAAGTTTACAGTGGAATTACAGCTTTAATATGCAGGGAAAATTAGAAGACCATGTCCATATGTGTGAGCAGATATCTGCAAAAATGCAGGAGCATTTAGATAACGGACATTTTGGCATTACAGAGCATTTTGTAGCAAGTTTAGAAGCAAACAGGGATGAATTTTATGCAAATGATGGTGGGATATTCTTTCTTGGCATTATTTTAAGTATTGTATTTTTAGTGGCAACGGTTTTGATTATTTATTACAAACAGACAGCCGAAGGTTTTGAAGATGAAGCAAGATTTGCTATTATGCAAAAGGTTGGTATGACAAAGAAAGATATCAAAAAAAGCGTAAATTCCCAGATGTTAACGGTATTTTTCCTGCCGCTTGTGGCAGCAGCCATGCATTTAGCCTTTGCATTTCCGGTGATAGAAAAGCTGCTCTTGCTATTTGGGTTGATGAATCATGCACTGTTTGTTTGGACGACAGTGGTTAGTATTTTGATATTTGCGGTGCTTTATGTGATTGTATATCGAATTACGTCTAGGGTATATTATGAGATTGTGAGTAAGTAAGTATTGAAAAAAGAATTGTGATTTACTTTTTTTGGTGAATTGCAGTTCTTTTTTAACGTTTGCGCAGAAAAAACGACGTTTGCGCATTTTCTATTTAAAAATTTTGAGAAAAATGTATGATGGTCTTGTCCGGATAATATGAAAAGTATATACGGAAAGGACAAGGCGTGTTACGCAATATAATATTAGCGTTATTAGGCATGTAAAGGTTAAATTAACAATGATAGTTCCCCTTTTATGATAAAAAAATATCTGTTATACTATAATAATAGATAGATTTGCTTGGAATAAGGGAGGAATTATGTCTGTTTTTGAAAATTTGTTTTTAGATATGCTTCATTGGTTAAAATTTATTATATTGGGAGAATGCTTTTTTTCTTTTTCAAAAAATAGAACATTACAGAAATACATTCTTGCAGTTGGTGTTTCAATATCTTCATCTTTTGTAACAATTTATTTGTCAATGACAGGTTTTTCTTTATTTATATATGTACTGGCAGTTTGGCTGGTATTTATGCTGATTTATGAGGAGAAAAGAACAAGATTGCTATTTGTTGGTGTATGGTCAATGTTTTTGATTTCATTATTGGATGCAATGGCATATACATTATTTGATGCATTTATAAATACATCAAATATAAAAGAAGATTTTGTTGCTAATTTTTGGACACAAATTTTTACAGTGAGTTTTCTTTTGATTGTAGGATGGCAGTTGAAAAGGGTTGGCAAAGGTAAATTAAAATCCATTGGAATTTCATATATGATTTTATTTACTGTTTTAGTTGTAGCCGATGCTTATGTATTGATTGCATTAGGTGGCGCTGTGATAGCTATGGAACAATTTACATATGATTGGAATCTGAGAATAGCATATATTATTGTCATTCTTGGTATATTTTTTCAGATTTTATTGGTATTATTATTAATAGTGTCTAGAAATGAATCAAGAGAAAAAGAACGGGTTACCCAAAAATATTTAGAAAACCAAATTGAACATTACAGGTATTTAGAACATAGAGAAGCTGAAACAAAGCGATTCCGGCATGATTTAAGAAGTCATATGTATGTTCTGCAATCTTATTTGCAAAAGAAGCAATATGAAGAAATAGAACAGCATTTAACAGAAATGAATGGCACAATGACGGCATTTGAAAAAAATATTTCTGTAAATAATAATATTGTGGATGCCATATTAAATAAGTGCGATGCTGAATGTAAAAAGCAGGGCATACAATTTACGGTAAAGGGGTATTTTCCAGTTTCATGTGATTTGTCTGCATATGATTTGTGCACAATATTCTCTAATCTGTTAAACAATGCGCAAGAGGCAGCGCAAAAAGGAAATGAACATCGGATTTTTTTAGGGATTCGTTATAATGATGATGAAATTATTTTCCATTTTGAGAATGACTACGCAGGAGAAATTCTTATAAAGGATGGAAAAATATCTACGAAAAAGAAAGATAAAGAATATCATGGTATGGGGCTGGAGAATGTTGAAAAGTGTGTAGAAAAGAATAAAGGATTCATGCATATTCAAACAGAAAATCAAAGATTTATAGTTAAAGTAAGATTATATCACACAGGAGGATGGGATGAAAATAGCGTTAGTAGATGATGAAGAAAGATGGAGAAAAGTCATTTATCCAAAGGTAGAAGCATATTTTCCGGAAGCAGATATTCAGGTATTTTCATCTGGAGAAGCTTTTTTGGAAAGAGCAGAGAAGTATGAAATTGTTTTTATGGATGTGGAAATGGGAGCGAAAGATGGGTTTGAAACGGCAGCAGAGTATAAAGAATATAATTCAGATGCTATAATTATGATTTTAACTACTCATGCAGAAATGGTTAAACGTGGATTTGCAGTAAATGCATTTCGTTACTTAGATAAAGTAAATGTGGATGAAGAATTAAAGGAGGCAGTATTTGCGATAAAAAAACTATTTGCAAAAAATAAGAAAATCCTCGTTCCAATTATCGGTATGGGAGATAAAATATTTGAATTGAAAGAGATTGTATATGTAGAAACCGAAAAAAGAAATATTATTATTCATACATGGGACAAAAAATTCAATAGTAAAATGGGAATGGCAGAAATTGAGAAAATGTTGGGAAATGCATTTTTTCGATGTCATAAATCGTACATTGTTAATCTGGATATGGTGAAGACTATTAATCGTATAGATTTAGATTTGAAAAATGGAGAAAATATATTTTTAAGCATTCGGAAAAGCTCTGAATTTAAGCAGAGGTATTTAAATTGGAAATATGAATATGCAAATGCATAAAATTGTAGACAGAGGGAGAAATTCCTCTGTTTTTTTGCAAAAAAAACGACGTTCGCGCAAAAAAAACGACGTTTGCGCATTTTCAATTGAAAAAAATGAAAAAATACTATACGATTTCCATATCTTGTTGCAATGGGGAAAATAAATTTTGAGAGGAAAATAACAAATGAAAAGAAAAACAAGATTTGTGGCATTAGCATTAGTCGCAGCAATGGGGATTAGCAGCATTACATTGCCGGCAGATACAGTAAAGGCAGAAGAAGCACCGCAGGAATATGTTGTTTTTGCAAAAAATGATGCAGGTTATAAAAAAGTAGAAGATTATGGGAAGGATATGACAGAGGCATCACAGGAATCAGAGGTATTAGAAGAAAATCATGTTGCAGTTGTAGAATTAACAGAATCAGAGGCAGAAATATTAGAAGCAAAAAAAGATATTTTTATTGTAGAAGAAAATATTTTACTTACTGCTTCTGAAGTACAAAAGAATTTAAAAAATAATTATGCATTGAAGAAAAAAGAAAAAATTAATCGAAAAAAAAAGAAATATTTAGAAGAAAGAAAAGCAGCAAATGAAGTAGTAAAGAAAGAGAATTAGATATAGCTGCTCCGGGAGAGAAAATTCGTGTAGCAGGATTTTTAGGTGGAAGTGTTGTTACCCATGGAACCAGCATTGCTGTTCCGCATGTGGTAGGTGTGGCTTCTTTGTTATGGGAAAAAGATCCGAAAAAGTCTAATGAATTTATCCGTCAATTGATTAACAAGAGTGCAAAGGAGATAGAGGGTATAAATACATGTGGTTTGCTGGATGCAGAATATGCAATGAGTATGTATGATACGTTTACAGAATCTTTTGATGAAACACAGGAGAAAGAGGTTTTTAAAAATATAGAAGAACCAGAAGATTTCACAGAGGTTACGAATGATGATATATATGTAGAAGGGAGATGGATGGCAGCAGATCATCGATTAGCTGTAAGTAATAGTGGTGTGTCCGATTTTTCAATAATTGATATTGAATTAATAAAACAGGGGTGTGTATTTCCAGATAATGATAAATTAGCATGGGGTGGAAGCAAAACAGGTGCGACACATTGGCATGGAAGATATAAAAATGACAAAAACCAGCTTATAAATTATGTGGCGATATTTGAAATGATTACAGATACAGCAATAAATGGTGGAAAAGTAACGAATGAAGTGATTTATAATGACTATATGGGATTGGATTCAACAACATTTTTACAATTGAAAAAACAAATAAATGGGTTGGATTATGGAACTGTTTTTAATTATTGTGAGAATAAAATTGAAAAGAAATTGGAAGAGGAATATGCTATAGTGCAGAATGTGAGTTTGAAGAATAATGAGAAAAATCGCAAGCTTTTTTTATATGGGTGCGCCATACATACGATAACAGATGCGTTTGCGCATGCAATAGTAGAAAGTGATGGCTCTATGCTTACGCATGATGAAGGTGCAGATGATACTACATATTATCATAAACGTCATAAAATGGCAACAGCATTAACCGGTTATGCATTATTGAACCTTAAACATAATATGTATAGTGATGGTAAAGAAGTTGAGAAGGCAATAATGAATTATTGGGATGGAAATACAAAATTTCGGATGGCGAATATAAAAAAATATTTGAATGAGAATGGATATGTAAGTGCTGTCCCGGATTCATTTCAAGCAATTAAAAATTAGGGAATAAAGACTTTTTTGTCGTGTTTATAATCAGGAGGTAATAGAATATGAAAAAATATTTAATATTAATTATGAGTGTATTCTTATATGTTTTTATGGCTTCAGCAGAGAAGATACCGGCAGTTGAAAATACTATTATTGAAAATAATGAAACGGGAATACCGGACAAAGTTTTTTATCAGGAAATATTGAAGAATTTAGGAAAAAATCCAGAAGAAAAATTTACAAAAGAAGAAGCTGAAAGCATAACGGGTTTAGTACTAGAGCTGGAAAATTCAAATGTAAAATCAATAAAGGGTATACATTATTTAAGTCAATTGAATTTGTTATGGATAGATAATATGGATATGGATAATCTTGAGGGTGTAGATGAATTTTCAAATTTATCATCGTTATATGAGATATCTATATGTGATAGTCAGATGAAGAATTTAGAGCCGATAAAAGAATGTGCCAGTTTAAAAGCTTTGACAATTAATAACTGTAGTTTGAACAGCCTTTTGGGAGTGGAAAAACTTACAAATCTAACAAGTTTAGATGTAAGAGAAAATCAGATTAATGGGTTGGAAAATTTATCTGCACTAACAGATATAGAATATTTAAATGTTAAAAATAATAATCTGAGTAGTTTACGAGGATTGGAGAATATGGTGGCATTAGAGGAATTGGATGCTGGTGAAAATCAACTTGTTAGTTTACAGGGGTTAGAAAATCTGGAAAATATAAAAAGTTTGATGGTCTATGACAATCAAATAAGTACATTAGATGAAAGTATAAGAAAGTTGGAAAAACTTAAAATTTTATATTTGTCTAACAATCAGCTGGAAAGTCTTTCAGGAATAGAAAATTGTAAAAGTTTGAAACGCATTTATGTGGAAGAAAATCAGTTAGACAGTTTACAGGGAATAGAAAATTGTAAAAATATAGAATTGATATATGCGAATGATAATAAATTAAAAAATTTAAAGGGATTGCAGAATTTAAAGAAGCTGAGTGAACTAGAAGCTTCAGGAAATCAGATTAAAAGTTTAAAAAAAATGAAGAATTTGCCTAAATTAAGGCTGTTGAATGTATCAGATAATAAAATAGATACTTTGTCAGATATGAAATGCTTTAAAAATTTAAAATGGCTATATATCAATGGCAATGAATTGAAAAATTTAAAAGGAATTGAAAAACAGACAAAGTTAGAATTCTTGTATGCAGGGAATAATAAACTCACTAATTTGAATGAATGTGTGAATTGTAAAAAATTGACCAGCCTGAATGTTGGAGGAAATAAGTTTAAAACATTAAAAGGATTGAAATGGCCGGCAAATTTAAAAACATTATCAATCAGTGGACAAGGATTGAAAAATTTAGAGGGTATTGAAGAAATATCTGGTCTAGAGCAGTTGTATGCAGCAAATAATAAGTTAACAGATTTAAAGCATATAAAAGGATTAAAGAAATTATGGCTTTTAGATGTTAGTGGTAATAAACTGAAAGATTTAAGCAGTATTAAATATATATCTAATCTAAAACAGCTATATGTTACGGATAATAAGATAACAAGTTTAAAACATACATCAGGATTAAAGAAATTAATGTTTTTAGATATAAGTAGGAATAGGTTAAAAAATTTAGAGGGGGTTGAGGCACTGTCTAATTTGGAGATATTATATGCTAAGGATAATAAAATAACGGAACTAAAACATATTAAAAAACTAAAAAAATTAAGATGTTTAGATGTTTGCTTTAATAATTTAAAGAAGCTTCCTGATTTGACAAGAACAAAATTGGGAGAGGATTCTTTATTTATGCATAATAAATTAAACGAAAATGAATTAAAGAAAAAGCTTCCTTATGAGTGTGTGTTGGATGAGGAAAAATTCAAAGATACTGTAGCATATCAGAACCTTGATTATAGGATAAAACTTGAACAGTCAAAAAATGAAATTAGCAGGGATACTACTAAAATTAGTGGTTCTTTATTTATTACAGGAGCACATGCAAAATTGGTTTTATATGATGAGTCGGGGTTAAAAGAGATACTAGCAGTGGAAGTAGAAACTGACAATGATGGAAAATTTGTCTTTGAAAATTTGAATTTAAAAGGATGTAAAAAAGGTACAATTTATATTAGTTTGTATAGTGAAGAGGAAAAAGCATATTCTCAAATTGAGAAATCTTTAACATTTTCTGTAAAAGAATAATGGGAGATTGTTTTTTCTGCCTATTGCTATTCTTTCAAAAATTCGTTACAATAAGTCATTGACAGATAAATATTCAGGTCTGTGCATGAATTGCACAGACCTATTGAAGGTTATATAGGAGATTTCATTTATGAGTTATGCAGACAAAGTATTTGTAGAAATGTGTAAAGATATATTAGCAAACGGCATGAGCACTGAGGGCGAAAAGGTTCGCCCCAAATGGGAAGATGGTTCAAGTGCCTATACCATAAAAAAATTCGCTGTAGTCAACCGTTACGATTTGTCCAAAGAATTTCCGGCAATGACGTTACGCCGAACAGCCATTAAAAGCTGTACAGACGAAATGCTCTGGATATGGCAGAGAAAATCCAACAATATCCATGATTTAAACAGTACTATCTGGGATGAATGGGCAGACGAAAATGGTTCTATCGGAAAAGCGTATGGCTACCAGATGGGTGTAAAACATTCGTATAAAGAAGGTATGATGGATCAGGTAGACCGTGTCATTTATGACTTAAAGAACAACCCCTTCAGCCGTAGAATTATGACAAATATCTATGTGCATGCAGATTTAAGTGAAATGAATCTATATCCATGTGCATACAGCATGACCTTTAATGTAACCCAGAAAAAGGGTGAAGAAAAACTAACCTTAAATGCAATCCTAAACCAGCGTTCACAGGATATTTTAACGGCAAATAACTGGAATGTCTGCCAGTATGCTGTGCTTATGCATATGTTGGCGCAGGTTTGCGATATGCAGGTGGGAGAGCTGGTACATGTGATTGCAGATGCGCATATTTATGACAGACATATTCCTTTGGTGGAAGAGTTAATTACGAGAGAACAGCATCCGGCACCAAAATTCTGGCTGAATCCGGAGATTAAAGATTTTTATCAGTTTACAACCGACGATGTTCGTCTGGATGATTATATTACAGGACCACAAATAAAAAATATTCATGTGGCGGGATAAGGAGGTTTTTGTATGAATTTAATTGCAGCAGTAGATAAGAACTGGGCGATTGGAAAAGACAATAAGCTGTTAGTAAGCATACCGGCAGATATGAAATTTTTCCGGGAAACCACCACGGGGAAAGTCGTCGTCATGGGGAGGAAGACGCTAGAGAGCTTTCCGAATGGTCTTCCTCTGAAAAACAGAACGAATATCGTATTGACCGCAAATATGGATTACAAGGTAAAAGATGCCATTATTGTACATTCTAAAGAAGAATTAGATGAAGAATTAAAAAAATACAATAGCGAAGATATCTATGTTATCGGTGGAGAAAGCATTTATCGTATGCTTTTAGATGCATGTGATGTGGCACATATTACCAAAATAGATTATGGTTACGAAGCAGATGCCTATTTTCCTAATTTAGATGAGAATCCTGAATGGGAAATTGTGGCAGACAGTGATGAGCAGACATATTTTGACTTGGAGTTTTATTTCTTAAAATACAGCAGAGTCAAAAGCTGATAAACTGACAAGATAGAAAAGAGATACGAATGGAAAATTTTATTTTTAGTCTAAACGTCACCTTTCCTGTTTTTTTAGTCATGGTTCTTGGCTGGTTTCTAAAGCAGAAGGGGATGTTAAATGACAATTTCGTAACTGTAGCCAATAAATTCAATTTTTCCGTAACATTACCATTTATGGTGTTTCGGGATTTAGCGGCAGTAGATATTTATGGAACCTTTGATTTAAAATATGTACTGTTTTGCGCAATTGCAAGCACCCTGTGCTTTTGGGTAATCTGGGGCTTGACAAAACTGTTTTTAAAGGATAAAACTATGCGAGGCGCCTTTGTACAGGCGTCTTTCCGCAGTAGTGCGGCAGTTATGGGATTGGCATTCATTGATAATATATATGGAAGTTCAGCCATGGGACCGATGATGATTATAGGAGCTGTTCCACTTTATAATATTTATTCTGTGCTGGTACTGACCTTTGAAGCACAGACAGAAGAAAAGGATACATCCAAAATCCGTCAGGCAGCGGTAAATATTATCAAAAATCCCATTATTATTTCCATTTTCTTAGGTGTTATTGCAGCATTGTTAAAATTGGATTTTCCGGTTTTAGTGGATAAAACCATTGACAATGTGGCAAAAATGGCGACACCACTGGCACTTATTGCCATGTGTGCAGGATTTAAGGGCAGGGAAGCTTTGGCAAAAATGAAGCCTACCTTAGCAGCAGCTTTTATAAAACTAATTGCACAGGCTGCTGTTTTTGTGCCGATAGCAGCATGGCTTGGATTTGCCGGTGAAAAAATGATAGGTATTCTGGTGATGCTTGCAGCACCGACGACACCAAGCTGTTACATTATGGCAAAAAATATGCATAATGATGGTGATTTGACAGCCAGTGTAGTAGTGACAACTACATTATTAGCGGCATTTACTTTAACAGGATGGATTTTTATATTAAAAACATTAGGATATATTTAGGAGGCAGTAATGGATATAACAGGTAGAAAATTGTTCGTAAGAGCATTGCTTGAAGAAGGCGTTGATACCATATTTGGTTATCCGGGTGGTATGGTAACGGATTTGATGGACGAATTATATAAAACAGAGGGTATCCGCTTAGTTCTTCCAAGACATGAGCAGGCATTGATTCATGAAGCGGAGGGCTATGCACGTTCTACAGGAAAAGTAGGGGTTTGCTTAGTTACCAGCGGACCGGGCGCAACGAATACCATAACAGGTATTGCAGATGCACACTATGACAATGTACCACTGGTATGTTTTACCGGACAGGTGCCATTGCCTTTAATTGGTAATGATGCATTTCAGGAAGTAGATATTGTTGGTATGACCAGCAGTATTACCAAATACGGTGTAACAGTAAGAGATAGAAAAGATTTGGGAAAAACAATCAAAATGGCATTTCACATTGCAAGAACAGGAAAACCGGGTCCGGTTTTAATCGATTTGCCAAAGGATATCCAGATTCAGTCCGGGGATGCAAATTACCCGGAAAAAGTCAATATCCGTGGATACAAGCCAAATGAAAGTGTCCATGTGGGACAGTTGAAAAAAGCTTATAAATTATTGAAATCTGCCCAAAAACCATTGATTTTAGCTGGTGGTGGTGTAAACATCGGACAGGCTGGAGAAGAATTACAACAGTTTGTAGAAAAAATGAAAGTTCCGGTTGTTACTACCATTATGGGAAAAGGTGCGATTCCTACCAATCACCCATATTATATTGGAAATAGTGGAATGCATGGCAAATATGCGGCAAATAAAGCAGTAGCAGCCTGTGATGTACTCTTTTCCATTGGTACAAGATTTAATGACCGTATCACCGGAGATTTAAACGAATTTGCACCAAATGCAAAAATTGTACATATTGATATTGATACAGCATCTATTTCCAGAAATGTTGTAGTAGATGTACCTGTGGTATCCGATGCGAAACTGGCATTGGAAAAACTGCTTGAATGGGCAGAACCGAAAAAGACAAAGCACTGGATGGAAGAAATTCGTGCATGGGATGTGGAAAACCCATTGGAAATGCGAAGAGACCGTGGAATGACTCCACAAATGATTATGGAAGGCATCAATAAGGAATTCCCGGAAGATGCTGTTTTCGTTACTGACGTAGGACAGCATCAGATGTGGGCAACCCAGTATTTAGAGTTTGGGGGTAAGAAGAAATTTATTACCTCCGGTGGCTTAGGTACTATGGGATTTGGTTTCCCGGCAGCAGTAGGTGCAAAAATTGGAAATCCGGATACACCGGTTATTTGTATTACCGGAGATGGTGGTTTTCAGATGAATATGCAGGAAATGGCAACCGCTGTTGTGGAAGGTGCACCGGTAATTATCTGCCTGTTAAACAATCAGTATCTTGGTATGGTACGTCAGATGCAGCAGCTTTTTTATGGCAAACGTTACGAAGCTACCTGTCTTAGAAGACGCACCACTTGTCCTGCAAACTGTAAAGGACCAAATGAAGCGTGTCCGCCATATGTACCGGATTTCATGCAGTTTGCAAAGACTTACGGAGCTCATGGCATTCGTGTAACCAGTGAAGAAGAAATTGCAGCAGCTTTAAAAGAAGCCAGAGGATATACCGATGCGCCAACCATTGTTGAATTTGTAATTTCCAGTGATGAAATTGTACTTCCAATGGTAAAAAGCGGAAATCCAATGAGCGAAATGATTTTAAAATAGGAGGGAACAGACATGAAAAATAGATGGATTGCACTCTATGTAGAAAATCAGGTAGGTGTATTAGCAAAGGTTTCCGGTCTGTTTTCCGGTAAATCATACAACCTGCAAAGTCTTACGGTAGGTACAACAGAAGATGAGACAATGTCTCGTATGACAATTTGTGTAACCAGTGATGATTTGACCTTTGAGCAGATTAAAAAGCAGTTGAATCGTATGGTAGAAGTAATAAAGGTTATTGATTTAACCAATGTGCCTTTACATATGAAAGAAATTATGTTTGCCAAAGTGCTGCGCTGCAGTATGGAAGATAAAGAAGAAGTATTCCGGATTGCAAAGGTTTTTGATGTACAGGTGGCAGATATTGGCAAAGACAGTGTATTGTTGGAATGTAAGTTGACAGAGCGCAGAATTAATGAGTTGATTGCGTTGTTAAAGAGTAGGTTTAAGACCATTGAGGTGGTGCGTGGCGGAGCTGTAGCAGTAGAGTCGATAAGTACTTCTTGTCGGTAGATTATGGTACGTCTGCCTAGGTTACGAAAGAATTTGGGGATAAGCTTCAGCGAAACCTCCATGGATAGGTGGCATCGGAACGTTTACGACCACTCCTCTTCCCCATGGTTTCGATTCTGTATATCCTGAAATCCTATAGACAGGCAGACACGTCCTACGCTCTCCAGTCCGGTATCATAATGTAAATTCAGTAAAACAGATGTAGGGAGTAGTTTGGTGGAATTGGTAGTGAAAAGTAGTGTTTCTTACATTTTCTAAGTGACATAGTTATGCGCAAACATGGACGTTTGCGCAAGAATCTGCCACGGCATGGACGCCGTGTCAGATTCGGTAACGGACGTT
>JAGAMY010000024.1 GCA_017624495.1 Lachnospiraceae bacterium | reverse complement strand
TCCTTTGTAGCCTGACGCTGTGCATCATTGAAGTACGCCGGTACTGTAATAACTGCTTCTGTAACGCTTTCTCCTAAATAACCTTCTGCATCTGCTTTTAACTTCTGAAGAATCATAGCAGAAATCTGCTGTGGAGAATATTTCTTGTCGTCAATCATACGACCATTGTCTGTACCCATATCTCTTTTAATAGAGGCGATTGTTTTTTCTGCGTTAGTAACTGCCTGACGTTTTGCAGGTTCAC
Organism: Lachnospiraceae bacterium; assembly: GCA_017624495.1. Lineage (GTDB taxonomy): Bacteria > Bacillota > Clostridia > Lachnospirales > Lachnospiraceae > Roseburia_B. The sequence goes on along the minus strand of JAGAMY010000024.1, from coordinate 42,521 downwards.
CTACTAATCTTTCACCTGTTTTTGTAAATGCTACGATAGATGGTGTTGTTCTTGCACCTTCCTGATTTGCGATAACGGTTGGTTTTCCACCTTCCATAACTGCTACACAACTGTTTGTGGTTCCTAAGTCAATTCCGATAATTTTTCCCATGATTTTTTCCTCCTGAAAATTTAAACTCTATTTTAATTTTGATTAGTTAGCTACTTTTACCATACTATGACGAACGACTGTATCACGATAGGTATATCCTTTTTGGAACTCCTCTGCGATAACATTTTCTCCAAGATTCTCATCTTCTATGTGCATAACTGCATTGTGAAAATCCGGGTTAAACTCTACGCCTACAGCTTCGATTGGCTTTACGCCGGCTTCTTCTAAAACAGTCATCATCTGCTTATAAATTTTGTTCATACCATCTACAAATGGGTCTTCTGCATTTTCTTCCGGTACTGCTGCAAGTCCTCTTTCAAAATTGTCAATAACCGGGAGAACTTTTTCTACAATGGCTTTTGCTCCCATATCATACATCTGGGATTTTTCTTTTTCCGTTCTTTTACGGAAATTTTCAAACTCAGCCATCTGACGTTTCAGACGATCGGTTAAATCTTCTATCTGCTCGTCTTTTTTGTCTTTTTTCTTTTCTTTCTTTTTATTGAATAGACCTTTCTTTGGCTCGTCTGCGCCCTCTTCAGCTTCGCTGGTCTGTTCTTCCTCATTTTCTGTCTGTACTTCTGCTTCGGCTGTTTCTTCTGCAACTTCTTCTGTTGTATCTTCTGCCTCGGCTGTCACCTGTTCTTCTAAGACTTCTTCTTTATTCATCTCTGCCACTTCATTACCACCTTTCTGTTCACTGCGTTTACAGATATGCAAAATTCATTACAATTTGCTTGCAGCAAAGGAATTTTTGCACACCCGAATCATTTTCTTACGGTCAGCGCAGTACATGCGCAGACCTGCAATATAAAATCAGGACGGCTTTTTAAATATACCGTCTAACTGGTTTGTCAGTTCTTTTAAGCTATCCATAACCTTTTCGTAATCCATACGTTTTGGTCCGATAATGCCTACGGTGCCTTTGACACCTTCGCCTAATTCATATGTGGCGGTCACCACGCTGCAATCCTTCATGGTCTGAATCGGGCTTTCATTTCCTATATAAACCTGAATACCTGTGTTACTTTCATCACTTAAGCTGTCAGATACCAAGGTTGCAAGCTGCTGCTTTTCTTCTAAGGTATAAATCAGTTCGCTGGCTTTCTGTGAATCGGAAAGCTCCGGATATTTGAAAATATTTGTCGCCCCACTGGTGTAAATTTCCAATTCTTCCTGACTGATTGTCTCTGCTACTGCATCTAATACCACACCAACGATATCACTATAACTTCCTGCCTGTTCTTTCATTTTGCTAATCGTTGCCAAATTAATCTCTGGAATAGACATGCCATTTAATGTGGAATTCAGCAATACATTCAGCCGAAGCAATGTTTCATTATCTAAGGGTTTCTCAAGAGGAATCATCTTATTCTTCACTACATTTGCTTCCATAACAATAACGGCTAATAGCTGATTATCGTCTAACTGGGAAAGCTGAATGAATTTCACCTTATTTGCACTATATTTCGGAGAGGTAATCATCGTCGCATAATTCGTAGACTGTGCTAACATTCTGGCTACCTGTTTTAACACATTTTCCATCCGCTCTGTATGTTCGATGACAAAATCCTTCATGTCGGAGATTTCTTTGTCTTTATTCTGTAACAAATGGTCGACATAGAAACGATAACCTTTATCCGAAGGAATCCTGCCCGCAGAGGTATGCGGCTGGACAATATAACCTAACTCCTCTAAATTCGACATCTCATTTCGAATGGTGGCTGAACTCAAATTCAAATCGGTATACTTTGAAATGGTTCTTGACCCTACCGGTTCACCGGTTTCTAAATAGGTGCGGATGATTGCATCTAATATTTTTATTTTTCTTTCGCCAAGTTCATCCATCTTATCTCTCCTGTGTCGGTTTTTGTTGTTAGCACTCATTTGATTGGAGTGCTAATACTTACATTGTTAAGATAGCACCTTACCAATTCTTTGTCAACAATTATTTGCAAATTTATATTTTATTAATAATTTATGCCATTGTGAATAGCATGTGTGAATTGTATTACTGCTCTATGTAATCTCTATAGTCTGCTTCATTTACAAATAACATATACTCTCCATTTACATATCCCATATAACCACTTTCTACTACATATCCTTTCATAATAAAATACACTCCTTTCAAAACTTTTTTGTTGTTCTGAAAAGAGTGTAATATTTTTAGTGTCCAATAATCCGTACAGCTTGTTTTATTTATTATTCTTCAAAAATATCTCTACTCACAATATCCTCATCTGGATTTAAATCCGCCACATTTTTCTTTCCAATTTGTTTCATCGCTTCTTTTGCAATAGGTCTCATATCTCCCTCTCCAGTATATTTAAGTGGATTATCATAGTAAAACAAAGGGGTCAATCTATTGTCTACACATTGCCATTCTACTCTTACAGCTAATGCTCTTTTTCCATCTGCTTTGTCCTTATCTGTTCTATAATTATTAGCTGTAAAAATCAAATATGTATCATTCACTTTAACTTCATCTATCGTTTTCATTTGTCTAACAACATCATCCGCAGACTTTATATCTTCTATTTCTGTAACCAAAAGATAATCTGCAATACCTGAACCTTCAATCACTTCACCTTCAACAACAGAATTCTTCTTTACTTCTGTTTGGTTTGTACCTTTATATACATATTCTCTAATTTCTTCATCAGTTAATGGTAATTTCACGCTAAGTGCTCTTGGTTTGCTAGCTATTTCTAATTTCCACCCTACTGTCATAGAATTGGGCTTTGTAGGATGTTTACCAGAAGCATAAAGTAATACTCTATTCTCAAATTTTTCTTTCAATGATGTTGTTGCATCTATAATCATATCTTCCCAACCAATTCCAAAATATGCCTCTGCTCTTTCTGCTGTCATTTTATTCTCTTGTAATTCTTGACTATCTCTAGATTTTACAGATATTTTTAAATCAACATCATTTTTTGTTCCCTTTTCTTTTGCTCTAATAAATACATCTGTTTTGCATTCACCACCAGGTGAATTTGGTCTTGGTTTACCTATTTTAATTATTTCATAAACTTTTTTCTGGTATGTAAACAATCTGTCTCTTTTCATTGTTTCTATAATATGTTCTTCTAATTTTCCATAATTTTTCTTTGGCATCTTTTTTTCATTTTTCTCCTTTTCCAATGCTTCTTTTATTGCTATAGCAATTTCATAGGCTAAATTTACAGGCACAGCATTTCCTATCATTTTATAAGCAATATCCACCTTATCATAGATAAACTTAAAATCATCTGGAAACCCCTGTACTCTTGCAATTTCTCTTACTGTCATTCTTCTATATAAATCTTCTTTTCCTTCAACAAACCTACAATCATTCGTTGCTACTTTAATCATTTTGGGAGCTTGGGGATGAATTTGACACTGTCTTCCAGATGCCTGTACTGTATATGCCTGTTCATCCCACGACTTCACCCTATTTCGTGACATAAATATTGGAGAATATGCCCCTATAAAATATTCATTATTATTTATAGCTTGAGGATTATGATAGTTTTTATCCAATGCTGGCACTGCAGAATCTTGTAAATCCCATATAACATCCCTTAAAGTTATCTTTTTTTCATCATCTTCTGTCGATCCTTTAGGAAAAGAAAACTTTATGTTCAAATCTTTTCTAAAACCTATATAAAACACTCTTTTTCTCTCTTCTGCAACACCAAAATCTTTTGCATTAACCATAGTTAATGACACATTATAACCTGATTCTTCAAACATTTGTAATATGTTTTTGACTGCTTCACTATGTCTATTAGCTAACATCCCTGATACATTCTCTGCCAAAAAAAACCTAGGTTTTACTTCCCTTAATATTCTAATATAATCAAAAAACAATTGACCTCTTTGATCCTCAATTCCTCGCAGTGAGCCGGCCTCCGACCATGATTGACATGGCGGTCCACCTATAATCCCATCAACATCCTTAGGAAAATCTCTTTCACTTATATTACGAATATCTCCTTCAATCAATTTAGTATTACGATGATTTATTTTGAATGTTTCCCAGATTGTCTTATCACATTCATTAGCAATTGGTATTTCAAAACCTGCTTTTTCAAATCCCAAATCAAGTCCTCCACAACCGCTAAACAAACTAATTACTTTCATCTTATTCACCTTCCTAATGCCGTTGTTTACAAATATCCTCTATATCAATCACATCAAAACTATGATGATGTACTAACTTGCCACAATCCATAAAACTTAAAATAGTGTCTTCAAAATAAGACTCCTTCGTAACAAAGCAATTATATATTTTTATATGTCCAATAATCCGTACAGCTTATTTACCATTCCAGATTTCATCAATTCCATTATGTTTCCATGCATTTTTCTCTTCTTCATAGGAATCTATCGTCAGATAATGAAAATTACTGACTGTTTTTAACGCATCATATACATAACGCAGGGGTATCCACGTTCTGTTCTTATCCAAATCTCCCGGTTCTGCCAAAAATACCATATCTGTATCTTCCTGATACAAATAAATATTCACATAATGTCCACTCGTATCTGTCCAAAAAGTATCGTCATTCCGACTGCTAATTAGCACAATTGCTGATTTTGATTTTTTAATGACATCTTGAAAATACTCATAAGAACCGGGCTTTCTGTGCAGATTGGCTTCAAATCCCACACTTTCTAATGTAGTCTTCATATCTCCCCAGCCAATTGCGCCACCTTCTTTTGAAGGGTAATAATACGTCACCTGTGTAGCATGCTCAAACATGTCCCACGGCGAACATTCATAAGGTGTCAATGTACTGTAAATATTTGCCATACAACACATTCCACAGCCAAAGCCGCCAAAGGAATTGCCTTTTACTATCTGCTGACACCATTCACCGCCCCAGCGATGTCCTTCCGTATAAGCTCTTGGTCCCTGAAAAAAGGTATATACTCGTTCTGCCTGCTCTTCCGGTGTTAAGTAAACCACACGCAAATCCGATGGAATAATACCTGCATTATAAATTTCTTCTTTGAAGGCACGATACACTCCCGAATGTACGTTACAATTTTTTAAAGACAGCGTAGATTCTGCTGTATTTTCTATATCTATAGAAGAAACGGAGGTTTCCGTCTTTTTTTCAAAGTTTCTGCGATAACAAAGGACTCCAATAACTATTGCAAAAAATATAATTACCAGTATTATTATAACAACTGTACTTTTGTGTTTTTTCATTCTTTTTTCCTATATTATAGAAAAAGTGCCTGTTATTCCAAGCTATAACAAGCACTTTTTCTATTTTTACCTTTTTATTTACACATTAATTTCAGCTTTTACACCAAGCAAATCTTTGTTTGCATCTAAAATAGGCTGAATAATATCTTCTAAGAATTTTGCCACCTGACGTGGTGCTCTTCCTACATATTTGGAAGGGTCCATAGATGCCTGTAATTCTTCTAATGTTAAATTGAAAGTTGGGTCTGCCGCAATCAATTCTAAGAGATTGTTGTCTTTTCCTTCTTTCTTTACATGTGCGCCGGCTTCCATGGATAACTGACGAATTCTTTCATGTAATTCCTGACGGTCGCCGCCCTTTTTCACTGCATCCATCATGATATTTTCAGTTGCCATAAATGGAAGTTCGGATAATAAACGTTTGGTAATAACTTTATCATATACCACAAGACCATCTACAACATTTAAGCATAAATCTAACACACCATCGGTTGCAAGGAATGCTTCCGGGATACTGATACGCTTATTTGCAGAATCGTCTAACGTTCTTTCAAACCACTGTGTAGCAGATGTAACTGCCGGGTTTAATGCATCAATCATGACATATCTTGCAAGAGAGCCGATACGTTCACTACGCATTGGATTTCTCTTGTATGCCATAGCGGAGGAACCAATCTGGTTTTTCTCAAATGGTTCTTCTACTTCTTTTAAGTGCTGTAATAAACGAATGTCATTAGACATTTTATAAGCACTTGCTGCGATACCCGCTAAAACATTGGCTACTCTTGTATCTACTTTTCTGGAATATGTCTGACCGGACACGGCATAACATGCGTCAAATCCCATTTTCTTTGCTATCATAGGATCAATCTGGTCTACTTTGTCATGGTCACCGTCAAACAATTCATAGAAGCTTGCCTGTGTTCCTGTTGTACCTTTAGAACCAAGAAGTTTTAAACTTCCCATCACATACTCAAGATCTTCTAAATCCATCATAAATTCCTGAAGCCATAAGGTTGCACGTTTACCAACCGTAGTCGGCTGTGCCGGCTGGAAATGGGTAAATGCCAGTGTTGGCAGGTCTTTGTAGGTATCTGCAAATTTTGCCAATTCTGCCATAACATTTACTAATTTGGTCTTTACTAATTTTAAGGCTTCTGCCATAACGATAATATCTGTATTATCACCAACGTAGCAGGAAGTTGCACCAAGATGAATGATACCCTTTGCCTTTGGACACTGTGTACCATATGCATATACATGGGACATAACATCATGACGTACTAATTTTTCTCTTTCAATGGCAACTTCATAATTGATATTGTCCGCATTTGCTTTTAACTCAGCAATCTGCTCGTCTGTAATGTCCAGACCCAGCTCCTGTTCTGTCTCTGCTAATGCAATCCAAAGTTTTCTCCATGTTCTAAATTTCATATCCGGTGAAAAAATATACTGCATTTCTTTGCTGGCATATCTTTCGGACAATGGACTTGTATATCTATCTGTACTCATATTTTCTCTCCTGTTATCGCCAATAGTTTATGCAAATTTTTTGCCAGTTAATAATTCGAATGCTTCTTCGTATTTATCTACTGTTTTCTTTACAACTTCATCCGGAAGAAGGTAATCATTGTCCGGATTTGCTTTTAACCAGTCTCTTACAAACTGCTTGTCAAAAGATGGCTGGGATTTTCCAGCTTCATATCCCTCTAATGGCCAGAAACGTGAGCTGTCCGGTGTAAGCATTTCATCACCGAGTACAACATTTCCTTCCGGGTCTAAACCAAATTCAAATTTGGTATCTGCAATGATAATACCCTTGCTCAATGCATATTCTGCACATTTCTTGTATAATGCAATTGTACAGTCTTTAATAGCTGTTGCATATTTTTCACCTTTACCCGGGTAAAGCTTTTCTAAAATTTCAACACTTTCTTCAAAAGTGATATGTTCATCATGTAAGCCTAAATCTGCTTTTGTAGTTGGTGTATAAATCGGTTCAGGCAATTTGTCTGATTCCTGTAAACCTTCCGGTAATTTAATACCACAAACTGTTCCATTTTCTTTGTAGCTTTCCCAGCCACTTCCTGTAATGTAACCACGAACGATACACTCTACCGGAAGCATCTCTAATTTCTGACATTTCATACTGTTGCCATCGAATCTTTCTGTCTGGAAAAATTCCGGCATATCTTTCACATCTACAGAAAGCATATGATTTGGTACGATGTCTTTGGTAAAATCAAACCAAAACTTTGACATCTGAGTTAAAATTGCACCCTTTTTGGTAATTACATTTTTTAAAATTACATCAAATGCTGATATTCTGTCTGTTGCTACGATAATCATGCTGTCGCCTGCATCATAGACTTCTCTTACTTTTCCTTCTTTTACTGGTTTAAATTCCTGAATGCTCATTTTTTCCTCCATCTTATGCTTTGTAAACATACTCTAAGTCTCTTTTCCATGATGTAATTATACACCATAGTATGTGTAATTATAATACAGCCCGATTTACAAAGTCAATCGATTTGCCCGAAAATATATTTTATTTTAAACGATTTTCCGCTTGACGCACAGGACAAAAGTACTATAATTAAAGTAACCATTATTATCGGGTTATAGGAGGAATTAGTATATTGGAAAAAAGATCCTGTGACAGAGTTCCGATTACCGTACAGTTAAGCATTTCTGAACTCTATAAAAAAGACAAGCCTTTATCCGGTGTACATGATTTAAATTCACCGATTCAGGTTGTGGATATTTCCCGTGCAGGATTTGCATTTATTTCTGAATGTGTACTGCCAGTGGGCTACTATTTCAATGCAAATCTCGGACATGAATCCATAACACAAAACGAGGTGCTTACCGTTGTAAAACTTGTCCACTGCCGTGCTGTGGATGCGGAGCACTATCTTTATGGATGTGAGTTTACCACACAACCGGAAGATTTAACCAAATTAATAGACCAGCTTACCGACTAAGGATAAGCTGGTCCTTTATTTTATACAAATTTAACTGCTGTACCGTATGCAATTACTTCTGCTGCTCCCTGTAAAACTGCTGAAGAGGAATAACGAATATTTACAATGGCATCTGCGCCAAGCGCTTCTGCCTCTTCTACCATACGCTTTGTGGCTAAAGCTCTTGCCTCATTCATCATTTCATTGTAAGCCTTTAATTCACCACCTACGAGAGTCTTAAATCCCTGTGTAATATCTTTTCCAATATTCTTACTCTGAATGGTACTTCCTTTTACCATACCTAACATTTCTAACTCTTTTCCACTAATATAATCAGTATTTACTAAGATCATCTTCTTCTCCACTCCTTATCTCTTTAATTCTTTCGATGAGTACATAAATCAAAACACCTGCAAGTATTGCCGGAATGCCTGCCATTAAAATTTTTACTAAAACAGGTATTTCCGGAATAAAAAGAAATATCGCACTGATACCCAGATAATATATTCCCAGTAAAACTGCTATGATTACAGGTGCAATAATTTTCTTCCAATGCTTTTCCATATCACACGCCCTTTCTTGTACTATCTAATTAATACAATAATACATTTATATCTATTTGTCAATCACTTTATATAACATTTCTACGCAAAAATAACGGAAAGCACACTTAAAGCACCTTCCGTTATTTTACAACTCTGTTTATTTCTTAATCAATAAAGATTTTCCTGTCATTTCTGCCGGCTGTTCCATACCCATCATTTCAATCATGGTTGGGATAATATCTGCTAAACATCCGCCTTCTTTTAATGTGTAATCTTTATCATAGTTTACAAGGATAAATGGAACAGGGTTAATGGTGTGTGCTGTGAAGCTTCCGCCTGTTTCATAATCTACTAACTGTTCTGCATTACCATGGTCTGCACAGATAAACATCTGTCCATCTACTTCTAATAACGCATCTACTGCTTTTCCTACACATGCATCTACAGTTTCTACTGCTTTGATAGCTGCTTCAGAAATACCTGTGTGTCCAACCATATCCGGGTTAGCAAAGTTGATGATAATGACATCATATTTGTCGGATTTGATTGCTTCTACTAATTTGTCACAAACCTCCGGTGCACTCATTTCCGGCTGTAAATCATAAGTTGCTACCTTTGGAGAATTTACAAGGATTCTGTCTTCTCCTTTGTTTGGTTCTTCCACACCACCGTTGAAGAAGAAGGTAACGTGTGCATATTTTTCTGTTTCTGCAATTCTTGCCTGTGTCTTGCCGTTGTCTGCAAGGTACTGACCAAATGTATTCTTTAATTCTACCTTTTTGAATGCAATTTCTTTGTTTGGAATAGTCACATCATATTCTGTGAAGCATACATATGTAAGGTCTAATCTTGCTCCTCTGTCAAATCCATCAAAATCGTCTGCACAGAATGCTCTGGTAATTTCTCTAGCACGGTCAGGACGGAAGTTAAAGAAGATTACACTATCTTTATCTTTAATTGTAGCAACCGGAGCACCGTCTGCCTCAATAACTGTTGGCATTACAAATTCGTCTGTCTTATCCTCTGCATAAGAAGCACTGATAGCTTCTACTGCACTACCTGCACGAACGCCTTCACCTGCTGTAAGTGCTTTGTAAGCAGATTCTACACGATCCCAGCGGTTATCTCTGTCCATAACATAGTAACGTCCACAGATGGATGCGATTTTACCAACACCGATTTCTGCCATTTTTGCTTCTAATTCTTCAATAAAACCTTTACCGGATGTAGGAGATGTATCTCTTCCGTCTAAGAAGCAGTGTACATATACATTCTCCACACCTTCTCTTTTTGCTAATTCCAATAAACCATATAAATGTGTATTATGGCTGTGTACACCACCATCGGATAATAAGCCAAAGAAGTGTAAATCAGAGCCATTTGCCTTTACATTTGCTACTGCCTTTAATAATTCTTCATTTTTGAAGAAATCACCATCTTCGATTTCTTTTGTGATTCTGGTAAGTTCCTGATATACGATTCTTCCTGCGCCCATATTTAAGTGTCCTACTTCGGAGTTACCCATCTGACCGTCCGGAAGACCTACGGCAAGTCCGCTGGCATTTCCTTTTACGAAGGGATATTCTACCATTAATTTATCCATATTTGGTGTATTTGCCTGTGCTACAGCATTACCTTCTGTCTTGTCATTTAAGCCATATCCATCTAAAATCATTAATACGGTTGGTTTTTTACTCATGTTATTCTCCTTTTTCTTATGATGTTTATTTGTTCACAGAAAATATATTCCTGCGTGATTTACGTTTTCGGAAATATTTTAACGCAACTTTTAGTTTTTGTCTATGTTATCTTTATTTTTTATTATGCAACTATTCGATACTTTCATCGTTACAATACACTTCACCTTCTGGTGTCACCAGAATCTCCGGAGCAGAATGTTCCTGCATAAAATCTAAAATCCTCTTCTTTTCCACTTCCTCTGTCACAAGATATGTACAAAAATTCTGCTGTATGCATGGAATAAAACTTAATGTCAGCTCTCCCTTATCATCAATCGTCAGCTTTGCAAGCCCGGTATCCTGCGTCTTACTACTGAACCAGAAATTTCCCAGACTATAAATAATAGGAACACCATCCATGATTTCAAACCCTTGCAGGCAATGGGTATGCCCACCAATAATGGCATCTGCTCCGGCTTCGACAAATGCCTTTGCCAGTTCGTTTTGGTCTCTGCCATAATTGCTGTCACCTTCCGTTCCCCAGTGAACAAAAGCAATGACAATGTCACTGTCTTTTTTGGCATTTTTTATTACCTCTACAAACTTGTCCGGTTTTAGAGCTTTTAATACCCCTGGACTGTCTGCTGTAGCTTCTTTTGTATAATTAAGGGAACGCTCAATTTGTGTGGCTGCCACAATGGCAATTTTTCTGCCATTACAGATAAAATAATAGGGTTTCGAAGCCTCTTTAAGATTTGCCCCTGCACCGATATTTGGTATTCCAGCTTCATTTAATGTGGAAATGGTATCTAACAATGCTTCGGGACCAAAATCATACACATGATTGTTTGCAAGGCTTACAATGTCTGTACCGAATGTTTCAAGCAACTCTACACGGGACGGGTCGGCACGAAATGTATAGGCTTTTCCGGCAAGTGCTTTTCCTCTGGTGCTATAGGTAAATTCGTTATTTATCATCATGATATCCATAGTATTCATCACGGTAAGCAAATCCTCTGAAAAACAATCCTGTATACCATTTTCTGCTCTATCTAAATGTTTTGTGGTGACATATCCTTCGGAAAAATTAATATCTCCGGTAAAGGCTAATGTAACCTCATCTTCACTTGCACAATCTTTCCATTCCGCATTTTCCAAACGATACGGCTGAATACCGGTGGCTTTGCAGTAATTCATCCATAGAACATGCATAGTATTTCCAGTCTGCTCATACCAGAAATCCGGGGATTGTTTACCAGTTTCGATACAATCTGCGATTTCTTTTATGCGGTCAGTACCATATTCTTCGGTAAACCAGTTTAAAAAGGCTTCATTTAGTATATAACCCTGATTGGTTTCCTCGGTGGTTTGTTTGATGATGGTCTGGTAATACTGATGCAGGTTTATTTCTTCTGTTTTTATCGGCAGCGTAAGCTGTTCGGTATCTGTTACTACTGCATGATTTACAGATGCTGTAGCTGCTTTTCTGTTCTCTAACTTTAAGGACTGCATGAATTCCTCTAAGTGTTTATTTTCTGCGCAGCCTGTGAAAATTATGGATATTGTGGATACTATTAATATAATATATTTCTTCATGCTTATTCCTTTTCTTCATCATACTCAAATATACTCATTTCTATCGCCTCCGCACGGTTCTTTTTCAGGAAATCTGCTAATATATTGTTCTGTATGCAATAATCTACTGCCTTTTCTACTGCTTCCGGTAGTGGTAGAATTTTGGCAAATCTTCTAACCTGTTCCACATATTCGGCATATTCCTTTAAAGTCTGACAGGATTCTAATAATTCAGGATTGTTTCCTATATTTATATTATATATGGTAACTATCAGCTCAAGTTCCGGGACATCTAACTGCTTTTCGTAAGCATCGGATAGTCTTAATGTCTGTTTCTCCGGCTGCTCTGTCGTACCATTGTAAAAAATAACAAATCTTGGTGTAGGCAGCTTTATCAACCTTGCACTATACAGACTTAGTAAATTTTCTTTCTCCCTGAATAACATTCGAAATATCGTATCTTTGTAGCAGCGTGTCACTTTTTTCTCTGACATATCTTTTCCTCCTTATGTAAGCAGGAGGTTTTCTGAAAATCCTTCTGCTTTTGTATTTATTGGGTTTCAAGCATGGATTTTCTGAATTTAGAAATATTAGATATTTGATTTGTCATAAAGAAAATATGCTTTGGTTCGATTGTAGCATGAATGTACTTTTATGACAAGAAAAAAAGTTTCATCCCATATGAAGAATTTAGAAAAAATTCATTTGTTAAAACCATATAAATAGCATATACTTTCTGTATCGGATATTTTCTATTGTCCGTAAACAAATTTAACATTTCTGGCATATCGTCAGTAAATCCAAAAAACAAAACTACATAAGAAAGGAAGTTTGCCTATGCAAAAAAACAAACTACAGCAGTATTTTCCCATAATTCGTGGAAAAGAAGAAATTTTAAAAGAGATTGAACAGAAACCACATTTGAGGACACTGTTTTCTTCATGGAAAACAGAATACCAAGAGGAATTTTTAGATTTCTGTAGTGGAGCAAAAGGAATAAAAATTTTATATGATTCCTACTTTAAAGAAGTCATGAATCCCGAATACGATTCGATGCGGTTAGAATCATTTATAAGTACTATTTTAGGATATAAAGTAAAGATTCTTCAGATTCTGCCCAACGATTCTACCCGTTTGACAGATGAAACCACGCTGCTTTGGACAGATGTTATCGTAGAATTAGCGGATGGTTCTATCGCAAATGTGGAAGTACAGAAAATCGGCTATGCATTTTCAGGACAGAGAAGTGCGTGCTATTCGTCGGATATGCTTTTACGTCAGTATAAACGGGTTCGTGGAAAAAGGGGAGAGACATTTTCGTATAGGGATATTAAAAATGTATACTTGATAGTGATTTATGAAAAAAGTCCCAAGGAATTTCATGAATTGCCAGATAAATATTATCATCATTCTCGACAAGTATTTGACAGCGGTCTATCGCTAAATCTTCTACAAGAATACATTATGATACCCCTTGACATCTTCCATGAGAAAATGCAGAATAAAACTATAGAAACGGAATTAGAAGCATGGCTGACATTTTTAAGCAGTGATGAACCGGAGGTTATTATTCAGCTGATTACGCAGTATCCAAAATTTAAAGCCATGTATGAAACTTTATATGAAATGTGTCAAAATGTGGAAGGAGTAATGCAGATGTTTTCAAAAGAATTGCAGATGTTGGATAGAAATACAACGATATATATGGTGGATGAGCTGCAGAAAGAATTGGAACAGAAGGAAGAGCAGCTAAGCCAGAAAGATGAGCAGCTAAGCCAGAAAGATGAGCAGTTAAGCCAGAAAGATGAGCAGCTAAGCCAACAAAATCTGCAGCTAAGCCAAAAAGAAAAGGAACTGGAAAAAGAGCGAAGAGAAAAAAGAATGTTACTGGAACAAATAGCAGCATTACAAGAAACAAATAGGAAGCATAACTGATTGAAAAGGGGTTTGTCAAGTAAAGTGTGTAAATTATTTTGATTTTTTATGGCGGTCAGATTTTGACCGCCATATTTAATACCTTAATCATTTAGTCAAATAGTAATTCTACACCATTACGATATGCTTCGTATAAGAGCAGCATATCGCGTTCTTTAAGGTACTGATAGCAGGTGAGCAGCTCATTCATAAGGGTTATTCTTGAAGTCCGCTGATAGTGTAATTCTTCTGCCAGAGTATTAGAGAGTATAAAAGCTGCCACACTTACAGTATTCGTAAGTATGGCAGCTTTTTCATTTTAAGCTAAGTTTGATTATTTAATTTTAATTTTAACTTTTGCTTTTTTGTTTGTACCGTCTGTAGATGTTGCTGTAATAGTAACAGTCTTACCTTTACCAGCTTTCTTAGTAGAAACTACACCTTTACTGCTAACGGTTGCCCAATTGTCGTTGGAAGAAGTCCAAGCTAATGTCTTGTTCACTTTCTTACCTGTTGTCTTAACGGTTGTTTTAATTTTTACTTTCTTGCCAGCAACTACCTGTTTCTTAGCTGCTTTTAATTTGATGGATTTAACAGCGTGTTTCATAATCTGAACTTTAACAGTTGCTTTAACGCCGCTTCCATCTTTTGCTGTTGCTGTAACAGTAACTTTCTTGCCAGCACCTTTTTTCTTAGTAGTTACTACACCAGCTGCATTTACACTTGCATATTTTGCATCTTTTGCTGCGATAGACCATTCAACATCACTATTTGTAGCATTTTCTGGTCCAACTTCAGCTACTAATGCAACTTTCTTACCTGCTGCAATTTTCACATTTTTGTTTGTAATCTTGATGCTGCTTACTTTTACATCTGTTACTGCCGGTTTTTCCGGTTCTGCCGGAGTCTGTGGTGTAGTTGGTGTGGATGGTGTAGAAGATGTTACTTTTACTAATACCTTATCAATAGCCTCTTTTGTAATAGAATCTTTTGCTGTTGTAAGTTCTTCTGCTGTCACATCCTCTTTGTCAGCTAATGCCTTTGCTGCTGCAATTGCATCTTTAACAGCTTTCAAGCTTTCTGCTGTATAGTCTGTTTCTTTTAATGTTGCTACATAATCGTCTGCAACTGTAATTTCTGCTGCTAATTCTGTCTTAGCTGTTTCTAATGCTGCTTCTTCGTCAGCTTCTGTCTGTAATTTCAATGCTGCAACTGCATCTTCTACTGCTGCTTTTGCTGCTTCAATATCTTCTGTTGTTGCATCTTTGCTGTTGATAACTTCTTCTGCTGCTTCAAGAGCTGCCTGTAATGCTTCCCAGCTTGCTTTTGTATAATCAGCTTCAACTAAATCTGCTGTCTTTTCTTCAATTGCTGCTGTTAAATCGTCTTTTGCTTCGATGATTTCCTGTTCAGCAAGAGTAACTAATTTGCCAACTGCTTCTGCTAATGCTGCTAATGCATCGTCAACAGCTTTCTGTGTTGCCTGTGCATCAGCAACAACTTCTTCTGCTGCTTCAAGAGCTGCTTCTACTGCTGTCCAGCTTGCTTCTGTGTAATCTGCTTCTGTTAAAGCTTTTGCGTCTGCGATTGCTGCTTTTAAATCTGTCACTTTCACTAATGCTTTATCTGCTTCTGTTAAAGCTTTTACTAAAGCTGCTACCTCATCTTCTGTTGCTGGTGGCTGTGCAATATTCTGTTTTGCTGCCGCTAATGCATTTGCATATGCTGTCCATGTAGCTACTGTATAATCTTCTGCCACATAACCATTCTTTTCTGCATCTGCTACTGCCTGCTGTAATGCAGTAACATTTGTATTATTTTTTGTAAATACTTTTGTTGCAAAAATTACTGTATCAACTTCCTCGCCAATTGTAATTGTTGCTGTTAAGTTACCCTCTACTACTGTAGCAGTATCTTTTGGTAATGTTACAGTTGCTGTTCCATCTGTAACTGCAATATTTTCATTTGCAGATGCCCATGTGATTGTTTCACCCTGTACACCTGTTGTTGGAAGTGTAACTGCTTCTTCTGAAATATTTAATGTAACTGTTCCATCCTCTGCAACAACAACATTGTCTGTTCCGATTGCTTCTTTTACTTTTGTAAGAACATCTTCTTTTGCATATTTCATTGGAAGTGTTCCCATGTAGTCATAAATTTCTTTTACCTGAGAATCTTTCAGTGGTGCATCGTATACACGGAAATCTTTTACGTTACCGTTGTAATCAGGATCATTAGTTCCCCAAATCGAATTACCAATATAAGCAATCCTAGCATCCTGCGTAGTTCCTAACTCTGTCACCTTAATTCCAGTATCAACTGTACCTGCTAGTACAGCATCTTTGTAAACTGCCATCTTTGTTCCTTCAAATACACAAGTAATGTGTGCCCATGTATTTTCTGGATATGAAATATTACCTGACGCTGCATCTCCTTTAAATCCTGTTTCGCCTGCCCATGAATTACGTGTAATAACAGTCTTCAAATTGCGACCTTTATTTGTATTAATCAAAACATATTTGTATGTGTTGGCATCATTTGTAGTATCTCTCAAATCATAATAACCAGAACCAAAACCAAATACTGCCTGTGATTCCTGTGTACTTATATCTTTTGCCCAAAAAGAAACTGTTAAATTTTCTGACTCTAAAAACATATCTGTTGGCAAACTGATATAACTGCCTAATTTTACATCTTTTGCATATGTAAATTTCGCTCCATCTTCTCTATCAAATGTTACGCCTTTTGCTGTTCCATCATATCCATTTCCTGTTACATCTTTTGCATCATCTGTTAATGGATACCATGCAGTAAGTGCTTTTTCATTTACTGTTTCTAAATCAGCTGCAACTAATGGATTGGTTTCAATTGCTGTTTTTAATGTATTTGTAGCTTCTGTTATTTCTGTTGCGTCAGCTTCATCTTCTGTATCTTTTGTTGCTAATACAGCTTTTGCTGCTGCAAGAGCATCTTCCCATACTTTCAAAGATTCTTCTGTATAGACTTTTGCTTTAACTGCCGCCTGATAGTCAGCATCTGCTTCATTAATTGCAGTTTCAAGTACATCGAAGTTTGCACTTGCTACATAATATACATTGTAAGTAATTTCATCATTCGCTGCTGTTGTTGTATTCTTACCATCTACCCAGCCTGAAGTCTCTTCATCAATGAAATATGTCTTATCTTCATATGTGTACTCAGCTTCCGGTGTATAAGTATGATTGCTTGCCGGCATCTCTTTGTAGGTTTCTGATACAACTTTTTCACCATCTACATAAATATTTACATTTTTCTTTGCATAGCCGGACTGCCAGAAGATTTTGTGGTTGGTAATGTATGCACCCCTTGTGGTATTGTCAACTGTATAACCTGTCAGACCGTTTACACTTTCTTGATTTCTGTATATAGCATTTTCTTTTTCTGCAACTATTTCAGCCGTTTTTACATCATATACCTTTATGTTATATGTTTTTTTTGCAGTATCTGCAGTAATCCATACTCTGTATGTTTTTCCATTAGTATAGTAACCAAGTACTTCATGACCATCATTAGCATCATTTCTTACTTTAATCTCATAAGCTGCATTTTTTCCATTGAAACGAAGGTCAATTCTAGACATACCATACTGATCATCTTTCGTTTCACTTGTCTTATCCCTATATAATACAGGTATATCTTCTGTGCCTTGCGGAGTAATGTCAAAGGAAATTACCACCTCACCACCGTACTGCTTATTTCCTGCAAATGCATAATATGGTCTGTTCTGATTTTTTTCTATTTCAGCTTCCTCTATTCCTGCTCCATCACATGCATATACACAAACATCCACTGTAACATCACCATCATAGCCTGCTACACTTCCTGTAATTGTATGATTTCCAACTTCAAGATTATCTGTATCCTCCCATACAACAGCAGTGTCAATTGTAGTGCCACCTTCTGTTGTAACTTCTACTGTTGCTGGCATTAATGGAGAATTGCCCTCAATTGTATAAATTGTTTCTAATGTTGCTACACTTGCAATAGCATCCTGCTTATATGCTAAAGTAACTACATTCTCTTCTGTGGTTTTTAAAGAATCTACTTTTAATGTACTATTTTCAGAATCCAGTACATATACGATTCCCTCGGACACATATACCGCATCCTCGCCTACAGTTGCATATGTATAAGAACCACCTAATTTCTGTGCACCTTTTTCGATGACCTTTGTTTCCAACTCTGTATCGGCTGCGCCATCTGTTCCCGGTACAATACGTTTTAATGTTACGCTTGTAGCAAGTGTAACTTCCTGGTCAAATAGCTTTTCGCCATCTGCGGATGCTGTCAATGTAACTGTTCTGCCGTCTGGCACTTCCATTAACTTTCCGTCTACAACTGCTTCGCCATCAGATGAAGACCATGTAATCGCAAGACCATTTTTTTCTGACGGAAGTTCTTTCACACATGTCTCATCCATGCCAAGATATGCAAGACGTTCTGCTTCTGTAGCCTGCTGTAAATAAAGCTTTGCAACTTCAGCAGATGTCATGTTTGAATTGTATACGACAAGATCATCGATGGCTGCAGGATAAACATATGCATTTGCAGTATTCCCCTTTGCATATGACACACCTAAAATAATATCCTGTGCTTCACCATTTAATGGTTCAACAGAATTTTCAGCATTCAGTGCAATCTGTTTTCCATCTACATATATATCTGTCTGTGTACCTGTTTGGGATACTGTGAGCATATGCCATACGCTTGCTGTAAATTCTTTGTATTGTGTAATAATTGAATTTCCTCCATCACCGCCATCTATCTTTCTAGCTCGAATATCCGGACCGCCCCAATATTGATCAACGGTAACTGCCTGACTTGTATTATCTCCCAACATCAACAACACCATTTTATTTTGGTCATTGCTAAGATACTTACTTCCATCTCTTTTCACCCAAAATGATACTGTATAACTCGTCCCGATATTTGTCCTGTTCAATTTTAAACCATAATCTCCCAACTGAACTGCTCCATTTTCTGTACCATCATGTCCAGTTGTATATGCAGCTTCTGCTGTAGACTCTGAAACACCTGCACCAACAATACTTGTCTGGATTGTATCATCATCCACCTTTGTCGTTGCATCAATCGTACTATCAAATGTATAACCTGCTACTAAGTTAGCATCTGTCACTTCTGCCTTAACAGAAGCAGGTGTTCCTATATTCACACTTGTAACCGTAAGTGCTGCCGCCAGGAACCAGGCTAAAAATCTTTTTCCTTTTCCCATTTTTTTACTCCTTTTCATATAGTTTTTTACACAAACCAGAATCCTTTATCTTGGCTTAACCAAAATTCCGGTTCTCCGGTTTTTAGTAATTTGGAACGCATAAAACATTCCACTATCTATCCCCCTCCCTGTGCTTGTATTTCTGCACAAATTTTCATACTTTATTATACGTTTTTACTACAATTTTCACCATACATTTTCTTATAATTTTATGTACTATTTTATTATTTAATGTATTTTATTATCATTATGTACATAATTTTAGTGAAAAATATTTAGTTTTTACTATTCTGACAATATCTGATACATTATTTCACACAATAATTCCATACAGATTCTCCTTTAAATACCTATCTGGAATGGTAGTAGAAAATATTTCAACTTTAACTGCTGAAATAAAAAATAAGACTGCGAATGACGATATTCTCTTCACAGTCTTTGTATTTTAACTATTTGCTATTTTGTAACATTTCCAGCTTTTTCCGCAATAATGCTGTTTTGCTCTTTCTTTTTCTAGTTCATTGGCTATTTGGTTTAGCTACTCATCTTTCTGGCTTAACAGTTCGACTTTCTGTTCTAATTCTTTCTGCAGCTCATCCACCATATATATCGTTGTATTTCTATCTAACATCTGCAATTCCTTTGAAAACATATGCATTACCCCTTCCACGTTTCGACACATCTGATATAAAGTTTCATACATGGTGTTATCCAACACTTTATAAAAAACTTATTTCCAACTTTTCAAGCAGATTAACAGAAGTCACAGCATAAGAGAATCTGACGTATTTTCCATCAGATTGTTTTATCCTGAGACTTCTTGTGCTATCATGTTTAATTGTAACCAAGAAAAAAAGCAGAAATCTCCCCGACCAAAGTTTGATTTCTGCCTTTATACCACAACATAACGCTCTTGCGCCATGTTCATTCCTATGATAACAATCAAAACAGAAAACTACAACCTTATTTCTCAAGATTTTTATAATAAAACCATAGATTCTCTCGATTTAAACCTTGTTCCCTGTACCTGTGGTCATTCCGGTTGCCTAATCCGCTATGGCTCTTACAAAAGAAAAGTGCAGCTGAAAAATTCGGTTCTCTCACTGTCTGTAGCACGCGTCTACTGCACAGCTTGTGGACACACACATGCCCTTCTTCTTTCTTCCATGGTTCCCTATTCCCAGTTTCCCCTGGATATGCACATAGCTGCTGTTCATGCTTATGAATCCGGTACCCCTCTTAAATACCTGCTGGAAGAGCAGTGTTTCATTGACGAAAATAATCTAAGAGCTCTCATCCGCTCTTACCGGCTCCATTGGAAAGAGAGGCTTCGTTCAGCTGGACTTGCCGCCTTGGAATGGAGTTTCCTTGTCATGGGCTGTTTTTCTCATTTTTCAAGACAATTTATGCAGATTAAAACAACCCGTAATAAACTTTTTCTTTTACCAACATAACCTTACACGACAGCTTTCTTCTTTTTCGCTATCCTTTTAGAAAAAAGGAGGCAAAAACAGTATGAAACAAGAAAAACAACAGGAAATCGCACTTATGCGCTATGGTGCGATTGCTCCGCTTATAGCCGGACTGGATGAAAACTATCCCAGCAAGACTGCTTTTTACACCGAAGTTTCCGCCAAAGGGCTGCCAGGCCCTGACGGACGTATTCACCATTATGCTCCGGCAACTATTGAGAAATGGTATCTTGATTACCAGAAGCATGGTTTTGATGCCCTTGTTCCTAAAGGAAGGTCCGATGCCGGCATGAGCCGTAAACTTGACGATGAGTTGCAGGAACGAATCAGATATTTTAAATCCAACTATCCGCGTATGTCGGCGGCAGCCATCTACAGACAATTAAAAGCCGATGGTTCCATAATTAATGGTCAGGTTTCCGAATCCACAGTCTGCCGCTTCATTAATCAGCTTCAGAATGAGCTCCGGCAGACACCCAACAGGGATATGCGGCGTTATGAACGTCCACACATCAATGAAGTGTGGTGTGGTGACAGCAGCGCAGGCCCCAGGCTTACTGATAAAGACGGAAAAAAGCACCGTATTTACATCATCGCCCTGATTGACGATGCCAGCCGTTTCATTACAGGTATTGATGTCTTTTATAATGATAACTTTGTAAACCTGATGTCTGTCATGAAATCAGCCATATCAAAGTATGGACGTCCAAAAGTACTCAACTTTGATAACGGAAAATCTTATAAAAATAAACAGATGGAGCTTCTTGCAGCCAGAATCGGCACAACACTTAGCTACTGTCAGCCATATACTCCGACCGGAAAAGCAAAGATTGAACGTTGGTTCCGCACACTTAAGGATCAGTGGATGTCCGGTCTTGATATGCAGGATTTCCATTCACTGGACGAACTAAGGGGAAGCCTTCATGCTTATGTCCAGCAGTATAATCAGAACATTCATTCTTCATTGCGGGGAATGTCTCCGCAGGACCGCTTCTTTTCTGAACCGGAACAGATTCGCAGACTTCCTGCAGATGATATCGACAAAGATTTTCTCCTGGAGATCGAACGCCGTGTTTCCGCCGACTGCGTCATAGTGATCGACCAAATCGAATACGAAGCAGACTGTCGGTTTGCCCGTCAGCGTATCCGCCTTCGATATTCTCCGGATATGAAAGATATCTTTGTTGTTGAAACAGATGGGACACTGACTCCTATCCGGCTTTTAAACAAAACAGAAAACGCATTGATCAAAAGAGAAAAAATACACCTTTGTAAAGGAGATGAATAGCCATGGATTACACTGCCAGATACGGGTTGGAATTTAACCCCTTCTTAAAAAACTCAAAAGAGGTTCTTGTAGAATCTCAGGAATACAAGGAAGTTCTGTTTCGTCTGAATTATCTACTGACCACCAAAGGCTTCGGTTTACTAACCGGCAGTGCCGGAAGAGGCAAGACCACCGCCATCCGCAACTGGTCTGCCGGGTTAAATCCATCCTTATACAAAGTAGTCTGCTCCAGCCTGTCTACACTTACCGTAAATGACTTCTACCGGAATCTGGCTTCTGAACTCGGTGCACAGCCTGCATTTCGGAAAACCGATAACTTCAAGCTCATCCAGAACGAGATTAACCGGCTCGTCCTTGAAAAGCGGCAGACACCTGTCATCATCATAGATGAAGCAAACTATATCGGTAACGCTGTCCTTAATGATTTAAAAATGCTGTTTAATTTCGAAATGGATTCCAGAGACAGGGCAATTGTCCTTCTTGCCGGTCTGCCAGTCTGCCACAGCTGAACAGCACACTCAGGCTCAGTATACATGAGCCATTCCGTCAAAGGATTGTAATGAATTATAACCTTGAAGGCATGTCAAAAACGGAAGGCCATGCCTACATAGCAGCAAAGTTAAAAGGTGCCGGATGCTCCCAGACAGTGTTTGAAGAAAATGCCCTTGAAGCAATCCTAAACGCTGCAAATGGAACTCCCCGTATGATCAACAAGCTGTGTAACGCCAGCTTGCTGGTCGGAAACAGTTCAAATTTAAATATCATAACTACCGATGCCGTTATGCAGGCAATCAACGACTGCGAACTTGGCTGATTTTGAGACCATCATGTAATCTGCATGATGGTTCTTTTATCTAAAACAATGTGCAGAAACGGCAACAAACAATATGCTTCACGATACTTCTGCATATCTTAAAAAATCTCTTTTAATCTGCGGAATCAAGCAGTATTTAATTTGCTGGATGACACATGGCTTTAAATTTTGGATACTGCGTAATCAGCCGAATAATAACCTCCGGTTCATCACTGCTTAAAAATGTCAGCCATGCTTCCTATTTGTTTTTTTCAATGCTGCTATTTGTTCCAACAACAACTTTTTCTCATTTCTCTCTTTTTCCAGTTCCTTTTCCTTCTGGTTTAACTGCAGATTTTGTCGGTTTAGCTGCTCATCTTTCTGGCTTAACTGCAGATTTTGTCGGCTTAGTTGCTCGTCTTTCTGGCTTAACTGCTCATCCTTCTGGCTTAACTGCTCATCCTTCTGCTCTAATTCTTTCTGCAGCTCATCCACCATATATATCGTTGTATTTCTATCTAACATCTGCAATTCCTTTGAAAACATATGCATTACCCCTTCCACGTTTCTACACATCTGATATAAGGTTTCATACATGGCTTTAAATTTTGGATACTGCGTAATTAGCTGAATGATAACCTCCGGTTCATCACTGCTTAAAAATGTCAGCCATGCTTCTAATTCTGTTTCTATAGCTTTATTCTGCATTTTCTCACGGAAGATGTCAAGGGGTATCATAATGTATTCCTGTAGCAGATTCAACTTAAGTCCACTATCAAAAATTTGTCTGGCATGATGATAAAATATGTCCGGTAGCTGATGAAATTCTTTTGGACTTTTTTCATAAATCACTATCAAGTATACATTTTTAATATCCCTATACGAAAATGTATCCCCCCTTTTCCCACGGACTCGTTTATACTGCCGCAAAAGCATATCCGACGAATAGCACGCACTTCTCTGCCCTGAAAATGCATAACCAATTTTCTGTACTTCCACATTTGCAATAGAACCATCTTCTAATTCTACAATAACATCTGTCCACAGAAGCGTAGTTTCATCTGTCAGGCGGGTAGAATCATTGGGAAGAATTTGAAGAATCTTTACATTACGTCCTAATATAGTACTTATAAATGATTCTAACCGCGTGGAATCGTATTCGGGATTCATGACTTCTTTAAAATAGGAATCATATAAAATTTTTATCCCCTTTGCTCCACTACAGAAATCTAAAAATTCCTCTTGGTATTCTGTTTTCCATGAAGAAAACAGTGTCCTCAAATGTGGTTTCTTCCCGATTTCCTTTAAAATTTCTTCTTTTCCACGAATTATAGGAAAATACTGCTGTAGTTTGTTTTTTTGCATAGGCAAACTTCCTTTCTTATGTAGTTTTGATTTTGGGAATCACTGGCGATATACCAGAAATGTAAATGTTATATACGGACAACAGAAGATATCCGATGAATAAATTATACTCCATGTTTTTTGTTTTAACAATTTAATTTTTTCTTAAAATCAAAAGATTGCCTAATGCTTACTTACTGCTCTGGCAATCTTTTGTTATACTTTATTTCTTATTTTTCTGTAGTTGCTCTAATTGTTTTTGTAAAAATACTATTTGCTCATCTTTCTGGCTTAGCTGCAGATTTTGTCGGCTTAACTGCTCATCCTTCTGACTTAACTGCAGATTTTGTCGGCTTAACTGCTCATCCTTCTGCTCCAATTCTTTCTGCAGCTCATCCACCATATATATCGTTGTATTTCTATCTAACATCTGCAATTCCTTTGAAAACATATGCATTACCCCTTCCACGTTTCGACACATCTGATATAAGGTTTCATACATGGCTTTAAATTTTGGATACTGCGTAATTAACTGAATAATAACCTCCGGTTCATCACTGCTTAAAAATGTCAGCCATGCTTCTAATTCTGTTTCTATAGTTTTATTCTGCATTTTCTCATGAAAGATGTCAAGGGGTATCATAATGTATTCCTGTAGCAGATTCAACTTAAGTCCACTATCAAAAACTTGTCTGGCATGGTGGTAAAATATCTCCGGTAGCTGGTGAAATTCTTTTGGACTTTTTTCATAAATCACTATCAAGTATACATTTTTAATATCCCTATACGAAAATGTATCTCCCCTTTTCCCACGGACTCGTTTATACTGCCGCAAAAGCATATCCGACGAATAGCACGCACTTCTCTGCCCTGAAAATGCATAACCAATTTTCTGTACTTCCACATTTGCGATAGAACCATCTTCTAACTCTACAATAACATCTGTCCAAAGAAGCGTGGTTTCATCTGTCAGGCGGGTAGAATCATTGGGAAGAATTTGAAGAATCTTTACATTACGACCTAAAATAGTACTTATAAATGATTCTAACCGTGTGGAATCGTATTCGGGATTCATGACTTCTTTAAAATAGGAATCATATAAAATTTTTATCCCCTTTGCACCACTACAAAAATCTAAAAACTCCTTTTGATACTTTGTTTTCCATGAGTGAAACAAATTCAATAAATGTGGGTTCTTCCCGATTTCTTTTAAAATTTCTTTTTTTCCACGAATTATAGGAAAATACTGCTGCAGTTTGTTTTTTTGCATAGGCAAACTTCCTTTCTTATGTAGTTTTAATATTTGGGAATCACTGGCGATATACCAGAAATATAAATGTTATTTACGGACAATAGATGATGTCCGATATCTTGATTATATGATATGTTTCTGCTTTTAACAAATAAAAATTTTCTAAAAAAGGCAGAAATGGCAAAACCATTTCCACCTTTCCTATTACTGCTCTGTACTTTTCTTTTCTGTAGATTCTGTTTCTGTAGTTTTATCCGCTGCACCATCAGCTGCCGCATCTTCTGCTGCTGCATTACCTGCTGCATTACCTGCTGCATCTTCTGTGGTGGTATCTGTTGTATTTTCTGTTGCTGCATCTGTACCTGTTGCCGCATTATTGTCTGTTGCTGCAGTATTATCTGTACCTGTTACATCTTCTACACCGTCTTTGATATCGTTTCCAATATCTTCAGCTCCATCCATGATGGCATCGCCTGTGTCTTCTACTGCGTTTTCCACATCATCAACAACACCTTCGTTTGTTGTATCGTTTCTGTCTGTTGTTGATTCTGTAGTCAGAGTGTTATCCTCTGTTGTATTATCTGTAGTTGTACCACATCCACAGGCAGTTAATGTACTAAGTGACATCACCATTGCGCAACATAATAAGATTTTTTTGAGATTTTTCATAGAAAATGAGTCCTCCTTTCCTATTGTGTGAATTTCACACTTGGTATTTCATATATATTCTGTGTCATTTTTACTTTTCTATACATTAGGATTTCATTTTTGGTTCAAAAATCAGGCTGGCAATATATCCAAATACCAGGGCTGCACAAATGCCGGCTGCACTGGCTTTAAAACCACCTAAAAATATGCCCAAAAATCCTTCTGTCTCCACAGCTTCTTTTACACCTTTCCAAAGGGTATTTCCAAATCCAAGCAACGGCACAGATGCACCGGCGCCTGCATAGTCAATGATTGGCTGATAGATGTTTAAAGCACCCAAAACAGCTCCCGTACATACAAGCGTTACCATAATTCTGCCCGGTAACATTTTTGTTTTTTCCATTAATATCTGGGTCAGGGCACAGATTAAACCGCCTACCCAGAATGCATTTAAAAATTCCATTTTATTCCTCCACATGTTCTAATACGATTCCATGAGCAATACCCGGTACATTTTGTCCTTCATTAAAGCTGACCGTAGACAATAATGCTCCCGTTGGTACAAAAAGTATACGTTTCAATGTACCTTCTTCTAACATTGGCAGATAGTGAGCACAAAGTGTTACGGCAGAACATCCACAGCCGGAGCCGCCAGAACCGGTTCCCTGTTTTTCCTTATCATAGATTTTAATTCCACAATCTTCATGTATACGGGAAATATCAATTTTTTGTTTTTTTAGTAAATCTATAATAATTTCCTGCCCGATATACCCTAAATCTCCGGTAACAATTTTGTCGTAATCCTCCGGTGTCCGTTTAAAATCTTCTAAATTTCTGGCAATTAAATCAACAGCCGCCGGTGCCATTGCAGCCCCCATATTCATGGAATCTTTTATTCCCATGTCAACGATTTTTCCTGTGGTGATTCCTGCAATTCGTACCTTACTTTTCTTGTCGGACAATATAAAGGCTCCACTTCCTGTAACCGTCCAGGTAGCTGATACAGGTCTTTGATTGGCATACTCCAAGGGATAACGAAACTGTTTCTCCGCACTGGCAAAGTGGCTTGAGGTAAGGGCTGCCACTTTGGGAGCATAACCGGCTCCCACACACATAGCTGCCAAGGATAAAGATTCCCCGGCTGTAGAACAGGCACCGTACAAGCCAAATAAGGGAATTTCATAATTCATTACCCCAAAGGACGTAGCGATGTTTTGTCCTAATAAATCTCCGGCAAAAAGATAGCGTATATCCTCCGGTTCGAGTTTGGCTTTGCCCATGGCAAGGGCCAGCGCTTCTTTTTGCATGGTGCTTTCTGCCATTTCCCATGTATCGGCACCAAATTTATCATCATCACAAATCATGTCAAATGCCCGTCCTAAAGGTCCTTCACCTTCTTTTTTGCCTACTACACAGGCACTTGAGGTGATATAAACATCTTTTGGAAAAATCAGGCTTTGTTCACCTATATAATATGTTTCTTTTCCTGACATTTTACTGCTCCTATTATTTTTGGAGTTAGTATTTGTGATTTTTTTTAATTTATACAAAAAACACTCCATTTTCTCATTTCGAAGAAAATGGAGTGTTCTATTATTTTATAAATATAAGCAGGGCGATAAGCCGGGTTATGTCGTGAATGATCATCTATCTAGGATAACTGTTACCAGTTATCTCAAGCAACCTACCTAAAGCTGGCGGGCCACGTCAACGCTTTTATTCGGTCTTGCTTCGGATGGGGTTTACATATGCCCTCACTGTTACCAGCAAGTCGGTAGTCTCTTACACTGCCCTTCCACCCTTACCAGAAAAATCTGGCGGTATATTTCTGTTGCACTATCCTTGGAGTCGCCTCCACCGGACGTTATCCGGCATCCTGCCCTATGAAGCCCGGACTTTCCTCACCTGCAGCCTTTCGGCTCTGCAGCCGCGATCATTTACCCTACTTAGTTTACCAGTTCAGAGCAGTGGCATCTAGCACCGCAAAGGTGCGGTCTGTGGCCTACTACGCTGAACATTCAAAACCTCATTTACCTAGTATACCACAAAATTTACGCATGGAAAAGACTTCCGCCAATAAATTCTCTTAAAATCGAATTCGGTGCAATCTTATCCGCCGGAACAGGAAGAAAATAATCTAAAAATTTCAACAATCTCTTCGCTTCCATATATTCCGGTGCATTTTTATCTATACCAAACAGCAACGGTTCTGCATATGTCTTTAATACAGCCAGTTCATAGACCAAACCTGAGTTAAACATAATATTTGCACTATCCTGGAATGGGAAAATATACTTTTCCTCCCCATTTCTAACGGATTTCCACATAGCAATTGTTTCCTGCGCCGTGGTATTTCTTGTCCTTGCATCTCTTACAATACGACGGAGAAGTCTTCCGTCTGTAGTCGAAAGGTAATTATGCTCATCCACATTTACCTGTGTCAATGCACTGATAAAAATCTTAAATTTACTCTCTGTCGGTAATGTATAGGACAATTTATCATTTAAACCATGAATTCCCTCAATTACCAGTATATCGCCTTCATTTAACTTTAACTTTTTCCCTTTGTATTCTCTTCTTCCGGTGGAAAAATTGAATGTCGGCATATCAATGGTCTCACCATTTAAAAGTGCAAGCATATCCTTATTAAATAATTCTACATCTAATGCTTCTAAACATTCAAAATCATAATTTCCATTTTCATCCCTTGGACACTTATCCCTGTTCTGGTAATAATCGTCTAATGCCAATGGATACGGATGCAGTCCTAAAGTAGAAAGCTGTATGGACAGGCGGTGTGAAAATGTGGTCTTTCCCGAGGAAGACGGACCAGCTATCATGACAAATTTGCAATCCTTTGCATTTGCAATCTGGTGTGCCATCTGGGCAATTCTCTGCTCCATCAGTGCTTCCTGTACCATAATAATGTCATTCATTCTGCCATTCGCAATGGCATCGTTTAATTCTCCGATTGTACCAACACCTAAGGTCTGACTCCATTCTCTTGAACAGCTTAAGGTATCAAAATGTTTTACGGATGGTGTAAATGCTGCCACTTCCTTTGTATTATGACTAGGGAACATCAATACAAATCCATCATCATAGAGTTTTAAATCGAAATATTTTAAATACCCTGTGTGTGCAACCATATATCCATAAAAATAGTCCATATAATTATCCAGAGAATAGACATTTACACCGGAGCTTCTGCGATACTTAAATAACCGCTCCTTATCTGTCATGCCAAGTGTTTTGAAAAGCTCAATCGCCTCATCAACACTCATACTTGTCTTTTTAATCGGCAGTTTTTCCTCCACCATGCGCTGCATTTCTTCTTTCACCTGCGCAAGCAGAGCATCATCCGGTTTTCCATAATTGACAAGCTCACAATAATATGCCTGACTGATACAGTGCATAATACGGACATTTGATTTTTCCTTACCCAAAAGATTATATAAGGCTTTCTGCATTAAAAGTGTCACACTTCTGCGGTATGCTTTTTTACCGGCATTGTCTAACGCTGTTACGAATGACACTTCACCATCTTTTGTAAGGGTTTTATGTAATTCGCACAGACGATTGTTTACCGATAACAATAAAATATCATCTTTACAGCTTTTCTGGTATTCTTCTGCAATTTCCATGCAGGTTATGCCTTTTTTATAGCTTTTTTTCTCGCCATTGATTGTTAAAATAATTTTTTCTTCTCCCATGTAAAAACCTCCTTATACGACCCAGAATGGAAAAGTCAGTTTCTGTGTAAATATCTCCACATCTTCACAATGCTTTTTCAGATACTCCTTCATATAATCCACAAAAATATGTTCTAAACCATAATGTCCGGCATCTATGATACAAAGCCCCTGTGCCACCGCATCAATTCCATCATGATGGTCAATATCTCCGGTAATCAATACATCTGCACCTGCTAAAATAGCATTTTTTATTTCACTTTTACCGGAACCGGGTGAAACCGCTACTTTTTTTACAACTTTATCCGGTGCACCAAACACCTTCACCTGTTCTAAGGAAAACACTGCTTCTGTAAATTTTGCACAACGCTGTAAGGACATCGGTGTAAGCAGATTTCCAACTCTGCCAATGCCTTCCGGCTTATCTTCTACCATACAGGTCACATCCAAAACTGTACTTTCTTCCAGTCCAAGTCTTGCTGCCGCTAAATCTGCCATCCCCATGACATCAAAATTGGTATGCATGGCATAATACATCATATCCTTTTGAATCAGTTTTATGATTCTTCTTCCAATAAAATCCTCGGATGTCACACGTTTCATCCCTTTAAAAATCATCGGATGATGTGTCAAAAGCATATCCGCCTGTACCATTACGGCTTCTTCAATGGCTTCATCTGTAGCATCTAATGCAATGTAAATCTTTTTTACCTCTTTATCAGGACTGCCTACTAAAAGCCCTACATTATCCCAGTCACAGGCACAGGATACAGGTGACTGTTCTTCTAATATCTGTATAAGTTCTCTACCGTTCACTCACATCCATCCTTTCTGCTGCAAAAACGCCCTATTGCTGCTCCTTCCAATAAGAGAGAGCAGCATTTATACAGGCAATTTCCTTTTCTACTTCTGTCTTACGGGCTGCAATTTTTTCTGTATTCTGCTGTTTTTCCAGTCCGGCAGCAATCTGCTCATACTGCTCTAAACGATAGAGCAGATATTGATGCAGCACCGTATGCTTTTCCCGTAAAAGATGTTCTCCATAACGATATATGACCTGCCATTCTTCCTTAGAATAGGAAAACTCTCTTTGCATGTTTTTTCTCATATCCACATGCATCATCGGATAATATTTTCCATCCTCACAGACCATGTCTTCTTTGTCTATGACATATCCTTTCTGATAAAGATATTCCCTCACCCGCTCTATTTCAGACTGTGGCTGTAAAATCAATTCGTCTGCTGCCGCAACAACACTTTCACCTTCTGTCAAAATATGCAGTACCAGACCACCGCCCATTCCGGCAATCAGAATGGTGTCTGCTTCATCCAAAGAAAGTGCCGCCACTCCATCTGACAAACGAGTTTCTATGTAGTCACCCAAACCACATTCCTCGATATGCTCTTTTGCCCTTTGCAGGGGACCTTTGCCAATGTCCATGGCATATGCCTTTTTTATCTTTTTACTTTGCAAAAGATAAATCGGAATATATCCATGATCCGTTCCAACATCTGCTAACACGGTATTTTCCGATACCATATCTGCTAAATGCTGCAAGCGGTCAGAAAGCTTTACCATACGCTTACTCTAAATAATCCTTTAATTTGCGGCTTCTGCTTGGGTGACGCAGCTTGCGCAGAGCTTTTGCTTCAATCTGACGGATACGTTCACGGGTAACGTTAAATTCCTTACCTACTTCCTCTAAAGTACGGGCACGGCCATCCTCTAAACCAAAACGTAATGTCAATACTTTTTGTTCTCTTTCTGTTAATGTGCCTAAAACTTCCTGTAACTGCTCCTTTAATAAGGTAAATGCTGCTGCTTCTGCCGGTACAGGTACATTATCATCCTGAATAAAGTCTCCTAAATGACTGTCTTCTTCTTCACCGATTGGTGTTTCTAAAGAAACAGGCTCCTGAGAAATTTTTAAGATTTCACGCACACGATCCACCGGCATATTCATTTCTGCTGCAATTTCTTCCGGTGCCGGTTCACGACCTAATTCCTGCAATAACTGACGGCTGACACGAATCAGCTTATTAATGGTTTCTACCATGTGTACAGGAATACGGATGGTTCTTGCCTGATCCGCAATGGCTCTTGTAATCGCCTGACGAATCCACCATGTTGCATATGTGGAAAACTTATAACCTTTGCGGTAATCAAATTTTTCTACCGCTTTGATAAGACCTAAGTTACCTTCCTGAATCAAATCCAAGAACAGCATACCACGACCAACATATCGTTTTGCAATAGAAACTACCAGACGAAGGTTAGCTTCAGCAAGACGTTTTTTCGCCTCCTGATCGCCTAATTCCATACGTTTTGCCAGCTCGATTTCTTCCTCTGCACTTAAAAGCGGTACTTTTCCAATTTCTTTTAAATACATACGGACAGGGTCTTCAATGCTGACACCATCAGGAACAGAAAGGTCAATTTTCTCTACCTCGATATCATCATCTTCATCAATCAAAATATCATCATCATCATCACTGATACGCAGAACATCAATATTATTCGCTTCTAAATAATCTAAAATCTTCTCAATTTCCTCTGCATTTAAGTTCATGCCCTGGAAAAAGTCATTGATTTCCTGATATTCCAATGTATTCTTTTTCTTTTTTCCAATTTCAACAAGCTCTTTTATTTTTTCTAAAAGTGCATTGGCTCTTGCCATTCTTTCTTCGGATACTACATCCGGTTTCTGTTTTTTTGCTGCTTTACTTTTCTTTTCTTCCATCTTTTTTTCCTCTCATAGTTCGTTACTATTTTGTCCTTAATCAATAGAAATATGCAGTTTTTCTAATTGTTCTAACTGACGTTTGTCGGCAACAAGCTGTTGCAGCCCTGCCAAATCGGTAGGTCCTAGGTTTGCAGAACGATGGCTGATGCTGTTCTGTTTTATACGGACAACCGTTTCTTTTAATGCTTTTTCCATATCTGCTTTTGTTTCAATATTACGGATATGGGCATTGAATAAAGAAGCAATTTCTCTTTGGTCTTCTTCATTTTCAAACATGCTGATAATCTGTGCCGGATTTACCGCTCCTGTATTTTCATACTGGGAAAAGAGTATTTCTGCCACTTTTCGGTAAATCTCCTCTGTAAAATCTGCCGCTGAAATATATCTGCTGATTACAACAAAAAGTCTTGTATCTTCAATGAGCCATGTCAGCAGAAGCTTCTGTGACTGCTTCATGCCATCTTCTTTTTTCTTATTCTCATGAATACCGGACTTTAACTGTGCTCTTGGGGCAGCAATTCCTCCTTTTGTCCCCATATGAAGCACTAATTTTCGCAGATTTTCAAATCCCATCTGGTATTTTACGGCAACTGCTTCTATATAATTGTCCCGCTCTAACTCCTCGGTAAAACCTAAGAGCCGTTTGGCGATTTCATTATAAAATGCGGTCTTACTCTCCGGATCTTTCATATCAAAATCCTGTTCTAAAATGCGAATTTCAAACATAAAACTGTTTTCAGCCTGTTCAATCCGCTCCTGATAGGCACTTGCCCCTAACGCTTTAATAAATTCATCCGGGTCCTTATATGGCCGCATATTAATAATCTTTGTGGTAATCCCTACTTCTTTTAATATCGGAATAGCCCTAAGTGCTGCTTTTACACCGGCTCCATCACTATCATAGGTCAGATAAACTTCCTTTGCATAGCGTTTTAGCAGACTGGCATGTCCACTGGTAAGTGATGTGCCTAAAGATGCCACTGCATTATCAAAACCTGCCTGATGCAAGGCAATCACATCCATGTAACCCTCGCATAGCAAAAAGTAGGATTTTCTTGAGGTTCTGGCAAAATTCAAACCATAGAGATTCCGGCTTTTATCAAAAATCTTTGTCTCCGGAGAGTTTAAATATTTTGGCTCTCCCTCGCCCATGACTCTTCCACCAAAACCTATGATTTTACTGTGCACATCCATAATCGGAAACATGGCACGATTCCAGAATTTATCATGTCCGCCCCTGCGCTCATCAAAAGATATCAGTCCGCTGTCCCTTAAAAGTTCGTCTTCATATCCTTTATTTCGCAAATAGCGGTACAAATCATCACTAAATTTATCCGAATAGCCAAGCCCAAATCTGCGCATGGTCTCATCGGTCAATTCTCTCTTTTTAAAATACTCCATGGCATGCTGCCCATGGTCGCTTCTAAGAAGCATATAATAGTATTTTCCCGCTTCTTTATTGACTTCTAACAGACGCTGTCTGCGGTCAGCCTCCTGTTTCATCTGTGGCGAATATTCCTGTACGGGGAGCTCTACACCTACCCGCTCTGCGAGACTCTGCATAGCTTCTGTAAAGGAAAAATTCTCATATTCCATCAAAAAGGTAAATACATTTCCACCTGCACCACAGCCGAAGCAGTAATACATCTGTTTCCCCGGTGTTACGGAAAAAGAAGCTGTCTTTTCATTATGAAACGGACATAAACCAAAATATGTGCTTCCTTTTTTCTGCAGTCTTACATAACCGGATATGACATCCACAATGTCATTTTTTGACCGCACTTCTTCTACTAAATCGTCCGAATAAAATGGCAACCCGCTTCCTCCTTCTTTGTAACTTTTTATCTAATACCCATCCACCTGCCATGCCTGTGGCATAAAGTATTTCCCAAATTTGCTGATGGCATACTGATCTGTCATTCCTGCTATATAGTCACATACAACCCTGTCTTGTTTTTCTCCTGCTTCCATCATCAAACGGTAACGTTCGGGAATCATTTCCATATGCTCCATATAATAGAAAAACAACTGCTCTAACAATGCCTTCGCCCGGACTTCTTCGCCCTTTGCAATGGGATTGTTATACACATGGGTAAACATAAACTGCCGTAAGTCAAACATTGCCTCTTCAACTTCCTTTGACATACAAATATCATCCTTATCAATGCTGTTGGTAATAATATTATGTATCAACATATTCAAACGTTCCCTTGTGGTATGTCCTAAAGTATTCCGAAGCTCTTTCGGAATATCCTCTTCCACTAAAATATGTGCCCGGATAGCATCGTCAATATCATGATTGATATAAGCAATTTTATCTGAAAGACGTACAATTTTTCCTTCTAACGTCGATGGCATGTGGCTGGTTTTGTGATTTAAAATCCCATCTCTTACTTCCCATGTCAGATTCAGTCCTCTGCCATTTTTCTCTAATTTTTCTACAATTCGTACGCTTTGCACATTATGCATAAAACCATCTGTACATAGAGAATCCAGTATTTTTTCTCCTGCATGACCAAAGGGTGTATGACCCAAATCATGACCTAAAGCAATTGCTTCTACTAAATCCTCGTTTAAACGCAGTGCCTTACCAATGGTTCTGGCATTCTGGGATACTTCTAAGGTATGTGACAGCCTTGTACGGTAATGATCCCCTTTTGGTGTCAAGAATACCTGTGTCTTATTTTTCAATCTACGAAATGCCTTACAGTGCAAAATCCTGTCTCTGTCCCGCTGAAAAACCGGACGTATATCGCAGGGCGTTTCTTCTCTATCCCTGCCTTTTGTATGAATACTAAGTGCTGCATATGGACTCAATGTTTCCTGTTCCATTTTTTCGATTTTTTCACGAATTGTCATGCTACACCTCCCCCAATCCCTATTATATATATTCTGTACTTCTTCTCCTTTTCCTTTTATATATTGTATATTTTTTTCGAATTTTTGCGATTTTTGTAATTATTTAGAGTATGGCTATGCACCTACATACATTTTATGTATATCCTGCAATAATTCTACCAAACGATTTATCTCAATTTGTCCGGGAGCTGAAACACTTCCGACTGCCCCAAATGTCACTGCCGAGCCAAATATTTCCCCGCTGATTCTGCTTATACTTCCCTCTCCTGCCATCGACATGGTAATAATCGGACTTTTCGCATAGTTTTCCCGCATCTCCGTCGTTGCGGCAAGTAAAGTCAGTACATCCGTTTTCGACTGTGGCATAACTGCAATTTTCGGAATATCTGCGCCCAAATCCTGCATATAACACAAGCGGCGCAGGATTTCCTCTTTGGATGGTGTTTTTGAAAAATCATGGTTAGAAGCTACTATTTTTGTGTCGTTTTCATGTGCAGTTTTTATAAGTTCCTTTGCCATCTCCTCTTCCATAAAGACTTCCACATCCACAAAATCCGCTGTCCGACTTTTTATAATCGCTTCATTTAAGGCTTTATATGCCTGTGTAGAAATTTCCTTTTCTCCACCTTCTTTTGCTGTGCGGAAAGTAAATATCCACGGCATTTCTTTAAAAACAGCGCTCAATTCCTTTGCCGTCTGCAAAACCTCTTCTATCACTTCTGCTTGTTCATACCAGTCCACACGCCATTCAACAATGTCTGCTTTACTATATAACAGAGCTTCTGCCTGTTTTAAAATCTCTTCTCTTGTCTTTCCAATAATGGAAACGCAAATTTTCGGTATACC
This sequence comes from Lachnospiraceae bacterium, assembly GCA_017624495.1. Classification (GTDB taxonomy): domain Bacteria; phylum Bacillota; class Clostridia; order Lachnospirales; family Lachnospiraceae; genus Roseburia_B. Next base: position 6,281 of record JAGAMY010000024.1, on the reverse strand, counting down.
TTCGCCTATTGTTATATTTTTTACATGTATTGTATGCATGATATTACTCCTATCTTTTCATTGTCACTTTCCTTAACTATCATAGCACACCCTTGCGCTGCTCACAATAAAAAAGGAAGCACTTAAGCCTCTTAGCAAAAATACTTCCCCACAACAAAATTAGACTATACAGACAATTGCAGATGTTTTTTAGACAAAGAAAAACCTTGTAAACTTTTATATTTACAAGGTTTTTTCAAAACTTAGTGCGGAAGATGGGACTTGAACCCACACGATCGCATTGACCACAAGATCCTTAGTCTTGCTCGTCTGCCAGTTCCGACACTTCCGCTCATCATTCAGTATGTACCACCGACGACTTGATTATCATAGCAAAAAAAAGTTCATATGTCAACAACTTTTTTCAAAAAAGTTTTTTCTTTTTTCTATTGACTTCCTTTATCAAAAGATGTAAAATATATTTCGTCAGTTTGAGCAGGAATGGCGGAATTGGCAGACGCGCAGGCTTCAGGTGCCTGTGGCAGCAATGTCGTGTGGGTTCAAGTCCCATTTCCTGCATAAAAAAGCTTCATAGTCCAAAAGACTATGAAGTTTTTTATTTAGTCAAACACACTTATAAGCATCTGCCCAATCCATGGCAAAAAGTAAATCATCTGATTCCAAATCCAATGTATAAACATTCCGGGCAATATATTTTTGGTTTTCAATACTGTAAGAGCTGCAAAAATTCCAAATATAAACGCACCTACATTGATAGGATTCCCATGAATTATATAGAAAATCAACGCAGACACAATCACAACAAATACATTCTTATGCCGTTTCTGCAGTACATCTACAATAATTCCTCTACATACAACTTCTTCCACAATTGGTGCTAAAAATCCTGTTGCTATGTATGTATATATATCAAATCGAAATGACTCTGCTTCTCCTATGTAGCATAATGCGGTCTGAAATAGTAGATTAATACTTAACATTAAGGCTACCACAAATAACATCAGTATAATACGCCCTACTCCACCTTCTATTTTAGAAAACCACTTTCTCCACTCACATTTTTCCTGCTTTATATATTTTATCAGTCCTAACACTACCACTACATAAAAAATACCAGCGTATATTTTTGAGTCAGGAATAAGCATACGCACTACAATACCTGCTAGAATTGCAGCAATATATATACATAACAATTTTAATAAACTATAACGTCCTTTTTGCATATCTTCCATACTTCACCCTAGACTTACGCATCTTATACTTCCACAACAATATCAGCCAATTCTGCCCGTACAAGCTGCTTTAAATCCTCCATAGCAACTTCCACCTGATAGCCAATTTTACCTCCACTAAAAATAATTGTCTGAAAATTCTCTGCACTAATATCCACCGTTGTCCGAAACTGTTTTTTCATACCAATCGGTGAACAGCCGCCATGGATATATCCGGTTAGTGGCAGTAATTCTTTGGATTTTATCATGGCAATACTTTTTTCACCCACTGCCTTTGCTGCTTTCTTTAAATCCAGTTCTTTGTGCACCGGAATCATAAAGACATAATAATTTTTTGAATTTCCTATTGTAACCAAGGTTTTAAACACCTGGTTCTTATCCTGATTTAGTATATCTGCCACTTCTACTCCACTAATGGCTTCTGTTGCTGCATATTCATAGCTTTTATAGTTAATTTTCTTCTGCTCAAGTATACGCATGACATTTGTTTTTTCAATTTTTTTCATTTTCTTCTTCCTTTGATAGTATTCTATTTTTATAAAACAAACATTGCAAACAACAACCAGTATGCTTTCCGCACATCCCTATTCGTCAGCAAATACACGCTTCCGAATGCAAACCCTGAAATCATGGACAAAACACCTGTCATATAGTCTTTCGTGAAAAAATGTGCAATTCCCCATGTCAATGCCACAATAATACCGCCATATGGGATCTTTGTATTATGAAACCAAAGCTCACATGCTTTTTGTCCAAATATTAGAATCAACAATACCAGTGCCGTTTCAAATATATAATATATATACTGGAAAATAAATTTCAACCAGCCATTTGCCTGAAATTCAATCCATACCTTTGAACCGTTCCAGTCCGCATAAGAAATCGCCAACGTTAGTATTACAAAACATGCCACTGCCACCCATTGCCAGTTTTTCATTTTTTCACCATGCTTTAAAATATCAAAACCATAGGCTTTTTTACATGTTTTACAAGAATAACTCCTACTGTCCCCCATACGATACAGGTCAGTATCCAATGTAAAATATTTTGCCATGTGCCCCAATCGGCCATTTGTGTACCACCATATAATAGTGGTTCAATTCCAAACGCCAGAACCAATTCCAGTCCAATTCCTCCAAAAGCGTATAGTGCAAGCCATAAATAATCTAATCCTGTTTCTTTTTTCACACTTATCCCTCATTTCTTCCAAAATACATTTGTTTTTATCCATCCTTTGAATTGCAAATTTTTGCATAACACAAAGTATTATAAAACACTTCCTCCCATCTGTAAATCGAAGTTTGTCGATTACAAATCCTCATTCCCATTTACATATTCAAGAATACTGATTTTTCTTTTTTCACATTCTTCTAATATATATTTTTGTGCTTCAAATACCTCTTTTGTAAATTTATAGAAAAAGTACCATATAATAATCTCCACAACGGCTATTGTAGCTCCATAAACCAAACCATCTGTAACATTGTTGGTAAGCATTTCCCATACACTAGGAATAACCACAAGCAATACAATCAATAAAATATTTATTTTTTTTGATTTTTCTTCATTCCTTCGAATCATTTCCGCAAACTCCTGCTGGGTAAGCTCAGGTTTTCCTTTTTTCCGATTCTTGGCATTTTTCTTTTTAAATTCTTTTACTAATACCTCTGCACTTATCTGTAGAGTTTCTTTTCTATCCATTTCCCTGTTAAATTCTTTTTTTAACTGTTTTTCTTCTTTATGAATACCAAAAGCTTTTCCATACATACGAATTCTCCATATTGTACGAAGCATTAGATAACCCAGAATATACCCTCCACTAATAAACAATGCCGTAAAATTATTCACATAAACTTCTACATCCATCCATACTATGCTTGAAAAAATAATGGCTGCTACAAAAACTCCAAGAATAATCAATGCATGAATCGTTGGATTCATTTTTTTGTTTTTAAAAATTACCGGCTGTAATACATATTTATAAAACACAGTAAGGGCACATCCAATCACTAAACCACTAACAACGGGAAATACATTTACCTGTACAGCCCACATATCTCCTTCCTCAGTCAAAACAAAATCTAATATAGAAAGTACAAATACAATTCGAGCAATATTGTAGGCTTTTACAAGAAAGTTTCCAAATTTACCGATTTCATCCACAAAAAAATCTTTACAGAACTGCTCTATATCCTTCCCTATGATTTTTTCTACAGCCTTTCCTTCTTTTTCTGCTTCTGTCAACATGTCATACAAATCCATAAGGCGTTCATCCCTGTTCTTTTCCGAACAGCCATTGCCCGTACTATACATATCTGCTATTTCAAAGGTCTTTCTGTATTCCCCCGTTAATTGTCCCGCCATTGCCAATGTGTCTAACATATGCCATCTCCTCCTTTTTCCTCATTCAAATCATTACAAAATAAAATTTTGTCTGCTTTCTGCGTCATTTTTTTATACACCTCTTTAAATTTCTCTAAATTTTCCTTTCCATTTTCCGTAATGCTATAATACTTTCGTATTGGTCCTAATGGAGATTTTGCTTTTCTGCAAAGAATATAGCCTTTCTTATCCAGTCTTGTCAAAACCGGATACAATGTCCCTTCTCCAAGTCCTTCAAAACCATCTTCTTCAAGCTGCGATAATATCTCGTATCCATAAGTCTCACCCTTGGCAATAATACTTAATATACAGCCCTCCAAAATACCTTTTAGTAACTGGGATTCATCCATTTTTTACCCTTTCATCTTTCTGAAATTTCACGTTATCGTCTTTATATCTTTTCCACATAGCTACTTTGTTATGTCAAGTAGCGTAATATTAAAATAGCACATCTACTTTGTTATGTCAAGTAGTTGTGCTATTTCTTTTTAGCATTTCTTAAAATCTCTGATTACTTCAAGGGCTGGCAATGCATTTCCTTCATAATCAAACAATGCCTGATTTGCCCACTCATTTCCAATCGGTCCTTTATCCTGAATATACTCTAAAGACTCCCATGTAGCCCATCCTGAACCCGGAACAGGAATCCATGCCGGCTCCCAGTAATAGAAGCCTTTTCCATGATTATCCGCAACATTTGCCACACGGGTCATAAAATCTTTCATAAAATCTGCCTGTCCTTCTTTTGTCATTGGATATTCAATTTTTTCCACAAGAGAAGGCTTTGTCGCATAACCTTTGCGTTCTTCCGGTTTTAGTTTTTCATAAGATGCATAATCTTCCATAGTATATCCCATGGACACCTCAGCTACAACCACATCTTTATTATAGCGGACAGCAATATCATTCATATTGTCCTCGAGACTCTGTAAGCTGCCATGCCAGAATGGATAATAAGAAAGACCAATAATCTGAAATTCTTCTCCACGCTCCATGAAATTGTCAAACCATTCTCTGTAAAGCGCATTATTACCACCATTATCCAAATGAATCATAATCGGCACATCTTTGTCCACTGCACGAACACCACGAATTCCTGCATTTACAAATTTTGCAATATTATCATAGTTTGGTGTCTTGCCTTCCGGCCAGAGCAGTCCATTGGATAGTTCATTTCCCACCTGTACCATATCCGGTTTTGCTCCGGCTTCTGCCAATTTTTCCATAGAGGCTTTGGTAAAATCGTAAACTGCTGTTTCTAATTCCTCCACAGACATACCTTCCCATGCCTTTGGTTTAAACTGTTTGCCCGGATCTGCCCAGAAATCACTGTAATGTAAGTTAAATAAAAGGGTATAGCCTGCTGCTTTTATCCTTTTTGCTGTTGCAATCGTAGTTTCTAAATCATTTGTTCCTGCTCCATATGGCTTTCCATCCTTAGAATAGGGGTCATTCCATAGACGAAGTCGTACAGAATCCGCTCCATAACGCTTTAAAATTTCTAAAACATCTGCTTCTTCTCCATGGTCAAAATATTTTGCACCACATTTTTCAAGCTCTAGTAAAGTGGATAAATCCATTCCTTTGATAAACTGTTTCATCAGCCACATCCTCCCATTTTTCTAATCATTCATTTCCAGAAAAGGCTCCTCCAAATCGGAAGAGCCTCTCTGTGTGTGTTTTCTAGTCAAAATCGAATTTCTCGAAACGTGTATGCATTGCACGATAACGGAATCGAATCATTTCATTTTTTTCAAGAACATCTGCTTCTGTTCCACTATACTGGCATCTTAAGCAGTAATATTCTCCTTTATCTCTGTCAAAAAACATATCAATATCCAAATCACGCATAAAGCATGATGGGCATCTATAATTTAATTTGCCTTTTCCAGCTTGAGCCATGTCGCGAATCCTCCCTTATCTTTAAGCATTGTCTTGTAACCTAATGTGAACATTGGTGAGAAAGCATAACCTTCTTTGATGTATCCTTCTGCTTCTCTGTCAGCAACCATAGAAACCTTTGTTTCGATGGCAGGAACTACTGCGCTTACTGCTTCTGCGCCCATTACTGCTTCTTCTCTGCAACGGTATTCGTAGTTGATAGTTTTTTCTTCTTTTCCTTCACATTTCAATGTGATACCTGTCATATCTTCAGAATACTCTGTTGTACCATAGCAGGCTACCATATATTCATTTAATTCAACTTCTGCATTTGGATCGGACATTTCAAGAACTGTACGTTCAATCTTGATTGCAGAGCTACCTTCTTCGAAGTATTCTTTTGTCTGTAATTTTACAGTTAAATCAGCGAACTGGATTTCAACCGGGTCTAATGTCAGGATTCTTGTATTGCCTTCCTGTGAGAAATGTGCTTTTGTACGGCAGAGACATAAATCTACTTCTTCTCCGTTATGGCAAAGCTTTGCACTTCTTACTGTACCTTCTCCGGCGTAGTGTGTGAAGTATCCGGCACGATATTTTTCCTGAATTAAGAATGGATAAGATGCATCCTGTACATGTTTTGTACCGATACCTACCGGCCATTCTAATTTAGCAGCGTAAGGTCTTAAGTCAACGATAGCACCACCCTGATCCATATTTACACATGCACGCATGAATGGATCTGTGTACCAGAATACCTGCTTGTCTGATCCGTAAAGGATATCT
>JAGAMY010000004.1 GCA_017624495.1 Lachnospiraceae bacterium | reverse complement strand
TCTGCCACGGCATGGACGCCGTGTCAGATTCGGTAACGGACGTTGTCACTATCTAAATGAAAATGTATAGAAACCCTCTTTTCACGGACTTCCACCGAACTACTCCCTACGTCTGTTTTACTGACTTCACAGTCTGCAAATACCGGACGGAAACTTAGCCACACAACGCACGTCTGCCGTTCGTTTTTAATATTGGTGAATTTACTCCGCAGTGCCGACTTCGATTTCGCTTCACTGCATCTCAGTCGCGGCATTCGCCGAATCAAGCCAAAAACAAGCAGTCTTATGCAAATAAATTTGCATAAGACTGCTTTTTTTTACCTTAGCACTGCTCATTGCTAAACGTAAATTTTTAGCACTCTTCCCTTAACGTATAAGGAAAATCCACTTTCATATCTCTAAAATAATACTCCCTATCCCGTTCACCAATTTCACGCATTACCCTGCAAGGATTTCCAACAGCCACAACATTTGCCGGAATATCTTTAGTAACAACACTTCCCGCACCGATAATAGAATTATCTCCAATTGTAACACCCGGCAGAATGACCGCATTACTGCCAATCCACACATTTTTGCCAATATGAATCGGTAAAGAATAATGCGCCACCATTTCACGGTACAATGGATAAGCTGGATGTCCTGTGGTACAAATGGTAACCATAGGTCCAATCATGGTTTTATCACCAATATGTACTTCACCATCATCCACAATGCACAAATTGAAATTTGCATAAAAATGATCTTCTAAATACACATGATTTCCATATGCCATGCGAACGCCATCTTCAATATATACATTATCTGTGCAATGTCCTAATAAACCTTTTAAAAGTGAAAGTCGTGTAGCACGGTCACCCGGACGGGTATTATTGTAGTCAAAAAGCACTTCTTTGCAATGGATTCTTTGCCGTTCTAATTCCACCTCTAAAGCCTGATCAACCGGGTCTTTGTGTCCATGTTCGTAAAAAATCATCCCTTTTTTAATACGTTCTTCTAAACTGATTTTCATAAGTAATGCATCTCCTTTATTTTTTATAAAAACTGCAGATATTGTCTACTTTTGCAGTCATATTCATAAGTAAAGCATCTAAAATTGTTAAAGCAGCCATGGCTTCGACAACTACAACGGCTCTTGGTACAATAATCGGATCATGTCTGCCCTTGATGGATATCTCAATTTCCTCACCGGATTTATTGACGGTTTTTTGCATGGCAGCGATGGAAGGGGTTGGTTTGATGGCTGCTCTGAAAATAATAGGAGAACCGTCAGTCATACCACCGAGCACACCACCGGAATGATTGGTAAGTTTCTGTATAGAATTATCTGTCATAGCAAAGCTGTCATTATTCGTACTTCCCATCGAAGCAGCCACAGCAAATCCATCGCCAATTTCAAATCCTTTCACTGCACCAATGGAAAGAATTGCTTTTGCAAGGTTTGCATCTAATTTTTCAAAAACCGGGTCACCGATACCAACGGGAACACCTTCTACGATACATTCGATAATACCTCCGGCAGAATCCTGATTTTTCATACATTCTTCTAAAAAGGCGGATGCTTTTTCAGCAGCTTTAGCATCCGGCATATAAAGTGGATTCTCCATAATTTGTGATGCATCAAAGGATGTGATTTCTACAGGACCAATGGACTTTGCATAGGTAGTAAACTGTATACCTAACTGTTTTAACAGTTTAGCTGCAACAGCACCGGCAGCAACCCTTCCGATGGTTTCTCTTCCGGAAGAACGTCCGCCGCCACGGTAATCTCTGAAACCGTATTTTTCATCAAAGGTATAATCTGCATGTCCCGGACGATAGTAGCTGGCAATTTCACTGTAATCCTTAGATTTCTGATTTTTATTAAAGACAACAAGGGAAATCGGTGTGCCTGTAGTCTTACCTTCGAAGACACCGGAAAGAATTTCTACCGCATCATCCTCTTTTCTAGGGGTGGAATACTTAGACTGACCGGGTTTTCTTCTATTTAAATATATCTGGATATCTGTTTCGGATAGTTCCAAACCTGCAGGACAGCCATCAATAACTACACCAATTCCTTTTCCATGGGATTCCCCCCAGGTTGTGATTTTAAATATATTTCCAAATGTTGAGCCTGCCATAAAATAAAGCCTCCTGTTTATTTATAAAAATGCGTAACTATTTAGTACTTTTATAGTTATAAAAATACAATTACTGATATTATACTGTTTTCATAGAGGGGTTTCAAGTTTAAATACAGTCAGATTTGACAGAATATCCGGGCAATGTTAAAATTATTTGAACTAATTTTTGGTTAGAGGAAGATGAACAAGTGAAATTTACATATGAAATACCGGCCTCCTTCTGGGGGCTGTTTCGTTCCATAAACAGAGAAATTTATATTGAAGCACTGTTGACCATAAATGATGAATACCAGTATAATAACTACTTTTTAAGCCGTGAAGCGTGTATTCAAATATTGGGAGACATGTGTGCAAGACATCGCTTTCAGATGGAAAAAGAGGAAATTGAAACAGAAGAGGATTTGGCAGAAACCATGCCAAGACGTATTTTAAACTGGCTGGTGCGCACGAAATGGCTGCGCAGACTGGAAGATTATAATACAATGTCTACGAATATCGTTATCCCGGATTATGCATCCATTATGATAGAAGCCTTTGAAAAGCTGGCAAATGAGCCGGAGGACGATACGGACATCTATATCCAGAATGTTTATGCCACACTCTATTCTTTTCGCAACGATAAAAAACTGAATACAGCCATGCTAAAGACGGCATTGGTGAATACCAAAAAATTAAATAAAGCATTGCAGGATATGCTGCACAATATGGACAAATTCTTTGGACGTTTACTGGAAAAGGATACCTATGCCGGGCTTTTAGAGGAGCATTTAGAAGGCTATGTAGAAGAAATAGTAAAGAAAAAATATCACATTTTAAAGACCAGTGATAACTTCTATATGTATAAAATGGATATCAAGCAGTGTATCAAGGCATTGCGTGAGGACGATACATGGCTTACCCTGTTACAGCAAAAAAAAGAGGAAAAACGACAGCAGGAAGACCATTTCTTTCAGAGTCGCAGAACGGATGACGTATTGGATATTTTAGACCAGATCGAGCGTGGATTTGAGGATATAGAGCGCCGCATTACCAACATGGACAAGGAGCACAGTAAATATGTCCGTGCCACAGTCAACCGTCTGAATTATCTTCTAAGTGAGGAAAGTGACAGAAGAGGTCTGATGATACAGCTTTTAAATTGTATAGGACAGGGAGAAGATAAGGAAACGGAGGAAAAGCTTCGCATAGTTTCTGAAAAACTCAATTTATCCGCGTTGGATATTCTAAGTGAAAATCCGTTATTTAGGCGCAGGCGCAGACGAAAATTTACAGATGAGCTAACCGTAGACGAAAATTTACAGGAATTATCCAAAGAAGATGTCTTGAAAATGAACAGGATATCCCATCGTTTTAGTAAGGAAGAAATCACGGAATTTATTGAAATGCATATGACAGAAGGTATGTGGCAGTCTGCGAATATGCATATGGAAAATGACGAAGAATTTGAAAAATTAATCTTAGCCTATGACCTTGCCATGCGCAAAAATGGCGGATTTGAGGTGCTGACAGAAGAGGTTGTCGTAGAAGACGGAAACTACCGTTATCCGGCAATGACCTTTGTACGGAAACGAGAAAGGCAGTGATAAATCATGTTTGAATATTATGAACAATTAACAGGAGAAGAGCAGGAAAAGCTGCAAAGTATCATACAGCAGCTTTACAGACAAACCTATCTCCTAGAACGTAAATACGATAAAAAAATCGGTAGAATGGTGCTGAATAAGGACTTTTATTTTTGTGACAAGCATATGGAATTTTTGAAAGCATATTTTGCCATTGCCGGTATACGGATATATCAGAATATGGAGCTTGGAACGATTTATATTCAGGGTGAAACCACCATGGGAGAAAAGCTGCCAAAATTGGCTACGATTTATCTGCTTTTGTTAAAACTCATTTATGATGAGCAGATGGCATCCGCATCTTCTAGTGTCAATATAGCAACGACCTTTGGAGAATTAAACGGAAAAGCAGGAGAATTTAAGCTGTTAAAAAGCCTTTCCTCCATTACGGAAATCCGAAAGGCACTGGCTGTATTAAAAAAATACCAGATGATAGAACTGATGGATGTTTTAGAGGAATTAAATGAAAATACCAGAATTATCATATATCCCTGTATCAATGTGGTGCTGATGCGGGAGGATTTATTGAAACTACTGGCGTATTTTGCAGAAGATGTGGCGGACATAAAAGAAGACATAGAAGGAGAAAGCGAAGATGGAGAATGGGAATCAGGCATACAAGGCAATAACGAGAATCTGTCTGAATAACTGGCATTATATTGATAGAAAAACCTTAAGTCTGAATAAAAGCATCAATTTTTTTACCGGACATTCCGGAAGTGGAAAGTCCACGGTCATTGATGCCATACAGATTGTACTATATGCCAATACAGACGGAAGAAGCTTTTTTAATAAAGCGGCAGCGGATGATTCTGACCGAAATCTGATTGAATACCTTCGGGGAATGATTAATATTGGTGAAAATAATCAGGCAGCCTATAAGCGAAATCATAATTTTTCTACCACAATCGTTTTAGAATTACAGCAGACAGCCACACAGGAAAGTGAATGTGTAGGCGTTGTTTTTGATGTGGATACTGCCACAAACGAGGTGAACCGTCAATTTTTCTGGCACAAGGGAGGCCTGTTTGAAAATGAATACCGTACCGATGGCAGAACCATGGCGATTAGTGAGCTGAAATCCTATTTGCAGCACAACTATGAAAAAGAAGAGTATTTTTATACATCTAATAATGAACGTTTCCGCAGAAATCTCTATGATATCTATTTAGGTGGACTGGATATGGAAAAATTTCCACGATTATTTAAACGTGCCATACCTTTCCGCATGAATGTCCGTTTAGAAGAATTTGTAAAGGAATACATCTGTATGGAGCAGGATATTCACATGGAGGACATGAAAGAAAGTGTTATCCTTTATGGCAGAATGTGCCGTAAAATTGAAAACACCCGTACAGAAATGGAAGAATTAGAAAAAATCCGGGATATTTATGAGGAGTTTAAACAGGGAAAAAACAAAGAACAAAATCTAAGTTACCGTTTGGAAAAGCTGGATATTTTACAATTAGAACAGGCATTGCATGAATTAAAAGATAAAACGGAAGCAGAAAAACAGGATATTTGTGCCCAGACGGAAAGTTTACAAAAGCTGGAAGGATTGAGAGAAGAATATAATCATAAGTATGATGAAATTAACCGTCAGATTCTAGGCAGTGGCTATACTGAGCTAGAAAAGGAAATGGATAATATTCAGGAGCTGTTGCATCGTTTAGAGCGCAGCCGCAGCCGCTGGCAGCATTTGTCAGATGTACTTGCAAAATGGGAAGACGAAGAAGTGGCATCCAACCAGATTATTTGGGATATTGAAAAATTTAAGGATGGCAGCATTACCGGCGAAGAACTCATTCGTTTAGCCAAAAATCTTGCAGATGTTCATAATGATGTGGAAAAACAGCGACAGGAAGCTGCTTCAGAAGGCAGAGGATTAAAAAAAGAACTGGACATTTTAGAGAGAGAATTAGCAGAAATCCGTCTTGGTAAAAAAGCATATCCAAGAGAATTAGAGGATGCGAAAAGACTGATTCAAAGAGGCTTGTACGATGTGTATGGCAAGACTATACCTGTGCACATATTAGCCGATGTCATCGATATCCGGGATGAAAAATGGCGAAATGCCATTGAAGGATATTTAGGCTATAATAAACTTGCACTGCTGGTTGAACCAAAATATGTCCATGCCGCCATGGAAGTCTATGAAAAGCTAGACAGAAAAAAATACTGGAGTATTTCTGTAGTTGATACAGAACGGCTGACGGGACAAGAGTATAAAGTAAAAGAAAATGCTTTAGCAGAAGAAATTACCGCAGAAGAATCCTATGTGCAGGCATTTGTCCACTATCTGTTAGGAAATGTGGTAAAATGTGATTCCATTGAAGAGCTTCGCAGTCAGCGAATTGGTGTTACGGCAGAATGTATGCTGTATCAAAATTACCAGCTTCGCCGCATGAACCCGGATAATTATACCCGCCGGGCATTTATCGGGGAAAAGAGTATGCGGAAGCGGCAGCAGGAATTACAGCAGCGGTATGAAGAACTTTCCCAAAGGAAAGAAGAATTTGATGCTGTTGTTGAAGATGCCCGAAGACTTTTAGAATTTGAATATCTTTCCCGCACAACGGAAGAGTACTTAGAGCTGCAAAGAGATATGGCGGATGAAAAATCCAAAATCAAGCGGAAACAGGAGCTTGAAAAGCAGTTAAAAGACTTAGGGGCAGATACGGTGGATGTATTAAAAGAAGCATTAGCAGAAGTCCGTGAAAAACAAAAAGATATAGAAGCTAAAATGGACAAGCAAAAGCTTCTGATTCATGACAGGGAAAAAAATATTGAAGTTTATAAACAGCAGAATATTGATTGGAATGAAGCTCTTTTACAAAAGCAGAGGGCATTGACAGGTTCAAAACAGCAGGAAGAAGAGTTTGCACTTTATATAGAAGAAAAGAAAAATATTTCCTATGAAAAAATGATGCAGCAGACAAGGGATGCTTTAGAAAAGACAAAAGCAGAAAGCGAAAATGCGAAAAAACGACTGATAGATGTCCGCAGTGAATATCTGCAAAAGCATCCGTCAAGAGATTTTTCTGCCAGTGAAGAAAATAATGATGTTTATCAGAAGCTGTTAGATGAGCTTTCCTGTGACAGACTTATCGACTATGAAAAAATGGCATCTGAACAGGCAAAAGTAGCCATTGAGCATTTTAAAGAGGACTTTGTCTATAAAATCCGCAGTGCCATAAAAGAAGCATATATTCGTCGGGATGAGTTAAACCGTATAATCAAGAACTTAAACTTTGGAAAAGACCGTTACCAGTTTAAGATTACAAGAAATAAAGGGATAGATGGTGAATACTACGATATGTTTATGGATGAATCCTTAGAAATTCACCCGGATACCTTATCCGATTCTATGTCAAATCAGGTGAACCTTTTTTCCTTGGAGCATGAAAATCGTTACGGAAACCGTATCAATGAGCTGATACATATTTTTATCCCGCCGGAAAATGCAGATGCAAAGACACAGGAAGAAGCCCGGTTAAATATGGAAAAATATGCAGATTACCGGACATATCTTTCCTTTGAAATGGAGCAGATTGTAGAAGGAGAAGAAAAATTAGTCATTGGACTTAGCAAAATGATTAAGAAAAATTCCGGTGGAGAAGGACAAAATCCGCTCTATGTAGCTCTATTGGCAAGTTTTGCCCAGGCTTATAGGATAAATCTTTCACCGAAGCTGCAAAGAAGACCGACTATTCGTTTAGTAGTTTTAGATGAAGCCTTTTCTAAGATGGATGCGGAAAAAGTGGCAAGCTGTATTGAGTTGATACGCGGATTGGGATTTCAGGCAATTATTAGTGCCACAAATGATAAAATCCAGAACTATTTAGAAAATGTAGATAAGACCTTTGTCTATGCGAACCCGAACAAAAAAAGCATTTCCATTCAGGAATTTGAAAAAACTGACTTTGCAGAGCTTTCTGAAAATGAGATTTAAGCCGATATATAATATAGAAGCAAAGTAACCGAAAAACTTTAACAGATATGTGCCTAGGCACAGTATTTAAGGAGGGATGAGCCGCATACGCATATGATGGTTATTTCAAGGTTACCTCTGTGGTTTTAGTCACAGCTTTACAGGATTCGAAGTCCAGACGCAGAAAAGACGAAAACCATGGGAAACAAAAATCTTTCGGACAGCTTTTAGCGGACGAAAAAGAACGTCAGAACGCAGAACACAGCTTTGAAGGCAAGACTATGGGATATGCCAGAAATGGGCAGGTGTTTGTGGGACAGACGATGCAGAGAGTGTATAATTAAAAGAGATGTCACGGTGTGGCATCTTTTTCTTTACATTGGTATGCCGGTGTGTTAGAATAAGCCAAAGCAAGATTTTTCAATGATTCATATAGCATATTATAAACATTTCCATTGAAACAACGTAAGTTGTTCTATCAGAAAATTCATGCTTGATACCCAATAATATAGCAGGGGTTTTCGAAGTGGAATCTCCTGACAATAATTAGGTACAAAACCAAAAGAAATAGATGTTTTGGTGATAAAAAAGGATACGCAAAAGCCGATTACTAAAAATATAGGGAGAATATTTCGCAGGCATAATATTATAGAATACAAGCCGCCGGGAGATTATCTGAATATTGATGATTTTTATAAAGTATATGGCTATGCCTGTTTCTATAAAGCAGATTCAGTAAAGGTTAATATGATAAAAATAGAAGAATTAACCATAACATTTGTGTGTTACAAGTATCCTAGAAAGTTATTGTCCCATTTAAAAAGACATGGGTTCATGATTATGCGCATGGAAGATGGAATATACTATATTAATGGTTTGAAGATACCGATACAGTTGATTCTTACATCAGAATTATCGCAGGAAGAAAATTTATGGTTAAGGGGATTGACAAAGGAAAAGCTTTTGGATGAATATGGAAAGCATAAGCAGGATAAAAGGTATAAATCAATAATGAATCTGATAGTAAAGGCAAATAAAAGTGTATTTGAAGAGGAGGATAAAGATATGTGTGAAGCGTTAGAAGAAATTGTTATGGAAAGAATGAAAGATAAGTTCGAAGAATGTGAACGATTGGGATTACAGCAAGGAATGGAAAAAGGAATGCAGCAAGGAATAGAAAAAGGCAGTGAGCGTGTAAATCAGCTTATTCGTATTCTATTAAAAGAATCTCGCAATGAAGATATTGAAAAAGCTGTAACGGATATGAATTATCAAGAGCAGTTGTTTCAGCAATATGGATTATAAAATTTCAAATAGAAAAGATGAAAAGCAAGGCAGAATAGTGTCTTGCTTTTTTTGTACCAACCATAATTTAAGCAAAATTATACATTTTTAGACTAAAAAATTTACTAAAAATTAGTGAAATATAATAATTAAACAAAATCATAAAAAAATCAACCTGACTAACCGTTTGCACAATAAAAAAATACAAAAAAGTAAAAAAATGTACAAAAAGAGGATATTCTTGAATTGAATAAAATTTTCAAACTGTTATGCTAAACTCACAGTAACAGGTGTTTTTACACAAAAAAAGAAAGGGGCAAACAAAATGAAAAAAAGACTGTTATCAGGCATTCTTACGCTTTCCATGTTGGCAGGAATAGTCGTACCAATGCCCACGACAGTGTCCGCAGCAGCGGAACCAAAGGAGATAGTACTTGAAAAAAGTACGCTCGGAAATCCACTTACCGGATTTGATGAAAATGGCGAGATTATTTACGGTGGAGATCCTAATGTCTTAGTAGATGGTGATACGGTATATCTCTATGTTGGACATGATGCGCAGAATGGTTCAGGAGGCTATAGTATGCCGAATTATTTATGCTATTCTACAGAAGATTTAAAGAATTGGACATATGAGGGACCGGTTATGGAAATGTCACAGGTAGAATGGGCTACAAATGATAGTGCATGGGCAGCACAAGTAATTAAATATCGTGATAGATACTATATGCTATTTTGTGCAGAGAGCAAAGCCGGAGGAAAAGAATTAGGTGTTGCAGTAGCGGAAAATCCTACTGGTCCATTTATACCAGCAAAGGAATCTTATTTTAGACACACAGTAACGGATACCATTTCTTGTGAAGTGAGGATTCCGGGAACAGAAGATACTACAACAGCAAAAGAGTTATATAGTCAATATCAGTGCAGATCAACATCGAAGACGGGATTTACGTGGGAAGATATTGATCCGACTTTTTGGTTGCATGTAGATGAAGACGGCGTAGAACATCCATACTTAGTATGGGGGAATGTGAATGTATACATGTGTGAATTAGAGGAAGATCTGCTTTCTGTAAAAGATCAAAATGGGGATGGAGAAATTACACAGGGTGTAGATGAGGATATTTGGTATCAAGGATTTCAGGATTTAGAAATAGTTGGTGGTGTGGATTTTACGGAAGCACCATGGGTATATCGTCGTCAGAATGAGAGTGGTGAATATTTCGGCGATTACTATTTGTTCTTTGCTACACATTGGCGTGAAGAAATGGGGTATGCTACTTGTCCTTATGAAAAATTGGGAAATGAAAGTGTATGGACCTATGGTGGTGGAATAGAAGGCTATGGACATTTGATGGAGCCGACAGCTACATCAAATACAAATCATCCAGCGATTCTGGATTTTAAAGGAAAAACCTATTTTGTATATCACAATGGGTCACTTCCAGCTGGAAATGGCTATCGTCGTACCATTTGTATAGAAGAATTTGAATTTAATGAGGATGGCTCTATTGACTATATTCAGGAAACTTCAACAGGTATTAGTGGTACAGTAAGTCAGATTTTAGCAGATACTATGGAAACGCTTGCGCATGAAGCTTTTTCAAATCAGGTGTTAGAAGATGAATTTAAAGTAGATGGAGATGTTGACGAAACATTATATCCGGCAGTTAATGTAAAAATAACTGCAAATGATGAAGCCGAAAAAGCGGATGCGCTTTGGGAAATTGAACCGGCTAAGCATGAGAAAACCAATGAAAACTATGTAAGCATTGAATCTTATAATAAACCGGGTATGTTTTTAAGAGCAGTTGTATCAGGTGGAGAAGATAATGAGGTCACACAAGTTGTATTATCTCGTGATCACAATGGAAATGCAAAGTCCGAGCCGGATGGAACGACGCTTTATAGTAAAGAAATGACATTCCGTACATTAAAAGGATATGAAGGTGTAGGTGTCACATTTGAAAGTGTGGCATATCCGGGATACTATATGGCATTAGAAAATGATGGACTTGTTTTGAGTAAAGATTTTAATAGTGATGAAGTAGTATTCCATGTAGGAGCAGAAGAAAACTTAACTTCTATTAGTGTACAGAAGACGACACGAGCATATGAAGTGGGTGATAAGATTAATTTAGACGATATTCGTATAAAAGCAGGATATGATAATGGAGTATATAAGGCAAAGACATCGGGATATTCTACAAATGCAGATACGATTGATATGAGTACACCGGGAACAAAGAGCTTGAAAGTGTCTTATGATGAAAAAGGAATTGTGAAAACCCAGATAGTTCCGATTACAGTTTATAATACACCAAAGGCATCAGAAGGTTCAACAACAATTCAGCCATCTACTACCGTTTCTACAGAAATTGAAGTGGATTTAGGTGAAGCAGAACCGGATATGCCTGTAATAGATTCTGTACATACAATTGGAAATATCAATTATAAAATTACCAAAGTGGATGAATACAATACCGATGGTATCAATGGTACGGTAACTGTAACCGGTACGACAAAGAAGAAAGCAAAGACACTTGTAATTCCAACAGAAGTAGAAATAGATGGATATTCCTTTGCGGTCGACAAGATTGCTGACAAAGCATTCTATAACTGTAAAAAATTAAAAACAATTACAATTGGTGACAATATAAAGAGTATTGGCAAAAATGCATTCAAAGGTATTCATAAGAAAGCTACATTTAAGGTTTCTAGTGATAATTATGATAATGTAAAGAAATTATTAAAGAAAAAAGTTGGATTTAAGAAGCCGATGAAGATTAAGGAAGTATAAGAGGGAGGAAAAGAAAATGAAATGTAAGAAAATCATAAGTGGATTATTATCTTTATCCATGTTGGCAACTTCTGTATTTGCAGGAGATATGACAACAACAGTAAAAGCAGCAGAACTGCCGGAAGCAGTAGCAAGCTATAGTTTCAATGATGAAACGCTTGATAGCAATGAGACAGTACCAAGCGGAAATGAAATGATTGCGAATCATACAGCAACACCATATATAGCAGGTCTGGCAGGGGAATATACCGGTAAGATAAGTTATGAAACAGGAAGAACCGGCGAAGCCACAGATAAGTCAATACAAATGAACGGATACGGTTTAAAATTACCGGATTCAAATGTGGGTTCAGACTTTACTTATTCTGCATGGTTTAAGCCTACAGAAGATTTTAAGGGCTTTCAGACTGTAACACAGTTTGGTGTTGCGGAAAATGATAATGCCACATGGCTTTCTTTAGCTAGAGCATATACAGCTAATGGAGCGACGATTGCAGGTAACGATTTTATCCTTTGGGGAGGCAGTTTTGGACTAGATGGCTCAAACGAAGTGCATTTTACAATGGACAAAAATGAGTGGTCCATGATTACCATAACCGGAAAGGGGACAGAGATTTCCGTTTATAAAAATGGAGAGTATGTAGGTAAAACAACAGTAAATGCAGAGCCTTTGAATGGGGATAATCGAAGCATCTGTGTTGGCGTAAACAATTTTGCTGGTGACCTTATATTTCCAGGCTATGTAGATGATATTTATGTATATGATTCTGTATTAACAGATGCACAGATTCGTTATTTATATGATGGAAAAGGTGCAGAAGAAATTTTTGCAGAAGCAGGATTTACAGCTACTTCTTCTGTTACCATGTATCCGGGTGAGCAGAGAAGTATTACAGTATCACTTCCTTCTTTAGTAAATAAAGCAGATACTACAATTACATATGCTCCAGCAGATGAAAAAATTGCAACTGTAGATAAGAACGGTATGATTACAGGTGTAAAAGAAGGAAGTACAGAAGTAACAACCACAATAGTGTTAGGAAACACGACCAAAACACAGAAGACAACCGTAAATGTGGAAGCAGGGGAAGGTATTAATTCTGAGCTTGCTGCAGAATATGATTTGACAAAGATTGTAGACGGTCAGATTAAAGACATGTCTGGACGTGGCAATCATGCAACTGTACAGGGTGCTTCTGGCATTACATTTGGTACAGATGAAGAAGGAAATAATTATATGCAAATGGCAAGTAATTCTTCTTATTTGGAATTGCCGGCAAGCATTATGGATTCATTAGTAAATAAAGAAGAATTTACAATTGAAACCAAGTTTGCAAAGAGCTCTGCATGTGGAGAAAATGCATGGTTATTCTGTTTAGGTTCTAACGTAAAAGATTCGGGAACTAACTATATGTTCTTATCTCCAAACTTTGGAAATTTGACATTAAGAGCGGGTATCAAAAATGATAGTACTGAAAAACTATTTGGTACATCTATCCAGCCGGAAGTGGATGAATGGTATACGGTTAATATGGTATTTGATGAAGGTGTTTTGAAATTATATTGGGATGGTGTGTTGATTACAGGTGATTCAGGTGCTAGTTATATTGATACAGGATATAGCATTATGGATGATGTTGTAACACCGGGTACAGCGAATGATATTTTAGGTTTTATTGGTAAATCCTGCTGGAAACCGGATAAAAACTATCAGGGAAAAATAGCTTCCTTTAAAGTTTATAACAAAGCATTATCAGATGAAGAAGTACAGTCTGCGTTTGCAGAGTCTTTTGCAAAAGAATTAGATACAATAACAGATGCAGATATTTTAGGTATAAATAAAGACTTTAACAATGTAAAATATAGCTTAAATCTTCCAACATCCATAAATGAGATCCCACTCACTTGGGAATCAGACAATGAAGAGGTACTTTCTTCAAAAACAGGTGCTGTGGTAAATGGTAGTGAAGATGTAACTGTTGTGTTAACAGCAACACTTACATCCGGTACATTGAAAGCTACTAAAGAGTATACAGTAGTTGTAAAAGCGTTAGACACATCTGAGCTTGAAGAAGTAATCGAAAAAGCTGAGGCTGCATGCGAAGAAGAATATGTAATTCAAGAATCTACCGCAGATGTAAAATATGAGATTGAACAGGCAAGAGTATTATTAGAATCTGGTGTGGATTCTCAGACAAAAGTAGATAAGGCAGTAAGAAAAGTTAAAAATGCATTATATAATTTAGAATATGTAGAAACTTATGCAAATCCATTTACATTTATCGATGAAAGTAAGCTTCTGACCTCTACAGAAGTTGCTGTAGGTGGCACAGTTACTGTATTTAGTGTACCGGCAGAAATTAGAGATTTTGTAACTGTTAGCTATTCTTCTAGTGATGCAGCCATTGCAACAGTAGATGAAAATGGTGTGATTACAGGTAAAGCAGACGGTTATGTACGTATTATTGCGACGGTAACAGCAAAAGCAGATGGCTATGCTGTTGAGTATCAGACACAGATAAAAGTTGGTGAAGGTGCTAAAATAGAAAATAAGCCAGTGACTACACCAACACCGATAGTAGAAAAGAAAGTGATTACAGTAGAAGCAACTGTGGCAGATACAACAATTGTAAAAGGACAGAGTACGCAGGTAAGTGTTAGTGCACCGACTGATGCAATTGTTACTTATCGTGCCAAAGGTGCAGTAGCTGTTACAAGTACAGGAAAAGTAATAGGTAAAAAAGGCGGAATAGGAACTGTTATTGTTAAAGTTAATGTAAGTGGTAAAACAGTTACAAGAAGAGTAACAGTTAATGTAGGTGATATCTCCGGTAAAGGTACTGTTAAAGTGAAGAAATCTATTAAATTAACAGTAAAAGGAATTTCCGGTAAAGTAAAATGGTCTGTAGATAAAAAGAAATTAGCAACAATTAATAGTAAAGGTGTGTTAAAAGCGAAAAAGAAAGGCAAAGTTGTAGTAACTGCAAAAGTTGGAAATTATACAATGAAAAAGACAATTACAATTAAAAAGAAATAACTGGAGGAAATAATATGAAGCAAAGAATCGTGAAGAGTATATTTGCATTAAGTCTTTCCGCAGCTATGGTAGTGGGTATGATACCCACTACTACTGGGGAAGTCTTAGCAGCGTCGAGTATTGAAGAAATTGTTGAAGAAAATTTGACGTTTCGTGAAGCAGAAGTAAAACAACTTTTGACAGAAGATCTTACATTGCCGACGACAGTTGATGGTTTGTCTGATGCAAGTATTACATATAGTGTAGGAAATGCAGATGCACGTTGGGTATCAGTAGAGGGAAACGTATTAAAGGTTACCAGACCATATGCAGGAGCAGGGAATTATGAATTTACTTTATATGCAACTGTAACAGCAGAGGGCGATACATATACGAAAGAGATTCCATTAACGGTTTGGGAAGGATTTGCAGAGGATTCTTATGCAGGATATATTTATGTATCTTTTGCCGTAGAGCGAGTGAAAGAAGAGTCTGACGTACAGCAGTTACATTTCTTCTTAAGTGAAGATGGTTTGAATTGGACAGCAGTAAATGGATGTAATCCGGTATTCCTTACAGGGGATGATTATGCAGATAAAATTGAATCCTGTGGACCGGGTAGTGTAAACTATGAAGTGAAAGCAGGAACAGATATTTCCAAAACTGTAACAGGTGATGCTTCTGTATTGTTCCCATTCGAAGGTGATGATCAGGGTGTGCGTGATCCATACTTAATCCGTGGTGTCAGAGAAGAGGATAAAGGCAAGACATGGATTTTAGCGACTGACTTAAATACACATGATGCTGAGAATTATGATGGAAATAAATTAACCAATACCTGTGGAAAATGGGAGTTAACAAATGTAAACGGCAGTACATGTTTGTTTGTTTGGGAAACCGAAGACTATGTTAACTGGACTAGAAGATATATTGATGTGGGAATAAAAGATGAGAATGGTGACGAAACGATTTGTATGGCTTGGGCGCCAGAAGCAATTTATAATCCGCAAAAAGATAATTATCTTGTATACTGGTCTGCACGTACAACAGTAGATGGTAGAACAAGAGATCGTGTATATTGTAATGAAACAAGTGATTTTGTTACCTTTGGACCAACTAAATTATATGAGCAGGATCCATTCTTTGAAAATTATAAGCCCAATGGTGTAGGCGGTAATAATAGTGGATATGGAACTATTGATACATCTATGCTTTGGGTAGAAGATGAAACGGGTAATCCATATGGCAAGTTGTATCGTCTTACAAAAGATGAAACTAATAATCATATTGAGTTATATTGTGCAGATACTGTATTAGATTCAAGTGTAGATTATGATGCATCTGTAGCGCATAAAATTACACCGTATGAATTGGATGGAAAGAAATATACAAGCTTAGAGGATTTAAGCAGTATTACAAATGAAAAGAATGATATTAAGAAAGCGGAAATTGTTTGGAATTGGTTTAAGAATAATGCGACAGGAGATCATTTTGAAAAGATTTCCCAGAAAGGAATTGAAAAGTACACAGGTGCTTATGAAGGAGCTACCATGTTTAAATTCATTGATCGTGATGAATGGTGTGTCATGATTGATAATTATGTTCCGATAAATGTTCGTTATGAGCCATATACAACAACTGATTTATCAGATCCGGATAGTATCAAGAAAGTAACAAGTGGTTATGGACGTACTGGTGGAGATATTGGTACACATGGTGGTATGATTCCAATTACTGTAGAGGAGTATAATACAATCATTGATACATACAATAGCGATGAAACGGTTGAGAATTATCATCATATTGATTATATTGAAGTAGATACAAGAGGGTTGAAGTATAAAGCAGAAGAATTAAGAGAAGCAGCAAAAAAGACATCTCTTTATACAAAAGATGCGATTGCACAGATGAATGTATTAGCAGATAAAGCAGAAGCATTGTATGAAGAAAATATGTGTGGTACAAAGGTTATCAATAACATTCTCACTCGTGCAGATAAGTTAATAAATAACACACTGATTACTCTTACAAAACCAGAAATATCAGCGCCTATAACATCTGTTACACCTTCTACAGAAACAGAAATTGTGATTGATGAAGGTGAAGCTGCACCAGAACTTCCGGCAGAAAAATCTGTACATATCGTAGGTAGTGTAAAATACGAAATAACAAAAGTAGATGAATACAACACAGATGGTACAAACGGAACAGTTACCGTAAAAGGAATGACAAAGAAGAATGCAAAATCTGTTGTAATTCCTGATGAAGTTGAAATCGAAGGTTATTCATTTGCAGTAAACAAGATTGCTGATAAAGCATTCCAGAACTGCAAAAAATTAAAAACAATTACTATCGGTGACAATGTAAAGAGCATCGGTAAAAATGCATTCAAAGGTATTAAGAAAAATGCAACCTTCAAAGTATCCAGTGATAACTATGCAACTGTAAAGAAATTACTGAAGAAAAAGGTTGGTTTCAAGAAACCGATGAAAATTAAAGAAGTATAATATCCCTAATTTTTAAGCAAAAGGAAAGTCCTCCGGACTTTCCTTTTGTAATTATGCACAAAAATTTCAATGTTATCTGTACAAAATCATATTCTCTATGTTATTATAAGATTAATCAATTAACATGTTAATGAAGTCTAATGAATCTGGCGTTTCGCCATAATTCAACATTGTAAAATTTTATAAGGAGTACCCTTGCAAAAACATATCTTTACGGAATATGTATTTTTCTATTTGTGACAAAAGGAGGTTTTTATGCAGAAGAAAAAAGAATCTAAGGAGTTTTTATTAAACTCAAAAAAAGGTGACAGTGGAGCAAAGCTATTGTTTGGAGATAATGGGTTTTGCGCAGAATTTATCAGAGATTATAGTGATATACCTTATGCAAAAGATGTGAAAGCAGAGGATATTGTGGATGTTTCAGAGCAGTTTGTACCGCTTTTTGCGGAAGAGCGAGAGGCAGATGTGGTAAAACGTATTAATGTAAGAGAGGGAGTACCATTTTTTCTTATTTCCCTTCTTGAACACAAAACAAAAGTAGATTACAATGTACATATGCAGATTTTTCGTTATATGGTGTTTATATGGGATGCTTACGAAAAGGAAATGGAAAAGCAGAAAAAAGGCATTTCTAAAAGGGCAGGTTTCAAATATCCGCCAATTATTCCGATTGTATATTATGAAGGAAAAAAGAATTGGACAGTTCCCCCTAATTTTAAGAGCAGAATATGGAATGGTCATAAGTTTGGGAAATATGTGCCGGACTTTGAATATTATTTGCTTCCGCTGAAAAGTTATTCTAACGAAGAATTAATAAATCATGGTGACGGTATTTCTCTGGCAATGATGATAAATAAGTTGCAGAGTAAAGAGGATATTGAAGATTTTTGTAATTTACCGCCGGATAAAGTGGAAAAGATTTTGAATACTATGCCTGAATACCAGAAAGAAATTGTGGCGAAAGTGTATACTGCAGTTTTGATGAAAATGAATGTGCCCATGGATATAGTACAGGAATTAGTAGGAAGGGTGAAGAAAAAGAAAATGGCAGAATTATTTGGTGCAATGGAAAAAATTGATGTTCAGGCGGAGTGGCGCAAGATGGACAAGGTGAGAAATGAAATTGCCAGACAACAAGAGGAAATCGAAGCCGGAAAACAGGAAATCGAAGCCGGAAAGCAGGAAATTGAAGCCGGAAAGCAGGAAATTGAAGCCGGAAAGCAGGAAATTGAAGCCGGAAAACAGGAAATCGAAGCCGGAAAACAGGAAATTGAAGCCGGAAAGCAGGAAATCGAAAATGAAAAGCAGGAAATCGAAAATGAAAAACAGAAATTGATTCAAGAGCGTGAAAGAATAGAAAAAAGCACAAAATTTCTGTTGAAAAGCTTTGTAGAAACATTGCAGGAATTAGGTGTAACAAAGGAAAATGCAATGAAAAAAATTACCGAGAGTTACAAATTGTCAAAAGCAGAAGCGGAAAAAATAGTACAAGATTATTGGAAATAAATTTCTCTATAAAAATGAGGAGTGCCCCGCTATCCAAAGATATCGGGGCTATTATGAAAAAATTTATAAAAAAACATGAGAACGAACAAAAGATTCGTTGTTCTTTCGAACAATAATATATTAACAATTACATGTGAATAAATCATGAACAAAACTAAAACTTATTGTGAAAAGTGAATGGATTATAAAAAAAATAGAACTGTTCTTTGTGAAAAATAAATAAAATCTTTGTGCATAAAGAATTGAAAAAAATAACAGATTTTGCTATAATGTACATAACTAAAAGATACGATATAAATAATAACAATAGTTTCAAGTGCTTGGACACGGAGGTCAAAGCAGCAGAATTCAAAGGAGTGATTTTATGGCAATTACTATTTCAACAAATGCGGATGCGGTAAAAGGTTTATTTTCAAGTAGTAGTATGTTTAATTCTACAGATATGTTAGGGATTAATTATATGGATTATGCCAGCATTCGAAATGGTTCCTATGGTAAACTTTTAAGTGCGTATTATGATTTGAATAAGACAGAAGAGAGTAGTAAGACAAATAAAACAGAGGATAGTACAAAGGATAAAAATTCTTCCTCTGCAACTGGTACAAGTGCCTCAACATCTACTTCTACATCTTCTGTTGCAGCTGATAAATTGGCTGCGATTGAGTCAAGTGCAGAAAAAGCAAAAGAAGCAGCAGATAAACTTTTAACACAGGGCAGTGGTTCTATATTTAACCAGACAGCAGTTAAGGATTCAGAAGGAAATGTTGCGACAGATGCATCTGGAAATGCAATTACAGACTACGACAGAGATAAGATTACTAGTGCTGTAAAAGATTTTGTTGGTAAGTATAACGATATGATGACAAATGCATCAAGCGCAAGTGTATCTTCCATTAAATCTACAGCATCAGCGTTAAAATACCAGACACTTATGTATAAGGAAGAACTTGCTTCTGTTGGTATTACTATCAATGATAAAGATAATACATTAAGTATTGACGAGGAAGCATTTAAAACATCGAATATGTCTTCTGTGAAAAAGCTATTCAATGGAACAAATTCTTTTGCATATAAAGTATCTGAGCAGGCATCTGATATTGATAAATATGCTGCACATGAAGCATCTAGAGCAAATACTTATACCAGCAGTGGTAAGTATAGCAGTAACAGCAATGTAGGTGAAATTTTAAACGATTTGATTTAAAAGCTAAATAGAATACCAAAAATGCAGCTTCAAATGGAAAGAAGCTGCATTTTTGGTATAGTTACAATTTAGTTATCGTTTTCATCATCTGCTGACATATTGTAAACAGAACGTTTTCTAGCCATCTCATCATTAGCAAGATACTCATCGTAAGTTGTGATTTTATCAATCATTGTTCCATCCGGTAAAAATTCAATAATACGATTTGCTGTCGTTTCTACAACCTGATGGTCACGGGAAGAGAAGAGCAGTACACCAGGGAACTTAATCAGACCATTATTCAAAGCGGTAATGGATTCCATATCTAAATGGTCAGTCGGTTCGTCTAAAATTAAAATATTTGAACCTTCAATCATCATACGAGAAAGGAGTACACGAACTTTTTCACCACCGGAAAGTACACGCATTTTCTTTACACCGTCTTCTCCGGCAAAAAGCATTCTGCCTAAGAAACCACGCACATAAGTGGCATCTTTGATTTCGGAGAACTGTGTCAGCCAGTCTACAATAATCAAATCTGTATCAAAAATCTGTGTATTATCCTTAGGGAAGTAGGACTGGGAAGTGGTTACACCCCATTTGTATGTTCCCTCATCCGGTTCCATTTCTCCGGTAATAATCTTAAATAAAGTTGTCTTTGCAAGCTCATTTCCACCAACAAAAGCGACCTTATCTTCACGTCCTAAAATAAAGGAAATGTTATCTAATATCTTTACACCGTCAATAGTTTTACTGATATTTTCCACTAAAAGGACATCATTTCCGATATCACGAGCAGGACGGAAGTCGATATATGGATATTTACGGCTGGAAGGACGAATTTCTTCCAATTGGATTTTTTCCAAAGCTTTCTTACGGGAAGTAGCCTGTTTAGATTTCGAAGCATTTGCAGAGAAACGGGAAATAAAGTCCTGTAACTCTTTGATTTTTTCTTCTTTTTTCTTATTAGCTTCTTTCATCTGCTTTACAAGTAACTGGCTGGATTCGTACCAGAAGTCATAGTTTCCTGCGTAAAGCTGGATTTTGCCATAGTCGATATCAGCGATATTTGTACAAACCTTATTTAAGAAATAACGGTCATGGGAAACCACGATAACGGTATTGTCAAAGTTAATTAAAAATTCTTCTAACCATGCAATAGCATCCAAATCCAAATGGTTGGTCGGCTCGTCGAGAAGCAGAATATCCGGATTACCAAAAAGCGCCTGTGCTAATAATACTTTGACCTTTAATGCACCGGGTAAATCCTTCATCATGGTGTAATGTTCTTCGGTTGGTACGCCTAAACCGTTCAAAAGAGTAGCAGCATCGGATTCTGCATTCCATCCGTCCATGTCTGCAAACTCTGCTTCTAATTCGCTGGCACGAATACCATCTTCATCAGAGAAATCTTCTTTCATGTAGATAGCATCTTTTTCTTTCATGATATCGTAAAGACGTTTGTTTCCCATGATAACGGTATCTAATACCTGATATTCATCATATTTAAAATGATCCTGCTGCAAGAAAGAAAGACGCTGACCGGGAGTGATAATAATTTCACCGTTGGTAGGTTCTAACTGTCCGGATAATATTTTCAAAAAAGTGGATTTTCCGGCACCATTGGCTCCGATAAGACCATAACAGTTGCCTTCTGTAAACTTAATGTTTACTTCTTCAAATAATGCCTTTTTTCCAAGGCGTAATGTAATGTTACTTGCCTGTATCATATCATTTACCTTTCTTTATTATACTCTGTTAATACACAATCATTTCTATTTTACAGTAAAATTCATATTTTGCAAGGGTTTTTGGCAGGTTTCGTATGGAATTTGGGAATTTCGACCATACTTATTGCATAGAATCGCAAATGAAAGGTATGTAGGTGAATATGAAGACATTAAAAGAGTTGTATGAACAAATCATGGAAAAAGAATTGGAATTGGATAATTATGCATTGGATTGTCTGCTTCATCCAAAAAAATATGCCCCGGTAATTGCCGCAGACAAATGTAAGGATGCATGTGGAAAGGATAGTGCCTGCCAATCAAGCTGTGCGTTTGGAGCAATTGAAAAAACAGAGGGGCGTATTCACATTGACCCACAGAAATGCTGTGGCTGTGGAGAATGTATTACGGCTTGTAAGGTGGGCAATTTGATTGAAAATAAGGAAATATATCCGGTGTTAAAAGAGTTAAGTGAGCAAAAAGGCGAAGTATATGCCTTGATTGCACCTGCATTTACAGGACAGTTTGGAAATGAAGCGACACCGGGAAGACTGCGAACAGCCTTTAAGCAGTTAGGCTTTCATGGAATGGTGGAAGTGGCAGTTTTTGCGGATATTTTGACATTAAAAGAGGCGTTGGAATTTGAACATCATGTCAATAAGCAGGGGGATTTTCAGCTTACAAGCTGCTGTTGCCCGGTCTGGATAGCCATGATTCGTAAAATTTATCGTGATTTGGTACCGCATGTGCCGGGGGCGGTTTCCCCTATGATTGCGGCAGGCAGAGTGGTAAAAAAACTGCATCCCAATGCGGTTACGGTTTTTATCGGTCCTTGTATGGCAAAAAAGAAAGAAGCAAAAGAGCCGGATATTGCAGATGCCGTTGATTATGTATTGACTTTTCAGGAAGTAAAAGAAATTTTTGAGGCGGCAGAAATTCATCCGGAGGAATTAGAAGAGGATAATAGAGAACATTCGTCAAGAGCCGGAAGAATTTACGCAAGAACCACAGGTGTCAGTGAGGCGGTAAAAGCGACTGTAGAGCAGTTAGCACCGGATAAGAAAATTAAGGTGGAGCCTAAACAGGCAGATGGTGCAAAGGCATGCAAAACATTAATTGAACAGATTAAAAATGGTGAAATTGAAGGAAACTTCTTTGAAGGAATGGCATGTAATGGCGGCTGTGTAGGTGGACCAAAAGCTGTTATATCGAATGAAGAAGGAAGAGCTGCTGTTAATGCCTATGGAGATGCGGCAGAATATAAGACACCGCTAGAAAATCCTTTTGTAAAGGAGTTGTTAGAGCGTTTAGGATTTACGAATATTCTGGATTTTGTGGAAAACAGTGACCTTTTGACAAGGGATTTTGGATAAAATTTTCCCCTCTTTACAAGGGTTGTCGTTGATGTTACAATAATGTGATAGAAATGCAGGCGGACAACCTTTGGGGGAGGATTTATGGGTGAATTGACACAAAAGCTACAAGAGTATATAGAACGCCGGAAATCAGAACGCGAAAGGATAAGAGAAGAAGTGGGAAAAGAAGATTTTTTATTAAGTCAGATTGATGAGTTTAGAGAAAAAGCAAGACAGTTGCAGAGCTTACTGGCATCAAAAGAGAGCAAGGTTCAGGAATTGCAGGAAATCGTCGATGAAAGAGAAGAAAAGGCAAAAGAGCTTTCTGATATATTAGAGGAAAGACAGGATGCTGCAGATAAGGTTGTGTCCGGTGTCAGCGGACAGATTGACGGCATGATTGAAAAGGTAGATGCGAAATTAAATGAATTAAATGAAACCTTTGCAGAGCGTTTGGCTGAAAATGCTGTGAGCAGTACAGAGCAGTGTGATAACATCAAAACACTTATTGATGAGCAGAATGCAAAACTCACAGAGACAATTGAAGGACTGACCGGCGAATTTGACAGGATGAAAAGCGAAATTTGTGAAAAAGTACATACAGAGGATGTGAAATGCTATCGTAACATCCAGACATTATTTGAAGAATCTGACAAGAAAACAGAACTTATAAAGGAAGAAATCAGCAAGCTTTCTTCAGTGAAGAAGCTCATGGTGGTTGTTACCGTATTTTCTGTATTGAATTTGGCAGGTCTTGCAGCATTCGTTGTGTATGCGTTAGGAATTCTTGGCTAAAAGAAGAGGAACTTTAATAGATAGATAAATTCAGGGGTGTTTCGAAAAGTGTGGGGTGACTTTGCGAGACAGCCCTCTTTATTCATGGTATAAGAGTAAGTGGTTATAAAGAGAGGATAGTATGGGATTAAATCAGGAAAAAAAGGTATGGATTATTGGACATAAAAATCCGGATACCGATTCAATCTGTGCAGCAATTGCTTATGCAGATTTAAAGAATAAAACAGAAAGTATAAAGCATGAAGCGAAAAG
This sequence comes from Lachnospiraceae bacterium, assembly GCA_017624495.1. GTDB lineage: Bacteria > Bacillota > Clostridia > Lachnospirales > Lachnospiraceae > Roseburia_B. The sequence goes on along the minus strand of JAGAMY010000004.1, from coordinate 87,614 downwards.
AGCAGGAAATATCAATGAAGAAACACGATATGTTTTAGAGCATTTTCAAGTGGAAGAACCGGAATTAGTGTCGGATGTGGGTGCACAGATAAAAGATATTTCTTTCCGCAGAACAGCCGGTGTCAGTGACAGTATTTCATTAAAAAGAGCATGGGAGCTGATGAAGACGGAGAATGTTGTAACGCTTCCAATTACCAATAGTACCCAGAAGCTTCGTGGTTTGATTGTTACCAGTGATATTGCTACATCTTATATGGATGTTTATGATAATCATATTTTAGCAACAGCAAAGACACCGTATAAGAATATTATTGATACCTTAGAAGGTACGGTTTATGCCGGAAATGCGCATGCGTATTTTATGAAGGGAAAAGTTGTAGCGGCCTTATCCACACCGGAATGGATGGATGAATATGTGGAAAGTGATGATTTGGTAATCTTAGGTGACCGTGTAGAATCCCAGATGAAAGCGATTGAGTTAAATGCCAGTTGTCTGGTTATCTGCTATGGATTTGCTGTGACAAAAGAAGTGATTGAAGCGGCAAACAAAAGAGATTGTGTGATTATTGGCACACCGTATGATACATTTACGGTATCTCGTCTTTTAAATCAGAGTATGCCGATTAAATATTTTATGACGAGGGATAATTTGATACAGTTTGACATAGATGATTATGTAGATGATGTAAAAGAAACTATGTCGAAAATCCGTCATCGTGATTTTCCGATTGTGGATGAGGAAAATAACTATGTAGGTATGATTTCCCGAAGAAATTTGTTAAATACACAGAAGAAAAAGATTATTTTAGTAGACCATAATGAAAAAGAACAGGCAGTAGATGGTATCGGCGGGGCAGAGATTCTAGAAATCGTAGACCATCATCGTTTAGGCAGCTTAGAAACCATTTCACCGGTGTTTTTTAGAAATCAGCCATTAGGCTGTACATCTACGATTATTTTTCAGATGTATCGGGAAAAAGGTGTAGAGATTGAACCTAAAATTGCCGGACTTTTGTGCGCAGCTATCATTTCAGATACATTGATGTTCCGTTCACCGACATGCACAGCTATAGACAGGGCTGCTGCGGAAGAATTGGCGATTATTGCCGGAATTGATATTGAAGTACTTGCAAAGAATATGTTTCGTGCGGGCAGCGATTTTAATCGCAAGACCGCAGAAGAGATTTTTTATCAGGATTTTAAGACCTTTACAGCAGGCGAATGTGAATTTGGTGTGGCACAGTTAAGTGCTATGAGCCGTGAAAGTTTAGAATCCGTACAGGAAAAATTAAAAGAGTATATAGATACTGTGCGTAGTGAACAAAAGCTGGATATGGTATTTGTCATGCTGACAGATATTATTGAAGAATCCACCATATTAATGAGCGCAGGTGAAGAAGCTGAGGAAATAATAGCAAAGGCTTTTACAGCGGTGAGAGAAGCTGACGGTTATCTGTTAAAAGGGGTAGTGTCCCGTAAAAAACAGTTAATACCGGCACTTATGGCAGTTATGCAGGAATAAATCCCATTTGGATAAAAAGGAAGTGATGCTTGATGAAATTTGAAAAAATGGAAAATGGGACATTACGTTGTACCCTGAATAAAGAGGACTTAGACGCTAATGGTGTCGGTCTGGAGGATTTTTTTACAAATTCTAAAAATGCAAGAGATTTTTTGGAAAAAGTGATTCATATTGCAGAGGATGAAGTCGGTTTTCAGGCAAATGGCAATATGATGTCTATTCAGGCATCCATTATGTCCGAAAATGAGATTATACTGACTTTTTCCGAAAATCAAGTCAATGGTTCAGAGATATTTGAGCATATAAAAAATATGCTTGGTGCATCTGGAAAAGCAGAAAAAAATCATGCTTTACCGGATGTGAAAGAGGATATTTTTAAAGAAATCAGCGAAAATCAGGAAGAAAAAATATCCGGAGATATGGAAGGATATGCTTATATACTGAATTTTGTATCCTTTAATGGTGTAAGGAATTTTTGTCGTATTCTTCCGCAAAATCATAAAGCAGACAGTCGTTTATATTATTTAGAAAAAAAGAAACAGTATTATTTATGGGCTGATTTGAATAATAGTACAAGAAAGTATGTCTATGAATTTGTGGCAGCATCTATGGAATATGCAGTATCCATCGAGAAAGAGAGTGCGTATAAAAATTATTTAGAAGAACATGCAAAAATAATTCTAAAAGAGCAGGCATTAGAGGCATTAGCGCAGTTATAAAAATGACATAAGAAAAAAGAGAAAGGAATTTGGAAAATGAAGCAGGAATGGCGACCCGGAAATATGCTGTACCCACTTCCGGCGGTGATGGTAAGTTGTGGAAAGGAAGGCGAAAAGCCGAATATCATCACAGTGGCGTGGGCAGGAACAATTTGTTCCTCTCCGGCGATGGTATCTATTTCCGTGCGACCGGAAAGATATTCCTATAATATTATTAAAGAAACAGGTGAATTTGTTATCAATCTGGTGACAAAGGATTTGGCATTTGCAACAGATTATTGTGGTGTCCGCTCCGGCAGGGATGTGGATAAATTCAAAGAAATGCATTTAACGGCAGAACCGTCAAAAAAGGTTTTAGCACCGCAGATTGCAGAAAGCCCTGTAAATATTGAGTGTAAAGTACAGGAAATTAAAGAACTTGGCAGTCACCATATGTTTATTGCAGAAGTTGTATCTGTGAGCATAGATGACAAATATATGAATAAGGCAGGCAAGTTTGAATTGAATCATACCGGTCTGGTGACATATTCCCATGGAGAATACTTTGAATTAGGGAAAAAGATAGGCACGTTTGGTTATTCTGTGCAGAAGAAGAAAACAAAAAAACGCCATAAGTAGTTCAGTAAGAAAAACTGCTTATGGCGGTTTTTTACGCACGGCATGTCTTCGTCAGGATACATGGTTAGTGGATAAGGGTATCCATCAGATAGGCATAAATCTCCAAATTTTGTTCCTGAAAGTTTTTGCAGACAGCTTCTGCCTGACTTTTGTTTTGTACATGGATTGTCAGGTCGATAATGGAAATATCTTTTTCTTTCATCTGGCATCGCACATCAAAACCGGGAGAGGTGGATTTGTAATAGTCTGCAACAATGGAATTTTCATTTTTTAAGGACATTTTGTTATTTTCAAAATATCGGCTTAAATCTTCAGCAATAGCAGGGGAAATTTTATCCTTAAAAAAGCTTAAAGTCTCTTTTCCGCTGGCTGTAATATAGTACTGCGTGTTACTGTGTGTGGATTCAGAACGAATTAATTCTGAATCAATCAGTCCGCTGATAATTTGCTGAACGGTAAAATAGTCTGTATAATCCTGCTCTAAAAAGAAATTGGATATCTGCGTATTCGAAAGTGGAAAATCCACCTTGTCTAACATTTCTAAAATTGTGATTTTGTATATGGTATTTGGCTCTGCCATGTTATCCCTCCTTTTCCCTGATAAGTACCGCGTTGTTTTAGGATTTTTGTCATGGTGTTCAGTACACGTTTTTTATCAGCACTCCAAAGAGGAGCAGTAAGTAATTTTTTTGGACCATCACCGGTAATCCTGTGGATAACAATGTGTTCCGGTAGTATTTCAATACAATCAGCAATCAGATTGGCATATTCTTCTAAATCAGGAAGAGGAAAAGGATTCTTTTGATATATGAAATCCAAATCAGTTCCCTTTAGGATATGAAGAAGCTGAAGTTTTATACCGGAAATAGGAAGTGATGATACATAAGCTACGGAATCTAACATCATGTCACGGTTTTCGCCCAAAAGACCTAAAATCAGGTGGACGATAACGGGAATGTTTCTTGCATGCAAATGTGCAACAGCATTTGTAAAATCCGATAAAGTAAATCCACTGCGAATCCATGCGGATGTCTGTGGGTGAATGGTCTGTAAGCCAAGCTCAATCCAGACCGGTTTATACCTGTTGATTTCAGAGAGTAAATCTAAAATCTCGTTACTTAAACAATCCGGCCGGGTAGCAATGGATAAAAGGACAATGTCCGGGTGCATAACCGCCTCCATATAGATGCTTCTTAGGTATTCTATAGGAGCATAAGTATTTGTGTATGCCTGAAAGTAGGCAATAAATTTTCCGGCATTGCTTTTTGCAGTTATTCGCTGTTTTGCCTGCTCAATTTGTGCGGTAATAGAGAGCAGGGGAGAAGCTGCGAAGTCACCGGAACCACCGGCACTGCAGAATATACACCCTCTGGTATCGATAGTACCATCTCTGTTAGGACAGGTCATGCCACCATTTAAAGACAGACGGTAGACTTTTTCACCAAAGGTTTCTTTTAAATAATAATTCAAAGAATAGTAGGGCTTGTCACCCCAGTATTTTATTGTGTTAGTCAAATTTCCCATTCCATTCCTTGTATGCGATGCATAATTTTGTATTCACCCTCTTATCATAGCATTAAAAAAATTACAAATCAAGAAAAAGGGACTTCCTATTTTAAAACAGGTGGTGTATAATATTAAAATCAGTTATAATGTTTGTCATTCGTCATATCAGGCGGGATTCCCAATGAGCAACAGAGATTTGGACAGATAGGAGATTGTTAGGAATATGAGAGAAAAATATGAAAGTCTTCCTGTAACACAATTAAAAGAAGTAGCAAAAGCCAGAGGACTTAAGCATTTATCAGGTTTAAAGAAGGCTGAACTGGTGGAATTAATGTTAGCAGAAGATGAAAAAGATGCAGAGAAAAAAAAGACAGAAGAAACAAAAGAGAGCAATACAGCAGATAGTACAGCAAATAATACAGAAAATACTGTCCGGGAAGCGAAGAGCACAGAGACAAACGATGATAAAAATGCCGTGCCGGATATGATTAGAGAGGATTTAGACAGCGGAATTACCGTTGAAGGTATTCTGGAAGTTATGCCGGATGGTTATGGTTTTATTCGTAGTGACAATTATCTTCCGGGGGACAGGGATGTATATGTTTCTCCATCCCAGATTCGTAAATTCAATTTAAAAACCGGTGATATTATCAATGGAAATACCCGTATTAAGACACAGCAGGAGAAGTTTAGTGCACTGCTTTATGTGAATAACATCAATGGTGTGCATCCAAGCATTGTACAGAAGCGAAAAGCATTTGAGGATTTGACACCGATATTCCCGGATGAAAGAATTCGTCTTGAACAGCAGGGCGCATCTGTTGCTATGCGTATTGTAGACCTTGTTTCCCCAATTGGAAAAGGACAGCGTGGTATGATTGTATCCCAGCCAAAAGCAGGTAAAACCACTTTGTTAAAACAGGTGGCAAAAGCTGTTACAGAGTCCAATCCGGATATGCATATGATTATTCTTCTGATTGATGAAAGACCGGAAGAAGTTACCGATATCAAAGAAGCTATCGAAGGAGAAAATGTAGAAGTTATTTATTCTACCTTTGATGAACTGCCGGAACATCACAAGCGTGTATCTGAAATGGTAATCGAAAGAGCAAAGCGTTTAGTTGAGCATCATAAAGATGTTATGATTTTATTAGACAGCATTACTCGTTTGGCAAGGGCATACAACTTAACAGTTCCACCAAGCGGAAGAACATTATCCGGTGGTCTTGACCCTGCGGCATTACATATGCCAAAGCGTTTCTTTGGTGCAGCCAGAAACATGCGTGAAGGCGGAAGTCTTACTATTCTTGCCACAGCACTTGTGGATACAGGAAGTAAGATGGATGATGTCGTATACGAAGAATTTAAGGGAACCGGTAACATGGAACTGGTATTAGATAGAAAATTATCCGAAAAACGTGTATTCCCAGCCATTGATATAGTAAAATCCGGTACAAGAAGAGAAGACCTGCTGTTAGACAAAGAAGAGCAGGAGGCTGTAGATATCATGCGTAAAGCCTTTAATGGAGCAAGAAGTGATGATGCAGTAGAATCCGTATTGAATATGTTTGCAAGAACAAGAAATAACAAAGAATACATTCAGTTGGTGAAAAAAACACGATTATAAGTTTTTTTGCAGAAATTTCCTGAAATTGCTTGCATATAAGAAAAGAGTATGCTATACTAAACAAGCTGTTTATCGGGATGTAAATGAGCAATTTTGAAATCGTGTATATTCGTTGTAACGAATATGAAACAGATGACTTAGAATATGATAATAATGTGAGAGGTGAAAATCATGAGAGAAGGAATCCATCCAGATTACTACCAGGCAACTGTAACATGTAACTGTGGTAACACATTCGTTACAGGTTCAACAAAACAGGATATCCACGTTGAAATCTGTTCCAAATGCCATCCATTCTACACAGGTCAGCAGAAAGCTGCTCAGGCTCGTGGACGTATTGACAAGTTCAATAAGAAATACGGCATGGATCAGAAATAGTATACAGTGCATGATAAGGTTGAGGTTGTTAAATCTCAACCTTTTTTATGAATCGAGGGAACAAATGAAATATTCAGGTATTGGCGGACAGGCAGTTATGGAAGGTATCATGATGAAAAATGGTGCAAAATATGCTGTGGCTGTTCGCAAACCGGATAAAGAAATTGTGGTAGAGGTTTCTAATTATTCCGGTACAGTTAATAATAAGAAAATTCGAAATATGCCGATTTTGCGTGGTGTGTTTAGTTTTATAGAGTCCATGGTGCTAGGAATGAAGACATTAACCTATTCAGCTTCTTTTTTTGAAGAAGAGGAAGAAACACCAAAGGATGAAAAAAAGGAAAATTTTTTGATGGGACTTACCGTAGCATTTTCCATTGTGCTGGCAGTCGGTATATTTATGGTGCTGCCTTATGGGATTTCGTTGCTTTTTCAGAAGGTTATCCATTCCGGGCTTGTGATTGCGCTTTTAGAAGGTGTTATCCGTCTGGTGATTTTTATTTGTTATGTGGCAGGTATTTCCCTGATGTCAGATATTAAGCGCGTATATATGTATCATGGCGCAGAGCATAAATGCATTAATTGTATAGAAAGCGGTCTGGAGCTGAATGTAGAAAATGTCAGAAAAAGTTCAAGACTGCATAAGCGTTGTGGGACAAGCTTTTTGCTGATAGTGGTATTGATAAGTATTTTGTTTTTTATGGTGATTCAGGTGGAGTCCCCACTGCTTAAGCTGGTGCTAAGGATTGTGCTGATACCTGTGATAGCAGGTATTTCGTTTGAATTTATCCGTTTGGCGGGCAGAAGTGATAACCCGGTGGTAAATCTGCTTAGTAAACCGGGACTTATGCTGCAAAAAATCACAACCAGAGAACCGGATGATGACATGATTGAAGTTGGAATAGCCTCTGTGGAAGCTGTATTTGACTGGAAAGCATATGTTGAAGCGTTGCAGCAGGAGAATTCGCAGAAGCATAAAGGATAGGGCAAAAGTCTAAATAGAGAGCGTGGATGTATGACATATCGTGAAGCTATGATTATGGGTGCGCAGATATTAGAAGAGCAGGGAATTGCCGACGCAAGGACAGATGCATGGCTGCTTCTTGCTATGGCATGTAAAATAGACCGTAACTTTTATTATCTGCATATGAATGAAGATATTATAGAAGAGCAACAGCAGGAGTATGCTTCTGTCTTAAAAAAGAGAGCAGAGCATATTCCGTTGCAGTATATAACCGGAGAGCAGGAATTCATGGGACATCGTTTTCTGGTGAATTCCAATGTGCTGATTCCAAGACAGGATACAGAGATTTTGGTGGAAGAGGCACTGAAAGTAGTCCGTCCGGGTATGGATGTGCTGGATATGTGTACAGGTTCAGGCTGTATAATCATCAGCATTTTAAAAAATGTGTCTAAGGTTAATGCCGTAGCAGCAGATATTTCAAAACAGGCATTGAATGTGGCAAAAGAAAATGCTAAATTAAATGATGTGACGGTTAGATTTGAAACCAGTGATTTGTTTGAACATATTAGAGGAGAATTTGATGTCATTGTTTCAAATCCACCATATATCCGTACAGAGGAGATAACAAAACTGATGCCGGAAGTACGGGATTTTGAACCCTTTGGTGCATTAGATGGTAAAGAAGATGGGTTATATTTTTACCGTAAAATTGTGGACGAGGGACAAAAATATTTAAAACCTGGGGGTTATCTGATGTTTGAAATTGGATGCGACCAGGGCGAAGATGTGTCTGCGCTGATGCAGCAGGCAGGTTACAGTGAGATAAAAGTAGTAAAAGACTTAGCAGGTCTTGATCGTGTAGTGATAGGAAAGGGAAAAGAAGCATGTTTGACAGATTAGAAGATCTTGTATTACGTTTAGAAGAAGTTTTAAACCAGTTAAGTGAGCCGGATGTGGCTTCTGATGCAGAGCGTTTTCGCAAGTTAATGAAGGAACAGAGTGATTTGACACCAATCGTTGAAACGTATAAAGAATATAAAGCAAATAAGCAGAATATTGAAGAATCCTTAATGCTTTTAGACGAAGAAAGCGACGAGGAAATGCGTGAGCTTGCTAAGGAAGAATTGAATGAATCCAAGGCAAAAGTAGAAGAATTAGAGCAGGAATTAAAGATTCTTCTTTTACCAAAAGACCCGAATGATGAAAAGAATACAATTGTAGAAATTCGTGCGGGTGCAGGTGGTGATGAAGCAGCGTTATTTGCCGCAGAAATCTATCGTATGTATGTACATTATGCAGAAGGTCGCCGCTGGAAAGTAGAGACCATGGAATGTGAAGAAATCGGTATTGGCGGTATGAAGAGCGTGACCTTTATGGTAACAGGACAGGGTGCGTATTCAGTACTGAAATATGAAAGTGGTGTACATCGTGTACAGCGTGTCCCGGAAACTGAGTCTGGTGGACGTATTCATACATCTACCATCAGTGTTGCTGTTATGCCGGAAGTAGACGAAGACATTGATATTGTAATTGAAGATAAGGATATTCGTATTGACGTAATGCGTGCCTCCGGTAATGGTGGTCAGTGTGTCAATACAACTGACTCTGCGGTACGTTTAACACATTATCCAACAGGAATTGTGGTATACAGCCAGACAGAGAAATCACAGCTGCAGAATAAGGCAAAAGCGTTTGCATTGCTGAAAGCAAAATTATACGATATTGAACAGCAGCAGCGACATGATGCTGAGGCAGAAATGCGTCGAAGCCAGATTGGTACAGGAGACCGTTCTGAAAAAATCAGAACGTATAACTTCCCACAGGGACGTGTGACAGACCATCGTATTAATTTGACTTTGTATAAGTTAGATAAGATTATGAATGGAGATATTCAGGAAATCATCGATGCTTGTATTGCGGCGGACCAGACGGCGAAGCTTGCGAAGATGAATGAGAACTAGGGGAGATAGCCTAAGTTTTGCTAAGAGGAGTTAAAATCCTTGTAAAAAGTGAATATGTTTTTATGGAGAGAGGACTTTCAAGTGAAGGTACTCTTTCTTTTTCTTATTTAGAAATTCTATAGTGTCCTTATATTGTTTGAATACAAAATAATTGTGAAATGTATATAATTATGTTAGAATAATGTACAAAGAAAGAGAGGTGTAGTTTATGCCACAGATTAGACCAATTACAGATTTGAGAAATACAAATGATATATCAGATGCATGTCATGCAGCCAATGAGCCTATTTTTATTACTAAGAATGGATATGGTGATTTAGTTGTTATGAGTATAGAAACCTATGAACAGATAGTTGAAACACAGATTATTGATAATGCAATTTCAGAAGCAGAAGAGGAGTACGAAGCAACAGGAATATTGCTTGATGCAAAAGAAACATTAGCGACACTTAGGAGGAAGCATTTTGGTTAAATATACAATAAAAATGTTGCAGAGAGCATCGGACGACCTTGACAATATTTATAATCATATAGCAGATGATTTTAAGGAAATAGGTATTGTTGAGAAGATGGCGGATGCTTTAGAGGACGCTATTTTGAGTCTGGATAAAATGCCTTATCGGGGGTCGATTAGAAGAACAGGAGCTTTTGCTAATCGGGGATATCGTCAGATTTTTGTGAAGAATTTTACAATTGTGTATCGTATTGATGAGATAAGGAAGATGGTTGTTATTGTTACTGTCAGGTATACACCGAGTAATTTTTGAGATGCATAGTCCTTTTCTTTTTTTATAAAACAGTCGCATTTACACAAGAAACTGTGTATTATAAAAGAAAGAGAAACACGAATGAAAAGGAGACACACATGGAAAATTTGGAGACAAAGCAGAAATATCCAATAAAGAAATATATTTTCATAGCAATACTATTCATCATAGCGATAATAGCCATATTTGTACTGTTAAACCGAAATAACAAAGAAGAGAAAAAAGAAATTATATCCAAAGCCTCATTGGAAAAAATGATAAACGTCAGTGAATTGTCCACATTTGAAGCCATATACAATGGTGTGGCAGAAGTAAGAAGTGATTATTATGTATCCTATGAGGCAAGAGTAAAAGCGGGGATTGATTTTGAGGAGATAGATGTTGCCGTAGACAATGAAACTAAGAAAATCGTGATTACGCTTCCTAAGGCGCAAATTAATGAGGTAAATGTAGATATTGCATCTTTAGACTACATATTTCAAAATGAAAAAGCAAATAACGAAACTGTTGCGCAGGAAGCGTATAAAGCATGTATAGAAGATGTTGAGAATGAAAGTGCGGATGAAGAGGCTATATACCAGTTGGCAGAACAAAATGCAAAAAATATAGTAGAAGCACTTGTAAAACCCTTTGTTACCCAATTGGATGCAGAATACGAATTAGAGATAAAATAGGGGGAAGTCATGAAAAAATATGTAATTGCAGCTTTGCTTATTTTTAACATATTCTGTGTCGGATGTGGAAAGACAGACAAAGCGCAGACGATAGAGCCACAGGAAGCGCAGATGCGTTCAATCTGTGAATTAGCAACTATGGAATGTTATTATCATAATGTGGCAAAATACAAGGAAGAAGATGCAGAAAAATTTTTATGGATGTCTAAAGATAAGCATTTCTGGATGGAATTTACAGGGACAGTTACTTTAGGTATAGATGCTTCTTTGGTTACGATTGATGTAAAGGATGAAGATGTTACGATTACCCTGCCGCCGGCAAAGGTTTTGGATTGTAAAGTAGATGAAAATTCACTAACAGAAGATTCCATAATTGTTGCTAAAAAATCTGCGGATGTAAAGGCAGAAGACCAGACGGAGGCATTTAAAGAAGCAAAAAGCAATTTGGAAAAGACAGCAGGAGAGGATGTGACTCTTTTGGCAGGTGCACAGCAAAGAGCCCAGAAGCTTTTAGAGGATTATGTAAATAATATAGGAGAATGTGTAGGGAAAAACTATAAAATTAAATGGGTATATCTGGAGGAAAAGCCCGAGGGGGAAAATTAGGCATGAATCAGCAATTTATACAGGGGTTATCCATTGACTGGAGTAAAATTCCATCCTACAGCTATCTGCGAAAGATAGAAGCAATAAAAAATCTGAAAACATTGGAATTTCCAAGTCCGATTACCTTTTTTGTGGGAGAAAACGGCAGTGGCAAGTCTACATTGTTAGAAGCCATTGCCATAGCTTATGGTTTTAACCCGGAAGGTGGCACGAAGAATTACAATTTTTCCACCTATGATTCCCATTCTGATTTGTGTGAAGCATTGAGGCTTTCTAAGGGCTATAGAAAGGCTGGCTGGGGATATTTTTTGCGGGCGGAAAGCTTTTATAATGTGGCTACAAAAGAGGAAGAATATGCAGACATAGAACATCCGTCGCAGCGGTATCATGAAAAATCCCATGGTGAAAGTTTTCTTGCCATTGCGCAAAGTCAGTTAAAGCCCAATGGCTTGTATATTTTTGATGAGCCGGAGGCGGCTTTATCACCGCAAAGACAATTGACACTTTTGATGGAGATTTATAATTGCATACAAGAAGGGTCACAGTTTTTTATTGTGACCCATTCACCGATATTATTAGGAATTCCTGATGCGCAGATATTGACTTTTGATGATGGTGTTGTACATGCCTGTGCATACGAAGAGACAGACAGCTATCAGGTGACAGAGATGTTTATTAATAATCGTGAACAATTATTATACCGATTGCTGATAAACGAGAATTAGTTTCTAAATTAAACAGTTTACAATTTTTGATTTTACAGGTATAATAGTACTAAAGTACGATGATTAAAGGAGGAAGTGTTTATGAGAACAAATCTCAAAAAACGTCTGGCAGTATTTTTAACAATTATGCTTGTATTACCGGCAATTGTATCCATGCTGCCGATGACAGCAACAGAAGTATCTGCGGCATCAAATGTGTCTGTGTCATGGTATGATTTTCCGGGCTATGGCAAAAGCACCATTCAGGTAGAAAATGGACAGGAATTTAATTTAGGTTATTATGTTTCCATTTATGATGGAAATAACTATGGAAGTGCAGCCATGTTTAAAAAGGTAACCTATTCTTCCAGTAAGAAAGCTGTTGCAGCAATTGATTCTAAGGGAGTTTTTAAGGCGAAAAAAGAAGGCACAACAACCATTACCGTAAAATATAAAGGTAGAAAACTTACCTGCAAATTTGAAGTGGTAAAAGCAGGTGCCTTTGGAGAATCCGAAGCTATTACAGCATTACGGGAAGCCAGTGAAAAGCTTATGGCAGATATGCCGTCTAAAATTACCGTTGCCAATGGTTTCAAATATTTGCAGTTGAAGGAAGATTTCTTTGATTCGGTATCAAAATATTCCACAGATGTTAATAACAGAGGATTTATTCAGGAACCGGTAAAATCCGGTAATTATACTTATTACAAATCCAGTTGTAAATTAGCAGTTCCACAGGCAGGCAGCAGTATATGCTTGAATAATATGTTATGGAACTATGGAGATAAAGTAAATCCTACATCCACAAGAAGCAGTAAAGTAATGAAAATAGCATCGGTATCTGCGAATACAAAACAGATTACTGTAAAACTAAAAAAAGCAATTTCAGCAGAACAGATTTTAGGCGCACAGATTAATAATACATATATCAATGAGAAAATAGATACAAAGAAAGCATATCTTAGCTTAAGTGTTTATGACACAAAAGAAAAGAAATATACATCTGCCAGAGGTACAATTACTAAGGGCAGCAAAGTACTGAAGATTCAGGTTGGAGAGATGAAATATACCTATAAGAACGGCTCTTCAGTAGGCGAGTTTAAAACAGGTAAATTGAAAAAAGGTCATACCTATTCATTAGGTGAGAAATACACATGGGCCAAAAATAAAAAAGTAAAAGTAAAATAAGTTGAAAGTAAAAGGCGGAAAGCTGCATATGAAAATATGTCACTTTCCGTCTTTTTTTATAAGTTTACTTTTCCTTTTGGATTGGCTATAATGTTTATGATTGGATAATGGTGTAAGAGGAGGAAAAGTATGAAAAGAGAATGTAGAACTCGTTTTTTGGTATTTTTATCGATATTACTGATATTACCCGCTATTTTAGGGGTATTGCCAATGACAGCTATAGAGGTTTTGGCAGAAGATGGAGCGTATATAAACTGGAGTTATTTGACAGATGCGGGAAAATCTACGATTCTTATTGAATGTGGACAGGAGTTTTTTGCAGGCGATTTTGCATATGTTTATGATTATGCACAGGAATGTTCAGGAACAGCCTCAAATTTTCCTGTAACCTATACATCCAGTAAGAAAAAGGTTGCATCCATAAATGAAAAAGGCTATCTGATTGCCAAAAAAGCCGGAACTACAAAAGTTTCCATAGCTTATAAAAATCAGAAAATCAGTTGTAAGTTTCAGGTTGTGGAGGCGGGAAGTCTTTCCGGAACAACAGATGTGGAAAATATGCGGGGAATTGCAGCAGAGTTAGCAAATGGAATTCCTGAAAAAGTTACAACAGCAAATGGTTATGGACTGATTCAAAAGACTTTAGTTTATGAAGATAAGCGTCAGGAATATTCTACGGTGGTGAACACAAATGGATTTTTGATGGAAGCGGTAGAAAATGCGGAGGATGGCACGACACAGACAAAAGTAAGTACAAAGCTGGTAGTTCCGCAGATGGGCAGATATAGATATCTGACGAATCTGTTATATGCTTATGAAGCAAAAAACAGCCCTGTTTCAACGAGAAGTGCAAAAGTAATGAAAATATCATCAGCAACGGCAAATACAAAGTACATTACTTTAAAGATCAAGAAGAAAATTAGTGCAGCACAATTATTAGCTTCACAGATAAATCAGAGTAGTTATTACAATCCTACGCCGGCACTGACGAAGAAAAAGGGAGTGCTTAGAATGGATATTACAGATCTGGATACAAGTGAAAAGTATACAGGTTTTCTGACGTTGCAAAAAGGAACAAAGAAGATAAAAATTGTGCCTAAAAAGAGTAAATATGTAGATGGTGTATTAACCTATATTACAATAAGGCTGGATAAAGGACATACCTATCGTTTGGATTCCACAGTAGGCTGGACGAAAGCAAAAACCGTAAGAGTAAAATAATAGGGGAATCTGATGAAAAAGAATAAGATAAAACAACAGGAAATGTGGGATGTACTGATTCCGGTTTTGCTGGTGATAGCAGTATTACCGTGGGTGGTACATTTAGCCGTATATAGCTGTGGATATAGTGTATATGACTGGTATTCCACAAATGATGTGATTACAGATTTTTATTGTTATTATAAAAGTTATTTTTTAGATGTGATTGGTATATTTGCAGGAATTGTACTTTTGTTTCGCTTGGGCTTATATAAAGAAAAAACCAAAAGCATGAAAATTTATATTCCGGTAGGCGTATATTGTGTATTTGTAGTATTGTCTACGATTTTTTCTGTGAATATTACCGCTTCGTTACAGGGAAATTTTGAATCCTTTGAGAGCTGCCTTGTACTTTTGGCATATGGTATTTTGTCCGTATATGCCTACCAGATTATGGAATATGAGCGGGATTATAGCATTGTCTGGTATGCTGTTTTGGGTATTACTGTGTTTTTTATGGTAATTGGAACATTTCAGATTTTTCAATGTGATTTGATGAATTTTGAATGGGTACAGCGACTTATTATGACAAAAGAAGAATTTGCGTTATATGCCGGTGAAATTGAGGATACATTTACAGGAAATAATGTATATCTGACATTGTATAATCCGAATTATGCCGGAATTACGTTGAACATGCTGTTTGCGGTTATTTTTGTCATGTTTTTGTCAGAGGATGTAACAAAAAAAAAGGCGGTATATGGTGTATTATCCGTTGGTGTGTTTGTTTTAATCTGGTATACCTATTCAAGAGCCTCTCTTCTAGCAGCAATATTGACAATGGTATTTGCCGGAATATATCAGGGTAAAAAAAGATATTTGCTGTTTGGGACTGTCGGTGCTATGGTGCTGCTTGTTTGCCTGGTATTAGCAGATGCGGGAAATGATTTTAAATATTTATCAAGAATGATAGATAAAAATACCAGAGAACCGTTAGAAAGCATGATTACGGATGAAAAGGGTATACATATTTGTTATGATGATAAAAATTATCTGTTATGCATAGAAAATGATGTTTTGGTGTGTGCAAGTGAGTCAGAAGAAATATCTTTGACTGCCGAAGAGGGAGAGGAAATGGCTCTTCCGATGGAAAAAGATGCCAAAGCAGTCTTCTATGAGCAGGAGATTTATGTGTATCTTGCAGAGAATACGCTGAATTTTGTTAAGGAAGCAGATACATATTATTACCTTACAACCAGCGGAAAAAAGACTGGCATGGAGAAGATAGAGGCAGCAGATTTTCATGGCTTGGAATATTTAGGTTCCGCTCGTGGATATATCTGGTCAAGGGTAATGCCTATGTTAAAGGAATATCTTTTGATAGGCAGTGGACCGGATACCTTTGCAGAGGTATTTCCGCAGCATGATTATGCCGGAAAAGTGGTCTATTCTGACAGGGCAGATATGGTTATTGAAAAGGCACACAACGATTATCTGACAAAATGGATACAGACAGGTGGTGTTTCCATGATTTGTATAGTGATTTTCTATATTCTTTTTATAAAAAAAGGATTTGGGGCATATACAAATATGAATAGTATGAATAGCCGTATCGGCTATGGCTGTTATCTGGCGTGTATCAGTTATATGTTTACCGCAATTTTTAATGATTCCACATTGCAGACTTCACCGTTGTTTTGGGTGTTTGCAGGAATTGCATTAAGTAGTATAATGAAGAAAAATGCTTAGGGAGAGGTGTATATGCGAAAGAAAATATCTGTTTTTTTGGTACTGGTATTTATGTTGGCTATTCTGCCACAGGCATCTATGTATGTACAGGCAAAGGATGTGGTAAGATGGCATGATTTGTCAACAGAAAGCAGTATATCTGTAGAGAAGGGTGCAAAATTTTATATTGGTGATTATGTAATCGTCACAGCAAAGAACAGTCATGCGACAGCATCTATGACAGGAGCATCGTATAAATCTTTGGATACAAAGATTGCTACGGTTAGTAATAAAGGTCTGGTAAAAGCCAAAAAAGAAGGTATGACAAATATTACAGTGACCTGTAAGGGCAAAAAGCTGACCTGCCAGCTTGTGGTGGAAGAAAAGGGGACTTATGAGAAAAGTACAGAAGCGAAGGAATTGAAAAAAGCTGTTCAAACACTGGCTAAGGGTATGCCGGGAAAGACCTTAAATGCCGGAAAGGCATATAATTTTATTACAAAATACAGAAAATTTATGAGCAATTATAATTTGAATTCCAAGACAAAATTATCCTACGATGGTTTCATATTTAATAATGAAAAACCGGCAAGTGATAGTGTAGATGTATCAAAAAGCGATAAGCTTGCAGTTCCGGAAGCAAGCCGTTATTGGACAGCATATGCACTGGTGCGGCAGTTTCAGTTGACGAATGACCCGACGTCTATAGAGTCTAAAAATACAATGAAAATTAGTAGTGTAGCAGTAAACAGCAAGTCAGATAAAATTACTGTCAAGCTGACAAAAAATGTGACTGAAGCACAGATTTTGGCGGCTCAGCTTGCATTTCCTAAGCAGAATGTAGCAGCCAGCAGCAGAAAAACAGCAGACATTACAGTGCCGGTTTATGATGAAAATTCTAAAACATATTATAAGGGAAAAGCAACCTTGAAAAAGGGAAATAAGCAGGTAACCATTCAGCCGACATATTACCGTGGACTACAGTATCATAATGCAGATTTATTAAAAGGACATACTTATAGAATTGGCTCTGAATTAGACTGGGGAAATGGTAAAAAAGCAAATGCAAAATAGTTGACACTGACACAGTGATGTGTTAAACTATATAGAGTTTATGAATTGAATACATAAAGTCTTTGAGCAAAGAGAGTACTATAGAAAGGTTCTTTACAGAGAGTCATCGCTGGTGGAAGATGATAAGAAAGTTATATAGGAATGGGTTTGTGAGATGCAAAGTGAATCAGAGTAGCGGATGCCGTGTTCCTCACGTTACAGGGGTGAGATATCGAACGATTTGTTCTGTATTAAGATAAGACTATGTGATTGGTGGCGAGCATTTTCCGAATCAGGGAAGTGCTCTTTTTTATTTATTATCCATGCATAGTGAAGCCGGGTGGCACCACGAAGAATACTCGTCCCGGGCGTTAAAAAACGCCTTGGGATTTTTTTATTGATAAGAAAGGTGAGAAAAATGAATAAGAAAGCGTATTATGGAGAATATGGCGGACAGTTTGTGGCAGAAACATTGGTAAAGGTATTGGATGAATTGGATGCAGCCTTTGAAGCTGCAATGAAGGATGAAAAGTTTATACAGGAATACCAATATTATTTAAAACAATATGTGGGAAGAGAAACGCCGTTATATTTTGCGGAACGTCTAAGAGAAAAATATGGTACAAAAATCTATTTGAAAAGAGAAGATTTAAACCATACGGGAGCACATAAAATCAACAACGTTATCGGACAGATTTTGTTGGCAAAACGCATGGGAAAGAAAAAAGTTATTGCAGAAACCGGTGCAGGACAGCATGGTGTGGCAACTGCGACAGGGGCAGCACTTTTTGATATGGAATGTACCGTATATATGGGAGAAGAGGACATAAAGCGTCAGGCACTAAATGTTATGCGTATGGAAATGTTAGGCGCAAAGGTTGTCAGCGTACGTTCCGGCAGTAATACCTTAAAGGATGCGACAAATGAAGCTATTCGTACATGGGCACAGACCTCTGAAGATACATTTTATGTTATTGGTTCGGCAGTGGGTCCATATCCGTATCCGAAAATTGTAAAAGAATTCCAGAGCGTTATCAGTAAAGAAGCAAAAAGACAGATTTTAGAAGCAGAGAATCGTTTGCCGGATGTAGTCATGGCATGTGTAGGCGGTGGTTCAAACGCCATTGGAATGTTCGCAGAGTTTATTGAAGAAAAAGATGTAGAGCTGATTGGTGTAGAAGCAGCAGGAAAAGGTGTTGATACGGAAGAACATGCATCAGCCATGGCAGAGGGGCTGCCCGGAGTTTTGCACGGAATGAAATCTTATCTGTTACAGGATATGGATGGAAATGTAAAACTTGCTCATTCAATTTCGGCAGGTTTGGACTATCCGGGAGTTGGTCCAGAGCACGCATATTTAAAAGATAGTGGCAGGGCAGAGTATGTGGCTGCTACAGATGTAGAGGCTATGGATGCTTTGATGGAGTTGTGCAAATTAGAAGGAATTATTCCTGCAATTGAAAGTGCTCATGCCATTGCTTATGCGATAAAGAAAGCGAAAACCATGACAAAGGAGCAGATTATGGTGGTAAACTTATCCGGGCGTGGTGATAAGGATGTACATACCATAGCGGATTATTTAGCTGGTAAAGGTTATTTAAACTAGGAGGAAAAGTGATGCATTGTGTGGAAATAAATAAACAGGAACTGAGTACATATATAACAGCGGGCTTGCCGGATATGGAAGCTACAAAGGCATCTGTACGGAAAGAGATAGAAAAGAATGTAGAATTTGTAGTAATCAACATCCCTTTTTCTGACCCTGTGGCAGACGACCCGAAGCAGCAGGAAGAGTCTTATCAAGCAATTTTAAACGGAACAACACTTCGCAAAGTGTTTCAAATGATGGAGGAGCTTAGAAATGAAGGCGTAAGTATACCTGTGGTTTACCGTTTGTATTACAATACGGTTCTTCGATATGGAATAGAGGAATTTGCAAAGCGTTGCAAAGAAACAGGGGTAAAGGGACTGATTATACCGGATTTGCCATCTGTGGAGCAGGAAGAACTACAGGCGGCATTAGATAAATAAGGAGATATGCAAATGATACGATTTAACAGTGATTATACCGAAGGTGCGCATCCGCTGATTTTAGAACGGATGATGGAAACAAATATGGAGCAGACACCGGGCTATGGTGAAGATATTTACTGCGAACAGGCGGCAGAGAAAATTCGAGAGCTCTGCAAAGCAGAAGATGCCTATGTACAGTTTTTGGTGGGTGGAACACAGACGAATACGACAGTGATTGCTTCTGCGCTTCGTCCATACCAGGGTGTGATTGCAGCAGATACAGGGCATATTAATGTGCATGAAACGGGAGCGATAGAGGCTGCCGGACATAAAGTAATTGCATTGCCATCCACAGATGGAAAGATTTCCGCAATACAAATCGAAGACTATATTACAGGGCATTATAAAGACGAAGCACATGAGCATATTGTGCAGCCGGGAATGGTATACATTTCCAATCCGACAGAATATGGAACAATTTATAAAAAACATGAGTTAGAAGCAATTAGTAAAGTCTGTAAAAAGCATGGCGTGTATTTGTTTTTAGATGGTGCAAGATTAGGATATGGGCTTGCCTGTCGGGAAAATGATTTGGATTTACCGCATCTGGCAAAATATTGTGATGTGTTTTATATTGGTGGAACAAAGGTTGGTGCATTGTTTGGTGAAGCGGTTGTTATTATGAATGATGCATTAAAAAAGGATTTTCGTTACAATATTAAGCAGCGTGGTGGTATGCTGGCAAAGGGAAGACTTTTGGGTATTCAGTTTTTAACACTATTTGAGGATAATCTGTATTTTCAGATTTCAGCCCATGCAGCTATGCTGGCGGATCGTTTGCGGGAGAGTTTAGAGGAACTGGGTGTAAAATTTAAGATGGATTCACCTACAAACCAGATTTTTCCAATTTTGCCGGATGCGTTGTTGCAAGAGCTGGAGAAAGATTATGCCTATTCCTATGATTCACGGATAGATGAAAAAAATAGTGCGGTTCGTTTCTGCACAAGTTGGGCAACAAAGGCAGAGGATGTGGAATCACTAATAAAGCGGATAGAAGAACTGTATAATAACTTGGCAATATAAATGAAAAAAGGAAATCTAAGTGTAGCGGTACACGGAGGTTTCTTTTTTTTGAGTCTTTGCTGTCAGGCAAACAGGTGGTTACTATAAAGCGAACGCAAGAATATAAAAACAGTGGAAAACATAAGGCGAGCTGTGTTATACTACAAATATAGGAAGAAAGGACTATTTCGATTAAGGAGGCGCCTATGAAAAAGAAAGAACAGTATCGAGCAATAGTAGCGATAGTTTTCATATTATCCATGATTTTTTCTGTGTTTCAAGGTTCATTATTTGAAGTAAAAGCATCCACTCTGGATGGAAGTGGGGCAAGAAGTTATACGGATACTTCTTCGGGTGATGTATTTTTAGGTGGGAAATATATTGAAATAGGAATTACAAAAGAAGGTTCTCTTGGTACGGTAAATTCTGCACCGACATCATCCACACCGGTTATAGATGATGTAACCGGAAGGTTGATTTATTTTCATCCGGATGCTACAGGTAATGACCCGAAAAAATTGGGAATGGTAACCAATGCAGATGCAAATGGTGCTGAAAAAGGTTGGAACAGCATAACCTGTGATTTTTTCATGCCATGGCTGGTAAATGAGTCATGGATGCTTGGCTGGGATAATGTTCTGAAAGCAAAAGGGTGCATTGGAGGATATTCTGGATATACTTCGGTGGGCAATTTTACGGCAACAACCGTGAATAAAAGTACCACACAATTGTTGTGTGCAGAAACAACAATTGTTACAGCAGAGAATATAAAGATTGTACAGACTATCTCCTTTAAGCCGGAGGATAAGTTTTTTAAAACCTATGTGGAGATTACGAATCAGAGTGCCGTGGATTTGACGGATGTGCGTTTTATGCGAAGCTTTGATCCAGATCAGGGACGTTTAAACGGTGGAGAAAATGTGACGAGCAGAGTAATAGGTCATGAGGAACTAGATGCTAAAGGGGTATCGGTTATTGCCTCTAAAACAGATGGTACAGCACCGTTTATTTATTTTACGACAGATAAGAGGGCAACTGTAGGCTGGTCGGATAATTATGATACAACATTATTTAGTGTGGAAAGTGAAGTTGCGTCAGGAAAAGCGCATATTGAGCATGGGGCAAATGAAGTAGTCGATGGAAATATTTTTGTTTATTATGATTTTCCGACTTTCAATAGTGGAGAAACAGTAAAAATATCTTATTTTTCCAGTCTGGATACGAATTTGGAATCGGCAATAGAAGGAATGTTAAGTCTGGATATTTCCAGTGAAGAAATAGAAGCAGAGCTTATAAATCGTCCGGAAGAGAGTGTCAGTGCTTATGTCAGTGCATCTATTACCGGAGTAGATTTATCTACTTGCAGCGTTAGTTATCGCTGGTATATTTCAGATTCTCCTAATGTAATAGAAACTGGAAAAATCATAAGTGGGGCAGATACGGGAAAATATACTTTTGTGCCAACCGGTAATAAAGAGGATATTGGTGTATATTATCTTTGTTGTGAAGTGACGGCTGTATCCGGTGAGCAGTCTGTGACAAAGTGTTCAAAGAATCTGATAGTGATGGTATACAATGCGTATGATTTGAACTATGACAGCAATGGTGGTGATGGCAGTGTTATTGGAAGAACAGATATTCGAGAAGGAGATGCCTGTACTGTTGCAGATGGAAAGGCTTTAGATGCGCCTGAAGGAATGCATTTTAAAAAATGGAATACAAAGGCAGATGGAACAGGTGTATCCTACCAGTCAGGGGATAAAATTACCATGACTGAGAGCATTACACTATATGCACAGTGGGAACCGGATGTGATAGATATTGATTTTTATGTGTATTTAAATGAGGAAGAGATTAGAGATAACAGCCAATATAAAGTTTACATTGTTTCAGAAGAGGAAACGATAGAGATGACTTATGGAGAAAAAGGCTGGGATGCGCAGATTTTTCCGGGAACATATAATATAGAGGTATATCTGGCAGAGGAAGAGGTGGTGATTGGACGGACAGAAATGTTTGAACCGGATATTACACCTTATGAGGTAGAATTACATTTGTATACAGTTCATTGGGATACAGATGCGGATGATACAGTGGACGAAAGCGTAATTTATAAGGAAGGAGATATGCCCTCTCATGCAGATGGTGAGAAGGAGGAATCTGACCAGTATTATTATATTTTTACCGGATGGGATAAGGAGATGGCAAAGGTAAGCGGTGAAGAAACGTATACAGCACAATTTGAAGAGCATGTGAAAAAATACAAAATTGAATGGGATGTGGACGGAGATGGACGGGCAGATTCTGCCGAACAGTTAGATTATGGTGTGTTGCCAGAAAATTTAGAAGCAGAAAAAAGAGCAGATTATCAGTATACATATTCCTTTATTGGCTGGTCACCTGCAATAGAACCGGTAACACGGAATCAGATGTATAGTGCTGTGTTTGATAAAGTATTAAGACAGTATAAGGTGATTTGGCCTAAAAACATGATTGGTTATGAGATTATTCCGGAAGAAGGTTCTCAAAATCCTGTAAATTACAATGGCAGTTATGCTTTTGGAATAAAAATTAAGCAAGGATATGACAGTTCAACATTGATTGTAACTGCAAACGGAAGAGTTCTGACAGCTAAGGATGGTATATATACCATTTCATCCATCGGTCGTGATGGCAAAGATGTACAAATGGAAGTTACGATTGCAGATAATACAGCACCTACAGGAACAATTTATGTGAATACCGATAGTTGGACAACGCTGCAAAAAGAAATTTCTTTTGATAAGTTCTATACAACCATGCAAGGAGTCAGAATAGAGGCTTCTGATGAAGGAGGAGGTATACAGTCTGTTTCTTATTATGTGAGCGAAGAAGCAATAGATGAGAGTGCATTACAAAATCTTACATGGATGCCATATGTGTCTAATTTTTACATAAATCCGGATATGCGTGGAATTATTTATGCCAAAATAGTGGATGTGGAAGGAAATATCACCTATCTTTCAACCTGTGGACTGGTGTTAGAAGCACCTTATGACAGCAACGATGTTTGGAAATATGAAGAAGTAACGAAATTTGAAGAATATATTTATAAACACACTTCTGATGAAGACGTAAAAGGAAGTATTTATAATAAGGTGCGTGCCCGGGTGATTTCACAAAAACAAACACAACAGACCTTAAAGTGGAATAAAGTTACAGATGCAGATGGTTATATCATTTATGGAAACAGATGCAACAGTGGTAGTCGCATATACAAAAAGAAAAAACTTAAAACGATTACAAATCCGCAGAAAACAAAATGGACACATAAGAAATTAAAAAAAGCTACTTATTATAAATATGTCGTGGTAGCTTATAAAAAGATTGATGGAAAGAAAAAAGTGTTAAGTGTGTCAAAATGTGTACATGCAGTTACTGCGGGTGGAAAATATCAGAATCCAACCAATGTGAAAATTAAGCAAAAAAATATAACTCTAAGGGTTGGAAAGAAGAAAAAAATTAAAGCGACAAGAGTTATGCCAAAAGGTGGCAGAATGAAGGAGCATACGGAACGTTTCAGGTATGAATCCTCAAATAAAAAAATAGTAACCGTAGATAAAAAGGGCAGAATCAAAGGTAAAAAAGCGGGAACCTGTTATGTATTTGTTTACATACAGAATGGTATTTATAAAATGATAAAAGTAAGGGTTAAGTAGCAGAAAAGGCGGGAAAGTCTTTAAAGATTATTCCCGTCTTTTCGTTTGTTTTTTCCATCATATAACCAAACGTTATAAACAACATGAAAAACTATAATAATAAACTATATTGAAATTTTAAATTTTATCTACTATTATATACTAATAGACAGAATCGACAAAAAATGCGAAAAAAGCTTTTTGTCAGATTGAGAAGAGGAAGGAAGTAAAGATATGAGTTACCATGTAGGAGTAATTTCCGGTGACGGAATAGGACCGGAGGTTGTGGCTGAAGCCAGAAAAGTATTAGATGCTATAGGAGCAAAATACGGACATACATTTGAATATGATGAGATTTTAATGGGAGGCTGTTCCATTGATGCAACAGGTGTCCCATTGACGGATGAGGCCATTGCAGCAGCAAAAGCATCTGATGCGGTGCTTATGGGTTCCATTGGAGGCAATACAGCAACTTCTCCATGGTACAAATTAGCACCGGAGCTTAGACCGGAAGCAGGACTTTTAAAATTAAGAAAAGCATTGAATTTATTTGCCAATTTAAGACCGGCATATTTATATGAAGAGTTAAAAGAGGCATGTCCGCTTCGTGATGATATTATCGGAGATGGTTTTGATATGATGATTATGCGTGAACTTACCGGAGGACTTTACTTTGGTGCAAGAGAAACAAAGGAAGTAGACGGTGTGATGACTGCCGTAGATACCCTTACATATAACGAAGAAGAAATCAGAAGAATTGCAAAACGTGGATTTGACATTGCCATGAAACGTCGCAAAAAAGTTACCAGTGTAGATAAAGCTAACGTATTAGATTCTTCCAGACTATGGAGAAAAGTAGTAGAAGAGGTGGCTAAAGACTATCCGGAAGTTGCGTATGAGCATATGTTGGTAGATAATTGTGCCATGCAGTTAGTCAAAGACCCAAAACAGTTTGATGTTATTTTGACAGAAAATATGTTTGGTGATATTTTATCGGATGAGGCAAGTATGGTAACCGGATCTATCGGTATGTTATCTTCTGCCAGCTTAAATGACACCAAATTTGGTCTTTATGAGCCAAGCGGTGGTTCTGCACCGGATATTGCAGGGAAAGGCATTGCCAATCCAATTGCTACGATTTTAAGTGCAGCTATGATGCTTCGTTATTCCTTTGATTTAGATAAAGAAGCAGATGCCATTGAAGCAGCAGTAAAACAGGTGTTAAAGGATGGTTACCGTACCATTGATATTATGCCACAGGAAGAAAGCAAAAAATCCTCTGTGACACAGGTGGGTACAGCGCAGATGGGTGATTTAATTTGTGAAAGAATATAATGGAGGAATAGATTTATGAGAAGTGATAATGTAAAAGCCGGCATGCAGCAGGCACCACATAGAAGTTTATTTAATGCATTAGGATTTACCGAAGAAGAAATGAAAAAACCAATGGTAGGTATCGTAAGCTCCTATAACGAAATCGTTCCGGGACATATGAACCTTGATAAAATTGTAAATGCCGTAAAATTAGGCGTGGCAGAAGCAGGTGGTGTGCCTGTAGTATTTCCTGCTATTGCAGTATGTGACGGTATTGCCATGGGACATACAGGAATGAAATATTCCCTTGTTACCAGAGATTTGATTGCAGATTCTACAGAATGTATGGCAATGGCACATCAGTTTGATGCTTTGGTTATGGTGCCAAACTGTGATAAAAATGTACCGGGACTTTTGATGGCAGCGGCAAGAATTAATGTGCCTACTGTATTTGTATCCGGTGGACCTATGCTTGCAGGTCGTGTCAATGGTAAAAAGACCAGTTTATCCTCCATGTTTGAAGCCGTTGGTTCCTATGCAGCAGGCACAATGACAGAGGAAGAAGTAAAAGAATATGAAAATAAAGCATGTCCTACATGCGGCTCCTGTTCAGGTATGTACACAGCAAACTCCATGAACTGTTTAACAGAAGCACTTGGTATGGGTCTTGGCGGAAACGGCACAATTCCAGCGGTATATTCCGACAGAATCAAGCTGGCAAAACATGCCGGTATGGCAGTTATGAATCTGCTCGAAAAAAATATCCGTCCAAGAGATATTATGACAAAAGAAGCAATCATTAATGCATTGACCGTGGATATGGCATTAGGTTGCTCTACAAACAGTATGTTACACCTTCCGGCAATTGCCCATGAAATCGGTTTTGATTTTGATATCAAATATGCAAATCCAATTAGTGAAAAGACACCAAACTTCTGTCATTTAGCTCCGGCAGGTCCTACATATATGGAAGACTTAAATGAAGCCGGTGGTGTTTACGCAGTAATGAAACAGTTAGCAGATTTAGATTTATTAAATCTTGACTGTATGACTGTATCCGGTAAAACCATCGGAGAATGTATTGCAAATGCGAAAAACTTAAATCCGGAAGTTATTCGCCCAATTGACAATCCATACAGTAAAACCGGTGGTCTTGCAGTTTTAAGTGGTAATTTAGCTCCGGACGGAAGTGTGGTAAAACGTTCTGCCGTCGTAGAGGAGATGTTAGTACATGAAGGTCCGGCAAGAGTATTTGAATGTGAAGAAGATGCTATTGCAGCCATTAAAGGTGGTAAAATCGTAGCCGGAGATGTTGTGGTTATTCGTAATGAAGGACCTAAGGGAGGTCCTGGTATGCGTGAAATGTTAAATCCGACATCTGCTATTGCAGGTATGGGACTTGGTTCTTCTGTAGCGTTGATTACAGACGGACGTTTCTCCGGTGCAAGCCGTGGAGCTTCCATTGGTCATGTTTCACCGGAAGCAGCCGTAGGTGGACCAATTGCACTGGTAGAAGAAGGCGATATTATCAAGATTAATATCCCGGAGATGACATTAAACGTAGATGTATCTGATGAAGAAATGGCAGCAAGAAAAGCAAAATGGCAGCCAAAGGAAAAAGAAGTAAGCGGATACTTAGACAGATATAGAAACATGGTAACCTCCGGTAACCGTGGAGCTATTCTGGAGAAGAAATAAAAGGAAATGAGTAACAGGCCGGCGGTGTATCTGCCAGCCGGCTGAAAATAGAAAGTGAGGATTTTTCATGCAGTTAACAGGTGCAGAAATCTTAATCGAGTGTTTAAAAGAGCAGGGCGTGGATACCGTATTTGGTTATCCGGGCGGAGCAATTTTAAATGTATATGATGCGTTGTATAAGCATAGAGATGAAATCAGACATATCTTAACATCCCATGAGCAGGGCGCATCCCACGCAGCAGACGGATATGCCAGAAGTACAGGAAAAGTGGGTGTTTGTTTAGCAACCAGTGGACCGGGTGCGACCAACTTAGTTACCGGTATAGCAACCGCATATATGGATTCCGTTCCTATGGTGGCAATTACCTGTAATGTAGGTGTTCCGCTTTTAGGAAAAGACAGCTTTCAGGAAATTGATATTGCCGGAATTACCACACCGATTACAAAGCATAACTTTATCGTAAAAGACATTGAAAAATTAGCGGATACCATCCGCAGAGCCTTTAAAATTGCTGCCAAAGGCAGACCGGGTCCTGTATTAGTAGATATTCCAAAGGATGTGACAGCCGCAAAATGTGCATATACACCGACAAAAGCAGAGCGTATGGGTCGTTTTACAGACCAGATTACAGAAGAAGATTTAGAAAAAGCTGTAAAAATGATTAAAAAATCGAAAAAGCCATATGTATTTGTAGGCGGTGGTGCCGTAATTTCAGAAGCAAGCGCAGAGTTGAAAGAGTTTGTAGAGAAAGTTCAGGCACCGGTATGTGACACCTTAATGGGTAAAGGTGCTTTTGATGGAACGGATGAGAAATATACAGGTATGCTTGGTATGCATGGTACAAAGACATCCAATTATGGTGTCAGTGAGTGTGATTTATTAATCGCCATCGGTGTTCGTTTTTCAGACCGAGTTACCGGAAATGCCAGCAAATTTGCACATCATGCGAAAATTTTGCAGATTGATGTAGATCCGGCAGAAATTAATAAAAATATCATGGTAAATGCCAGCATTATTGGTGATGTAAAAGAAGTATTGAGCCGTTTGAACAGCCGTATTGAGCCAATGGAGCACGAAAAATGGCTGGCACATATTAAAGAATATACGCATACATATCCGTTGAAATGCGAAGAAGAAGGTTTAAGTGGTCCTTATCTGATGAAAACCATTTATGAAAAGACAAAAGGTGATGCCATTATCGTTACTGAAGTAGGACAGCATCAGATGTGGGCAGCACAGTTTTATAAATATTCCAAACCACGGACACTGATTACATCAGGTGGACTTGGTACTATGGGCTATGGTTTAGGCGCAGCCATTGGTGCGCAGGTGGCAAATCCTGACAAACAAGTTATCAATATTGCCGGAGACGGATGTTTCCGTATGAATATGAATGAAATTGCCACAGCAGTCCGCCAGAAGCTGCCAATGATTGAAATTATCATGAATAACCATGTGCTTGGTATGGTAAGACAGTGGCAGAATCTTTTCTATGAAGAAAGATATTCTGCAACTATTTTAGACGATGGTTTAGATTATGTGAAATTAGCAGAAGCTATGGGTGCAACAGGATATAGAGCCACTACCAGAGAAGAGTTTGAGGATGTTTTTGCCAAAGCTTTAGCATCAGAAACACCAGTGGTTATCGACTGTGTGATTGACTGCAATGATAAAGTATGGCCTATGGTAGCACCGGGAGCACCAATCAGCGAAGCCTTCAGCGCAGAAGATCTTGCTGCTAAAAAATAACAAAAACAATTGACAGTTTTGTCGAAAAATATTACATTAATGAATAAGTATGAATGAAAAAGGAGAAATAAAAATGAGCAGAGTTTATAACTTTTCCGCAGGACCAGCAGTTCTGCCAGAGGAAGTATTAAGAGAAGTAGCAGATGAAATGATGGATTATCAGGGTTGTGGAATGTCCGTTATGGAAATGAGCCACCGTTCTAAAGTATATGACAACATCATTAAAGAAGCAGAAGCAGATTTAAGAGATTTGATGAACATTCCTGACAATTATAAAGTATTATTCCTTCAGGGTGGAGCATCCCAGCAGTTTGCCATGATTCCGATGAATTTAATGAAAAACAAAAAAGCGGCTTATGTTGTAACCGGACAGTGGGCAAAGAAAGCATGGAAAGAAGCACAGATGTACGGTGAAGCTGTTGCAGTAGCTTCTTCAGAAGATAAAACATTCTCTTATATTCCGGACTGCTCAGATTTAGATATCCCGGAAGATGCAGATTATGTATATATCTGTGAAAACAACACCATTTATGGTACAAAATTCAAAGAATTACCAAATACAAAAGGACATACATTAGTAGCAGACGTATCCTCTTGTTTCTTATCTGAACCGGTAGATGTATCCAAATACGGTGTAATCTACGGTGGCGTTCAGAAAAATATCGGACCTGCAGGTGTAGTTATCGTAATTATCCGTGAAGATTTAATCACAGAAGATACATTACCGGGTACACCAACCATGTTACAGTACAAAATTCATGCAGATAATGATTCTTTATACAATACACCACCAGCATACGGTATCTACGTTTGTGGAAAAGTATTCAAATGGTTAAAGAAAATGGGCGGACTTTCTGCAATGAAAGAGCACAATGAAAAGAAAGCTAAGATTTTATATGATTTCTTAGATGAAAGCAAAATGTTCAAAGGAACAGTTGAAAAAGCAGACCGTTCCTTAATGAACGTACCATTTGTTACAGGAAACGATGAATTAGATGCGAAATTTGTAAAAGAAGCAAAAGAAGCAGGATTTGAAAACTTAAAAGGACATCGTTCCGTAGGTGGTATGCGTGCATCTATCTACAATGCTATGCCAATCGAAGGTGTAGAAAAGTTAGTAGAGTTCATGCGTGAATTTGAGAAAAACAACCAGTAAGAAAGAGTTAGGAGAGTTAAAATGTTTAAATATACATGTTTAAATCCAATTGCAAATGTTGGTTTGGATTTATTTTCTGATGAATATACAAAAGTAGAAGATATTAATGATGCAGAGGCTGCATTAGTTCGTAGTGCCTCCATGCATGAAATGGAATTACCGGAAGGTCTTTTAGCAGTAGCAAGAGCTGGTGCAGGTGTAAACAATATTCCATTAGATAAATGTGCAGAAGCAGGTATTGTAGTATTTAATACACCGGGTGCAAACGCAAACGGTGTAAAGGAAATGGTACTTTCCGGTATGTTGCTTGCAGCTCGTGATATCGTAGGTGGTATCGAATGGGCGAAGAGTGCAAAAGACGATGCGGATATTGCAAAAACTGCTGAGAAACAGAAAAAGAACTTCGCAGGTTCTGAAATTTCCGGTAAAAAACTTGGTGTTATCGGTCTTGGTGCTATTGGTGTATTAGTAGCAAATGCTGCAACACACTTAGGTATGGAAGTTTATGGTTATGACCCATATATTTCTGTAAATGCTGCATGGAGCTTATCCCGTAGCGTAAAACACATCAGCAACGTAGAAGATATTTACAAACAGTGTGACTTTATCACTGTTCATGTACCTTTGATGGATGCAACAAAGGGCATGATTAATAAAGATGCCATTGCAATGATGAAGGATGGCGTAGTTGTATTAAACTTTGCAAGAGATCTTTTAGTGGATGAAGCTGCTTTATTAGAAGCTATCGAAGCCGGAAAAGTAAAGAAATATGTAACAGACTTCCCAAATCCTACCACAGCAGGTAAAGAAGGCGTTATTTTAACACCACATCTTGGAGCTTCTACAGAAGAATCCGAAGATAACTGTGCGATGATGGCAGTAAGAGAAATCCGTGATTACATGGAAAACGGTAATATCGTACATTCCGTAAACTTCCCTGACTGTAGCATGGGTGGCTGTGACAAGGCTGGTCGTGTAGGTATTTTACATAGAAACTTAAAAGGTACAATTGGAAGCTTTACATCTGTATTTGGTAATGCAGACATCAATATCGAAGATATGATGAACAAATCTAAAGGTGAGTATGCATACACATTAATGGATCTTGCAACACCTGCAACAGATGCAGTTATTGAAGAGTTAAAAGCACTTGACGGCGTATTAAAGGTACGAGTAATCAAATAAAAGACAAAGGAGAACCAAAATGGCGACAATTAAACCATTTCTGTGTATCCGTCCGGCAGAAGGTAAAGCGGCAGACATTGCTGCTTTACCTTATGACGTTTATAACAGAAAAGAAGCAAAAGAAGTAGTAGCAAAAAATCCGATTTCTTTCTTAAAAATCGACAGAGCAGAAACACAGTTCGATGATTCTGTGGATACTTACGATGAATGTGTATATCAGAAAGCCCATGATATATTGTGGGATATGGTAGATAAAGGAGATTTTGTAAGAGAAGAAAGTGCCTGTTATTATATCTACGAACTGACTATGGATGGCAGAGTACAGACGGGTATCGTAGCATGTGCATCCATTGATGATTATGCAAATGAAGTAATTAAAAAGCATGAAAATACCCGTGCAGAAAAAGAAGCAGACCGTATTCATCATGTGGATTCCTGTAATGCACAGACAGGACCGATTTTCCTTGCCTATCGTGCTAATGCAGTGATTCGTGAAGTGGTAAGCCGCACAAAAAAAGGTGCTGCGCTGTATGATTTTGTATCAGATGATGGTATTCGTCATAGAGTATTTTGTATTGACAACGCAGAAGATATTGCAAAAATCCAGAATGCTTTTGCAGCAATTGGAGAAATCTATATTGCAGACGGACATCATAGAGCCGCATCTGCCGTAAAAGTTGGTTTTATGCGCAGAGAGAAGAATCCATCCTATACAGGGGAGGAAGAGTTTAACTATTTCTTATCCGTATTATTCCCGGATGAAGAATTAATGATTATGGACTATAATCGTGTAGTGAAGGATTTTGGAGAATATACAAAAGAATCTTTCTTTGCAAAGGTAAAGGAGATATTTGATGTTACGGAACTTTCCGGTGCGAAAAGCCCGGAAGAAAAAGGCAAAGTGACTATGTATATGGATGGGAAATGGTATGAACTTACCATTAAAGCAGCAGATAGAAGTGAAGACCCTGTGGAAGGGTTGGATGTATCCTTATTGCAGAATTTACTCCTTGACCCTGTGCTTGGCATCAAAGATCCGAAAACTGATGCAAGAATTGACTTTGTTGGCGGAATCCGTGGACTTGCCGAATTAGAGCGCAGAGTAGCAGAGGATTGCGTAGTGGCTTTTGCTATGTATCCGACATCTATTCAGGAATTATTCGCAGTTGCGGATGCAAACCGCTTAATGCCACCGAAATCCACATGGTTTGAGCCGAAATTAAGAAGTGGATTGTTTATTCATGAACTATAATATGAAGAAAGTGCACAATAATTATATATTGTGTACTTTTTTTGTTGAAAAATTACAAAAAAATGTTAAAATAAAAGAAAAGGGTTAGGAGAATTGCCATGAAAATTAAAGTTACTTTGGGAAAAAAGATTACGATTTGCATTTTGATATTGCAGATGGTGGTTATGCTGTTTTTGTCAGGATTTGTTGTTTATACTGTAACAAATGATCTTAAAATCACAACAATTAACAGTATGAAGACAATTGTAGAAGAGAGAAGCCAAATTGTTGAGAACTATGTGAAAGAAGCAGAGAAAACACTAATGGCATATAGCCGTGCCGGAGAGATTCTGGATATTATGTTAAATCCAACAGATACAGATTGTGTAAATAAAGCACAGGCGTATACTGAAAAATTTTCAGCTGATGTAGAAAATCTTGAAGGTTTGTATGCCAGTGAATGGAACACCCATGTACTGACACATACAAATGCGGAGGTAAGAGGAATTGTTACACGAGAAGGTGAATCGTTAAAAGTATTGCAGGATGCTATGCTTGCTGCGGATGGAGTATATAATACAGGCATTATTATTTCGCCAGCCAGTGGTCAGCAGATTGTTTCTATGTATATGGCAGTCTATGATGAAACGAATACACCGGTAGGTTTGGTTGGTGGAGGAATTTTCAGTAAAGGTCTTATTGAAATTTTGGACAAGCTGACGTTGAATGGTATGCAGAATGCAGAATATTGCATGGTAGATGTGAAAAGTGGACAATATATTTTTAATGCTGATAGTGAAAAGATTGGACAAGCTGCAGAAGAAGAATATATTATAAATATTTGTAATACATTGTCAGGTACAAAAGAAAATCTAAGTGATTATGTTGAATACAAAGTAGGTGGAACAGAATATATATCTACATATCATTATATGGCGGATCATGGCTGGTTGTTTATGGTTGCTGATGATAAAGGAGAAGTATTTGCTTCAGCAAATGAGTTGCAGAAAAAAATGATTTTTTTCTGTATTAATGCATTAATTCTTATGATTATTATTTCTTATGTAATCATAAGTAAGATGACAAAACCGATGAAATATATCGAAAAAAGTATTCGGGAACTGCAGAACTTCG
Organism: Lachnospiraceae bacterium; assembly: GCA_017624495.1. Taxonomy (GTDB): domain Bacteria; phylum Bacillota; class Clostridia; order Lachnospirales; family Lachnospiraceae; genus Roseburia_B. The sequence goes on along the minus strand of JAGAMY010000004.1, from coordinate 54,179 downwards.
ATGTATCTGATAAGAATGAAATTAAAAAATATTCAAATCGTAGTGATGAACTGGGAACGATTGCAAAAGCAACGGAAATACTAGTTACAGTATTGCAAGAAATTATAGGAACATTAAAAGAATGTTGTAACACGCTTGAAAGTAAAGCAACGTATCTTCATGAGTCTGCAACGGAATTGGTAGAGGATGTAACAGACAATGTTGCAACGACAGAAGAACTTTCTGCATCATTGGAAAGCACGAATATTGTTGTGACAAATGTAAATCAGGAAATTATTAATATAAATAGTGTAGTTGATGCGATTCTGAATAATATAACAGATTCCGTAGAAATGAGTGATAGTGTGATAGGTAGTGCACATGAGATGCAGCAAAAAGCAGATTGTGCATACAAAAATGGACAGGATACGTTAGTAAAAACAAAACATTCAGTTGAGGATGCTATTAGCAGTTTGAATAGTTTGTCAAAAATTAATGAATTGGCAGAAGAAATATTAAGTATAGCGGGGCAAACAAATCTTTTATCATTAAATGCTTCTATAGAAGCGGCTCGAGCTGGTGAAGCAGGAAGAGGATTTGCTGTTGTTGCAGAGCAGATTGGAAATCTGGCAGATACTTCTAAAAATACTGCTGCCGATATTCAGTCTATGTGCAGTGATGCAAATGAAAGTATAAATGTAGTTAATGAGTGCTTTGAATCTATTATACAGTTTATGGAAGATGAAGTTGTTAATCAGTTTAAAGACTTTGCAGAAAATGCAACTGGATATAGTATGTCAGCAGCTAAAATAAAGTCACAGTTAGATGACGTAAATGAGGCAGTTGTAAAACTTGAAGAATATGTAAACCAGATTTCAAATAATATATCGGATGTAAATTGTATTACAGATGAAAATCGTGCGGCTATTGGTGTTATTGTTGAGAAAAACGAGAATACATCACAGGTTGCAGGAGAAATACAGGAGCAGTCTGAGCAAAATAAAGTTTTGGCAACACAGTTAGATGCATTGCTTGGTAAATTTACAAAATAAAGAAAGGAAATAAGGAGAGGCTTTTTTGCGCTCCTTATTTTCTTTGCGAAATAAAGGGAGGATTGTATATGGAGATAACAGATATCAGTACAGAAGCCGTAACCTTAGAAGATGTAACAGCGGCAGCGGAAAAGTTAAAGGAAACAGATGCTAACGTTATCCGGGAATGGTTAGAAAGCCTGTTGCCGGGGATTTTAGGATTTGCTGTGCAGGTTTTACTGGCAGTTGTTGTCTATTTTATTGGTACAAAGATTATCAAGCTGGTAAGAAAAATTCTAAAACGCTGGCTGGATAAAGCAGACGCAGATGTGGGTGCAAAACAGTTTTTGGATGCACTGGTAAAGTATATTCTGTATTTTGTGCTGGTAGTGATTATTCTGACTTTTTTTGGTGTGACAACAGCCTCAGTGATTGCCGTTGTCGGTTCTGCCGGAGTTACCATAGGTCTTGCACTACAGGGCAGTTTATCCAATTTTGCAGGCGGAGTGCTGATTTTATTATTAAAGCCATTTAAAGTAGGCGATTATATCAAAGAAGATACCCATGGCAATGAAGGTACAGTTGCTGAAATATCAATTTTTTATACAAAATTGCTGACCGCAGACCATAAAACCATTATTATTCCTAATGGTACATTGGCAAACAGCAGTTTAACCAATGCAACTTACAGCGAAAGCAGAAGGGTTGACTTGGAAGTGGGGATTGCCTATGAAGCGGATTTGAAACTGGCAAAAAAAGTGATGTATGAGCTGGCAGAAGCAGAAAGCTGCCGTTTGCCACAGGAGGCAATTCAGGTATTTGTATCGGAGTTAGGATCAAGTGAGGTAAAAATTGGTATGCGTATCTGGGTGAAAAATGAAGATTACTGGGATACAAAATGGCGGTTGACAGAAAATATCAAGTTAGCATTTGATGAGAAAGGAATTGAGATTCCTTATCAGAAGATTGATGTACAAATGCGAGAGTAAAAAATCCTTGTGCATCCTGAAAAAATATGCTATTCTACAAAAAAGCATATTTTCAGGATGCACATTTTTTATTTATCGTCTTTTTATCTTTTTCATTTCAGAAAATTCATGCTTTTTAAAATCCAATTACAAAACACTATAAAGCAGGAGTTTTTTGATACTTCTGCAAAAAAACAGGAGGATAAATGATAAAAAGAGAAAATAAAACAGATACAGTAGCATTTTCTTCATTAGAAGAAGCCACCGGAGAATATAGAGCTTTGTGTGATAGACTTAACAAAAATAGAGCTGGCAACACCAGAAGACAAAGAATACCAGATAGATTACTGGGCAGCACTGTTTAAATTGAAAACCTGGGAGGAAATGAAGATGTTAGCAGAAAAAAATGAATATTTAAAGGAAACTGCACAAACCGTTTTTCGTATGAGTGCTGAAGAACAGGTGATAAAACGCTGCCGGGACAGAGAAGACTATTATGCGGATTTGCGTTCTTATCAGAAAGCAATTGCAAAAATGGAAAGTGCAATAGAAGAGAAGGATGCACAGTTAAAAGAGCAAGCTGCCATAATCGCAGCTATGGAAAAACAAATAAAGGAAATGCAGGAGGTTAAACATACATGAGAAACACCGGAAACATGTGGATGTACCTGTTTGCGCTATATATGTTTCTTCTAATAAGCAGCATAGCAAAGCCTATAGCAGCACAGGAAACAGTTACAACCAAAATAGCTTTTACAAAAGCACAAAACAAGCCGCTAATATTGTATAAAGGGCAATCCTATAGTCTTGGTACTACAGTTACACCAACAGGAACGGTAAAAGGAAACATTAAATACACCTTAAGCAAAAAGAAGATTATATCCATACGCACAAATGGAAAGATAAAAGCATTAAATGTCGGTCAAGTGACTGTAACAGCAAAATTAAAAAAGAATTCAAAAATCAAAGCAAAGTTAAAAATCAAAGTAATATCAAAGAAAAAGTATAAAAAAATCAAAAAAATTATTCCCAAAAAGAAAAATTATAACTTAAAAGTCGGAGAATGTGCGAAGATTTCCGTACAAATAAAACCAGCAAAGGCTTCAAACAAAAATCTGCAATATACATCGGCAGATATGTCTTGTGTTCGGGTAAATCATAAAGGACAAATCTTTGCAATGAAAGAAGGGACTACAAAAATCACTATTCGTGCATTAGATGGCTCAAAAAAGAAAGCACAGATAAAAATCACTGTAAAAGATAAAGAATATGAAGAGGAATATATACATCTTGAAATGCATCAAAAAGATACAGTGGTAAATGAAATTCACCCAACACTGACCGGTACATACAGTACAAATGGTAATTTAAAATCCATTACCTATAATATTCAGGATTTTTCATCCGAAAATGCAACGCCAAAGGCAAAAGGTACAGCTATTACAGGGAATGGTACATGGGAAATACTGCAAATACCGTTGTCACCGGGAGATAATTATATTTCGGTTATGGCGGAAACCTATACCGGTATCAAAACCGAAAAAACGATAAAACTTACATATGACAGGGGAAAATTGGATGTAATGCCATGTATAGAAAACATGGAGGGAGTAAGTGTTGATGCAGACGGAAAACTGAAAATAGAGAAAAATTGTATACAGACAGGTACGCAGGAGGGAGATATTTATGCGCATTATTTAAATAATCGACTGTTCATGTATTTTGTAGAAAATATTTCAAAAGAAAGAAAAGAAGAGATTTTAACATCCATGCATGCAAAAGAAATTGGTATGCTGCATACTGTCTGCTTATCGCAGGTAGAGCTATCACAGAACTTTGAAGAAATCGAAGATTTTATGAATTATATTTCCATACTATGCGAAAAGTATCCCGAAATTCTAGCCGCAGAGCCGGAATGGGTATATATCGAACCAAAAGAAACCTTGTATAATGATACTTGGAATCATGCAAAATGGGATACAAACTATCCGGCGGATGAAAACTGGTGGGCAGAAACAGTCAATGCGCCTTTGGCATGGGGTTATGCGAAAAAAATGCAGCCAGTTCGTATAGGGGTAATTGACGATGGATTTGATACCTGTCATGAAGATTTGCAGATATATTTTTCAAGTACGGATTTAGAAAATGAAAATTCCATAGAGAAACATGGAACCCATGTGGCGGGGATTATAGGTGCAAGGGCAGATAATGGAAAGGGGATTACAGGTCTTGCGCATATGAATAAGGTCTATGGATATGACTGGCATCCTTCTGCCGGGCAAAATTGGACAACCAGCGCAAAGATACAGGATGTTTTTGTAGAAGCTGTAGAAAGTGGCTGTAAAGTGATAAATTTGTCTTTGGGAACTTCCGGGAATTTGCCGGATAGCAGTTGTAACTATTGGAAACCTCTTGTCTGGTTATGGGGAAAGACAACTTCTGTTTTAATGGGAAAATTATTGGAAAAAAACTTTGATTTTGTGGTTGTCCAGTCAGCAGGAAATGGTGCAAAGGATGGTATTGGTGTAGATGCGCATAATAATGGGCATTTTGCATCGATTACGGAAGAAAACTGCTATGCTTCATCAAAGGTGACTAAGGATGAAATTTTAAACCGAATCCTTATTGTAGGTGCGGCAGAGCAGACAAATACCGGATATCAGCAGACAAGCTTTAGTAATGCTGGTGAAAATGTAAATATTGCAGCACCGGGGAGAAAAATTTATAGTACACTGCCGGAAAACACCTATGGAAATCTAAGTGGCACTTCCATGGCAGCACCCATAACCGCAGCGACAGCTTCGATGGTTTGGGCGGTAAATCCGGCATTTACAGGCAAAGAAGTAACGGAGATATTACTGCAAAAAACGAATAATACAGCCTGTGATAATGCCAATTCACCCTATACAGCAGGGGAAATACCAATGGTAAACGCAGGCATGGCAGTAGAAGACGCTATAAATCGAACAGAAGCGGAGAAAATTGGCGAGAATGCATATCGTATAGTATTAAAATGGAATCGCATACCGGAGGATTTGGATGCACATCTGCGGGCAGAGGATGTGTCAGGCGAAGATGTACATGTATATTTCAATGCATATATAAAGGATAGTGCCTATTTAGACATTGATGAAACGCTTTCTTATGGCATGGAAACCATTACAATTACCAAGCCGGAGCAGTTAAAAAATATCCGCTATGCCGTGCATAATTATACTGACCGTGATAGCAATGCAGACAGTGCAAATGCCAGTCGTTTATCAGAATCAGCAGCGACGGTAAGTGTGTATAAGGGAAATACGTTATTAAAAATCTATCAGGTGCCTAAAAATCAGAAAGGCAGCGTATGGAATGTATTTTCTATTTCGGAAAATGGGGAAATTATAGATGAAAATACAATGGACTATGAATTTTATTCATCAAGGGTTTTGCCTTCCCTACATTGACAAAACTGCCAATATATGCTAGTCTAATCAACGTGGGGAAACCACAAAAGTACATTAAAGTTTTAGGAGGAAGTTTTATTATGCAGCAGGGTACTGTAAAATGGTTTAATGCAAAAAAGGGTTATGGATTTATTTCTGATGCAGAAGGCAACGATATCTTCGTTCATTTCTCAGCATTACAGATGGATGGCTTCAAAGAGTTAAAAGACGGTGAAGCTGTTGAATTTGAAGTTGTAGAAGGCGAAAAAGGACCACAGGCAGCAAACGTAACACGTTTAGCATAGTCTATCGTACATAAATCAAAGAAATATAGGAAAGAATAACCAAAAAGAGGGTGTTGGCTTTTAACACCCTCTTTTATATCATGATAAAATGCGCCAAAACAGGCGGTTGATATAGAGAAATAGAATAAAAATTTTGGAGGAAACAGAGTGAGATTTGAAGAATTAAAAGCCTATGAATTGTTAGAAACAAGAGAACTTACGGATATGAATTCTACAGGTTATATTTTCCGCCATAAAAAAAGTGGTGCGAAGATTACAGCCGTATCCAACACGGATGAAAATAAAGTATTTTATATTGGTTTTCGTACACCACCTGCGGATAGTACAGGAGTTGCTCATATTGTGGAGCATACGGTACTTTGCGGTTCAGAAAAATTCCCGGCAAAAGACCCATTTGTGGAATTGGTGAAAGGTTCATTAAATACTTTTTTAAATGCCATGACTTACCCGGATAAGACGGTATACCCGGTGGCAAGCTGTAATGACAAGGATTTCCAGAATTTAATGGATGTATATATGGATGCAGTTCTTCATCCGAATATTTATAAAAAGGAAGAGATATTCAAACAGGAAGGCTGGCATTATGAGTTAGAAAGTAAAGATGCGCCAATTACTTTAAATGGTGTGGTTTACAATGAAATGAAGGGGGCATTTTCTTCTCCGGAGGGTGTTTTGGATAGAGAAATTTTAAATTCCCTGTTTCCGGATACCACCTACGGAAATGAATCCGGGGGAGATCCGGCAGTAATACCGGAACTGACCTATGATGCATATCTGGATTTCCACAGAAGATATTATCATCCGTCCAATTCCTATATCTATCTCTATGGAGATATGGATATTGCAGAAAAATTAGACTGGATGGATAAGGCATATTTATCTGCTTATGATGAAATTTCTGTGGATTCAAACATTCGTATGCAGAAACCATTTGAAACGGTAAGGGAAATTTGTAAAAAATATCCGGTGGCAAGCAATGAGCCTTTAGAAGATAATACCTATTTATCTTATAATATGGTAATTGGCACGTCATTGGATAAAAAGCTGTATCAGGCATTTGAAATTTTAGATTATGCACTTTTAAATGCTCCCGGTGCACCGTTGAAAAAGGCGTTGATTGATGCCGGAATCGGTAAAGATATTATGGGCTCTTATGATAACGGAACCTATCAGCCAATTTTTTCTATTGTTGCAAAAAATGCAAATATTTCAGATAAAGAGCGTTTTGCTGCTACGATTCGTCAGGTATTAGAGGAGCAGGCAGCAGGCAAGTTAAATAAAAAAGCACTGATGGCAGGGCTTAACAGCGCAGAATTTAAGTATCGTGAATCGGATTTTGGCTCCTATCCGAAGGGTTTGATTTATGGCTTGCAGATGTTTGACAGCTGGCTTTATGATGAAAAACAGCCATTTATGCATTTAGAGGCATTAGAAACCTTTGCATTTTTAAAGAAGCAGGTGGAAACGGATTATTTTGAGAATCTGATTCGTGAGTATATGTTGCATAACACCCATGTGTCTATGGTGATTATTGAACCGGAGCGTGGGCTCAATGCCAAGAATGAAGCTGAACTGGCAGAAAAACTGCAAAGATACAAGGAAAGTTTAAGTGAACGTGAATTAGAGCAATTAATAGAAGATACAGCGCACTTAAAGCAGTATCAGGAAGAACCTTCCTTGCGTGAAGATATTGAAAAAATTCCTATGCTGAAGCGTTCAGATATGAAAAAAGAAGCAGCACCATTTATCAATGAGGAAATAGATTGTGACGGTACAAAAGTGTTGTTCCATGAGATGTTTTCTAATGGAATTTTGTATGCGCAGTTATTATTTGATATTCGTTTTGTAGAAGAATGGGATTTGCCTTATCTTGGTATTTTAAAAGCAGTTTTAGGCTATGTGGACACAGAAAAATATACCTATGATGATTTGGCAAATGAAATTAATTTAGAAACCGGAGGCATGTCAACCTCTATTTCTACTTATGCCAATAATCAAAATGAGGGAGAATATGCGGCAAAATTTGAACTGCGGACAAAGGTATTATATGATAAACTGCCAAAGGCATTAGAAATCTTAGAGCAGGTTTTAGGTCATTCGAAGTTAGAGGATGAGAAGCGTTTGCAGGAGATTCTTTCCGAAGTGAAATCCAGACTACAGATGAGTCTTGCATCCGCAGGAAATTCGGTGTCTGCTGTCCGTGCTATGTCTTATTTTTCAGAAACAGCACGTTATGGTGATTTGACAAATGGTATAGATTTTTATCGCGTAGTGGCAGATTATGAAGAGAATTTTGCACAGAAGAAGTCAGAGCTTATTCAAAAACTAAAGACCTTAGCGGCAGAAATTTTCACAAGAAATAATTTTATGCTTAGTGTGACCTGTGATAAAGACGGATTTGCTTTTGTACCGGATAATTTAGCTCAGTTTAAGGCAAAGCTTCCGGAAGGGGAAAATAAAAAAGCACCTGCAAAAATTTCCTGTCAGAAGTTGAACGAGGGCTTTATGGATGCTTCAAAGGTGCAATATGTATCCAGAGCCGGAAATTTCAAGGCAGCAGGATATAACTATACCGGAGCGCTTAAAATATTAAAAGTAATTTTAAGTTATGACTATTTATGGGTAAATGTCCGTGTAAAAGGTGGTGCATATGGCTGTGGAAGTGGATTTATGCGCAGTGGAAATGCATATTTTTCTTCTTACAGAGACCCGAATTTAGAGAAAACCAATGCGATATATGAGAAAACACCGGAGTACATCCGCAATTTCACGGCAGATGAGCGTGATATGACAAAGTATATCATTGGAACTATCAGTGAATTAGATACACCAATGAATCCTTCAGCAAAGGGAATGCGCTCTACAACAGCATATTTATCAGGTATTACCTATGCGGATATTCAAAAAGAGCGTGATGAGGTAATTGGTGCAACAGAAGAAGATATTAGAAAATTAGCTGATTTAATAGAAGCAGTTATGAAACAGCAGAATTTCTGTGTTATCGGAAATGAAGAAAAGATAAAAGAACAAAAAGAAATGTTTACAGAAATCAAAGATTTATTTTAGGTAACTATTCAGTAGGTCTGCGCATTTACTGCGCTGACCGTAAGAAAATGATTCAGGTGTGCAAAAATCTCATCGCTGAAAGCGATTTTAAATAGATTTTTGCATGTAACTGTGAAGGTACTGAACAGTTACTATTTTAGATAAAATGCGAGAAAGGAAATCATGCATGGAGAGTAGTTTAAAATCAGGATTTGTAACAATTATAGGAAGACCAAATGTGGGAAAATCCACATTAATGAATCATTTAATCGGACAAAAAATTGCCATTACCTCGAAGAAGCCACAAACTACCCGTAACCGTATTCAGACTGTGTATACGGATATGGAACGTGGGCAGATTGTATTTTTGGATACACCGGGTATTCATCAGGCGAAAAATAAACTTGGAGAATATATGGTGAATGTGGCAGAAAGCACCTTAAAGGACGTAGATGTGATATTATGGCTTGTGGAGCCAACCACATACATTGGTGCAGGTGAGCAGCATATTATTAAACAATTGGAAAAGGCAAAGGTGCCGGTTATTTTGATTATCAATAAAGTGGATACCGTGGAAAAAGAGAAAATTTTAGAAGCGATTGATACTTATCGGAAAGCATTTGAATTCGATGAGATTATTCCTGCCTCTGCATTGCGTGGACATAATATGGACGATGTCATTGATACCATTTTTAAGTATCTGCCCTATGGACCAATGTTTTATGATGAGGATACCGTTACGGACCAGCCGGAACGTCAGATTGTTGCAGAAATTATCCGTGAAAAATCCCTGCATGCGTTAGACGAAGAAATTCCGCATGGAATTGCCGTGACGATTGAACGGATGAAAGATAGAAAGGGCAGACAGAAGATTACGGATATTGAAGCTACCATTATTTGTGAAAGAGAATCCCACAAGGGAATTATTATTGGAAAAGGCGGAAATATGCTTAAAAAAATCGGTAGTAATGCCCGTTATGAGATTGAGAAGATGTTAGACCGTCAGGTGAATTTAAAGCTTTGGGTAAAAGTGAAAAAAGACTGGCGGGATTCAGATTCTTTGATTAAAAACTTTGGTTATCGTAAAGATGAGGTTTAACTGCCAAATTTTATCTGGTATGTTTCTGACCGTTAAGGATAAACTGAATGTGTAAGGTGAAAAAATGACACACTCAGGAGATGACGGCAGATGGTAGAAGATGCATGGAAAAACTTTGAATTAAGCGGTAAGATATCTGATTATCTAAACTACAAGCAGAGTATGACAGCGGATGCTAAGCAAATAGTACAAAGTCAGATATCCCCACAGGAAAACAGAGGAATGGGACGTTATGGGACAGAACATCATTCTGACAGGGATGATACTAAATGTAATGCCAATTGGAGAGTATGACAAAAGAGTTACCATATTGACAAAGGAACGAGGGAAAATTACGGCGTTTGCCAGAGGTGCAAGGCGGCCAACCAGCCAGCTCTTAGCAGCGACCAGCCCTTTTTCCTTTGGTGAATTTGAAGTTTTTGAAGGTAGAAATACATATACGCTGGCAAAGGCTTCCATTAAAAATCACTTTCGTGCACTGGCAGCAGACCCACAGACAGCATGTTATGGATTTTATTTTCTGGAAATGACAGATTATTATGCACAGGAAAATAATGATGAGCGTGAGCTTTTAAAACTGTTGTATCAGACACTGCGGGCACTAGAAAGCAGTTCTTTTGATAACAGGCTTGTCCGTCGGATTTTTGAGCTGCGGGTGTTGTTCGTAGAGGGGGAATACCCCAATTTCTTTTCCTGTCAGTGTTGTGGAAAAAAAGAAGAACTGCAGTGGTTTTCAAATCGTCAGAGAGGTATGCTTTGTACTAAATGTGCCCATGAAGCGTCAGATTTGTATATGGATGAATCAACGTTATATACGATGCAGTATATTTTATCCGCCAGACTTGAAAAATTATATACCTTTGCTGTTTCAAAGGAAGTTCTCGAGAGACTTGAACTGGTATTGAACCGCTATTTGTCTTCCCATATTTCCCATAAATTTAATTCGTTGGAAATTTTAAGGACAATCGCAGGTTGAAATTCCTTGCAGAACAGTGTATAATGGTTAAGATTTTGAGCAGTTTTAACAGGGGAATGATAGGAGGCAGAAATGAAAAAGATTATTGGTATGGGGCTTGCAACCGTTTTATGTATGGGAGCATTAACTGGCTGTGCAGAGAAAACAGAAGTGCAGGAAAGTACCGTATTTATTGAAAAAAAAGGCGAAATCGTCAGTGTGGATGTAGAAAATTTAGACAAGGACTATTATGATGCAGCAGAGTTGGAGGCATATATTGATGGACATGTAACTGACTACGCAGCAGAAAATGGCGAAAATGTGACAAAAGAGTCCTTTAGTGTAGAAGAAGGAATTGCCAAGCTGGAAATGAAATATGCTTCCTGTGAGGATTATAGTGCCTTTAATGGTATTGAGTTGTTTGATGGCAGTATTGTAGCAGCACAGGCAGAAGGATATGACTTTGATACGGAATTTTATAGTGTGACAGAGGATGCAGGAGTCGGTCAGGCTGCCGGTAAAGAAGAGGTTTTAGCAGATGATGAAAATAAAGTTGCTATTATCCGGGCAAATGTGGCGGTACAGGTAAAAGGAAAAATTTTATATGTGTCTGCCCAGAATACGGAAGTAACCGGCAAAAATTCTGTCCGCATTACCGGTGAAGGTGCAAATGAAGAAGCGGCACTAACTTATATTATATATAAATAAATGTTATTGTTTATAAGCAGACAGTAGCAAGTGTTTACAAGAAGGAGAGATAGTATCATGGAGAAATCAATGGAAAAAATCGTTGCATTAGCGAAAGCAAGAGGATTCGTATATCCGGGTTCAGAGATTTATGGCGGACTCGCAAATACATGGGATTACGGTAATCTTGGTGTTGAGTTAAAGAACAACGTAAAAAAAGCATGGTGGCAGAAATTTGTGCAGGAAAATCCATACAATGTAGGTGTAGACTGTGCGATTCTTATGAACCCGCAGACATGGGTGGCATCCGGACATTTAGGCGGATTTTCAGACCCGTTAATGGATTGTAAAGAATGTCACGAGCGTTTCCGTGCAGATAAATTGATTGAAGATTATGCAGAAGAAAATAAAATGGAATTAGATGGTTCTGTAGACGGATGGTCACAGGAAGAGATGAAAAACTTCATCGAAGAGCATAGCATTGCATGTCCAACCTGTGGAAAACACAACTTTACAGACATTCGTCAGTTCAATCTGATGTTTAAGACTTTTCAGGGTGTTACAGAGGATGCAAAAAATACCGTATATTTAAGACCGGAAACAGCACAGGGTATCTTTGTAAACTTTAAAAATGTACAGAGAACCTCCCGTAAGAAGATTCCATTTGGTATTGCCCAGATTGGTAAATCCTTCCGTAACGAAATTACACCGGGTAACTTTACCTTCCGTACAAGAGAATTCGAGCAGATGGAATTAGAATTCTTCTGTGAACCGGGAACAGACCTTGAATGGTTTAATTACTGGAGAGGCTTCTGCCGTGATTGGTTACTTGCACTTGGTATGAAAAAAGAAGAGCTTCGTTTAAGAGATCATTCTCCGGAAGAGCTTTGCTTCTATTCCAAAGCCACCACAGACTTTGAGTTCTTATTCCCATTTGGCTGGGGCGAGCTTTGGGGAATTGCAGATAGAACAGATTACGATTTGACACAGCATCAGAATGTATCCGGTCAGGATATGAGCTATTTTGATGATGAGAAGAAAGAAAAATACATTCCATATGTTGTAGAGCCTTCTCTTGGTGCTGACCGTGTAGTACTTGCGTTCTTATGTGCAGCATATGACGAAGAAAACATTGGAACAGAAGAAAAACCGGATATGAGAACTGTACTTCATTTCCATCCGGCATTAGCACCGGTAAAAATTGGTGTGCTTCCATTATCTAAGAAATTAAACGAAGGTGCAGAAAAAGTATTTGCAGAGCTTTCTAAGAAATACAACTGTGAATTTGATGACAGGGGAAATATCGGAAAACGTTACAGAAGACAGGATGAAATCGGTACACCATTCTGTGTAACCTACGATTTTGAATCTGAAGAAGATGGTGCAGTTACTGTTCGTGACCGTGATACCATGGAGCAGGAAAGAGTGAAAATCGCAGATTTAGATGCATATTTTGCAGATAAATTTACTTTTGAAGTAGTAAAAACGGAAGAGTAAAATAAAAAAATCATGGGAATCTGACATAATAGTAAAAATAGTCAGATTTCCATTTTTTTTTCGATATTTTTTAGCAGAATCTTTGTGATGAAATTAACGAAATACTATTGAAAAAAGTTGAAAAAGGGGATACAATTACGCTAGCGAAATTTTTTTAAAAATTTTCTATTAAATAGATGGAGGGCAAAAAATGAGCAGTACTAACAACAGCTTAGCAATGCAGCGTATTGCGAAGTTACTTGATGAGAACAGTTTCATGGAAATTGGATCTCTTGTCACAGCAAGAAGCACAGACTTCAATTTGTCTAATACAGACACACCTTCTGATGGTGTTATTATTGGACACGGACTGATTGATGGCAATCTGGTATTTATCTATAGCCAGGATGCTTCCGTATTAAACGGAACAATCGGCGAAATGCATGCAAAGAAAATCGCTTCAGTGTATGACATGGCGATGAAGATGGGAGCACCGGTAATCGGATTTTTAGATTGCGCAGGTATTCGTCTTCAGGAATCTGTAGATGCATTAAATGGTTTAGGACAGATTTACGCAAAAGAAGCAGCAGCATCTGGAGTTATTCCACAGATTTCCGCAGTATTTGGTTCCTGTGGTGGTGGACTTTCTACAGTTCCTGCAATGTGTGATTTCAGCTTTATTGAAACATCCAAAGGAAAAATGTTTGTAAATTCCCCAAATGCGATTCCGGGAAATACAGCAGACAAATGTGATACTTCTTCTGCAGAGTTCCAGGCAAAAGAAACAGGATGTATCGATGGTATCGGCACAGAGGATGAAATTTTAGCATCTATCCGTGATCTTGTATGCTTATTACCGGGCAACAATGGACAGGGTGGTCTGACAGAGGACTGCGAGGATGATTTAAACCGTGCATGTGCAAACTTAGATGGTATGAAAGGTGATCCACGTTATGTATTAAGTGAAATCGCTGATGACCATGTTTTCTTTGAAATAAAGAAAGATTTTGCAAAGGATATGGTAACAGGATTTATCCGTTTAAATGGTACAACTGTTGGTGCAGTAGCGAACTGTTGTGAAGTTTACGATGAAGAAGGCAATAAAGCAGAAAGTTTTGACAACGTGCTTACAGCAAGAGGATGCAATAAAGCAGCAGAGTTCATTAATTTCTGTGATGCATTTGATATTCCTGTATTATCCCTTACAAATGTAAAAGGATATAAAGCATGTATGTGTGCAGAAAAGAACCTTGCAAAAGCAATGGCTCGTTTAACTTATGCATTCTCTAATGCAAATGTTCCAAAAGTAAACTTAATCACAGGCGAGGCTTACGGAAGTGCATACGTTACTATGAACTCCAAAGCAATCGGTGCAGATTTGGTATATGCATGGAATGATGCAAAAATCGGTATGATGGATGCAAAACTTGCAGCAATGCTTATGTATGCAGATGCAGGAGCAGATACTGTAGAAGCAAAAGCAAAAGAATATGATGAATTACAGTCTTCTGTACTTTCAGCAGCAAGAAGAGGTTATGTAGACTTAATTATTGAGCCGGAAACTACAAGAAAATATTTAGTAGCAGCTTTCGAGATGCTTTATACAAAAAGTGTTCCTGACTCTCTGAAAAAACATGGTACAAAATAAATAGAAAGGTGAAGTTTCATGAAGAAAAAAATATTTCTGATTGCCGTTTTATGCTTATGCATGTTAGGATTGGCAGCATGTTCAAATACGGATCCTAAAACTGTTGATTACAATGGCTATTCTTATGATGCTTTACAGGCAAACTGTGTGGGAACAGTACAGACACTTGTATCCATGACAGATGAGGATAAGGCATATTATATCGAGAATGGCGGAGAAGTTGTTGGCAATCTCGTGATTAAATGGGATGAAGCTGTTGAAGAATATGGTGCTTTCGTAGATTTTGGTGAATTTGAAGTTACTAAATCCGGTAAGACATTGACGGCAGCACAGACATGTCAGATGGAAAATCGTGATATGATTCTGACTTATGTGTATACATATCATTCTATGGAAGTTGATGATATCACCATTGATGGTGTTTATTCTGTAGGTGAAAAAATGTCTACAGCACTTATGAATACATTAATGGGTATCTCCATTGTATTCTTTGTATTAGTGCTTATTTGTCTGGTTATTTGCTGCTTTAATATCATCCCATATTTAGAGAAGAAAAAAGCTGCAAAAGCAACTGCAAATGCTCCGGCAGCAGAAGCTGTAGAAGAAGTTGCAGTAGTAGAAGAGCAGGCAGACGATGGTGAGTTAATTGCAGTTATTGCTGCAGCAATTGCAGCAGCAGAAGGAACTTCTACAGATGGATTTGTTGTACGTTCTATTCGTAGAAGATAAGGTTAAATAACGATTTAGGAGGATTATTTCAATGAAAAATTATACAATTACCGTAAATGGAAATGTTTATGATGTTACTGTAGAAGAAACAGGAAGTACAGGTGCAGCAGCTCCAGCTCCTAGAAGAATGGCAGCAGCAGCTCCAAAGGCAGCTCCGGCAGCAGCTCCAAAAGCAGCAGGTGGTGCAGGAAGCATTAAAGTAGAAGCTCCTGTTGCAGGTAAAGTATTTAAAGTAGAAGCTAGTGTTGGTGCTTCTGTAAAGAAAGGTGATACAATCTTAATTCTTGAAGCTATGAAGATGGAAAATCCAATCGTAGCACCACAGGATGGTACAGTAGCAAGCATCGACGTTGCAGTTGGTGATGCAGTAGAATCAGGAGCAGTATTAGCAACATTAAATTAATCAGGAGGTTTAAAGACTATGTGGTCATATATTGGCGAGACACTGGGGAATCTCCTTCATCAGACAGCATTTTTTAATCTGACCTGGGGAAATTACCTCATGATTGTAGTTGCCTGTGTATTCTTATATCTGGCAATTGCAAAAGGCTATGAACCATTATTATTACTTCCAATTGCTTTTGGTATGCTTCTGGTTAATATTTATCCGGATATCATGGCAAGCCCGGAAGAGACAAGTAATGGTATCGGTGGATTACTTCACTATTTCTATTTGATGGATGAATGGTCTATTTTACCTTCCCTGATTTTCTTAGGTGTAGGTGCGATGACAGACTTTGGTCCATTGATTGCAAACCCAATCAGTTTCCTTTTAGGAGCAGCAGCACAGTTCGGTATTTTTGGTGCTTACTTAATGGCTATCCTCTTAGGATTCAATGATAAAGCAGCAGCTGCTGTATCCATCATCGGTGGAGCAGATGGTCCTACTTCTATTTTCTTAGCAGGTAAATTAGGACAGACAGGTCTTATGGGACCAATTGCAGTAGCAGCTTATTCTTATATGGCATTAGTTCCAATTATTCAGCCACCTGTTATGAAGGCTTTAACAACGAAAAAGGAACGTGCTATTAAAATGGAGAACTTAAGACCAGTATCTAAATTAGAGAAAATCTTATTCCCAATCGTTGTTACAATTATTGTATGTTTACTTCTTCCTACAACAGCACCGTTGGTAGGTATGCTTATGTTAGGTAACTTATTCCGTGAGTCTGGCGTAGTTCGTCAGTTAACAGAAACAGCATCTAACGCATTGATGTATATTGTAGTTATTTTACTTGGTACATCTGTAGGTGCTACGACAAGTGCAGAAGCATTCTTAAATGTAAGCACAATCAAAATCGTAGTTCTTGGACTTGTTGCATTCGTATTTGGTACAGCAGCAGGAACATTGTTTGGTAAGTTATTATGTAAGATTACCGGAGGAAAGATTAATCCTCTGATTGGTTCTGCCGGAGTTTCAGCGGTTCCTATGGCTGCCCGTGTATCACAGAAAGTCGGTGCAGAAGAAGATCCAACCAACTTCTTACTTATGCATGCAATGGGACCTAACGTTGCCGGAGTTATCGGTACTGCAGTAGCAGCCGGTGTATTTATGGCAATCTTTGGAATCTAGGAACACAACAAATTTTAGGAGGAAAAATCATGTCAAAACAGGTAAAGATTACTGAGACAATATTAAGAGATGCGCATCAGTCTCTGATTGCTACTAGAATGTCAACAGAACAGATGCTGCCAATCGTTGATAAAATGGACAAAGTTGGTTACCACGCAGTAGAGTGCTGGGGTGGCGCGACTTTCGATGCTTCCCTTCGTTTCTTGAAAGAAGATCCATGGGAGAGACTTCGTAAATTAAGAGATGGATTTAAAAATACAAAATTACAGATGTTATTCCGTGGACAGAATATCTTAGGATATCGTCCATATGCTGATGATGTAGTAGAATATTTCGTACAGAAATCTATTGCAAACGGTATTGATATCATTCGTATTTTTGACTGTTTAAATGATCTTCGTAACTTACAGACAGCAGTTACAGCATGTAATAAAGAAAAAGGTCATGCACAGGTTGCTTTATCCTATACATTAGGTGATGCGTACACATTAGAGTACTGGATGGATATTGCTAAGAAAATTGAAGATATGGGTGCAGATTCTATCTGTATCAAGGATATGGCTGGTTTATTAGTACCTGCTAAAGCTACTGAATTAGTACAGGCTTTAAAAGATTCTACAAAACTTCCTATCGAACTTCATACACATTATACATCCGGTGTGGCTGCAATGACATATATGAAAGCTGTAGAAGCTGGTTGTGATATCATCGATACAGCTATGTCACCATTCGCACTTGGTACAAGCCAGCCGGCTACAGAAGTTATGGTTGAAGCATTTAAAGGTACAGAATATGATACAGGCTTAGATCAGCTTCAGTTAAAAGAAATTGCTGATTACTTCCGTCCAATGCGTGAAGAAGCAATTGCAAGCGGTTTATTAAATCCAAAGGTATTAGGTGTAGATATTCAGACATTATTATATCAGGTACCGGGTGGTATGTTATCCAACATGGTTTCCCAGTTAAAAGAACAGGGAGCAGAGGATAAATACGAAGAAGTATTAAATGAAATTCCAAGAGTTCGTAAAGACCTTGGTGAGCCACCACTTGTTACACCTTCATCACAGATTGTTGGTACACAGGCTATCATGAACGTATTAATGGGTGAACGTTACAAAGTTGCTACAAAAGAAACTAAGGACGTATTACTTGGTAAATATGGTCAGACAGTTAAACCTTTCAATCCGGAAGTTGTAGATAAGGTTCTTGGCGAAGAGAAGAAGAATGCTATCACATGCAGATATGCAGATTTACTTGAGCCGGAATTAGATAAGATTGAAGCAGAAATGAAACAGTGGAAGCAGCAGGATGAGGATATCTTATCTTACGCATTGTTCCCACAGGTTGCAACAGATTTCTTCAAGTATCGTGCAGCACAGCAGACTGGTGTGGATGCGGCAGCAGCAGATACAAAGAACGGAGCTTATCCGGTGTAATGGAATAGGTGAGTATATAGGAATTGGAGAGGACGGAAGTTCTCTCCAGTTTTTAAGTTTCCGTCCGGTATTTGTAGACTGTGAAGTCAGTAAAACAGACGTAGGGAGTAGTTCGGTGGAAGTCCGTGAAAAGAGGGTTTCTATACATTTTCATTTAGATAGTAACAACGTCCGTTACCGAATCTGACACAGCGTCCATGCCGTGGCAGATTCTTGCGCAAACGTCCATGTTTGCGCATAACTATGTCACTTAGAAAATGTAAGAAACACTACTTTTCACTACCAATTCCACCAAACTACTCACTACGTCTGTTTTACTGAATTTACAATATGATACCGGACTGGAGAGCGTAGGACGTGTCTGCCTTCATTACGAAGGATTTCGGAATAATATACATGTAAATCTCCATAGAGTAGAGATACAGCCGTAAGCGTTCTGGCGCCATCTACCTGTGAAGGTTTCGAAGAGGCTTATCCCAAAATCCTTTCGTAACCTAGGCAGACGTACTATAGCCAATATCCTAGTCCGGTTTTAAAATGTAAATCTGGTAAAAAGAGCCGGGGACTATGCAACGGCAGACTTGGGAGTGGAATTAGTATTTCTTATTATTTTCGGCAATAACATAGCCATGCGCCGACAGGACGTCGGCGCAAGTTTGAACCATGACAGGGATGTCATGTTGAAAACGGTGGCGTTCGTTGCCATAGTCTATATTGAAAATAATTAGAAATACTTATTTCACGGACACTCTGCCGTTGCATAGTCCCCGGCTCTTTTTGCCAACTTCCAATACCGTTAATACCGGACGAAAACTTAGCCACACAACGCACGTCTACCGGAAGCTTCGCACCGACATTCCGGGATAAACTACTTCGCCAAACCGTAACTTAAATAAAAAAAGAGATGCCAAAAATCCAATGACGGTCTGGATTCTTAACATCTCTTTCTATGTTCAATACATCAATTAAGCCATTTCGTTTACAAGCTTTGTAAGACGAGAAACTTTTCTTGCTGCATTATTTTTGTGATAAACACCTTTGTTTGTTGCTTTTGCAATTGTAGAAATAGCAGCAGTTAATGCAACCTGTGCTTCGTCTTTGTTTTTAGCTTCAACAGCAGCTTCTACTTTTTTGATAGCTGTTTTAACTGCAGATTTGATAGATTTGTTTCTTGCAGTTTTTGTTGCTGTAACTAATACACGTTTTTTTGCAGATTTAATGTTAGCCAATGCGGACACCTCCAATATGCGAATAGTAATAATTGTTATTTTTTCTTTCGTGTTTCGTCAGAGCCGGACACGGACGTTCCAACGTACACATCAAGTAATATTTTATGTCATGTTTCTTTTTCTGTCAATACATATTTCTTTTATTTTTGCAAAAAATATTAAAAAATGTACAAAGGTGGTGCCGGAATGTATCAGGTTCGGACGGACTTGGCTTTAGAAGCAAGAGAAAAATTTGAAGGTTCAAACGTAGAGGTAAAAGGTGTAAAAGTATCACAGGATGAAGTTCATGGAAATATGAAGGTTACAAAGGTGATGATTGAAACTGAAAATGGTGCAAAAATCATGGGAAAACCCAGAGGAAATTATATAACCTTAGAAGCACCGGATATGGCAGACAATGATGAAAACTATCACAGAGAAATATCGAAAGAGATAGCAAAGCTGTTAAGGGAACTTATGCCCATTGATAAAAAAGAGCTGTCTGTTTTGGTTGTAGGTTTAGGAAACCGTGAGGTGACACCGGATGCGTTAGGACCAAGAGTGGTGGATAATATGATGATTACCAGACATATTATCCGTAAATTTGGAAAATATGCTTTTGGTCTAAGCAGAAATCATCAGATTAGCAGTATTGTTCCCGGTGTGATGGCGCAGACAGGTATGGAAACTTTGGAAATAATCAAGGGTGTGTTGGATGAAACTACACCGGATTATATTATTGCCATCGATGCCCTTGCAGCAAGAAGTACGAAGCGTTTGAGTCGTACCATTCAGATTACAGATACAGGTATTTCGCCGGGTTCCGGTGTTGGAAATCATAGACACGCTTTAAATAAAGAAAGTATGGGTGTACCTGTAATTGCGATTGGTATACCTACGGTTGTAGATGCAGTAACGATTGTCAGTGACACAATGAGTAATCTTGTTCATGCTATGGAAGAGAGTAGAAAGCTTGAAGATTTAGGGAAATCCATTAGTAGTTTAGAAGAGGCAGAAAAAAATGAATTGATTCGGGAATTGCTTTCTCCAAATTTAAATACCATGTTTGTAACGCCTAAGGATATTGATGAATCGGTAAAGCGTTTAAGTTATACCATATCAGAAGGTATAAATATGGCATTTTTTCCTGCATAAATTGCATGTCCCTGCATATATATTTAAGTGGCAGGAGTGTGAAACGTGAATAAAAGATTAAATGTAAAAAAATTAAAAAAAAGAATAATTTCAGTGACAGCGTTAGGCTTGCTGTGTGTTTGTATTTTTTTAGGGAATCTGGTAGAAGCAGATTCCCTAATACAAACAGTTTTAAGACAGGGAAAAAGTGAAAGTTATATGGCAATGTTAAAGTCCATTGCACCGGTACTTTTCTATGAAGAAGAGCAAACGACTATGGCTGAATTTTTTATGGAAAAAATTTTTCAGACCATTCCGGTATATGGTTACATAACAAATACAGAAGAGTATACAACCCAGATGGAAAGTGATATTTCTTATGAAACAATTATTGCAAGAGAAGCTGCGGACGAAAACTATGTAGATGAAGAAACCGGAGAGGTTGTTATTCAAGAGGATGCACATTTGACAGAAATTGAACAGGTGGAAAATAAGGAGGAAACAGAGCAGGCAGCAGAAGTAGAGAATACAGATGGAGAAATCGTTGATGAACCGGATAAGAATGAAACAAAACCAGCGGAAACAGAAGTTGCAGGTTCTACGTTTGTACCAAGGACAGAAAAAGTTGTCACTTTTCCACAGGAAAAATTACTGGATTTTGATTATCTCATTCAGAATTTTTATTTAGTAGATCGTACAACCACCATTGATAGCAGCCGTTTAAATGCAGCGGATCTTTTAAGCCGAAGTATGAAGCTGACACATACACCGGATGCGCCACAGATATTGATTTATCATACCCATTCACAGGAAGGATTTGTGGATTCCGTTCCGGGAGATGCCTCAACGACAATTGTCGGCGTGGGAGCCTATTTACATAAATTGCTGGGAACTTATGGTTTTCATGTGCTGCATCATACAGGTGAATATGATGTAGACAGCAGGGATGATGCCTATTCTAAAGCCGGACCTGCGTTAGAACAGATTTTAAGGGAAAATCCAAGTATTGAAGTTGTCATTGATTTACACAGGGATGGTGTAGCAGAGGGAACACATCTGGTTACCGAAGTAGATGGAAAGCAGATGGCAAGTATCATGTTTTTTAATGGGTTAAGCCGTACAACAGCAAATGGTGATATTGGATATCTGCCAAATCCCTATATACAGGATAACCTTGCATTTTCGTTGCAGATGCAGTTAGCCGCAGAAGAATATTATCCGGATTTTTCACGCATGATTTATCTGAAGGGATACCGTTACAATATGCATTATTGCCCGAAAACGCTTTTAGTGGAAGTAGGCGCACAGACGAATACGCTGCAGGAGGCAATGAATGCCATGGAGCCTTTGGCAGATATTATAGCAAAGGTAATTTCACCTTAATTTTGCATAATCTAAAAAGACAGGTCATATATTTAAAGCAGAGGTGATGCAATGAAGCAGGAAATTATACATATTATGCCATTACGCTTGAGGAAAGAAATTGAAAAAATTCTATATGAAAGGCAGGAGGCGGAAGAAATTCGCATCCGCATTGGACAACCGGTGGAAATTCGCTGTGGAAGCAAGAGTATCTGGCTTCCGGAATGTATTACCGAAGGAGAGTTGGAAGAAATGCTGGTTTTTATCAGTGAATATTCTGTTTATGCCTATGAAGAAGAAATACGACAGGGATATCTTACCATAGAAGGCGGACATAGAATTGGATTTGCCGGGCAGATACGCATGGAAAACGGAAAGGTAATGCGTATGACAAATATCCGTTTTTTAAATATCCGTATTGCAAGAGAAAAAAAAGATTGTGCAAAATCGATTTTGCCATGGCTGTATGAGAATGGACAGGTTTTAAATAGTCTTTTGATTTCACCACCGGGAATCGGTAAGACGACATTTCTGCGGGATTGTATACGGTTGATTTCAAACGGTATGCCAAAGTATCCGGGGAAAAAAGTATGTGTCATTGATGAACGGTCAGAAATTGGTGCCTGTCACAGAGGAATTCCCCAGAATGATTTGGGACAAAGGACAGATATACTGGATAATTGTCCAAAAACAGAGGGAATGATGATGGCGCTGCGAAGCATGTCACCGGAGGTGATTGCAGTGGATGAATTAGGAGGAAGAGCAGATTGTGATGCGGTGGAACAGATATTGCTTTCCGGCTGCAGGGTATTAGGGACTATGCATGGAGATAAGCCGGAAAATATATTAAAAAAACGGGAATTTCAATGGTTGACGGAGAAAGCGCTGTTCCAAAGGTATATCCTATTGAGCCGGGAGGAAAATGGAGAGAGGGGATTTCATATATATAATCAGGAGTTAAAACAGCTATGCTAAAAATTTTTGGTATTGTTTGTATATTAGGCGGAAGCATAGGTGTGGGAAAAAGTCTTTGCAATTATTTAAATAACCATTTAAAGCAATTGGTGGAATGTCGGGAAATTTTCACACAGGCAGATGTCGGAAGAGAGTATCTGCGCCTGCCTTATGCCCAGCTTTTACGACGGACAGCAAAGGGAAAATCGAAAGTATTTCAGGAAATTTTGAATGAAATTGCAGAAGAAATGGAAAAAAACAGGGAAGCAGATATGGAAAAATTGTGGTCAGATGCTTTTTTGAAAAAACAGGGACAGCTTTTATTAGATAAAGAAGAACAGGAGCTTTTGATTGCATTAGCGAAAAGTCTTGGATTGGAAGGAAACCATACGAAGGTGTCGGAAATCTATTTTTTGCAGTTAGATGAAGAAGTGGTACAGGCAATGGAAGAAAAGAAAGAGAAACAAAAATTGTATGGAACGATAAGTATTCTGACGGGTTTCTTTCTGGTTATTTTATTACTGTAAATGGAAGAAGAGGGATGTATGAGCGTAAATTTAATTTTTAAAATAGCAGCAGTAGGAATTTTAGTTACCGTATTAAGTCAGGTGCTAAAACATAGTGGAAGGGAAGAACAGGCTTTTTTAACAAGCTTAGCAGGTCTGATTATTGTTTTGCTTTGGATTGTGCCCTACATATTTGAATTGTTTGCCACTATGCAGGAATTATTTACACTATAGAAGATGTTAATGGAGGAAGTATGGATATCTTAAAAATAAGTATATTGGGAATTGTAGCAGTACTTTTTGCCATGATGCTAAAGAATTACCGTCCGGAGTATAGCTATTATATCAGTCTTGCTGTATGTGTATGTATTTTTATGTATGTGACAACAAAGTTAGAAGCAATATTGTCCTATGCAGAAAAAATGCAGAGTTACATACATATTGAGAGCTCTTATATTACCATGATATTAAAAATGATTGGTGTGACTTATGTGGCAGAATTTGCTGCAAACATTTGTAAGGATGCAGGCTATCAGACCATTGCCGGACAGATAGAACTTTTTGCAAAGCTTTCTATACTGGTGCTTAGTATGCCGGTTTTACTGGCATTTATGGAGACTATTGGTGAGTTATTATGAAAAAATGGATGGTTGCAGTTTGTGTGTGCTTAATGTTTATCATAAGTACACAAAATGTTTATGCAAAAGAAACAGAAGAGCTTATGGAGGAGATGGATTTTTCAGAAATTAGTCAGTTTCTGGAAGAAAATACTACGGAAAATGCGTTGGATTTTGAGGGGCTTGTCAGGGCATTAATGGGAGAAAATGAAGGATTTTCTTATGAAACGATTGGGGAATTTTTAAAAGAAATTTTCATGACCGGTATAACGGAAAATAAAAATCTGTTCTTAGAATTGTTAGTAGTATCACTGGCATTTTCCATACTAAAAAATTTCTCTAAAAGTTTTGCAAATTCACATATTTCAGAAATAAGTTTTTTGGTGTGCTATTGCTTTATGATGATTCTTTTATTAAAATCATTTTCTGCATTAAATGAAACTGTATTGCAGGCTACAGAGCTTTTGGTGGAGTTTATGAAGGCTTTTGTACCAACGTATTGTATGGCAATATCATTTTCTTTAAACTTAAATTCCTCTGCGGCAACGTACAGTGTAATTTTCGGTGTGATTTATCTGGTGGAATGGCTGATACATAATTTTTTAATTCCACTGGTACAGATTTACGTTATTATTGAGTTTTTGAATCATTTGATGGATGAGAGACGTTTTAAGAAATTAGCGGAAATGATATGTGATTTAGTAAAATTTCTATTAAAAACAGCCGTTTCCGTTATTTTTGGAATTAATATCATTCAGGGGCTGGTTGCACCGGCAATGGACAAACTTACGGGAAATACAGTGGCAAAGACTTTGCAGATGATACCGGGAATTGGGAATGTTATGAGTGGAATGGGGCAGATATTTTTAAGTTCCGGGCTGGTAATTAAAAATTGTGTAGGTGTTGCAGCATTAATTATTCTTGTGGCGCTCTGCGCAGTACCTTTCCTAAAAATGGCATGTCTTACGATGCTGTATAAATTTCTGACAGCAGTATTAGAGCCGGTGGCAGATAAGCGGATGCTTGGCGGGTTAAATGGTGTAGCGGCTGGAAGTGCATTGTATTTGAAGATATTAAGTACCTGCATGATGCTTTTTTTTCTTACCATTGCACTAACTACGGCATCAACAGGTATGACAGCAGGGGGATAAAATGACAGGAATTATGGAATGGGTAAAAAATTACAGTATGGTTTTTCTTCTGCTGACGGTTATTAGTTCACTTGCGGCAAAAAAAGAATATAAGCAATATATTCAGTTTTTTGTTGAGGTACTTCTTGTTGTTATGGTAGTGACGCCTTTTTTTCAGGCGGTGGGAAGGTCAGAGGAGTTTTTTGACAAAATTTCCTATGACAGCTTTTGGCAGGAATTAGACAGTATCCGGCATGACCAGGATAAATTACAGTTTTTAGAGGATGATTATTACATTCACTATTATGAAGAAACCATACAGGCGGATCTTGTACTGTTAGCAGAGGATGCCGGATTTAAGGTTTTAGATGCTGCGGTAAAAATGAATGAAGAATACAGAGTAGAGAATATGTATCTTGCGGTGGCAAAGCAGGAAGAAAACCGCATTATTGTAGGCAGTATTGAAAAACAGTCAGAAAGTGCAGAAATTATGGCATTAAGGAGAAAAATTGCAGAATATTATCATCTTGAAGAAGAAAATATTGTGATAAGCGAATAGGAGAATGAAAGTGAAGATAAAAGATTTTTTTCAAAACAAATCTTGGCAGAAATGGGACAAAAGCCAGTGGACAATTCTGGTGTTAGCAGGTGTTTTGCTGATGATTCTGGCAATTCCGGTGGAGGATGAGAAAAAAACAGATAAAATAAAATCTGTCACTGCACAAAAGGAAAATCAAACAGGTACAGTAGGAGAAGAAATGAATTATGTAGAAGAGATGGAGCAGAAATTAGAAGATACATTAGCAAAAATTGAAGGGGCAGGCAGGGTTGAGGTAATGATTACGTTAGAGGATACCGGTGAAAGCGTGGTGGAGAAGGATGACAGTTTAGAGATTTCGGATGTGTCTAAAACAGACAGCGCAGGAGGAACCGGAAATGAAAAACAAAGCAAAAGCAGTGAAACTACGGTATACCATGAACAGGAAGGAGGTCAGACGCCATTTATCGGAAAAGAAATGACACCAAAGATTGCCGGAATTTTAGTGGTAGCACAGGGCGGTGAAAATACACAGGTAAAACAGAATATTTCTGATGCAGTTATGGCATTATTCCAGATTGATGTGAATAGAATAAAAGTAGTTAAGATGAATATGCAGGAGGAAGAATAGTGAAAAAAGTATTCCAGAAAAATCAGTTTATTATTACAGCATTGGCATTAATGATTGCTGTTGCCGGATATGTCAGTTACACAAGAGGTAATCTTGACAGTTCCGCAGCACAGGAGGCGAGTGCAGACATTACCGAAGATTCCTATGAAATTTCAGATGATACGATTTTAGAGGGAGATATTTTTACGGATACGGATGATTCAGGACTAGAAGTATCTGCTTCAACAGAAATGGCAGATATGGAAATGGCAGCAATAGACGGGGAGACTTCGCTAGAAGCAGATGTATCGGCAGAGTCTGCGCAGGTAGGAGAAAATCCGGGTGAAGCTGTTTTGACAAGTTCAAATGTTACCAGTGTAGATTTTGCAGCAGAAATGAAATTAGCAAGGGAACAGGTGAGAGCAAAAAATAAAGAAACTTTGTTAGGTATTGTCAACAGCACAACCCTTACCGATGAACAGAAACAGTCCGCAGTGGATGAAATGATTGCATTAACGGATATTGCAGAACGTGAAGCTGCAGCAGAAATGCTTTTAGAAGCAAAAGGGTTTACAGATGTGGTCGTAAGCATAACAGAGGAAGCTGTGGATGTGGTTTTAAATATGGGGGATGTGACGGATGCAAAAAGAGCACAGGTAGAGGATATTGTAAAACGTAAAACCAATATCAGTGCAGAAAACATTATTATTACGCCGATTGAAAATTCAGCACAGGGAGCATCAACAGAAAGTGAAACCACAGAAGGGCAGACAGATACCCAGACACAGGCTCCGGCAGGTTCAGAAGCGACAGAAACCACAGAAACAGTAGAAACTACGGAAACAGGGACAGAAATGTAAAAAAACAGGGAAGATTCCATGGCAGGATGGCTGTGGAATCTTCTCTGTTTTTTCGGGAAAGTTAATCTTCGAAAAAAGCTTCGATAGGAACTTCAAGCACCTGTGAAAGACCATAAAGTTCGATGTCCGTAACCGTTCGGCTTTTGTCCTCGATACGGGAAACAGAACCCCGGCAGACGTAGATAGCCAATGTTTCTAAGCGGTCAGACAGGGTCTGCTGGCTCATTTTTTTCTTTTTTCGTAGTTCCCGTACTTTGTCCCCGATCAGATTTTTATCGTTTCCGTCAATAATTCGTGGCATATGTTCACCTCCCAAAAATGTCTTGAAATAGGACAAAAGTAATGCTATAGTATTTTTAAAATAAAAATGTCCTATAACAAGACAAAAGAAGAAAGGAGAATGTTTATGAAAGAATTTACAAAAAATATTTTTGCAAAGATGTTTAGTTGTATGTTTATTTTTTCTATAGTGTTAGGTGGAGGATATATTGATGTTAAGGCATATTCTGGAAGTGCTGCTGTATCCTATGCTGCATCGCATATGGCATCAAATCACACCAGCGGTTCTTCAAATTGTCCAAATTCATGGCAGTGTGCCCAATTTGTTTCCAATTGTTTAAGTGCGGGGGGACTTGGGAATGGAATTCATGCAAGATGTAGAGAGTTATATAATGATTTGGCAACCAGAGGTACGGTATATACTTTGACAAGAGGCTCAATGTCCTCGAATTGCTATTCTGTACCAACGACTGGAAATGCTGCAAATTTAGTGGCAGGAGATGCTATTATTTCTTATTGTCCGACATGTGATTTGTATCTGCATGCGGTGCTTGTGAGTGGAGCTTCGGGTGGATACATATACTCATATGCTCATAATGTAAATAAGATAAATCAGCAATTATGGATTTCAAAATGTAGTTCAGGACATACCCCCACAATATATGGAATACATTTTAATGAAACGACAGTTTCAGATATTATTCCACCGACGATATCGAATGTTAGAGTGACAGAAGTGTCAGTAGATGGCTATACAGTATTATGTGATGTGACAGATAATGTTGGTATTGATAGAGTACAGTTTCCAACATGGACATTTGCAAATGACCAGGATGATGTATTTCAAAATTGGGGAACTTCAAGTGAATGTTCAGGAACATGGATAGGTGGAAGTACATATTCATATAGGGTAAATCGTTCAGCGCACAACAATGAAGAAGGATGGTATGCAACACATATTTATGCTTACGATTCAGCAGGGAATTCGATTAGTGTAGCAATAGATGTCTATTTAGAATCAGTAGCTCCGGTTATTTCTAATATTCGTGTAGAAGATGTATCAGTAGATGGGTATACTGTACTTTGTGATATAGTAGATAATTATGGTATTGATAGAGTGCAATTTCCGACATGGACACAGTTAAATGGACAGGATGATTTGACTGCTTCTTGGTGGAATGCAAGTGAATGTGCAGGAACATGGATAGGCGGGAATACATATTCATATAGAGTAAACAAGTCAGAACATAATAATGAATTAGAAAATTATGTTACACATATCTATGCATATGATAAATGTGGAAATCAGGTAACAGGAGAGATAGGAGTAACCTGTCTTCTTGGAAAAAAATTGGATATGGGGACTTATTTTGTAGCATCTATACAAAACAATCATGCGGATACAGTTTTAACAAATGATAATAGAAATGTGTCGGGGAGAAAGTATCAGGGAAATTCAAATCAAAAATGGATATTTAGAAGAGAGGATAATGGAAATTACACAATTTTTTCTATGGCAGACACGGAATTATGTTTGGAATTAGACAATTTTAGCGATGTTGATGGTGGAAATGTTACCGTTTATCCATTAAATGGAACAAGTGCACAAAAATGGAAAATCTATGGTGATGATTCAAATGGATACATATTTGTACCGGAATATAGTGTTATAAGAGCCTTGGATTTGAAAGATTCTTCTGGTGAAGAGGGGACTAACATTCAAGTATGGACAGCTAATGCTGGAAATGCGCAGTGTTTTAAAATTAATTGTTTGGCAACAGCTATCACTTTAAATGCCTCGGAGTTAGCATTAGAGAAAGGCTCAAGCGAAACCCTTACAGCACAGATAATCCCAGAAAATACCACAAACAAAAATGTGATTTGGACAAGCGCAGATGCATCTATTGCTAGTGTTGAGGATGGAATAGTGAAAGCAAATGCAGAAGGAAGCACTACAATTTATGCAAGAACAGAAGACGGTGGTACAGGAGATGGTAAAATTATAGCACAATGTGTAGTTACGGTTACAGATGAGACAATGCCAGATACACCAAATGAAGATATACCGAGTGGAGACATCCCAAACGAAGATACACCAAATGAAGATGTACCGAGTGGGGACACACCAAACGAGGACACATCGAGCGGAGATATGCCAAGTGAGGACACACCAAAAGAAGATATATCGAGCGGAGATATATCAAGTGATAATGTTCCGAATGTACTGACCTGCACACACACTTTTAAAACACATATAGCACCTGCCAGTATGTATGAAGATGGAAGTACAGTAATAAAATGCAAATTCTGTGGAGTTGTCAGCAATCAAAATCCGATTTATAAAATTGGCAGAGTGAACATAAGTAACAATGTATGGTCATATAATGGACGTAAAAAGAGTGCGAATATACTCGCACAGGATAGTATGAATAATATATTAGAAGAAGGTGTAGATTATTGTATAAATTATAGTGGAAATTGTACGGATGTTGGTATTTATGAGGTGAGTGTTATTTTTATGGGGAAATATACAGGACAAGTCACTGATTCTATCACCATAAACCCAAAAACACCAAAGATTTCTAAAATAACTGCTAAAAAGAAAAGTATGCTTGTGAAATGGATAAGAGATAAGCAGGTGAGCGGCTATGAGATTCGTTATTCTCTAAAAGCAAATTTTTCGTCTTCAAAAAAGGTAAAGATAAATAAAAATTCTACGGTAAAAAAAGTGATTAAGAAGTTAAAGAAGAATAAACGGTATTATGTAAGTGTTCGTTCTTATAAAAATGTACAGATGAATGGTAAACAGGATACGCTCTATAGTGTTTGGAGTACTAGGAAACGGAGCAAAAAAATAAAGTAATAAGAAAAATATAGAAAGTTATGTTGTAAATTCTTTTTTTTCAAAGTATAATAATCCCATAGACAGGCTTATCCGGTTACAGGGGGTAAGCCTATGGGCAAAAAATTTCAAGATTTAGATTTAAGCAATGCATATCTGTTTGCAGCAGCAATGCAGGATGAAGAAGCATGTCGTCTGGTATTAAAGACCATCATTGGAAAAGAAATTCCAAAGATTAAAGTACACGCAGAGCATACGATATTTTATAGCAGTAATTATAAAAGTGTTCGGTTAGATATTTATGCTAAGGATGAGGTAGAAGTTAGCTATAATATTGAGATGCAAAATGAAAATAAAAGGAATTTGGCAAAACGTAGCCGTTATTATCAGGCAGAGATGGATATTACATCCCTAAAACCTGGTGAAGATTATAAATGTTTAAAGCCAAGCTATATTATTTTCATTTGTACATTTGATCCTTTTGGAAAAGGAAGATATCGTTATGTGTTTGAACCATATTGCAAGGAAGCAGATGTGAGTTTAAATGATGAAACACAAAGGATATTTTTAAATACAAAGGGTAAGAATGTAGCGGACATTCCCATTGAATTGTTGCATTTTTTACAGTATATAGAAAATAGTACAGAAGAAGTTGCAAAGTTAAATGGTGATGAGACGGTTAGTTACTTGCATAGTAGAGTGCAAAGTTTAAAGCGAAATCGTGAGTTGGAGGTAGGATATATGTACTTGCAGGAATTTTTGGATGACCAGATTGAAGCTGCTGTTGAAGCTGCTGTCGAAGAGGCAGTTGAAAAAACAGAGAAAGAAGTAAAAGTTAAAACAATCATGGAATTTCTGGCAGATACTGGAGAAATTCCAAAGAATATCGAAAACAGAATCTGGCAGGAACAGGATGCTAAAACTTTAAGTAAATGGATTAAATTAGCTGCAAGGGTGAACAGTATCGAAGAATTCAAAGCACAAATGTAGATGTTTGTGTATCTAATTTATTTTCACAGGTAGAGAGTCAGAGTAAATCTGTATAAATTTCACAAAATAATACAAAAAATGATTAGGATAAGTCTGTCTATAATTTTGCAAACTATAATAGAATATGATAAAATAGTAACCGCAGAAAAGAATTCTGTGGCTGTTTTACGTTGAACAAAGTTTGTGCACGGGAGGTGCAGCATGAAACGAATATTTTTAATTGTACTTGATAGTGTAGGTATTGGAGAAATGCCCGATGCGGCAGAATATGGAGATGTTGGCAGCAATACATTATTAGCAGCATCGAAAAGTCCTTATTTTTCCATGCCAAACATGCGAAAACTTGGATTTTTCAATATCGAAGGTGTCAATATTGGTGAAAAAGAACCTGCTCCAACCGGTTCTTACGCCCGTATGAAAGAACTATCCAAAGGAAAAGATACTACCATCGGACACTGGGAGATAGCTGGAGTGGTTTCAGAAGCACCATTGCCTACCTATCCAAAGGGATTTCCAAAGTCTGTTATTGAAGAGTTTAAAAGAAAGACAAACCGTGGAGTATTATGCAACAAGCCATATTCCGGTACAGATGTTATCCGGGATTATGGAGATAAGCATTTAAGTACCGGAGATTTGATTGTATATACATCAGCAGATTCTGTATTCCAGATTGCGGCTCATGAAAAAATTGTTCCGGTAGAAAAATTATATGAATACTGCGAAATTGCCAGAGAAATTTTGCAGGGTGAACATGGTGTTGGTCGTGTTATTGCCAGACCATTTATAGGTGAATCGGGAAAATATACAAGAACCTCAAGGCGGCATGACTATTCTCTTAAGCCACCAAAGATAACCATGTTAGATCAGTTAAATGCAGAAGGATATGATATACTTTCCGTTGGTAAAATTATAGACATTTTTGCCGGGCGGAGTATTACAGAGTTTGTACGCACTGCTGGAAACGAAGAGGGTATTGAAAAAACGTTAGAATATATGGAAAAAGATTTTGAAGGCTTATGCTTCACGAATCTGGTAGATTATGATATGTTGTATGGGCATAGAAATGACGTGGATGGCTATGCAAAGGCACTGACCTATTTTGATGCACAGATACCAAAATTGCTAAGCAGGATGCGT
Organism: Lachnospiraceae bacterium; assembly: GCA_017624495.1. Taxonomy (GTDB): domain Bacteria; phylum Bacillota; class Clostridia; order Lachnospirales; family Lachnospiraceae; genus Roseburia_B. The sequence continues at coordinate 21,656 of JAGAMY010000004.1, read as the reverse complement.
GAGGATGATGTGTTGATGATTACAGCGGATCATGGCTGTGACCCAAGTACACCGTCGACAGACCATTCCAGAGAATATACGCCATTTTTGATGGTGGGAAAGAATATTCCGTCTGGTAAAGATTTTGGTACGAGAGAAGGGTTCTGTGACATTGCAGCAACGATTTTAAGCATATTTGGTCTGACACCGGAATGTCAGGGGGCAAGTATGTTATAAAATAAAAAATACAAAAGTAAAAAGGGGGAGAAATCCTATGTGTGAAATGTTTGGAACATGGTGGTCCATCGTTCCGCCGATTGTGGCGATTTTATTGGCTTTTATTACGAAAGAAGTGTATGTTTCCCTGTTTTGCGGAGTGCTATTAGGCGCATTGTTTACGGCAGGCTTTCAGCCGTGGGCAACCTTTGAAACCCTGTTTACCACAATGACAGGAAACATGAATTTAAACATCATTATCTTTGATGTACTGCTTGGAATGATTATTGTATTGATGTCTCAGTCCGGTGGTTCAGCAGCTTATGGTAACTGGGCAAGCAGTAAAATTAAAGGAAAAAAAGGCGCATTATTCGCAACTACAGGACTTGGAATGTTAATTTTTGTGGATGATTACTTTAACTGTTTAACTGTTGGCTCGGTTATGCGTCCGGTAACGGACAAATTTAAAGTTTCCAGAGCAAAACTGGCGTATATTATTGATGCAACGGCAGCACCGATTTGTATCATCGCACCGATTTCAAGCTGGGCAGCAGCAGTAAACTCTTATGTACCGGAAGATAGTGCATTAACAGGCTTTCAGTTATTTTTAAGAACCATTCCATATAATCTTTACGCATTACTTACAATTATGATGGTTTTGATTGTCATTGCGTGGAATTTAGATTTTGGTTTGATGAAAAAACATGAAATGAATGCAGCAAATGGAGATTTATTTACATCCGGCAGAGATGATTATAAATCCATGGATGATAATACAAAAATGAATAAAAATGGAAAAGTTATTGACTTGGTACTTCCGGTGCTTGTTTTGATTGGTTCTGCCGTATTTGGTATGATTTATACCGGTTATCAGGGAGGAGCAACCAATTTTATTGATGCATTTGCAAACTGTAGTGCAGAAATGAGTCTGATTTTTGCAACTACGGTGACAGTGATTTTTATGGCTGTTTTATACTTGCCAAGAAAGGTTATTTCTTTTAAAGATTTTATGAATGCATTGCCGGAGGGTACAAAATTAATGGTTCCGGCCATTTTGATTTTAACATTTGCATGGACTTTAAAAGGTATGGGAGATAATCTTGGTATTTCTGAATTTGTAAATAATACTGTAGGTGCGAATGCGACAGCAAGTGCAATTATTCCGGCGATTATGTTTGCAATTGCGTTGTTTTTAGCTTTCTCTACAGGTACATCCTGGGGAACTTTTGCTATTTTGGTACCAATTGTGGTATCTATGTATGCAGGATATGATGAGGAAATGATGATTATTTCCGTTTCCGCTGTTTTGGCAGGGGCTGTTTGTGGAGATCATATTTCGCCGATTTCGGATACTACGATTATGTCTTCTTCCGGTGCACAGTGTAATCATATCAATCATGTGCAGACACAGATGCAGTATGCGATGGTTGTGGCAGTCGTTTGTGTTATTGGCTACATTATTGCAGGCCTTTCGAAAAACTGGGTGCTTTCCCTTGGCACATCAGCGGCTATTTTGCTGGTGATTCTCTATATTATCCGTAGGATAGAAAGTATTGGTGCTAAGGCGTGAAAAAGATAATTGAAGTACCGTATATTGATCAGACAAAGGAGTATCCGACAGGTTGTGAAAGTGTTTCTACAGTAATGCTGCTAAAATACTTAGGCACAGACATAACGGTTGATGAATTTATAGAAAAGTATTTAGACAAGGAGCCGATGCGTCAGAATGACGGTCGGCTCTACGGTCCCAATCCATGGAAATGCTTTGCAGGAAGTCCTTATGACGATGAATCCTTCGGTTGTTATGCACCTGTGATAAAAAATGCTCTGAATAAGGTATTTATAGAGAGAAGGATAAACAAACGAACAGAAGATATCACGGGAATGGAAATGTCTGCTATTCTGGAACGGTTTATTGATAAAAATATGCCAGTGGTATTCTGGGCAAGTATTGATTTAAAAGAAACGATAATAGGACCGGACTGGATACTTCCTGATGGTTCTGTTTTTACATGGATTTCCAATGAACACTGCATGCTTTTGGTTGGTTATGATGAGAAATCCTATTATTTTAATGATCCATGGCATAATCATGGATGTATTGCTTATCCAAGAGAACTGGTGGAAAAAAGACATAAAGAACAGCGTGAAATGGCTGTAGCAGTAGTGAATTGTAGCAGTTGACAGCAAAGATTTCGTGGTATAAAATGGAATAGTTTGTGAAAATGATTTAAAGACCATGATTCGGAGGAACAATTTTGGCTGATTTAAGAAAAGAAATAGAAAAAAGAAGAACCTTTGCGATTATTTCCCACCCGGATGCGGGAAAAACTACGTTGACAGAAAAATTTTTGCTTTATGGTGGTGCAATTAATCTTGCTGGTTCAGTAAAAGGAAAAGCAACTGCAAGACATGCGGTTTCGGACTGGATGGAGATTGAAAAAGAAAGAGGTATTTCCGTTACATCCTCTGTTTTACAGTTCAATTATGATGGATATTGTATTAATATTCTGGATACACCGGGACATCAGGATTTCTCAGAGGATACCTATCGTACCCTGATGGCAGCAGATTCTGCGGTAATGGTAATTGATGGTTCTAAGGGTGTTGAAGCACAGACCAGAAAATTATTTAAAGTATGTGTTATGCGTCATATCCCGATTTTTACATTTATTAATAAAATGGACAGGGATGCCAATGATACTTTTGATTTGTTAGATGAAATTGAAAAGGAATTGGGAATTGCTACCTGTCCGGTTAACTGGCCAATTGGTTCCGGTAAGAATTTTAAAGGTGTATATGACCGTAATAAAAAAGAAGTCATGCTTTACAGCGATACCCAGAAAGGTACAAAAGAGGGAGAAGAAAAAATTTTATCCATTGAAGACGATTCTCTTTTAGCAGAAATCGGACAGGAAAATTATGATAAGCTGATGGAAGAAATTGAGCTTCTCGATGGTGCAAGCGCAGAGTTTGATATGGAGCTGGTTTCAAAAGGAGAGCTTTCACCGGTATTTTTTGGTTCAGCGCTTACAAATTTCGGTGTGGAAACCTTTTTAAAACACTTTTTACAGATGACGTATTCTCCATTGCCAAGAAAGGCAGATATTGGAGAAAAAAATCCTTTCGATGAAGATTTTTCAGCCTTTGTATTTAAGATTCAGGCGAATATGAATAAAAATCATAGAGACCGAATAGCGTTTATGCGTATCTGTTCCGGTAAATTCACCGCAGGCATGGAAGTGACCCATGTGCAGGGTGGGAATAAAAAGATTAAATTATCCCAGCCGCAGCAGATGATGGCGCAGGAAAGAAAGATTATTGAAGAAGCGTATGCCGGAGATATTATAGGTGTATTTGATCCGGGTATTTTTTCTATAGGAGATACCATTACCAATGCGCCAAAACCATATCAGTTTGAGGGTATTCCAACCTTCGCACCGGAGCATTTTGCCAGAGTACGTCAGATTGATACCATGAAGCGTAAGCAGTTTGTAAAAGGTATTACCCAGATTGCACAGGAAGGTGCTATTCAGATTTTTCAGGAATACGGAATGGGTATGGAGGAAATCATAGTAGGTGTAGTCGGAGTCCTGCAGTTTGATGTATTAAAATATCGATTGGAAAGCGAATATAATGTAGACATCCGATTAGAAAATATGCCGCATGAGCATATTCGCTGGATTGAAAATAAAGAAATTGATATGGACAAATTGTCAGGAACTTCTGATATGAAGAAAATTCAGGATTTAAAGGGTAATCCATTATTAATTTTTGTGAATGAATGGAGTGTAGGTATGACCTTAGACCGTAATAAGGGTCTTGAATTATCTGAATTTGGAAGAAATTAATTACGCAGACAGTTGGCAGAGGAGGTTAACATATGGCAATTGTAACAGTTACCAATGACAATTTTGAAAATGAAGTTTTAGCATGTAAAGAACCGGTTATTTTAGATTTCTGGGCAGACTGGTGTATGCCATGTCAGATGCAGACACAGATTCTGGACGAATTTGTCAAAGAGGTAGGCGATTCCGTTAAAATCGGTAAAGTAAATGTGGACGAAGAAGCAGCCCTTGCATTAAAATATCAGGTTATGAGTATCCCTACACTTGTACTGATGGACAAAGGCGTGTTTATCCGACGTGTATCCGGTGTACAGCAGATTGACGAATTAAAGGAATTCATGCAGGTATAGCTTGACAATAAAATTAAGAGAATTTATACTAAAAGGCAGTTGAGAAATCAACTGTCTTTTTATCTTAAAAAATCCCTTGACATAAATTTTATAAACTTTGGAGTTGACTTTTTTTGAAAAGTATACTACTATTAGAACAAGAAAACGAACATAAGTTCCGAAAATAAGTTCGTATATAATTAAAGGAGAATATTATGGCGAAAGAAGATAGAAAAGAAGATAAACTAAAAGCGTTAGATGCGGCAATTGCAAAGATAGAAAAGGATTATGGAAAAGGTTCCATTATGAAACTTGGTGAGACTGCTGCCAATATGAACGTAGATGCTGTACCAACGGGAGCATTAAGTTTAGATGTTGCCCTTGGCATTGGCGGACTTCCTAAAGGACGTATAATTGAAGTTTATGGACCGGAATCTAGTGGTAAGACTACAGTTGCGCTTCATGTAGTTGCTGAAGTACAGAAAATGGGTGGTATTGCAGGATTTATCGATGCCGAGCATGCATTAGACCCTGTATATGCAAAAAATATAGGCGTAGATATTGATAACTTATACATTTCACAGCCGGACAGCGGAGAGCAGGCTTTAGAGATTACAGAGACAATGGTACGCTCCGGTGCAGTAGATATTGTTATCGTGGACTCTGTTGCTGCACTTGTTCCAAAAGCGGAAATTGATGGTGATATGGGCGATTCTCATGTGGGTCTGCAGGCACGATTGATGTCACAGGCTCTTCGTAAGCTGACATCCGTTATCAGTAAGTCAAATTGTATAGTTATCTTTATCAACCAGCTTCGTGAAAAAGTCGGTGTGATGTTTGGTAATCCTGAGACGACGACTGGTGGTCGTGCATTAAAATTCTACTCCTCTGTACGTTTGGATGTCAGAAGAATTGAGTCTTTAAAACAGGCAGGTGAAATAATAGGTAACCGTACCCGTATTAAAGTGGTTAAGAATAAAGTTGCACCGCCATTCCGTGAAGCAGAATTTGATATTATGTTTGGCAAAGGAATTTCTCGTGAAGGCGATATTTTGGATTTGGCTGCGGAATGTAATGTAGTAAACAAATCCGGTGCATGGTATGCCTATAATGGGGAGAAAATCGGTCAGGGAAGAGAGAATGCCAAACAGTATTTCAGGGAGCATCCACAGATACAGGATGAAGTCGAAAGACAGGTTCGTATACACTACGAATTGCTCGAAGGAGATAAAGAAAAACAGCTAGAGACCGGTAAAGTAGAAAATAAAGCACCTGCCACACCTAAAAAAGAAGCAGATACATCAGCAGAATAACAGTTAGCAGCAGAAATGGACGGAGAATATGTCATACATCATTACAGCATATAAAGTATTAGAAAAAGGAAAAGTGGAGATATGTCTGGATGACAAATTTTCTTTTCAGCTATATAAAGGTGAAGCAAGAAAACTATCCTTAAAAGAAGAGATGGAATTGTCCGAAGAACAGTACGCATATATTCTTTATGAAATTTTGGCTAAACGTGCTATCCGAAGGGCAATGCATTTGTTGGAGCGGCAGGAAAGAACAGAATATCAGTTAAGAGAAAAGCTCTTGCAGAACGCATATCCGCAAGAGGCTGTTGAAGAAGCCGTTTCCTATGTAAAGCGTTATCATTATCTGGATGATGTGCGATATGCCCATACCTATGTTCGGTATCATCAGGAAAAAAAGAGCCGTATGCGTTTGAAAACGGATTTAATGCGTAAAGGAATAGCAAAAGATGTTATTGATAATGCCTTAGATGATGAATATGTCAATGATGAAAGAGAGCAGATTCGGAATTTGTTAGAGAAAAAGAAATTTACACCGGAAACCGCAGATACAGCAGAGTTTCGGAAGATATATCAGTTTTTACAAAGGCGTGGATTTAAAAGTTCTGATATCCTATCCGTTATGAAAAATAAAGATATGCTTTATGATTTAGGATGTTAGATATTTAAAAATACTTTATGTACAATATGTGGTATACAGATAAAAATATTGTGCAACATTATGGACAATACAATGAGAAATACTTGACATTATTGGGAATAAAGTATAAAATTTAACTATTGTTAATTATGACAGATGAGTGATAAGTTTTGTTATATGTACAATGAAAATTGAATAAAGGAGGTGCTCCTGTGCCAGCAATAGGAATTACTTTGATTGCTGTTATAGTTACCTTAGCCGTTGCTGTACCAGTTACTTATCTGGCGACAACTTCCTATCGCAAGAAGATTTCTGAACAGAAAATTGGAAGTGCGGAAGAGAAGGCAAGAGAGATAATTGATGAAGCAGTAAAGGCAGCCGAGGCAAAGAAGCGTGAAGCTTTATTGGAGGTCAAAGAAGAAACGATTAAAAGCAAAAATGATCTCGATAAAGAAATTCGTGAGCGTCGTGCAGAGATTCAGCGTAACGAAAGACGTATCGTGCAGAAGGAAGAAAACTTAGATAAAAAGTTAGAATCCATCGAAAAGCGTGAAGCAGGTTTTGTTGCGAGAGAAGAAGAACTTAACAGACAGAAAGAACAAATTGCTAAGCTCAATGAAGAGCGAGTACAGGAACTGGAACGAATCTCAGGACTTACCTCCGAACAGGCAAAAGAATACCTTTTAAAAACTGTTGAAGAAGATGTAAAACTTGATACGGCAAAACTGATTAAAGAAATGGAAAATCAGGCAAAAGAAGAAGCTGGAAAAAAGGCAAAGGATTATGTTGTAACAGCGATTCAGAAATGCGCTGCAGATCATGTTGCAGAAACTACAATTTCTGTTGTTCAGCTTCCGAATGATGAAATGAAGGGAAGGATTATTGGTCGAGAAGGACGTAATATTCGTACGTTAGAAACCTTGACAGGTGTAGATTTGATTATCGATGATACACCAGAGGCAGTTATCCTTTCAGGATTTGATCCTATTCGCAGAGAAATAGCAAGAATTGCTTTAGAAAAACTGATTGTGGATGGACGTATTCATCCAGCCAGAATCGAAGAAATGGTAGAAAAAGCCAAAAAAGAAGTGGAAACAATGATTCGTGAAGAAGGTGAAGCCGCTACATTAGAAGTTGGTGTTCACGGAATTCATCCGGAGTTAGTACGTTTATTAGGACGTATGAAGTTCAGAACAAGTTATGGACAGAATGCATTGAAACACTCTATTGAAGTAGCACAGATTGCAGGTCTGCTTGCAGGCGAAGTAGGTGTAGATGTTAGAACTGCAAAACGTGCAGGTTTATTACATGACATTGGAAAATCAGTAGATCATGAAATGGAAGGTTCACATATTCAGATTGGTGTTGAATTATGTAGAAAATACAAAGAGTCTCCGCTGATTATCAATGCGGTAGAGGCACATCATGGTGATGTAGAGCCAGAGACTTTAATTGCATGTCTGGTACAGGCTGCTGATACAATTAGTGCAGCTCGTCCGGGAGCAAGAAGAGAAACATTAGAAACATATTCAAACAGATTAAAACAGTTAGAAGATATTACAAATGGATTTAAAGGTGTTGAAAAATCTTTTGCTATTCAGGCAGGTAGAGAGATTCGAGTAATGGTAGTTCCTGAGCAGGTTAATGATGCCGATATGGTATTAATGGCGCGTAATATTTCCAAACAGATTGAATCTGAATTGGAATACCCGGGACAGATTAAAGTAAATGTAATCCGCGAGTCCCGTGTTGTAGATTACGCAAAATAAAGATTTGCTTATAAAGCAGTCAGTGAAATTCTCATTGGCTGCTTTTTCTTATCTCATAGGAGCAATGAAATAACAGAAGGGAGAAAAAGGATGATACAAAAATTAGAAAGAATAGACAGGGTGTTAGTGCATAAAGGTGCAATTGTAAATACATATACAGACCATATTCGTATGCCGGATGGGAAAATTGCAAAATGGGATTATATTGAGCATGTAAAAGGAGCTGCTGCAGTTGTAGCAGTTTTACCGGATGGAAAAATTGTAATGGTTAGACAGTATCGAAATGCACTAGACCGGGAGACATTAGAAATACCAGCCGGTGCAAGAGACAGTGTAGAAGAAGATACGGCTGTTTGTGCAAAACGAGAACTAGAAGAGGAAACAGGTTATACCTGCGGAAAAATAGAAAAATTGCTGTCTTTAAAATCGACAGTGGCATTTTGTAATGAACTGATAGATGTGTATCTTGCCACAGAACTTACAGCGGGAGAGCAGCATTTGGATGAAGAAGAGGATATTGAGATAGTTCCATGTGAATTGTCCGAGCTGTGTAATAAAATTTATGCAGGAGAAATTCAGGATGGTAAGACAGTTGCAGCCATTCTTGCGTATGCAAATAAAATAAAAGCATAAAATTGGCATATCTAAAATCAGACAGGCATATGATAGATTAACAGATATAGAATGGAGATAAGATGAAAAAAAGTACATACTTATTCTTTTTTGTTTTTCTGGCTGGAGTGATTTGGGCAAATATCTTAGGAATGGCATCGGGAAAAGATTTAGGTGCGATGAATGCTTATTTTATGAATCGATATATGTATGCAGACATTCAGGGTAGAGAATTGTTTTTATATTTATTTTATGAACGTGTGCCGGAAATATTGATATTGTTTATATTAAGTATTGGAATATATGGGACAATCGTTGTGAATGGTTATATATGCTATGTAGGCTTTTCCGTGGGATTTCTTTTTGTGATTTCAATAATGAATTACGGTATATCTGGAATTGCCCTGATGTTTGGATTCTTTTTCCCTCAATGGCTTTTTTATGTGCCAATGATTGGTATATGGCATTATGCTTTGCATACATTTAAAAATAAAGAAAAAAATATGTATCGAAATTTAGGCTATCTCTATCAGCGAATAGGAGATAGTCCTAAAAAGCAATATATAAAATATATGGTGTATTTTATCATTGCCTTTGCATTGCTTTTTGGAGGGATTCTTTTAGAAAGTTATGTAAATCCATATATTTTGCAGAGAATTATTCGAATGTTATAAAAAATACCCTGTAGCTTTCGCATCGCTTGTACGATAAGTGATGCGAAAAACTATAGGGTATTTTTGTTAAGCATTCATTTCAGCAATGGTATAAATTAGTTTTTCAGATTCTTCCCAGCCAAGACAAGGGTCTGTGATGGATTTTCCATAAATATGTTCGCCAACCTTCTGACATCCCGGTTCTATGTAACTTTCAATCATTACACCTTTGACCATATTTTTGATTTCAGAAGAAAGTCTGCGGTTATGCATAACCTCTTTTACGATACGAACCTGCTCGGCATACTGTTTGTTGGAATTGGAGTGGTTAGCATCTATAATAGCGGCAGGGTTTACTAAATCCATTTGATTATAAAGATTGATTAAGCGCATAATATCTTCATAATGGTAATTCTGTACACAATTCCCATGCTTGGATACTGCGCCACGCAAAACTACATGTGTCAAAGGATTTCCTGTGGTTTCTACCTCGTGTCCGCGATAAATGAAGTGATGACGGTGCTGTGCGGCATATACAGAATTTAACATAACAGTAAAGTCACCACTGGTAGGATTTTTCATACCTGAAGCAACGTCAAAGCCGCTGACGGTCAGACGGTGATGCTGGTCTTCTACAGAACGTGCACCGATGGCAACGTAGGAGAGTAAATCTTCTACATATGCCCAGTTTTCAGGATAAAGCATCTCATCTGCACAGGTCAGACCACTTTCTTCAATGGCACGGATATGCATTTTACGCATAGCAATCATTCCTGCAAGCATATCCGGTTTCTTTTCCGGATCTGGCTGGGAGGCAATACCTTTATAACCTTCCCCGGTGGTACGAGGTTTGTTTGTATAAATTCGTGGAATAATAATTAACTGGTCTTTTACTTTTTCAGAAACGGCAGTCAAACGGCTGACATAATCGCATACGGCATCTTCGTTATCCGCAGAGCATGGACCAATAATTACAAGGAAACGGTCATCTTTTCCGGTAATAACATCGGCAATCATTTTGTCTCTTTCAGCTTTTAATGCGGTTAATTTTTCTGAAAGAGGATATAATGATTTGATTTCAGAAGGGCTTGGAAGCTCTTTTAAATAAGTAAAACTCATAATCATATCTCCTGTTCATATATATTCTTGGTGTATCATCAATAAAAAGAATGGTTACGGAAATCAGAAATTTCCATAACCACCGTTAAAGTGCAACCGGCGGGAATCGAACCCACATTGCAGGAGTCGGAGTCCTGTGTTCTATCCGTTAGACTACGGTTGCAGAACAAGAATTATCATAATACACCCTAACAAAATTGTCAATAAATTCTTGATGAAAATAAGGATTTTATATGCGGATACGGGTTGACTTTTGAAGAAGGGTTTGCTATTCTAAAAAATGTGCTTTATTACAATATTCGATATAAAGAGGAAAAAAGAAATTTTATTTAATTTTGAGTTTATGATAAATAGTTGACAGATAAATGTTGTTTTTTTTAGATTTAGGAGGAAAATTCATGACAGAACAGACAAATAATAGAAGAAACAGAAAACGCAGAAGTCAGGCAGAATTTGATATAACAGATGTTAATTGGAGAGAAAAATTTGAAAATGCAGTAGAATTTTGTAAGAAAAATGTTAAATATATATCCGCAGCCGGTTTATTTATAGTAATTGTGATTGTGCTTGTTGCCACAACAGGAAAACAAAAGCAGGAGCAGCCATTAGATTCTACGGAAGCTATTGTGGCTGAAACAGAAGCAACAACTGAAACAACGGAAAATTATTCAGTTGTAGCGGAAAATTATGCGCAGGATGCCTATCCTGAAATTAATGATTTGATTAAAAAATATTATAAAGCATATGCAAATGGTAAGGTGAAAAAGCTTGCAAAACTTGCTACACCGGTTTCAGATACAGAAAAAAGCTATATATCTGTATTCAGTGAGTATGTAAAATCCTATAAGAACATATCCTGCTACACAAAAAAAGGGTTAGAAGAAGGTTCTTATATTGTATCTGTATATTTAGAGATTAAATTTAATGATATCGAAACCACAGCCCCGGGCTTGGATTTCTTCTATGTGAGAACCAATGAAGACGGTTCATTGTATATTGATAATTTATACAGTCAGTTTAATATGTCTAATCAGGAACAGCCGTTAGATGCAGAGGTGGCTTCCATGATAGAAGAATTTGAACAGCAGGAAGATGTTATCAAATTACAGACAGAGGTTCAGCAGAAGTATGAGGCAGCAATAACATCAGATGAAGCATTAAAGACAATGGTAGAAACCACTATTCCGGATGCGATTACTGTATGGGCTTCTGATCAGGCTGCTGCAGCAAAAGCGGCGGAAGAGGCAAGAATAGCAGAAGAAGAGGCTGCAAAGAAGGCAGCAGAGGAAGAAGCAGCAAAGAAAGCAGCAGAAGAGAAATTAGCTGCTGAACGTGCGAATGCAGTTGTTGTTTATGCAACAGATAAAGTAAATGTGCGTGCAGAAGCGAGTGAAACAGCAGAAGTGCTTGGACAGTTAGAAATTGGAGCACAGACAACACGATTAGAGGATAAAGACGGCTGGAGTCGGATTGACTATAACAATGGTACACAAGGATATGTTAAATCAGAATTTCTTTCTACAGAGCCTGTTGCACCGGAAGCAGCTGCAGAAACAGGTGAAGCAGAAAGCACATCCACAGGTGGTAATAGTGTTGCAGAGGGAAATGTGATTACTGTTCAGGAAAGTCTGAATATTCGTGAGTCTATGAGTCAGGATTCAGCAAAAGTAGCAACTGTGTTTGCGGGAGAAAAAGTTACTGTTATCATGAGTTATGCAGAAGGCTGGACAAAGGTTCAGTATGGAGATAAGACCGGATATATAAAGACAGATTTGCTTCAGTAGTAAAATGATGCTTTACGGATAAGAGAATTTACGGAGACAAAAACCGTTTTATAGTATACGGTGGCAGTCTCCGTATTTTCGATTTTTAAAGATAGTGTTTTTGATGGAGGAAAAAATGGCAGAAGGTATTCGTATAAATAAATTTTTAAGTGAAGCCGGTGTTTGTTCAAGAAGAGAAGCAGACCGTCAGATTGCAGAAGGAAATGTTACTATAGATGGGAAAATTGCAGAAACAGGAAGTCGCATACAGCCGGGACAGAAGGTTTGTTTCATGGGAAAGGTAGTGTCTAAGGAAGAAGAAAAGATTCTGCTTGCAGTACATAAGCCGGTGGGAATTGTATGTACAGCGGAAAAAAGGGAAAAAAATAATATTGTTGATTTTGTAAATTTTCCTAAGCGGATATATCCGGTAGGAAGACTCGATAAGGATTCTTCAGGATTGATTTTGATGACAAATCAGGGAGATATTGTAAACAAAATGATGCGGGCTGGAAATATGCATGAAAAGGAATATATTGTAACAGTAAATAAGCCTTTGACAGATGCATTTTTACGAGGCTTAGCTGGTGGTGTACCATTGGTAGAATTAGGTGTCACAACTAGAAAATGTGCAGTAGAAAAATTAGGAAAACGAAAATTTAGAATTATACTTACACAGGGATATAATCGTCAGATTCGCAGGATGTGTGAATATTTTGGCTATCGTGTAGAAGAATTACAGCGTGTAAGAATTATGAATATTTTATTGGGAGATTTAAAACCGGGGACATATCGTTATGTAACAGAAAAAGAATATGCCCAATTACAAAAAATGATAGCAAATTCCCAAAATACAACGGTCATACCCCAAAAGGAGTAAAATATGGATACAAAAATAAAAATTGAAGAATTGAGAAAACAGATAGAATATCATAGTAATCGTTATTATAATGAGGACAATCCGGAAATTTCGGATTACGAATTTGATATGCTGATGCAGCAATTGAAAAAACTTGAGCAGGAACATCCTGAATATGTTACGAAAACATCGCCAACCCAGAAAGTAGGAGGAACTGTAAAAAGAGAAGCAGGGGTAATGGTTGCGCATAATGTACCTATGCTAAGTCTGCAGGATGTTTTTTCAAAAGAGGAAGTTTTGAAATTTGTGGAAGAAATGCAGCAGCAGTTAGATAATCCGGAATTTGTTGTTGAGTATAAAATTGATGGACTTTCTATGGCTTTACGCTATGAAAATGGAGAATTAAAGCTTGCATTAACAAGAGGAGACGGAGTTAATTTTGGTGAAGATGTAACAGCAAATGCCAAGGTTATCAAAGATGTGAAAAAGAAATTAAAGGATGCACCGGAATATTTGGAAATTCGTGGTGAAGTATATATGAAAAATGCAGATTTTGATGCGGTGAATGAAAGACAGGAGCTCTTAGGCAAAAAAGTTTTCGCAAATCCAAGAAACTGTGCAGCAGGAACACTTCGTCAGCTAGATGCCTCCATTACCAAAGAACGAAAATTGTCGATGTTTGTTTTTAATATTCAGCAGGTAAAAGGGATGTCTTTTGAAACCCATACAGAAGGATATGAATATCTGAAAAGTCAGGGGATTACTGTAATTAATGATTATAAAATCTGTAAAACAGCAGAAGAAGTATGGAATGTGATTGAAGCCATTGGAGAGAACAGAGGCAAGCTGCCCTATGATATTGATGGTGCAGTTGTAAAAATTAATCGTTACAGCGACAGGGAACAGTTAGGAGCTACTTCAAAAGTGCCAAGATGGGCTGTGGCATATAAATATCCGCCAGAGGAAAAAGAATCCACATTAAAGGAAATTGAACTTTCTGTGGGCAGAACAGGCAGGATTACACCTACCGCTGTATTTGAACCAGTTCGATTGTGTGGAACTTCTGTTTCTCGGGCAACCCTTCATAATCAGGATTTTATTGATGAATTAGATATTGGTATCGGAGATACGATAGTTGTTTATAAGTCAGGAGAAATCATTCCTAAGGTCAAAGAAGTAAATAAGGGCAAACGTCCTTTGGATTGGGTCAGATTCCAGATTCCCGATACATGTCCGGCGTGTGGCGAACCTACCGTTCGAGATAGAGATACGGCGGATATTAAATGTACAAATGCAAATTGCCCTGCGCAGTTAGAACGTCATATTATCAATTTTGTTGGCAGAGATGCCATGGATATTAAAGGTTTTGGAACAGTATATATTGAAGAATTGGTAAGAAAAGGGTATATTAATAGTGTTGCGGATATTTATGACTTAAAAAATCATCGGGAGATACTGATTGAAGAAGGTATCATCGGAAAAGAAAAGAATACGGATAAATTATTAGATGCCATTGAAAAATCCAAGGAAAATGATGCGTATAAGCTTTTAACAGGACTGGGTATTCCGAATGTTGGAAAAGCTGCTGCGAAAGCCATTATGCGAAAAATGCAGCATATGGATGTTTTGATGAAATCAACTATGGAAGAATTGCAGGAAGTGGAGGATATCGGTGAAATATCCGCAGAATGTATCCGTAAATTTTTTGCGGATGATGCCAATATTTGTCAGATAGAACGTTTAAAGCAGGCAGGAGTAAATATGGAATGTTTAGAAAAGGTAAGCGAAGACCAGCGGTTTGCAGGACTAACATTTGTAATTACGGGTACATTGCCAAGCATGGATAGAAAAGAGGCGGCAGCCATAATTGAACAGTTTGGCGGTAAAGTATCCGGCTCAGTTTCGAAAAAGACGAACTATCTTTTAGCAGGTGAAAATGCTGGAAGTAAACTGACAAAAGCGCAGGATTTAGGAATTTCAATTATTTCAGAAGAAGAACTGCAAAGGATGATAAAGGAAGCATAATACAAATAAAATGCAGTAATGCAGCACGGCAGTAAAAGAGGGAACGTGCTAATGATAAAAAATACCAGAAGAAAGAGGGCGCAGATATGCCAATTCGTACACAGAATGATTTGCCGGCGAAAGAAATTTTAGAAAAGGAAAATATATTTGTCATGGACGAAAATCGTGCCATGCATCAGGATATACGTCCGATTCGTATTGCAATTTTAAATTTAATGCCGTTAAAAGAAGATACAGAGCTTCAGATTTTACGCTCATTATCCAACACACCATTACAGGTGGATATTACATTTTTGACAGTGAGCAGTCATGAGTCGAAAAATACATCCATGAGCCATCTGAATAAGTTCTATCAAACCTTTGCAGATGTAAAAAATCAGCGTTTTGATGGTTTGATTATTACAGGAGCACCAGTAGAAATGATGGAGTTTGAAGAGGTAGACTACTGGAAGGAACTATGTGAAATTATGGACTGGAGTAAGACGAATGTGACTTCCACCATGCATTTGTGCTGGGGAGCACAGGCAGGGCTCTATTATCACTATGGTATCAAGAAACATATTTTAGAACACAAAGTTTTTGGTATTTTTGAACATAGTGTTATGAATCGTAAAGTACCGTTAGTGCGTGGTTTTGATGATTTTTTTATGGCACCACATTCAAGACATACAGAAAACCTTACAGAGGATATCGAGGCAGTAAAAGAGTTAACCATATTAGCAAAATCAGAGGAAGTGGGAGTATTTTTAGCCATAGCGGATGAAGGCAGAAAGATTTTCGTTATGGGGCATCCAGAGTATGACAGACTTACATTAGATAAAGAATACAAGCGTGATGTGGCAAAGGGCATGGACATTGCTCTTCCAAAGAATTATTATCCACAAAATGACCCAGAGCAAAGACCAAGACTTCAGTGGAGAGCCCATGGGAATATTATGTATTCTAATTGGCTCAATTATTACGTCTACCAAATGACTCCTTACGATTTCTTGGATACGGCTGTTATATTAAACAAATAGCTAGGAAAATCAAGGGTTTCAGGGATTTTGAATGAAGGACGGTTTTCTTACATTTTCTTATAATTTCTTATAGATTTGGGGCAAAATGGTGTAAAAATGGTGTACTTTTGGCTTCAAATGGCGTATGAAATGGTGTACTTTTTGAGAGAATGGCGTACTAGCTTATGTCGGGTATGAGACTCTAAACCATACCGAGTGGTCGTGGTGGAGACCTAAAACCCATCCAAGTGTAAAGTAAATTACTTGTATAGTATATAAGTGGATTATATAAAAGGGTTTTGGGAATGTCTCAAAATCCTTTTTAGTATTTAAAATATCAAAGGCGTTCCAAGTTGCTAAAAACATAGGTTTGTGCTATATTATAATTAGAAATGGGGGAGCGGAGAAGCAAATGGGAACGGAAGAAACAAAAGATAATATATGGGACAGAATATTTAAGACTTTACTTTTAGAAATGCCTGAAATGTTTTTACCATTAATAAATGAAGTATTTAATGAAAACTATGATAAAACAACAAAAATAACTCTTTTGAATAACGAGTTTTATAATAAAGATGGTAGCAAGGTAATAAGTGATACTGCGCTTATGGTAGATAGCATGATTTATCATTTTGAATGTCAATTTTCAAATGATAAAGAAATGGCATTTCGAATGTTTGAATATGATTTTCAAATAGGAATGTCAGATGCAAAAAGAAAAAAGAATATAAATGAATTTGATTTCCCAAGGTCTTGTGTTGTATATATTACAACCAATGACAACAATCCAAAGAAATTAAGAATGAAAGTGAATTTCCCAAATGGAAGTTATTTGTATGAAGTACCAACGATTAGAGTGCATGATTATTCATTGGAAAGCATTGATAAAAAGAAATTGCTTATATTCTTACCATATTTAGCGTTAAAATATCCACAAAAGCTGAAAAATAAGAAACCACCAACAAAAGATGAAATTGTAAAATTTTATCAAGAAATGTTAGATTTGTTGGAAACTGCATATAATGATAGTGTCATTGATATTGAAGAGTACAATGTTATTTTAGAAGCAATGAAAGAAGCAGAACAACGCGTATTTAAGAATTATGGTGAAATAAAAAAGGAGGTAGATGGTATGGTAAGCAATACATTGGAACTTAAATCCTTTAAAATGAGAGATGAAGCTGTAAGCGAAGCAGTGAATGAAGCGATAAGTGAAACCATTAATAAAACAACACTTAATTTTATTAAAAAATTAAGAATGTATGGTATGTCGGAAGAGCAAATAAAAGAGATTATTGAATCTTCGGCAGATTAGTATTAATAGTAATAGTAATAGTTTTACTATTGAATGAGAGAAAAGATGTTTGGTAATAATACAAGGTAGGGATTTATTTTTTTAAATATATATTATAATTGTAGTAAGTAAATTGGATGCTTCTTTTAGAAATGGGCTTGTCTTAAGTTCCCTCTTTAAGACAGCATCCTTTATTATTAACATATAAAATTTATTGATTTTTTTGAAAGAATGATTATATAGTATGTTTATAGGAAGGGAGATATTATGGTAAGCAATACACTAGAACTTAAATCCTTTAAAATGAGGGATGAAGCAGTAAAAGAAAATACTTTAAGTATTGCTAATGCGTTAAGAAAGATGGGGATGTCGGAAGAACAGATAAAAATAGTTATAGAAATTTCAAAAAATGATATAAAAAAGAGAAATTAAAATAATATCTTTGTCATTAAAAATACCCCCAATGAGCCAAGTGTAAACTCATAGGGGTATTTTTCTTAGATAGTCTAGGATTTCCGCTTCTCCTTAATTTCCAAAGGATACCCTAAAAATTCATTAATTAGGTTATAATCAAGCCCGGCATCAATCCATCGGCAAAGGTCTTTGTAGAAAATATTATAATTCCCAACATTATGAAAAAATGTCATATCACTTTTTATAGAATATCCATGATGATTCATGAATTTCTCAATCTCAGCAGAAGATGGAATGGATAGATAAAAAGCAAGTTGCAAATAAAAGAAAATATTGTTCGGAAAAATAGCTTTGCAATATTTCTTCCAATTCTTTCGGTCGATACCTTTTCCTTGAATATAATTGCTAACAAGAAGCTTCTGGTCGTTGTTGTCAAAGGTTAAATAATTTTCAATGGCATTATTCTTGATGGAATTATTTTTATCAAGATAAATATTTGGTAAATGCTGTGTTAAAATCTCTATTTTCTCTTTTGGAGTTTTATTTGTAAATGATGGCACATCTAATTCTTTACAAGTAAATTTAAAAATTAAATGGATTTTGCTTCTGGCATCTGCAAGTTTTATTACATTATCAACATAAGACTGCTGATATTTAGAAACATCTGCTATAAGGGGATGCGTGGAGAAGATGCTAGTATTGGTATCATTAATCTGATACAAATTTTGATATAACTTTATATATTCATCAAATGCAGCAGTTCTCTTATCAAAAAGCCGGTTCGCTTTTCTTTCTTCTTTTTCCTGTTCAATTTCTTCAGGAGAAAGGTCAAGAGTTCCCCATTTTGAAGATTCGATATGTTGGCACATATAAGCATAGGTTGGATAAAAATTATCACTTATAATATCAGTAGTAGTTCTTCCCATAGAAAAATGATGGAAGATATAATCACTTATCAATTTTTCACCATCAAGTCCTAAATGAAATCCATTTATTGAAAAGGATGTTTGAGCAAAGCGGTAAGAGGCTCTTGCAATAGCAAAATTCTCTGATTCAGTAATTCCAGAGGCTATAAAATCGTCTATAATGCCTTGAAAACCTTCAAAATCACCATTATACAGAAAACTGTAGGCAGAAGTATTTAAAGTTTCTATTTCGTCAAATAATTGCTTGTAAGATAGTGTGTCTACCATAGTAAAGACCTCCCTATAAACTATAAATATTATAGCATGGAAAAGAAAATTGAGAAAGATTTTATAATTTTTGAAGAATTGCATATAATGTATTATCAAACAACTATTCTCGACAAATAGTAGTAAAAAAGAAAGTGAATATGAAGATTTGCTGATTATAAAATCAGCTATGGTCTGAATTGACCATAAATTACAAACTGCAAGTGTTTGTTTTGAAGTTATGTCTTATGAAAGAATAATTTCAGCAGATGCTTGTTTTTTTATGCTTTAAAAGGCAAATAAGAAGGAAGGAGAACGCATGTAATATTTAGAAAATAAAATTACATTTTTTTGAGAAGGATTGTTTGAAAACAAATTTATGAAAGGAAAAGCATATTAAAAAAGAAAATTTTATGCAGGAATGAATGATGAACAAAATTATGATTACAGGAAGATTAACAGAAGACCCAAAAGTAAAGTATAGTGACGGAAGTGAACCATTGGCACATGCAATTTTTAATTTTGCAGTTCCAGATATGACGATGAAAAGAGATAGTCAGGGAAATTATCCAACGGATTTTTTCAGATGTTTCGCTTTTGGCAAAAAAGCAGAGATTGTTGAAACACATTGTAAGACGGGAACAAAACTTCTCATTGTTGGAAAACTTAAAAATAATAACTATGAGAAGAATGAACAGAAAGTCTATGGAAACGAAATTGCAATTGAAACAATTGAGTTTTTAGAAACTAAGAGTAAATAATTGATGGAGGAAAAAAGTATGTTATTTAATAATTTTTGCAACACTATCCAAAAGGATATACAAGAAATGATGGGGGATAACTGTTTGGTAGAAATTCATCCGGTAAATAAAAATAATAACCATATACTACATGGTCTTACAATTCATGAAAATGATTGTAATATCGCACCTACCATATATCTGGATTATTATTATGAAGATTTATTGAATGGAAAAAGTATACAAACAATTGAACAGGAAATAATCGAAGTTTACAAGAAAAACAAATCTTCTAAAAATATGGATTTATCATTTTTTACAGATTACCAGAAAGTGAAAAGCAATATTGTATATAAATTGGTTCACTATGAACAAAACAAGGAACTTTTAAAATATGTTCCGCATATTCAATATTTGGATTTAGCTATAGTGTTTTGTTGTTTAATGTTAAATAGTCCTGGTGGAAATGCAACAATCTTAATATATAATCATCATTTGAGCATGTGGAATGCAAATGTGAAACAGCTTTATGAAATTGCTAAAAAGAATACACCATTGCTTTTACCTTATGAAATTGAAAGTATGGAAAGCGTTTTAAAATCTTTTTGTAATGAGATGCCTATATTTTCAGATGTGGATACAAAGGAATTAGCAGTGTGTCCTATGTATATTTTAACAAATAAGCAAAAATTGTTTGGCGCATCATGCATTTTATATGAGAATGTATTGAAAGAATTTGCAAATAAAGTGGGACAAGACCTTTATATTTTACCATCATCACTGCATGAGGTCATTCTTCTTCCGGCATTGGAAGAATATAATATGGAGCATTTGACAAAAATGGTAAAAGAGGTAAATGCATCACAGGTTCAGGAAGAAGAAATTTTAGCAGACCATGCATATTATTATTCTAGAGAAACAGGAATGATAAGTATGTAAAAAGCGCACAAAGGAGATGTATTTTATGATAAAAACAACATTGAATTTTAGTATAAGTAATTTAGTGAAAATGCGAAATGAGAAAAAGACTTTAGATTTAGAGCATGTGGTACAAAGAGGCTATGTATGGGTTTCCATGCAGAAAAGTTTGCTGATACATAGTATGCTTGCATCATTTCCAATTCCACCAATCTATTGTTTAAAAGTTTCATCTGAAAAGGAAACAAAGTATTCTGTTTTGGATGGAAAACAACGAATTACTTCCATATTGGATTTTGTAGCAGGAGAGTATGCTTTAGACAGCGAAACACCAGCTATTTTATTTGATGATGTAGAAGTGGAATTAGCGGGTAAATATTTTATTGATTTACCTTTAAATATTCAACAGGAAATTTTGCATTTTAAATTGTTGATTTATGGTTTTGAAGATGTGACTGAGGATGAAATTAATGAATTGTTCTATCGGCTGAATAATGGGTATTTGTTAAACAAATATCAAAAAAGTCTTTCTTGCATGGATTTTTCCAGTGCGTCTTTTATTAAATCTATTCTAAGTGACAAGTTTTTCTCTGAAATCTGTAAATTCACAAAACTCCAAAAGAAAAATTCGGATGATATGGCAACTTTGATTCAGGCTATGATGTTATTGGATAATAAATATTATGGTTATGAATATTGTTCGTTGTCTGCGGATGAAGTTATGCGTTATGCAGCATATATCAAAAATAATTATTCTGAGGAGCAAAGGGAACATTTTTACGATATTGTGGACTATTTGGAAAAAGTATTTCATAAAGAAGAAAAAATGCTGAAAAAAATTAATATTCCAATGGTAATTCTTATTGCAGATATTGCAATGGGGGATGATTATAATGGAATTAAGAATCAGTACCGCGTAGGTCCAATGTATTTCAGACAATGGTTTTCTTATTTCTTTAGTGAGTGTTATGAGGAATATAGTCAGTATTGTTCCAGTG